>CAZGXY010000042.1:0-166659 GCA_964530145.1 uncultured Acidobacteriaceae bacterium | reverse complement strand
CGAAAGCTGGGCACCACCGGCCTCAACGCAGTGCGTCAGGCTATCTGTCGAACCTTCATCTCCGCTTTCTGTTTGTCCTCTATGAGAACAATCCCGGGCTCGGCGAGAGCATAATGCCGGAAACTGCTCCACTCCCACTGTTGCGGCTCCATCACCAGTCCTCGCTTTACCGGGTTGGCGTGCATGTAGTGCAGCTTCTCCACTTTCTTCTCTTCCGTGAACACAACGAAATCATAAAATCGCGCCTGCCAGATGTGGCCACCGTCGAGGGCTGTCTGCCACAGACTACTTTGACGCGCGTCAGCCACCCCGCGCAGTTTGTGCAGAAGCCGGCGAGCGAAGCCCTGCTTGATGGCTTGCACGACTTTGGACGGATTGCCGCGCTCGGGCTCGCCGAGCAATAAATGGATGTGCTCGGGCATGACCACGTAACCCACTACCACGAAGTGGTATCGCCGCCGTACCCTCTCCAGGATACGAAGCAGCAGATCGCGATTCTGTGCCCGCGCGAGCAAAGGGAGCCGCCGATAACAACTGGTCGTAATGAAATGGAAATATCCCGCACCGTAGTAGCGGCGAAGTTTATTGGGCACGAAGAACAGTTAGCACAGAGTCTATGGCCGTGTATGTGACGGCTGGACAAACCCGCCATTAGGCTGTGTGGTGCCCAGCTTTCGAAAACCACGAAAGCTGGGGCAGCCTCATTTGTGGTGGCGCACCCAAAAAGCAAAGCCGGGCCAGCCCCCCAGCCCCCCGAGAAGATAGAACCGGTAACTGCTCCAGCGCCAAGTGTGGTGCCCAGCTTTCGAAAACCACGAAAGCTGGGGCAGCCCCATTTGTGGTGGCGCACGCAAAAAGCAAAGCCGGGCCAGCCCCCGAGCCTCTGTGCCTCATCTGATATGCCGAACGGGAATTTGGCGCTTCTGAAGAGAAATAAACTCCTTCCCTGTGAACAGAGTTTCACTAGCTCTTCGGTTTCGTTACCTGGGAAGGGTTACCAACGTGCCAAGCAGACTTTCAAAGTCTTTGTTCCGCGGCCGGGCGAACAATGCGCTAAATGCCTGAGCTATCTGGCATTCGCAGGTTCGGGAGAGACATTCCGGGGATATTTCACAGCCGGGCTTTCGCATTGGATAGTGGAATCTCGCATGCGCATATCTCTCCTACAAAGGGAGCGCGAATGCGTTTTGAGCCATTGGGCTATCTGCTCCCTAATGCTGCCGACTAGAAGGAAGGAAATGAGGAACACGCTGGTAATCACGGGCAAGGCATGGTTTGTGATGATGCTGCTGATCGGGTCTGCCCTGGCGCAGAGTCTGCTCTCGACGACACCGCCGCCTCCAATGACCGGTCCGACTTACGATTTCAGCACCGGCTACAGCTATCTCGCAATGCCATTTCCCGGGGCCGGACAATCGCACCTCAACGGCCTCGACGCCAGCGGGTCCATCGGCTGGAACAAGCACTGGGGGGCGACCCTGGACGCAAATGTTTTCGGCAGTCCCGACGTTCCTGGGACAGGCCACCAAGCCTATGTGCTGAATACGCAATGCGGTCCAGAGTTCTATCCGTTTGAGCACAGGAAAACTCGATTCTTCGTCCGGGCACTTGGCGGCTCGGCGTTAATCGACGCAGCGATCCCAGCCGAAGGCGGTTCCTATCATGGATGGTTGCTGCGTCCATCTCTCGCATTCGGTGGAGGATTCGAGCAACCGGTCTCGCGGCAATTCGGCATCCGAGTCAACGCAGATTACTTGCGGACGTTGTTTTCCGGCCCCATCGGCGCGGCACTTCCCGAAAACAATCTTCGGCTGACCGTTAGCCTCGTGATCCGCGCGAGAAAGATTGGGGAAAGGGTTGAGGCACCCCGATACTGAAGTTTCAAAGGCAGCTCAGCAGTGCCACGTTGCGTTCGGTTTCACAGATCTCCCCTATTGAGTCCCACGAGCGAAATAGAAAGACTCCCACGGAAGTGGAGAGAAATACCTCCCCGACAATCGAGTTCAGGAGCCGTTTTCACTATGCGTATGCGAATCTCGCTGTATCTCTTGTTGACGAGCCTATTCTTACTTGCAGGTTGTGGAAGCGTTGGGTTCACTCCGACTACGCCGCCGAGTTCTGCGCCCTCGTTGACTTCGATTGTTGTCACTTCCGCGAGCGCGTCAATCACGGTCGGCCAGAGCGAGCAACTGACGGCTACCGCAAAATACAGTGACGGCAGCACAAAGAATGTAACCGCGAGCGCGACGTGGAGTTCTTCGTCTCCGAGTATTGCCGGCGTCAGCAAATCCGGACTGGTGACTGCAGCCACGGCTGGGCAAGTCAAGATCGCAGCCGCGCTCGATGCCACAACCGGCTCGATGAGCTTCAGCGTAACCCATACCTTAGTATCCGTTTCGGTTGTACCCGCAGGGAATGTCTACAGCACAAGCGCCGGTTCGACGCTGCAACTCAGCGCCTTCGCGCATTACAACGATGGCACTTCGAGCGACGTTACCAGCAGCGCGGCATGGACTTCCAGCGCGACGAGCGTCGCAAGCATCAGCGGCGCTGGGTTGCTGACCCCGATTGCAGCCGGAAGCGTGAATGTCCAGGCCAGTTACGATGAGATGACAGGCTCCGCAAATGTGAGTGTCACCGACAATCTGGTCTCACTCTCGATTAGTACCGGTGCTAACGCGGTCAATGTTGGAGGTTCACTCCAGCTGACTGTGATGGGCACCTATCAGGACGGAAAACCGCCTCGGCCAGTCAGCGGAATCAGCTGGATCTCGTCGGCGACCAATTTGGCTTCTGTCAATAATGCCGGCCTTGTTGCCGGACTCAAGGGGGGAACGGTCACAGTAACCGCCAGCCTCAACTCGCTTTCCACCAGCATTCAGCTTTCGGTTGTTGCAGTTCTTCAATCTATCGTGCTGACCCCGTCTGGCCCTGCTGTGGTTGTGGGCGGGCGACAGCAATTCCATGCGCTCGGCAACTACAACGATGGCAGCACGCAGGACATAACTAACGCCGCGCAGTGGAACACCTCGAATGCCGGCAATGCGTCCGCTGCCGCCGGAGGGGTTGTTACAGGCGTTTCCGCCGGCTTAGTGACTATCAACGCAAGTTCGACGGGCATTACCGCTTCGACCGCCCTGGATGTGGTCAACAGCGTTTACGCAGCTTTCACCGGGCCATATGCTTTCAGCCTGACGGCGGGCAGCAACAAGGGCGCAGCCTTCTTTGCGGGCAGCATCTCCGCCGATGCGCAAGGAAACATTTCGGGAGTGGAAGATTCGAATAGTCCGGCGGGAGTGCAGCAGAATGTAGCTGTGAGCGGCACTTCTGTAATTTATCCCGACGGACGCGGCCTTCTGGTTATCAGCCCGAATGCCTGCCACCCATCGGGGATCACCTTGCGCTTCGCGCTGAATTCCGGCGGCAACAAAGGCAGCCTCATCGAGTTCGACGGTCTTGGAAGCGCGAAAGGGAGTCTGGAGCTACAGAATCCGGCTGCCTCCAATGCTGCGGCGATGGACGGGATGTACGTTTTCCGTGCGACTGGGGTCGACTCGGGCAACAATTCGTCGAAGTTGCCACAACCTTTCAGCATGGTAGGAATGTTCGCTGCGAACGGCACGGGCTCGGTGATGCAGGGCATCGAGGACATCAATGATTTCGGCACGTTTTCGCTCCAGGTTCCTCTAACCGTATCGACCTACACCGTTAGCTCGAATGGCAGGGGAACATTGCAATTGAGCAGCGCTTCCGGCACATCTAACTATGTCATCTACGTGATCGATTCCACGAAGGCAAATCTTATCGAAACGGACGCCGCGCCTGCGAATGCAGTCCTTGGCCTGGCGGAGTTGCAAACGGCGCAGACTTACGATGCGTCATCGCTCTCAGGCTCTTATGCTTTCCTGGTGGATCAGCCAGTTCAGTTAAACAGCGGGAATCTGAATTATTTCAATTTTGAACAGATTGGAAGATTTAATCTCGACGGCAATGGGAATCTGAGCGGGCTTCGGGACGGCGAGAGCGTAACCGGGGGTTATAACGTCAGCAACAACACCGTGAACGGCCGGGGCATGATCATCACTCAAGGCATAACGTCCGGGCAAACCACAACCGATGACCGCATCTACGTGTTTTACGTTGTTTCCCCTTCCCAAGTTTTTATCCTGCAATGCAACAGCACGAATGCAAGCAGCTTGACCGCACCCGTTGGTGAAGCTGACGTGCAGACAGGAACGCCATTTAGCGTGGCAAGCTTATCCGGCACCTATACCATGTCCGTGTTTGATATGACCCTGCAGACGGAGTCGCTCATGTCGCTGAACTTCAGTGGGAATGGGAGCCTCCAGGGCCTGGTCGATGTTGGAGCAACCGGGATTGCGGCAACTAATATCGTTGTCAGTCCACAGCTTTTGTACACTCCTGACCCTGCCGGTTTCACTGCGCTGCAATTGACCACGCCGGTGGGGATGCGGCAATACGAACTCTACCTCGCGTCGCCGGGCGAAGCATTTGTGGGAACGGATACGCCGACCTACGGAAGCCTCGAGCAGCAATAAATTAGCGGTTGGAACACGCAGCTTCTACCGGGCAAGTTCGTTCTTCCGCACTGATCTCGATCGACTCGGGGTCAGTGCGAGCTGTTTGCGCGAAAACCAGTCGCAGCATGATCAACTAAGACCCCGTTACGCGATAACACGCCAGCCCGGTTTTTGCGCCAAGCCACCGAAAAGGTTCGTTCGGAACGTAATCCAGCTTCGCGTTGAGGAAGGGGAATTGTTTCCACGGCTCCTCGTGGCCGGCTTCCAGATCGGCAATGATTCTCCCGAAGACTGAGGTCAGATTCACGCCGTGTCCGCTGTAGCCGAGTCCATAAAAGATGTTCTTACTTCTTCCAATGCAACCTACTGAAGGCGACTCATCGAGAGACCAGTCAACTACTCCATCCCAACCTGCTTCGAACTCGATACCCGACAGCTTTGGGTAGATTCGCACCAGCTCACGCTGAAGTTGAGCAAAATGAGAAGCGGCGTCGCTGGGATTTCCGTCCCCGCCGTTGAAGAAGTAGCCGGGACTGCCTCCGCCAATGTGGATGCGGTTGTCTTGGGTCAAGCCGAGATAGAAGACTTCGGTGCGGCTGTCATTGAACGGGACTCGCATGCGCCATCCGATCTCGGCCAGTTGCTGCTTGCTGAGGGGCGGCGTCACTGCGACGTATTCGTGGACGGGCACAATCGAATTTCGGAAGTATCCCAGCTTCGAGGTGAAGGCGTTAGTGGCCAACACTAACGACTTTGCCTTGATCGAATATCCAGCGGTCGTACGAAGAAGGTTCTCCTGACCGTCCTCGATACTGGCTACAGTTGTGTTTTCGTAAATCTCCACGCCAGCGTTCTCGGCGGCGGCCTTGAACACATGCACCAGTTTCATGGGATGGACCTGCCCACCGCTCGGGTCGAAGAAGGCCGCCTCGTAGACTTCGGTGCCGATGGCGTCAACCAGTCGCTGCTTGTCCCAGAACTCGACCGGCATGCCGAGAGATCGCGCCTGCCGCACATAGGCCTTCGCGGCTCGAATGTCCTCGGGCGTACTCAACACCTGAAGAGCCCCGTTGTTTTCTAACTCGCAGTCGATTCCGGTCAACGCGCTGAGCTTCGCCAGCGTCCGGATGTTCTCTGCAGTCAGGTCGTAAATCTTCTTGTCGATCTCCGGTACGGAGCTGAAGTTCATATACCGGTCCTCGGTCATGGTCAATACCATTGCGCCGTTTCGTCCTGAGGCTCCGTTGCCACAGCCCTTCGCTTCGAGAACGACGACGCGCTTGTGCGGTGAGATGCTGCGGATGTAGCAGGCCGCGGAAAGTCCGGTGAATCCGCCACCCAGTACCGCGACATCTATAGCAATGTTCTGCGTCAACGGTGGATTCGACGGCGGCTGAGCTCTTGCCCAATAGCTGTGGTTGGGCGCAAACACAAAAGGTTCGTGCCAGATTTTGGGAGAGATCTGGTTCAGGCTGACGGAGCCGAGCAACGCTCCGCCACCTGCAAAAGCTGCCTGTTTTAGGAAGCGCCGGCGGCTTGAGATCTCTGGCATGAGGGAATAGTCGGCCTATGTTATCGTGTTTCGGCTTGCCACACTCTGGAGGCAAGGAGGTGTTGTGATCTCTTCGGGAGCCTCGATACGTCTTCTCTTCGTAACAGCGCTGATCCTGGGGGCGACGGTTTCCTATGCGCAAACATCTGCAACTTTTGTTTCAAGCGCTCCAGGTCAAAATCCTCCGGCTGGAAATGGAACGAATACTTTTTCAGGCAGCGTGCCGACCAAGCTCGTCGCCGGACGGATGCCATTGTCGCTGGAAAATGCGATTGACCTCGGGCTAAAACATAATCTCGGATTACTGCTTTCACAGGCTGACACGCGCGCAGCCCGCGGGCAACGCTGGCAAGAGCTGAGTGCGCTGCTGCCGCAGGTTACGGCCGCGCCTTACGTAGCTGTATCGAAGCTCAACCTTGACGAACTTGGATTCAGCGGAGTCGCTTCGGTGTTCCACATCTCCACGTCGATCGGGCCGTTTTCCTACTTCGACGCTCGCGCGGCAGTGAGCCAAACGTTATTCGACTGGAAATCCATTAATAACGCTCGCGCCGCCGGTGAAAATGTGAAATCGGTTGACTACACACTCAGGGACGCGCGCGATCTAGTTATTCTGACGGTTGGATATGTTTACTTCCTGGCGGTTGCCGATGAAGCGCGCATTGCCACGGATGAAGCGCAGGTGGAGACGGCGCAGGCGCTTTTTAACCAAGCGACGGACCAGGTCGATGCGGGCACGGCCGCCGATATCGACGCGTTGCGCACCAAGGTCGAACTGCAGACCCGGCAACAGCAGCTGATCCAGGCGAAGAACGACTTTGCCATTCAGAAGATCGCTATCGCACGCGCAATCGGCCTGGCCACGAGCCAGGATTTCGATCTCACCGACAAGTCTCCGTACCAGCCGCTCGATGGTCTGACCGTGGATGAAGTATTAACGCGGGCGTACGCTTCGCGATCCGATTATCGTGCAGCCGAAAGTGCAGTTCGAGCAGCGGACTTATCACGCAAGGCAGCGGTCGCCGGCTATTTTCCATCGCTAGCTTTCGGTGCAGATTATGGAACGGCCGGGACTCATCCGTCAGATTCCGGGCGCGTATACGACGTACGCGGAACGCTATCGGTCCCGCTCTTTACGGGCAACAGCGTGCATGGCGACATTCAGCAGGCCGACGCACGACTCGAACAGAGCCGCGAGCGACTGGAAAACCTGCGAGCACAGGTCGAGGCAGATGTACGCACCGCGCTGTTGAACCTGCAGTCTTATGCGGACCAGGTCAAGGTTGCGCGCAGCAACATCGACCTGGCCGACCAGACACTCACACAATCCCGCGACCGCTTCAGTTCAGGGGTCACCGACTCGGTAGAGGTCGTGCAATCGCAAGAGGCGGTTGCCAGCGCGCATGAGCAATTCATTTCAAGTTTGTACAACTATAATTTCGCGAAAATTTCACTCATTCGCGCCCTGGGTGCTGGCGCTCAAGGCGTGAAGGAATATTTTCCAGGAAAATAAGATGGCAGACGAAACTGCTTCTCCTTCGCACTCTGAAACTGGAGCTTCCGCGTCTTCTGGGTCGACGCCGGAGAAAAAGTATTCACCCGACGCACGGCGCAAGCGGCGCAGGAACGTCATTATTATCATCGCCGTCGCTGTGGCGATTGCCGCGGGCCTGCTCTTGTGGCGTTATTTAAGCAGCTACGAATCGACCGATGACGCCCAGGTTGATGTCCATCTCTACCCGGTAAGCGCCCGCATCTCAGGTTACGTCGTCAAGGTCAATGTCGGCGATAACCAGTGGGTGGAAAAAGGAGACGTACTGGTCGAAATCGACCCCACGGATTACCAGGTGGCCGTGGCGCAAGCGCAATCGAATCTGGCGAACTCCGAGGCTACGGCGCGATCGCTCAACATCACAGTACCGATCACGTCGGTGAATTCAAGCAGTCAATTGCAGTTTACTTCGTCGGGAATAGAGGATGCACGGGCTGCCATCGCGGCCGCGGAAAAGCAATTGGCTGCCTCGCATCAGCAAGTGGAGGCGGTCGAGGCGACCGACGTGAAAGCCCAGGACGATCTGCGCAGATATAAGCAGCTGGTCGATAAGCGGGAAGTGTCACAGCAAATCTACGATCAGGCGCTGGCGACGGCGAGGTCCAGCACCGCCAACGTCGCGGCCGCGCAGGCGAACGAATCTGCGGCCCAGCAAGTTGTGCAACAAACGCAGAGCCGCCTCACCCAAGCGATAGCTAATCACCAGTACGCTCAGACGGGCCCACAACAAGTATCTTCCACCAGGGAACGCGCGCAAGCCGCGATCGCAGACGTTCAGGAAAAACGCGCACTCCTGCAACAGGCGGAGTTGAACCTGCAATACACGAAGATCATTGCTCCAGAGAGTGGAGAAGTTACCAAGACTGTGGTCGCGGGCTTGAACGTGCAGCCAGGGCAACAGATGTTGACGGTTGTGCCGCTGCGGGATGTCTATATCACCGCCAACTTCAAGGAAACCCAGATGAAACACATGCGACCGGGACAGCGCGTGGAAATTCATGTGGATTCCAGCGGCCGCGATTATAAAGGGCGCCTGGACAGCGTCGCCGGGGCGACGGGACCATTGTTCAGCGTTCTGCCCCCGGAAAATGCGACCGGCAACTACGTGAAAATCGTGCAGCGGATTCCGGTAAAGGTCGTCCTCGATCCGGCAGAAAACCGCGACCTGCAGCTTCGACCGGGGATGAGCGTGGAACCGACGGTGTATTTGCGATGAGCGGTATTGCACAGGCTCTTCCCCTGGAACAGGCCCGCTGGACGCCCAAGTTTAATCCGTGGCTGATTGGGGTGGTGGTGGCGCTGGCGGCGTTCATGGAAGTCCTCGACACCAGCATCGCCAATGTCGCTCTGCCTTACATCGGCGGTGGTCTCGGCGTCAGCAATGACGACAGTACCTGGGTGCTTACCTCTTATCTGGTTTCGAACGCGATTGTTCTTCCGATCAGCGGTTGGCTCGCGGTCCGGCTTGGCCGGAAGCGATTTTTCATGGCATGCCTGGCTATTTTCACAGTGAGTTCCGTGCTTTGCGGGGCGGCTTCGAGCTTCGGGCTGCTACTGCTGTTCCGAGGGATGCAGGGCGCGGGCGGGGGAGGGCTCCAGCCGATGGCGCAGGCCATTCTGGCCGACACTTTCCCACCCGAAAAGCGCGGTTTGGCTTTCGCGTTGTACGGGATTACGGCGGTGGTCGCCCCGACCGTCGGCCCGATTCTGGGCGGGTGGATCACCTTCAATTACACCTGGCGCTGGATTTTCTTTATCAACTTGCCGGTCGGCCTGCTGACGTTGGGGCTGGTGCTTCGCTTGATCGAAGACCCTCCATACCTGGCCCGCCTGAAAAATGCCGGTGTAAAACTCGACTACATCGGGATCGCACTATTAGCGCTTGGCGTTGGGGCCCTGCAGGTAGTCCTGGACAGAGGCCAGGAGGACGATTGGTTCGGTTCGCGCTTCATCTTGACTCTGGCGATCGTCTCGGCAGTGTGCCTGGTCTCGCTGGCGTTCTGGGAGTGGTTCAACAAACATCCGATCATCGAGGTCCGGCTTTTCAAAAGTTTCAATTACCTGAGTTCGAACCTGATGATGTTTACCTTCGGAATCCTGTTGTTCAGCAGCCTGGTCATGATGCCGCTGTTTCTCCAAACCTTGCTGGGATACACGGCTGAACTGGCGGGACTGGTCCTCTCTGGAGGAGGGCTCGTCACCCTGCTCTGCATGCCAGTGGTGGGCCAACTCACCACCAAAGTACAGGTGCGCTACATTATTGCCTTTGGCTGGCTGGCACTGGCAATTTCGATGTACTTCTCTACCCAGCGCATTGACCTGAGCATCAGTTTCGTTTCCGCTTCGTGGTTGCGCGTCGCTCAGGTTGTGGGTATCGGTTTCCTTTTCGTACCGATCACTTTGGCGGCATACATCGGCATGCCTGCTGAGAAGAGTAATTCGGTCGCCGGCATGATCAACTTCATGCGCAACATTGGAAGCAGCGTGGGGACCTCCATGGTGACAACGCTGATCGACCGTCGCTCCGAATACCATCAGTCGGTTCTGGTCGGTCACACAGCGCCGGGCGTTCAGAACTTTCAGAACCTGGTCGACGGGGCAACCCGGCTTTACATTCATTCGGGAATGAGCGCACCAGACGCGCGGCACCGCGCCTATGCCAGCCTCTACCGAGCGGTCCAGTCGCAGTCGGCGACCCTGGCATATGTTGATACGTTCATGGTTCTGGCGGTGATTTCCGCGATCATGTTCGTGTTGTCATTTGTCCTAAAAAAGAATGATCCGGGAGGAGGGGGCGAAGTGGCGGCGGGGTAATCGCAATGCAATGGCACGGTGGGCGCGAGTGAGTACAGCATGAATGTCGCTGAGAGGTCCGAGGCTCAGTTGAGTCTGGTTCCGGGATCGACTCCGGCCGGATTATGCGTAAGGCGGGATGCCCGGTGCCGTTGGATTCAATGCGGCTCAGAAAAGGCCGCCCCTGGTAAGGAGGTTGGTTTTCATGATTAATATCATCGCCATTGAACGCGAATATGGGTGCGGCGGAGGCGACATCGCTCAGCTTGTGGCGAACCGGCTCGGCTGGAAGCTGTGGGATCAACGGCTGACCGAGGAGATTGCCAGGCTGGCAAATTGCCCCAAGCATGTGGTCGAGGCTCGTGAGGAACGAAACGATCCGCTGTACTACAGGCTTTTTAAATCTTTCCTGCGAGGCAGTTATGAAGGCAGTATCAATGCGCCCAAGCTTAACCTGGTTGACAGCGAAACTATTTTTAGAACTACCAAGCGAGTGGTAGAACACGCTGCCGAACATGGAAATTGCGTGATTGTGGGAAGAGGTTCACAACAATTTCTTAAGGGCCGAACGGACACTTTGCGGGTGTTTCTCTATGCTCCGAGAGAAGACAAAGTGCGCCGACTGACAGCCCGCGGCAAGAGCGAGAAAGAGGCTGAAGAGCTTGTCGATAACGTCGACCGGGAGCGCGCCGATTTTATCCAAAGGTATTTCAAGGTCGAATGGCCGGACCGCGCAATCTACCATTCGATGATAAACACTGCAATCGGCGACGAAGAGGTTGTCGACATGATTCTGAATTTCTTGAAGGCCTGCCAAGCGAAAGCTACGGCCTAACATTTCTTCCAGAATGCCGATGCCAAAATCTGCGAACAGGAAGGAACTAAGAGATTCCCAGACGAAGCGGCCGATTGGTGTGCGGCTAGCGACTCCCTTCCTGCTACAGTTCCCGGACTTAAGGAGCGTAACGGGTGAAGACAAAGTCGCGAGCTTTGGCGGGCTCGTGGCAAGGGAAGCAGGTTTTGAGCGCTGCTGTGAGATCGGGTTTGCCGTCTTTGAATTGAGCAAATCCCCAGCCGCCGGTCGCGGCATATTTTTTGGAGTCCTTGACCATAAACTGAACATTGGTGGCGGAGCCAGCCACAAAAGATTGGGAACGGCCAAAGGCTTTGTTGTTTTCTTCCGACGGAACGTAATTCCATGCCAATCGGGCAATGATTGTGCCATCCGGGAACGGAAGCTTGCCATCCCGGTAGGCTTTGATCGCGACAGCGTTGCCCAGAATAGCGCGAATATCGTTGAGGTTGCCTTCTTCGTGGGCTACAGAGATCAAGCTCCAGTCGCGGTATCCGGGAGGAATCCTGATTCCGAAGATCGGGGCGGCCGCTTCGTCTGCATTTCCAGATGCGAGGGGCGAAGAGACCATGACGCCGATCGCCACTGCGACCGCAAGCAGCAGAAAAAGGATTTGTTTCATAGCTATTCCTGCACGTTTTTGTGCTGGGGCTGCGTTCGTCATCATCGGGAACCTCGCACCCACTCGATGCCGCACCAGTTTGTGACGGGAAGAAAGGGAGCACACATCTTAAGCGGTTTTTTCCGTTCTTGCCACATGGATCCGCACGGGGTAGTGGTGCAGTTTGGATTACGCGAAAAGCCGGTTACACGGGAGATCCTTCGCTACGCCCGAGAAACGGCTGCGCTCAGGAGACGCCGCATAAGGATTTCGAGGTTTCGACTCAAACTGCACTGCTACCCTTGAGTCCTGCACTTGCGCTTCGGCGGCCCACCGCGACCGCGGGTCATTGCTGGCGATTTTTTACATAATTTAATCACTCCGTAATGTTGCTTCTCTAGCATCGCAGAGACTTCAGTAACAACCCTCACGTTCAACAGCGAAAGGACCAAGATCTATGCGTCAACTGCTGTCTGTGTGCCTCATCGCAGCCATCGTTGCCGGACCGGTGCTGACTCCGGCAGCCAGCGCCGCCAATGCCAAGACAACCACTCCCATCCAACACATTGTGATCATTTTCGGAGAGAACCGGTCGTTCGACCATTATTTCGGAACGTATCCAAATGCGTTGAATCCCGCGGGCGAGCCGCAGTTCACAGCGCTCCCGAATACGCCGACCATAAACGGCTTGAGCAACGCGCTTCTTAATAACAACCCCAACCTCAATCCGCTCAACGGCAGCGGCGCGACGAATCCCTTCCGATTCGATCGCACGCAGGCCAACACGCAGGACATGAGTCACGATTACACTCCGGAACAGATGGCATTCGACGGCGGCGCGATGGACCTGTTTCCCGCCAACACCGGCAGCGCCGGGCCGCCGCCCAACCCTCCGCCGCCGGCCGTGCTGACGAACGGTCAAGTGATGGGCTACTTTGACGGCAACACGGTGACCGCGCTATGGAATTACGCTCAGCACTACGCCATGAGCGATAACTCGTACAGCACCAACTTCGGTCCTTCTACCGTAGGCGCGATCAATCTAATTTCCGGTCAAACCAACGGCGTGGTGAAGAACATCAACGGCACCGGGGCTCTGATCTCGGATGGAAACGGCGGATTCTCGGTAATCGGAGACCCCGATCCACTCGGCGATGTGTGCTCCAGTTCCAGCGGAGAACAGACGCAGATGGGCGGACAAAATATTGGCGACCTGCTCAATACGGCTGGTATCACCTGGGGATGGTTTGGCGGCGGATTCAATCTCAACATCGTCAATCCCGATGGCAGCACCGGGTGCAACCGGCAATCGACCTCGCCGGTCGTCGGAACGCAGGGCGACTATGTTCCACATCACACTCCGTTCCAGTATTATGCTTCGACTGCAAATCCAACCCATGCCCGGCCGAAATCGGTAAGCACGATTGGCTTCTCGGGTGATCCTGCCAATCACGACTATGACGTCGACGATTTCTTCACAGCGGTGAAAGCCGGCAATTTCCCGACGGTAAGTTTCCTCAAAGCCATCTCGATTCACGACGCCCATCCGGGCAACTCGGATCCACTGGATGAGCAGCAATTCGTGGTGACGGTGTCGAACTTCCTGCAGCAACAGCCGGAGTGGCCGAACACGGCGTTAATTGTGCTCTATGACGATTCCGACGGCTGGTACGATCATCAACTCGGCCAGATCGTGAACGGATCGAAGACATCCGCGGACGCGCTCACCGGTCCCGGAGCCTGCGGAAGCGGCAGCACGGCGCTCCCCGGCCTTAACCCGGCAACCCTGCACGCACAGGGACGATGCGGCTATGGTCCGCGGCAACCTCTGGTCGTTATCTCACCATGGGCCAAGCACAATTTCGTCGATCACTCGGTTACCGATCAAACCTCGGTGATTCGATTTATCGAGGACAATTGGCTCAATGGACAGCGCATTGGGCAAGGCTCGTTTGACGGAATTGCAGACTCGATCAGCTCTTTGTTTGATTTCACCCAGACGATCAGCAACGATCTGTTCATTCTCAATCCGAATACGGGCGAACCGATTGTAGGGGCTTCGAAGTAGTGGATAAATAGTCTGAACGTAAAGTGACAACGGCAAGGCGCGGGCGATCAAGCCCATTGCCTTGCCGTTGTTGTATGCTTGGCCAAAAGATACCTGTGATAACACGCCGAAATTTTCTGCAAAAATCAGGCCTGATCGCCACCACAATCGCGGCCGGTAAAAGCCGGCTGGTGAGCGCCATGTCGGACGGTTCCATGTCGCACAGCGGCATGGCGCAGGCCGTCGCCACTTTGCCGCCGGCGCTGGATGTCAGCACTCTTGCCGAATTTGTGGACCCGCTTCCGATCCCTTCGGTCGTGCAACCTCAAGGACGCCGGCCCAGTCCAGCGGACGCAAAGTTGAGCGTTCCGTTTTATCGCATTCAAGCGCAGGCGATTGCGAGCAAAGTCCACCGCGATCTGCCGGCCACGAAGTTCTGGAGTTTTGGTTCCTCGACACCCGGTCCTACATTCGAGACGCGATCCGGCGAACCCGTGCTGGTGGAATGGATGAACGCCCTCCCGAACGAGCATTTCCTTCCGGTGGATCATACGATTCACGGAGCCGAGGCCGATATGCCCGCGGTTCGGATGGTGGTGCACATGCACGGGGCAAAGACTGGACCGGAAAGCGACGGATACCCGGAAGATTGGGTCGTGCCGGGAAAATCGTCGCTCTACTACTATCCGAACCACCAGGACGCGGCCATGCTTTGGTACCACGACCACACGCTTGGCATCAATCGCCTGAATGTTTATGCCGGACTGTTCGGAACGTTCTTTATTCGAGACGCGGCCGAGGATGCTCTCAATCTGCCCAAAGGCAAATACGAGGTGCCGCTTCTTCTTTATGACCGGCTGCTGACGCGGGAGGGGCAACTTCTTTATCCGGTGTCGCCAGATCGAAAATCACCGTGGGTTCCGGAAATTTCCGGCAATGCGATTCTGGTTAATGGGAAGCTTTTTCCCTATCTCGAAGTCGAGCCTAGAAAATATCGCTTCCGTGTACTCAATGCCTCGAATGCGCGTTTCTATCATTTATCGTTTGCGAATAACGCACCGTTCCATCAGATCGGAACCGACCAGGGATTGGTGGGCGCGCCGGTTCCGCTGACTACGCTCGAAATCGCGCCAGCCGAACGCGCCGATGTCGTGATTGATTTCAGTGATTATCGGGGAACGCAGCTTGTTTTGAAAAACGATGCCTTTGTGGTGATGCAATTTCGCGTGTCGTCTGCCAAGGTGGCCGACACGAGCGCTATGCCGCGGACCTTGGTCCCGGTGCCGAAAATCCCGGAGTCGCAGGCGGTGCAAACGCGATTGTTGACGCTCAACGAATACGTGAACAAGGCCGGCAATCCGGTCATGATGTTATTGAATGCTTCGAATTGGAAGATGCCGGTGACGGAAAAGCCGGTGCTGGGTTCGACTGAAATCTGGACGCTGATCAATCCGACGAACGACTCCCATCCAATTCATCTGCATCTGGTGCGTTTCCAGATTCTCGACCGGCAATCATACGTGCCGTGGATGTTTCAGACCAAGCGCCAGCTGCAGTTTTTGGGGTCGCCGCAGCCAGCCGAACCCAACGAAGCGGGGTGGAAAGATACGGTGCGAGCCGATCCGCACATGGTCACTCGAATTATCGTTCCCTTCACTGGTTTCGCAGGCCGGTATGTGTGGCACTGCCACATCCTCGAGCACGAGGACAATGAAATGATGCGTCCCTACGAGGTGGTTGCGGCAGTCTAAGTCAGGAGCCCCAGAGAGTTCTTAGTCAGTGCCCGACCTGGTCTTCCATGGCCGGTTCGAGGTTGCTCTGGATGATGCCCAACTCGATATAAATCGGGCGCATGATCTTCCGGATCGACTTCAACTGCGAGGTGAACCAGACCGATCCCGCAACGCAAAATGCTCCCGTGATCATCACCGCGTGAGGCGCTCCGAATTTGTGGGCGAGGGCGCCGGCCAGCAAGCTGCCGAATGGCGCCATCCCCACGAAAGCCATGGTGTAGTAACTCATGACGCGGCCGCGCTTGTCTTCCGGAATCAGCGTTTGAATGATGGTATTGCTGGCCGCCATGCCCTGCATCATGCCGAATCCTACTACCAGCATCAGAAGCATCGACAGCCATAGCGCACGCGACAGGCCGAAGCAGATTAGCCCGAATCCAAAGAGGGCAGCCGAGATTTGAATCATAGTGGTCAAGCCGCGGACATTCTTGCGAAGGGCGAGAGAAACCGCCGAAACGAGCGCGCCGATTCCGGAGGCGCCCAGAAGAAAGCCAAGCGTGTGAGGGCCGCCATGGAGCACGCTCGATGCAAAGATCGGCATAAGTACGGTGAAGGGCATCCCCATGAGGCTGAGTAGAGCGAAGAGTGTGAGAATGATTCGGACCGGAGGAAATCCCGCAACATAGATCCAGCCCTCCTTGAGCTGGTCCCACACCGAACTGCGGGCGTTGGAGGAGGGCGCGATTTTGACGCGCATCATCAGCAGGGAGGCGATTACCGCGAGGTAACTCACGCCATCGATGGTGAAACAATATCCTTCGCCAGCGGCGCCAATGATCAAGCCGGCGAGCGCCGGACCGATCAGCCGCGCCATGTTGACCATAGAAGAATTGATGGCGATGGCATTTCCGAGATCGAGCTTGTCCTCGACCATCTGCATCAGGAATGCCTGCCTGCCGGGCATATCGAAGGCGTTGATCATTCCCTGGAGAATGCTGAGCGCGATGATTTCGTGAATGTTGATCCGGTGCGCGAGAGTCAAGACCGCGAGCGCGAACGATTGCACGGAGGCCAGAGTTTGGGTCCAGACGAGGATTTTGCGGCGCTCGAGCCGGTCGACCAGAACTCCGGCGAAAGACGCGAAAAGGAAAGTTGGGATCTGTCCGGCGAACCCGACGATGCCAAGCAACAAGGCAGACCCGGTGAGGCGGTAGACGAGCCAACTCGTGGCCACGCGCGTCATCCAGGTGCCAATCAGGGAGATGCTCTGGCCGGAGACAAACAGCCGGAAGTTGCGATGCCGAAGCGCCCGCCAGGCATGGGATACGCGGCTGAAACGATCCTGGGGTAACACGTCTGCGGCTTGGATCGGCTCGGAAGTCTTCATCCTATGTTTTTGTTCTGGCTCAATTTTGTCTCAAATGCCGGAATCCGCAGTGAGATGCGGATCAAAAGAATCGAGACCCTGGAAGACGCGACAAAACTGGAACCTCCCATACCTCATTGTAAAGGCTGCGTTTCTGCATTTATTGCCGACTGCAAAATCGAATTCCCGGTCCGGGCAACGCGGAATCCACAGGAAGCAACTAATTGTTTAGTTGACGTTTTTTAGGCCCGTTCGTCCAACTTCACAAGGAAGGTCTGGAGAGGAAATTGGCGAGGAACAAGTCTGTAACGCTGACCGAAGCCGAGTTGCGCATTATGAATGTGCTTTGGCAGAGAGGGTCGGCGACGGTTCACGAAGTGCTGGAGTCCATGTTGGAGAAGCCACCTTTGGCATACAACTCCGTCTTGACGATGGTTCGCATCCTGGAAAAAAAGGGGTACGTGAGGCACGAGAAGGACCGGCGGGCTCACGTGTACACTCCGCAAGTTCAGCGTGAGGATGCTACGCGGTCGGAGGTGCGGAGGCTGGTGAGCCGCTTTTTTGGCAACTCGCACGAGTTGCTGGTGATGAACATTCTGGAAGACAAGAGCATCGACGCAGGAGAAATTGAGCGTCTCCGCCGTCTTCTGGAAGGGAGCAAGTGAACGGACGATGATGGACGCGTTTGGAATGCGCGCGATGGCTGAGATCTCCGTCACACGAATCGTGGACTGTCTGCTTGAGGGGACGGTGATCTTTGCGGTGGCGGCGCTGATCGCAGGCCTGTCACGGCGACAGGGTTCGTCGGCGAGATTTGCAATATGGTTTTCGGCGCTGATTGCGATTGGCATTTCGCCGTTGTTGAGCGCCGTGAGCCGGCCGCATGGTGGGATTCTTGAAGGCGCGAAGCCTGCCGCCCTTACCGTGCCGGGTTCCTGGGCAGTTTACTTGTTCGGGCTCTGGGCGGGGATCGCGGGTTGCTTTCTCCTGAGAATTGGTCTTGGGCTCTGGCGGCTTCACGTATTTCGCGAAACCTTGGCGCGAGTCGATGTGAACGAACTCGATTGCCAGGTGCGAGAAACCCTCGCGCGTTACAAGGAAGGCAGGGCTGTCGCGTTGTGCACATCCGACCGGGTGCGGGTGCCCGCGGCGATTGGCTTGATCCATCCTGTTGTCGTGGTTCCGGCCTGGGCAATCGAAGAACTTTCCGGCGAGGAACTTAATCAGGTCTTGTTGCACGAACTGGCCCATTTGCGCCGACGCGACGACTGGACCAATCTGCTGCAGCAAGTGGTGAAGGCAGTCTTCTTTTTTCATCCGGCGGTGTGGTGGATCGAACGAAAGATCTCGCTAGAGCGGGAGATGGCCTGCGACGACGCTGTGCTCGCGGAAACGCTGAAACCCCGCGCCTACGCGGAGTGCCTCGCTCACATCGCCGAGAAGAGCATAGTTCGGCGCGGCCTGGCGCTGGCACAGGCCGCTCTCGGGCGCGTGCGGCAGACTTCGTTGCGGGTCGCGCAGATCCTCGACGCGAACCGGCCGGTTGGGAAGCGGGCCGGCTGGAAGACTGCCGCAACCCTGGCTGGTTTTGCCGGCTTGTGTGGTCTCATGGTTTCGCGAGAGCCGCAATTGGTGGCATTCAAGGATGCGTCGCCAGCGCAGTCGAGCGTCGCGTTGACGGCTTCGGGAAATTCGATCTCCCCGAACCCGATGCTGCACGAGGCAGCGTTCAAGAGCGTGCAGGCTTCTGAGATTGCGGCGCGGCCAAAGGTAACTCCTTTCATTCTTCACAGAAAGAATGCAGTGACTGCTGGTGCGGGCCGGCTGCCTGCCGATTTAAAGAATTCCAGGGCGCAGGATCAAGCAGTCAGAGAATCGGCATTGCTGCGCCTGGCTAGCTTGCGGGTTGTGCCGGTGATTTCAACCGAGGCCGTGTTCATGGTGGTGGATCGGGGTGGGGCGAATGTGAGGGTTGAGCAAATCTATGAAATCCAGGTATGGCGATTTGTGGTTCTGCGGCCGGCATCGATGTCCCGTAGCGAGATTCTTCACAAGGAGATTTAACAGGATGTAAGGAAATTTTTTTACCGACAATAACTAATTAATTAGTTGATCGTGAAATTGGAAATTGGTGCAAAGCTCTAACGAAATTCAACAGAAAAGGAAAAACGTATATGAATGCAAGAACGTGGATCAGCCAACATTTCTCGAAGCGATGGGCGACCCGGCTGGGAGGACCGGTGCTGGCGGTTGCGCTCGCCGCTTCGTTCACCACTTATGAGTTTGCCAAACCAGCGGCGGCAAATGCTGCGGCATCGGCTCCGGCGGCGCCGCCGCTCGATGCCGACAGCGTGAGCGCGCTGCTGGCTCTCGATCATGCGATGGAGAATCTTGCCGCGCATGTGACCCCGGCGGTGGTCAACGTAACCGTGACGTCGAAAACCAAGGCCGACGCTGCCGGTCAGCAGATGCCGCACGATATGCAGCGGTTCTTCGGACAGGGCGACCCGTTCGGCGGAGGCTTCGGCCAATTCTTCGGCCCGCACATGCGCGAGCAGCAGCCGCAGATCGAGCACGGATTGGGCAGCGGCGTAGTGATCTCTCCCGATGGTTATATCGTGACGAATAATCACGTCGTCGACGGGGCGACCGACATTCGCGTAACCACCAGCAACCGGCGGGTGCTGAAAGCGAAGCTGATCGGTACCGATCCACTGACTGACCTCGCGGTGATCAAAGTCGACGCAAACAACCTCGCCAGCGTGCCATGGGGAGACTCGAAGGAAGTGCGGCCCGGCCAGACGGTGCTGGCTTTCGGCAATCCTTACGGATTCCGATTCACGGTGACGCGCGGAATCGTGAGCGCGGTGAATCGCCAGAATCCTGATTCGAGCGATCCACGCAAGCCGGGCGAGTTCATTCAGACAGACGCCGCCATTAATCCGGGCAACTCCGGCGGGCCACTGGTTGATGCTCGCGGGGAAGTCGTCGGCATCAACACGTTCCTGATTTCGCCTTCCGGATCTTTCTCGGGCATGGGATTTGCGATTCCTGCGCAGATTGCCAAGCCGACGGTCGACGCGCTGATCCGATACGGCAAAGTGAGCCATGGCCGCATTGGGATCGGCGTGACAGATGTGACGCCGGAGAACGCGAAGTTCTTCGACGAATCGAATGCGACCGGAGCCGTTGTTACGGAAGTCGAAACTGACTCGCCCGGGGCAAAGGCAGGCTTGCAGATCGGCGACGTCATTACGGCAATCGATGGAGAGAAAATCTCCGACGCCGGCGAACTGCAAGTGACGGTTGGCCAGAAACAGCCGGGAACGAAGATCACAGTCGATCTGCTGCGCAATGGCAAGAGCATGAGCCTGTCGATTACGTTAGTGGGACTGGGTAGCGGCCCCGATCAAGGCGGAAAGAATGCCGAGGGCCAGGGCAAAATGCGCTGGGGCATCGGCATTACCGATCTATCCCCGGAAATCCGCGGGCAGATTCAGGCGCCTGGCGATCTTCACGGAGCTGTGGTCGAGCAGGTTCAGCCGGGAAGCGCGGCGGATAATGCCGGATTGCAGCAAGGCGACATCATTCTTGAAGTGAACCGGCACAAGGTGCAGAACGCGGCTGAAGTGAAAGAAGCGCTCTCGAACGTGCCGAAGGGGCAAGACGCTTTGCTGCTGGTGTGGTCGAACGGCGGAAATACTTTCCGGGTGTTGCACTCGACGGAAGGGTCGTAAGTAACGCATGAACAGCAAAACTCCCCTTGGCGAGGTGCGAGGGGAGTTTTATTTTCAAAGGAATACCTGCCTGATCCCTTTTGTAACGTGTCACGATTTGCTTTTCTCTTGCCGCGCGTACGACGATAGAGAAGTATGATCGTGAACTTCGCCGAGCGGGCGCATAACCACAACTGGGAACTCGACCCGGTCACCCGGTCTCTGCTCGATACCGATTTTTACAAGCTGCTGATGCTGCAGTTTATCTGGAAACATTTTCCGAAGACGCATGTTTCCTTTTCAGTATCCAGCCGTTCGGGTGGCCCTATCGATATCTTCCGGCGCGAAGAGCTTCTCGCGCAGCTCGACCATGCCCGTAATCTTCGCTTTCGCAAGTCTGAGCTGGTGTGGCTGGCCGGCAATACGTTTTATGGCAGCCGCGGAATTTTTCAGCCGGCGTTTCTCGAGTGGCTGGAGCGCGACTTCCGGCTATCCGATTACGAGGTTTCGGCGCCGGGCAAACCGTTTCATCTATCGTTTGACGGCCTGTGGACAGAGACCACGATGTGGGAGCTTTATTCGCTTTCGATTATCAATGAGCTGCGAACCCGGGCGAATGTGAAACGGCTGAGCGAATTTGGACTCGACATTCTGTATGCCAAGGCGAAGACGCGGTTGTGGAGCAAGATCGAACGCCTGCGCGGAGTGCCTCGGCTGACCATCGCCGACTTTGGAACGCGCCGTCGACATAGTTTTCTGTGGCAGGAATACGTGGTGCGGGCGATGGCTTCGAACCTGGCCGGCGGCTTTATCGGAACCTCGAATGCTTTTCTGGCGCACAAGCATGACCTCGAAGCGATTGGCACCAATGCGCATGAAATTCCCATGGTGATGGCGGCGCTTGCGCCGGATGACGAAGCCTTGAAGGCCTCGCAATACAAAGTTCTCGAGATGTGGCAGGACACTTATGCGGGCGCGTTGCGCATAATGCTTCCCGACACGTTCGGTACGACGCAGTTTCTGGAAGGTGCTCCGGATTGGGCGGCGGATTGGACAGGGCAGCGCGTCGACAGCAAGGATCCGTACATTGCCGGCGATGAATATATCGAATGGCTGAAGGAGCGCGGACGCGATCCGCACTCCAAACTGTTGATTGCTTCCGACGCACTCGATGTCCACGACATCCTAGGATTGCATGCATACTTTGGCGGCACGCTGGCACGAGGAATAACGGCGCGCGATTTTCATAGCGCCGCGGATTTTGCCGATTCGCGGTTGTGGACTCCGGGCCCGCGCATTCGTTTCAGCGCTGGTTGGGGGACTCTGTTGACGAACGATTTTCGCGATTGCGATCCGAGCGGCGATAATGGTTTCGAACCGATCAGTTTGATCAGCAAAGTGTCGACTGTTGAAGGGAAACCGGCGGTGAAACTTTCGGATAATTCAGCGAAAGCGCTGGGGCCGCCTGCGGAAATCGAGCGCTATCGGCGAGTTTTCGGCTCGGTGGGGGTCCATACAGCTCCGGTAATCGCTTAAGGCATTTATTTGCAGTAAGTTATCTGTATTCCACCTTCGTGCCATACAGTGGCACGCACGGGCCATTCACGAGTTTCGGGTCGTGAAGTAGTCTTGTTTTCGAGCAGCACTTGGGGGAGGGCTGATCAACATACGTCCCAAGACTCAAATCGAGTCTGGGGCGTTTTGTTTTGCGCTCAGAATTGCTGATTTTCTTCTTTATTCCTTCCACTCTGCGACGCCTCCTCAGATCATCACTTCGCGCGGACGTTATAATCGCACTTCGCATGCGTGCTCTGGTTTTACGCTGGACCTTGTGCCTTCCGATGGTCTTCTTGTCGGTTGCCCATCTCGACGCGCAGGCGCATCTCCCGAAATCTCCGCCGTCTGCTGTGCCGCAGAAAAAAGCAGAGTCAATCGCTGAGGCAGCACCGCAGTTCGAGGACATTGCGTCGAAAGCCGGCCTGACGGTGCCGCACATTTCTTCCCCTGACAAGAAATACATTGTCGAGTCGATGAGCGGGGGAGTGGGGCTGATCGATTGCGACAACGACGGCAAACTCGACATCATCACGGTGAACGGATCGACGGTTGATCGGTACCGGCACGGCGGGGATTTGCTGATTACGCTCTATCATCAGGATTCGGATTCGAGCGGCAGCGAAGTCAAATTCACTGACATCACGAAAGCTGCCGGGCTGACGCACAAAGGCTGGGGCATGGGAGTGGCCGTGGCCGATTACGATAACGACGGGCTGCAGGATGTTTACGTCACAGGGTTTGGCGGCAACGCTCTCTACCACAATTTGGGCGACTGCAAATTTGAAGACGTGACCGAAAAAGCCGGCGTCGGCGCGGGTGGATTCAGCACCGGAGCGGCCTGGGCGGACTACGATCGCGATGGCAAGGTCGATCTATTTGTTTCGCGTTACGTTCACGTAGATATCGACAACCTGCCACAGTTTGGCAACGACCCCCGCTTTTGCCGCTTCAAGGGAGTGCTGGTGCAGTGTGGACCCTGGGGCATGCCGGGGGAATCCGATTTGCTCTTTCACAACAGGGGCGATGGCACGTTCGAGGAAGTTTCGAAAAAAGCGGGCGTCGACGATCCGCATCATTATTACGGTTTGGGAGCGACCTGGAGCGATTATGACAATGACGGCTGGCCCGATCTGTATGTCGCAAACGATGCCGGGCCAAATTTTCTGTATCACAACAAGCACGATGGGACATTTGAAGATGTTGGCTTGCTTTCGGGCGTGGCTCTGAGCGGAGATGGCCTGGAACAGGGTTCGATGGGAGTCGATTGGGGCGATTATTTGCACGAAGGCCGCTTGTCGGTGGTCGTGACAAATTTTGTGGAGCAGGGCACCACTCTTTATCGCAATCTCGACAAGGAGAATTTTGCCGACGTCAGCGTGCGCGCGAAGCTGATGAAGCCGACATATCCTTACGTGAGTTGGGGGACGGCGTTTTTCGACATGGATAACGATGGCTGGCTGGATTTATTTGTCGCCAACGGCCACGTGTATCCGCAGGTGGATACGATTCCCGGCGGTACTCCTTATCGACAGCCGATGCTGCTTTTCCGCAATCATCGGGATGGGACGTTTGACGACGTTTCGGAGGCGCTAACTAGTATGCCGCCACAATCTCGGCGGGGCGCCGCTTTTGGCGATATCAACAATGATGGGAACGTGGATATCGTCGTCCTGAACGTGGGGGAGCCGCCGTCGTTATTGATGAACCGCACGCAGAGCAACAACCATCGCGTGCTGTTCAAATTGCTCGGGACAAAGAGCAATAAGGCCGCGATTGGGGCGCGCGTGACCGTCAAATCGGGGGCGCTGGTGCAGATCGATGAAGTTCGCGGAGGGGCAAGCTATCTTTCGCAAAACGATTTGCGGCTGCATTTTGGGTTGGGCACGAACGAGAAAATAAATGAAGCAAGTATTCGTTGGCCTAACGGCGAAACGGAAGTTCTCCACGATATGCCTGCGGATTTCATTTACACCGTAGTCGAGGGCACGGGTATTCAACAGAAGGTTGCACTGCCAACTTTGCCGCAGCATTGATATTTATTGCGCTTTCAGCGAGGGGCCGTTCCCCGGAATGCCGACCCTCAGGAACAACAGTCGTCACATTGACTTGCCCGTTTCTCAGACGTAAGATTCGCGCCAGTGATCGGTAAGACCATCTCACATTACCGTATCGTCGAAAAACTCGGCGGTGGCGGGATGGGTGTGATTTACAAAGCTGAGGACCTCAAGCTTCACCGTTTTGTCGTCCTGAAATTTCTAACCGACAACATTGCCAAGGATGCGCAGGCGCTGGCCCGCTTCGAACGCGAAGCCCAGGCTGCTTCGGCCTTGAATCATCCCAACATCTGCATGGTTTTTGAAATCGACGAGCAGGATGGCCAGAACTTCATCGCCATGGAGTTTCTCGAGGGCATGACGCTGAAGAGCCGCATCGGCGGCCGTCCGATGGATACCGAACTGATTCTGTCGCTTGCCATCGAGATTGCCGACGCGCTCGATGCCGCCCATGCGGAAGGAATTGTTCACCGCGACATCAAGCCGGCAAACATTTTCGTCACCAAACGCGGACACGCCAAAATTCTCGATTTTGGGCTGGCGAAGGTAAATCTTTCGACCAGCTCTTCGAGCAGGATTGCGTCACTGCTTACGCAGACTCAGGAGCCGGAGCACCTGACCAGCCCGGGCACGATGCTCGGAACAGTTGCGTACATGTCGCCGGAGCAGGTGCGAGCCAGGGAACTGGATGCACGAACCGACCTGTTCTCGTTTGGAGCGGTGCTTTACGAGATGGCGACCGGCGATTTGCCGTTTCACGGAGAGAGTTCGGCGATGATCTGCGAAGCCATTGTGAACCGCGCTCCGGTGGCCATGGTGCGGCTGAATCACAGCGTGCCGGCCGAACTCGAACGGATCATCAACCGCGCTCTGGAAAAAGATCGCGAACTCCGTTATCAACATGCGTCCGAAATGCGCTCTGAGTTGCAAAGGCTAAAGCGGGATACGGAGACAGGACGAGCGATCGCTTCGGGTTCAGGCCTGGCGCACGCGCAGCAGAGCGGTTCTCAGGCCATGCAATCACCGGTCCCGGCATCTGGTTCTTCGCCTGCTCTGGCTACTGCTTCTCAGTCTTCATCTCGCTCAGCGAGCGCAGTGAAGGCCGCAGAGGTTCCTGCCGCGGGCACGAAGCTCTGGAAACTTTTGGTTCTCGCAGTTGTGCTGCTGGCCGCAGTTGCAATTGCGGGAGCGTTTTATTACCGCTTGCGTCAGGCCGCACACCGCCTCACCGAGAAGGACACTATTGTTCTCGCCGATTTTGAAAATAGTACCGGCGATCCGATATTCGATGACACCTTGAAAACGGCGCTCAACGTCTCTCTACGGCAATCGCCTTTCCTGAATGTGCTTTCCGACGGCGCAGTCTCGAAGACTCTGAAGCTGATGACGCGACCGGCGGGCACGAAACTCGCGCCGGAGGTAGCGCGCGAGCTTTGTATGCGTACCGGCAGCAAGGCTTACATTGCCGGAATGGTTGGCAGCCTGGGCAGCGAATATGTGATGAGATTGAAGGCGGTGAATTGCCAGAACGGAGACACGCTGGCGCAGGAGCAAGTCACCGCTGCGTCAAAAGAGAAGGTGCTTGACGCGCTGGGCGACGCGGCTTCCGGGTTGCGCGCCGAGATGGGTGAATCGCTCGCGACGGTTCAAAAGTTCGATGTTCCGCTGGTGCAGGCGACCACATTTTCACTGGAGGCTCTGAAGGCGTACACGCTGGGTAGAAAAGCTTATCGCGAGAAAGGTACGGCTGCAGCCCTGCCTTATCATCAGCGGGCGATTCAAATGGATCCGAATTTTGCCATGGGTTACAAGGCCGTGGGCGCGGACTACCAGAGTCTAGGTGAAGTCGGACGAGCCGGAGAGTATTTCACCAAGGCATTCGAGTTGCGCGAACATGCCAGCGAACGCGAGAGGCTGTCGATCGTCGCAAACTACTACACCAACGTTACGGGCGAACCGGAGAAGGCCGGGCAAACCTATCAGGAGGAGATTGAGAGCTATCCACGCGATAGCGCAGGCTACAGCGGTTTGGGGCTCGCTTATGCAGCACAGGGTCAATACGAAAAGGCGGAAGAGATGACCCGCCACGCGATTCAACTTGCGCCGGACGAGGTAGGTGGGTACGCGAATCTGGCTAATGACCTACTTGCTTTGCAGCGCCTCGATGATACGCGGCAGACGATTCGCGATGCGCAGGCTCGCAAACTCGACAGCTTAAGCATGCACAATACCGCTTATGCTTTGGTTTTTTCAGGAGCAGACTCCGCGGGGATGATGGAACAGCAACAGTGGTATGCGGCCAAGCCCGATTACGAGACTTGGGGATTGGAACTGGCCTCGAACAGTGAAGCTTATGCCGGCCATGCGGAGCGGGCGCAGGAGTTGAGCAAGCGGGCGGTCGAGTCGGCGATCCGAACGGACAGCCGGGAAAACGGTGCTCTGTGGCAGGCGATTGCGGCTCAGCGTGAAGCTGCATACGGCAATCGCGCGGACGCGCTGCGGGATGCGGCAGAGGCTTTGAAGCTCGCTCCGTCGAGTCAGGGCGTGGAAAGCGAAGCGGCCCTGGCGCTGGCCCTGGCGGGCGACGCGGCGGGAGCCGAATCGCTTGCGCAGGATTTAGCGAAGCGCTTTCCGCTCGACACGCAACTGCAATCGCTTTGGCTTCCGGCCATTCAAGGGCAGTTGGCGCTGGACAAGAAGAACCCGGCGCAGGCCTTGAATGCCCTGCAAGCGAATTCACCGCAAACTGATTCGCTTCTGGAGTTAGGACAAATTCCCTTCGACGTCAGCATCTCCTGCCTCTATCCAATTTATGTGCGGGGAGAAGCATACCTTGCGGCGGGACAAGGCAAACCTGCCGCCGCGGAGTTTCAGAAGATTCTCGACCACAGCGGGATTGTATGGAATTGCTGGACGGAAGCGCTGGCGCATCTGGGCGTAGCTCGCGGCAATGCTTTGCAGGCGAGAACCTCGCGGGGTGCTGATGCCGATGCCGCGCGCGTACAGGCACTGGCAGCTTATAAAAACTTTCTCGCGTTGTGGAAAGATGGTGACCCCGGCATTCCGATACTCAAAGAAGCGAAAGCGGAGTACGGGAAGCTGCAGTAGCGACCTTCCCGTCCGGATCGATTTGAAGATCCGAGCGCAGGCTTCATGCGATCCCCAACTGTTTCTGTATCTGCTCCAGCGAGACACCCTTCGTTTCCGGAACCACGGTCTTCACCCAGATCAATTGCAAAACCATCATGCCGGCAAAGAACGAGAAAACGTAGCCGGGCGGGAACGCGGTGACCATCTTGGGGAAAAAAGTTGTGAGCAGGGCGGCGAAGATCCAGTGGGTGAAGCTGCCGAGCGCCTGGCCTTCGGCGCGATGCCGGTTGGGAAATATCTCGGAGATGAAGACCCAGATCACCGCCCCCTGGCCGATGGCGTGGGCGGCGATGAATCCAAAGATGCAGGCCGGCACAATGGAGAAATGATTGGTAAAGAATGCCCAGGCTGCCAGGCCGAGCGACGTGATGTAGCCGAACGAGCCGATGTAGAGAAGCGTGCGCCGTCCCAGCCGGTCAATGAGCCAGAGCCCGATAAAAGTGAAAGCGAGATTGGTAACGCCGATGCCGATGGATTGCAGCAGCGCGGCTTTTGCCGCTAAACCGGTGAGTTCGAAGATGCGCGGAGCGAAGTACAAAATCGCGTTGATGCCGGACATCTGATTAAAAAATGCAATCAAGATTGCGAGCAGGATGGGTTTGCTCAGACGCTTCGTCCAGAAATGTCCGGATGAGGAGGTTTGCTCCGAAGATGCAGCCGCCGAAATCGTGTCCGCCGCGGCCGCTACGTCATCTTGCGAGGCGCCAGGCTCTATCCGTTGCAGAACTCGCAAAGCCGTCTCGCGGTCACCCTTGCGGCTCAGGAGCCAGCGTGGACTTTCGGGAAGCCCGAAGCAGAGTAGTGCGTAGAGTAGCGAAGGGAACGCGGCTACCCCGAGCATCCAGCGCCAGGCGTTTTCGCCGACGCCAGCGAGCAGAGCGTTCGAGACGAAAGCCATCAGGATGCCGAAAACGATATTGAATTGGAACATTCCTGCCAGCCGTCCACGATGCCGCGGCGGCGCGATCTCGGAGATGTACATGGGCGCGACGACGGTCGAGATGCCGATGCCGAGCCCTCCAATCACGCGAGCTGCAATGAACATGCCGACGTTGGTGGCCAGGGCGGAACCGACCGCGCCCACGACGTAAAGAATTCCGATCCAGAGCAGCGTGGCTTTGCGCCCGAAGCGGTCGGCGGGCCAGCCGCCGAGAAGCGAGCCAACCACGGTGCCGTAGAGCGCCGAGGCCATTGCAATGCCGTGAACGCCGGGGCTCAATCCCCACAGGTTTTGTATAGTTTTTTCCGCTCCGGAGATGACAACTGTGTCGAAGCCGAAGAGAAAGCCTGCGAGGGCTGAGGTGAGCGACCAGAAGAAGATGCGACGGTTCATAGAGCGGTAAGAAGGCCGGAGCTTACCACAGAAGGGCCCGGTCGCGAGCCGACGGGCGAGGAAATCGCTTCACTTAGCGGCATCGGCTCCGTCTGCTCAACGAGGAGTCTTGCCGGGTGAAAATCTCTCGCCCCGCCAGTGAAGGCGCGGGGCGAGAAGACTCACCAATTTTCGCAGGTCGCCAAACGGACGAACCACATGCCCATTACTGCGGACTATTTGCCGGCGGTTGGGGCCGTCCGCCGTACCTTTACCGCTACGGCGCCACCTTAAAGATTTCGCCGTAGCCGTTGGCGCCACCCGTGTTGGTTGTGCCGTAGAGGCTGCCGCTTTTATCCATGACCAGATTGCTGAAGACGTAGTAACCGTTGGTTCCACCTGTGAACGTGTAGAGCTCGGTGTAAGACCACGATCCGGCCGAAGGCGTGAGCGAATAAACGGTTCCCGAGCTATACGCGCCGTCGCAATGCGTGGTGGCGTAGATCACGCCGGTGGAGGCATCGAACAGTAGATTGCGGAATGTTCCGGAGATGCCCCATCCTGCCAGGCCATAGAGCACATTGAATGTCCAGTTGCCGGCCGACCTGGTCAATTCAAAAACTGTGCCGCCTCCGCCCGAGCCGTCGCCGCCTTGCGTGGCGGCACCGTAGAGATTGCCGGAGCGATCGAAGATCAATCCAGCGTAGGGCGTTCCACCGTCGTTCTGCATCTCGAAAGTGTGCAGAATGTTTTCCGTGAAACCGGAGGCCGAATACTTTAACTCGAAAACGGTTCCATAGCCGTAAGAGCCGCCCGCGGAAGCCGTGCCATAGAGATTGCCTTTGGGGTCGAGCGTGACGCCGGCTACGGGATCGGTTCCATCGTTCGCTATGCTGCCGAAGCTGTAGAGTGTGGTGTGCTGGCCGGTGGAGCTGACTTCAAATACTGTGCCGGAGTTATAAGCTCCCCCGCTGGAGGTAGTGCCGTAGAGATTGCCGGACGCGTTGATAGTGAGGCCGGCGACGGGATTGGCGCCATCGTCGCCGCCCGCAAAGCTGTAAAGGATGCTCTCTTTTCCGTTCGAGGAGATCTTGAATACGGTTCCAGCGCCGGCCGCGCCGCCGGCGAAAGTAGTGCCATACAGATTGCCAGCCGAGTCGATGATCAGGCTACCTTCTGGACTCGACCCGTCTGTTCCGCTGCCGAAACTGTGCATAACCATTTCCGCGCCGCTTCGGGAGGCTTTGAAGATCACGCCGCCGTTGTATTCTCCGCCACTGCTGGCGGTGCCGTAGAGATTTTGTTTGGCATCCATGACGAGGCCCGCGAGTGGGGCGCTGCCGTCGCTGCTGGCGAAGTTGTGAAGGATGGTGAAGGTCTGGGCGTGAGCGGGCGAGCTTGCCGAGAGCGCGAACGCCAGAACGAAGGCGAAGGCAAATACGAATAGTCTCGTCGATGTATTTGACAGGTGTCTCATACCCTTGATTCTCCTTATGGGGGCTAAGTGGCTATGCGACGTTTGGTGGGAAACGAATTTGTGTATTGGAAGTTTCTAATGCGACCTGGGGGATGTCAAGAATACAAGGTGCATGGTCCTAATTCGCCACGGAGGGCGCACAAGTACACGTAGGAAACAACCGTAAGTACATGCTTAATACACACCCTGGGCCAGTAAGCCGCGCTTAGATTCTTGTCATTGGCGATTTGTCAGTGGATAGCCTTTATCCCGCCAATCGCGGATGCCGCCGTCCATCGAGATGACATTGGTATACCCCATCTTCTGCAGATTGTCGGCCGCCAACGCGGACCGGAATCCACCGCCGCAATACAACACTATCTCGGCATTAAGGTCGGGGACGCGCGCTTCGATATCGCGCTCGATGATACCTTTGCCGAGATGGATGGCACCCGGTAGGTGATCTTTCGCGAATTCGCTTTCCTCGCGTACATCGATCAGAGCGAATTTGTCGCCGCGATCGATCTTCTGCTTTACCTCTTCGACGTTGGTTTCGCGCACGCGCGTCTTTGCATCGTCTACGATCTTCAAGAAACGTGGGGGATGTTGATGGGCCATTGTTGTCTCCTTATCTCTAAATCGGTTGCGGTAAACATCGTAGCAAGCGTTCGCTCGATTCTGCATTGCCCGTTGTGCATCGGACCGATTTGTGAGGTGGGCCTTCACGGATTCAGAAGAAAGAATCGGGTAGCATGATCCGGTGCGCCAGAAAACAAATCGCAAGATTGGCCTGGCCCGAGCCTTGTCAAAGCTCGGCTACTGCTCACGATCGCATGCGGCAGCTTTGATTCTAGCTGGCCGCGTCAGCATCGACGGGAAGATCAGCCGCAATCCCGAGAATCCTGTTCACGGCCGAAGTCAGATTGCGGTCGATGGCAAGGAAGTCAGGGCGAGCGAAAAAATCTACTTCATGCTGAACAAGCCTCGCGGTGTGGTGACGACGGCGTCGGATGAAAAAGGCCGGGAAACGGTTTATACGATTTTGGGCGAGCGTTCTGACGCGGAGGCGAAGTTGCCTGAACCGGGTGAATCCTGGGTTGCTCCGGTGGGCCGGCTGGATAAGGCTAGTGAAGGCTTGCTGCTGCTTACGAACGACTCTGAGTGGGGCGCTCACGTAGCGGCTCCGGAGACGCATCTTGATAAGACCTACCATGTAAAGATCGGGACCCTGCCCGACAAAGAGTTTGTGCAGGCTTTGCTTCGAGGTGTGAAGGCAAACGATGGGGTGGCGCTACGAGCAAAGCATGTAAACCTGCTGCGAGCGGGCGAGAAGAATTGCTGGCTTGAGGTTGTCCTGGATGAGGGCAAGAACCGTCAGATTCGGCGCATGATGGAGGCCTTGGGGGTAGAGGTATTGCGCCTGGTTCGTGTCGGCATTGGACCTCTGACGCTGGGCGATCTCGCAAAAGGAGAACATCGCGCTCTCACAGTGGAAGAGAAGCGGATGCTGGATCGCGCCATGCGGGTGAGGTTGCATGAGCGAGATTAACTTTCTCTCGGCGGCGGCTATGGCGGAGCAGATCCGCGCGAAGAAGATCTCTCCCGTCGAAATCGTGAATTCGCATCTGGAGCAGATCGAAAGATTGAATCCACGACTCAACGCCTTCGTGCAGCTCGATTCAGATGCTTCACGAAAGGCCGCTCGCGAAGCCGAGAATGCTTCGATGCGCAAGCAAATGCTCGGCTCGCTGCACGGCGTCCCGGTCAGCATAAAGAGTTCGATCAGTGTGAAGGGGATGCGTTGTGAGGCTGGGACGCGGCTAAGAGCGGGATCTATCGCGGAGGAAGATGCCCCGCTGGTGAGGCGACTCAAGAGCGCCGGTGCGATTGTTCTGGGCACGACGAATGCTCCCGAGCTATTGATGGCGTGGGAAACAGATAATCTTCTTAACGGCCGCTCGAACAACCCGTGGGACCTCGAGTGCACGCCCGGAGGCTCGAGCGGCGGAGAAGCCGCGGCGATTGCAGCAGGCATGTCGGCTGGCGGAGTTGGCAGCGATGGTGGAGGCTCGATTCGCGTGCCCGCCCACTTCTGCGGAATCTGCGGGCTGAAGCCGACTCCGGGAAGAATTCCGAGTACCGGACATTTTCCTGTTTCCGCCGGACCGTTCGCTTTGATCGGTGTCGTGGGGCCGATGGCGCGGACGGTTGCAGATTTGAAGGTTCTGTTCGATGTGATGCAAGGGCCCGACGTGGGCGACACTTGGGCAGCGCCAGTTCCGGTACGCTGGCCGCCGGAGCATGAAATCAAGAAGCTGAACCTCGGATATTTCGAAGACGATGGCCGCACGCCCGTTACTCCAGAAACTCGCGAGGCCGTGCGCACCGCTGCGCAAGCGTTGCGAGATGCGGGATTCAACGTCGAATGCTTCCGGCCGGAAGGACTTGAAGAAGCACGGGAACTCTGGCGCAAATATTTCGTAGTCGCCGGAGGAATGCTGTTGCGGCCGATGTTCAAAGGCCGCGAGTCTGAGATGAGTCCGCTCCTGAAAGAATTTCTCCGGTGGTCTGATGCCGAACCTGCGCTGGATTCTGAGGCCTTGCTGGATGCCTGGGTGAGGCGCGATCTGTTGCGGGCACGATTCTGCGCTCAGATGCAGCGGTATCCCATTCTCTTGTGTCCGGTGGCGGCGATTCCGGCCTTCCGGCATGGTGAGCGTACCTGGGAGATCGAGGGCAAAAAGGTCGAGTACCTGGATGCGTGGAGCTATACGGAATTCTTCAACTTGCTGGGCAATCCCGGGGTGGCTGTTCCGATCGGCCGATCGGCCGAGGGCCTGCCGATTGGCGTGCAGGTTGTCGGACTCCCGTGGCAAGAGGAGTTGGTGCTTTCTGTCGCAGCCCTGTTGGAGCGAGAGCGCGGATCGTGGGAAAAACCGCCAATCGGTTGACGGGCTTTCGTCAGGCGATAGTTGTTTTATGTTATTCCCCGATGGAGCGGCACGTAAGTAACTTGGACGCACGGGATTGCCTCCACTGTGGGGCGAAATCTTAAAGGCAATCATTTTCCATCTCTGATGCGACAGCACTCACCCGCCGGAGGCTTGGTTCAGCGGACGTTGTTCTGGCTGATTGTCTTTCTCGCTGTTTCCGCGGGCTACCTCTACGCATTTCCGCAACCGACAATTTTCTACGCGGGCGTAGTGCTGCTGCATGCCTTCGCTGGAGTCGTTGCGACGATTCTGCTGATACCGGTACTTGCGCGCTTTTTTCGAGACAGCACGCTCTTGCAGCGGGCTGGTTGGTTGCTGATTGCTGCTGGCGCTGTACTCGGGATCATTTTGCTCAGGACCGGCACCGCGCGACTGGAGTGGAAATGGCTTTACCTCCACATTGGGATCTCATTGGGGGGTGTTGGTTTTCTGCTGGCTGAAAAGTTTGAGCGAGGCCGATCCCAAAGCTCGAACAGCGCTGCTGCCGCGCTTCGCCTGACGATCTGCCTGCTCGCAATTGCCGCAATCGGATACGGCGCGCACTATGCGCGGGAAAGTTGGCAGACGCGCGAGCGCATTCAAAATCCAGCGATGCCTCCCGAGAACATGAACGGCGAAGGCGATGGACCCGACGGACCTTTCTTCCCCAGTTCGGCGCAGGTTTATGGGAAGCAGAAAATTCCGAGTAAATTCTTCATGGAATCAGATTCGTGCAAGCGCTGTCATGAAGATATTTACAACCAGTGGTATGGCTCGGCGCACCACTTTTCCTCGTTCAACAATCAGTGGTATCGCAAGTCCATCGAGTACATGCAGGATACGATCGGCACCAAGCCTTCGAAGTGGTGCGGCGGATGCCACGACCCGGCGGTTCTGTACGCAGGCTTGATGGATACGCCGATCAAGCAGATCGTGCATCGTCCGGAATCGCAAGCGGGACTGGGCTGCATGATGTGCCACTCGATCGCCGCGGTGAAGAGCACGATGGGGCAGGCGGATTTTTATCTGGAATATCCTAAGCTACATGAACTGGCCGCCAATCAAAACCCGGTGGCGCGAGCGCTGCACGATTTCGTGATCCGGCTGAACCCCGAGCCTCACCGGCGCGTTTTTCTTAAGCCTTTCATGCGCACGCAGACGGCTGAGTTCTGTTCGACCTGCCACAAAGTGCATCTCGACGTCCCCGTGAACAGCTATCGCTGGTTCCGCGGTTTCAACGAATATGACAATTGGCAGGCGAGCGGGGTTTCCGGGCAAGGAGCGAGATCGTTTTACTATCCTCCGAAGCCGCAGCAGTGCGCCGATTGCCACATGCCCGCCGAAGCGTCGAAAGACGCGGGCAATGTGAACGGATTCGTGCATTCCCATCGTTTCCCCGGTGCGAATACTGCCGTGCCAACAGCTAATGAAGACGATGCGCAACTGAAGTTGACCGAAGGATTCTTGAAGAGCGGAGCGTTGACGGTCGACATTTTTGCGGTATCTCCTGCGCGAGAGCAGCCGAAATCGGATGCGGGCAAACTATCGGAGCTGAATACGACATTCGCTGTCGGCGAAGAAGCGGAGACGAAAATTAATCCGGAGAGCGCCGGGGAAACTGCGCCGATCACGGCTCCGTTGAATCGAGTACAACCCGCGCTGCGTCGTGGCGACACGGTGCGCGTGGATGTCGTGGTTCGCACAAAAAAAGTTGGACACTTTTTCCCCGGTGGCACCGTCGATGCCTACGACACCTGGCTCGAATTGAAAGGAACCGACGACAAAGGGCAAACGATCTTCTGGAGCGGAATGGTCGAAGATGAAGGGAAAGGGCCAGTCGAGAAAGGCGCCCACTTTTACCGCTCCTTGCAGATTGATGCGCACGGAAATCCGATCAACAAGCGGAATGCGTGGGCTACTCGCGCCGTGGTGTACGTCCGGCTGATCCCTCCAGGCGCGGCGGATACCGTGCACTATCGGGTGAAGATTCCGGAAAATACAGGCGGCAAAATTACGCTGCACGCGCGTCTTTGCTATCGGAAGTTTAGCTGGTATGGCACGCAGGAGGCTTTCGCCGGCGTACCGGATCCGACTAAGCGAAATGCCGTGGCTTCAGACTACGACGACAGGCCGACAATATTTACGGCGTCCCTTAGCGGAGTCTCCGCGAAGCAGGAAAAAATTCCCAACCTGCCGATCGTCACAGTAGCCGAGAACGAAGTGAGCCTTCCAGTGGTTGCACACGATACGGCGGCCTCGCCCCCGATGACGATTGCCCTGAAAGAAGAGTGGCAGCGCTGGAACGATTACGGAATTGGATTATTCTTACAGGGCGATCTCAAGGCTGCTACCGCGGCTTTTCAGAAAGTGACGGAAGCCGACCAGAACAATCCCGACGGATGGGTCAACATTGGCCGCTGCGCTGTGCAGGAAGGCGATATGGAGCGTGCGCGCAAAGTTCTTGAAAAGGCCCTAGCACTGTCGCCAACGCTGGCACGAGCGAATTATTTTTATGCGCGGGTGCTTCGGGCGGATGGCAATTACGAAGGCGCCGCCGCGCGATTGCGGATTGTGCTTGCGCAGTATCCGCGCGATCGAGTTGCTCTCAATGACCTGGGCAGAGTTTTATTTTTGCAGCGGAAGTATGCAGACGCCGTGAAGACGCTACAGGCGGTGCTGGCCATCGACCCTGAAGACTTGCAGGCGCATTACAACCTGATGCTTTGCTACAACGGACTGGGCGATGAGAAACTTGCCAAAGAGCACGAGGCGCGATATTTGCGATTCAAGGCCGATGAGTCGTCGCAGGCCGTTACGGGACCCTATCGACTGTCGCATCCCGAGGATAATAACGAGAGGCAGGCGATCCATGAGCATCTTTCTGTGCCGCTGGCTGCCATCAAATCTAATCGTGCAATAAAATCTGTCGCGCTTGCCGGAGCGTCAAAATAATGCGGGGAAATCCGATCGCCATAGAGCCGAAGAGTTTCAGAGGAAAACTGCGAAATCGATACGATATCGTTCCGAGATTTTTCTGTGTCTCCGTGACTCTGTGGTTCATGGTTTTTCTTGCGAGAACAAACAGCTTCGCGCAGCAAATTCAATTCCGCGACATCACCGCAAAGGCTGGAATTCGCTTCACCCACAACAACGGAGCTTTCGGCAAGAAATGGCTTCCCGAAACCATGGGCCCGGGCTGCGCTTTCATCGACTATGACAATGATGGATATCCCGACATTCTCCTGGTGAATGGCGACGATTTTCCGGGGCATTCGCACGGTGGAGCGACGACACCCAAGCTCTACCACAATAATGGCAATGGAACTTTCACGGATGTGACCAAACAGGCGGGGCTGGCTGTACCCATGTTCGGCTTCGGAGCCGCAGTCGGCGATTACGACAACGACGGTTTCGACGATATTTTCATCACCGCGCTCGGGCAAAGCCATCTCTTTCACAACAACGGCAACGGCACTTTTACGGAAGTGACGAAGGCCGCCGGCCTCTGGGGGCCGAACGAGTTTTCGACCAGCGCGGCGTGGGTTGACTACGACCGCGATGGCAAGCTCGATCTGGTCGTTGCAAATTACGTGCGATGGACCGAGCAGACCGATCTGTATTGCACCCTCGATGGCGCGCATAAGTCATATTGCACTCCGGAGTCGTACAAGGGAACGTCGGTGCGGCTTTGGCACAATCTGGGCAATGGCAAGTTTGAAGACACGACACAGAAAGCTGGCATCGGCGATCCAACCTCGAAGAGCTTGGGCATTGCGATTCTCGATTACAACGGCGATGGCTGGCCCGACATTCTGATTGCCAACGATACTCAGCCCAACAAGCTCTACCTGAACAAAAAGGATGGGACATTCGAAGAGCGCGGAGTTCCTTCTGGAATTGCCTTTAGTGAAGACGGCGTGGCGCGCGCCGGTATGGGAGTGGATGCGGCCGATTATGATCGCAGCGGACATCCCAGTGTAATCATCACCAACTTTGCCAATCAGATGGTCTCGCTATATCACAACGAAGGCAACGGGTTATTTGTGGATGAGGCTCCGCAATCGGAGGTTGGACGCGCCACGCTGGTGACGCTCGGATTCGGGTGTTTCTTTTTCGACTACGACAACGATGGCTGGGCCGATATCTTTGTAGCTGACGGGCATATTGAAGACTTCATCGAAAAAGTGCAGAAGCGCGTGAGCTATGCGGAACCACCGCATTTGTTCCGCAACCTGGGCGGGGGCAAGTTTCAGGAAGTCACCGAGCAGATGGGTAAGGCATTTGCCGCCCCGAGAGTGGCGCGGGGCGCGGCTTATGCCGATATCGATAACGACGGTTTTCTTGACCTGCTGATCACGACGAACGCCGGACCGGCGGTGCTTTTTCACAATGAAAACGGGACAAATCACAGCCTGCGATTGAAACTCGCCGGCACAAAATCGAACCGCGACGGGATTGGTGCGGTCGTTCGCGTAACTTCCGGAAGTGACAAACAGTCGAAGATGTTGCGATCGGGATCGAGCTATCTTTCGCAGAGCGAACTGGTTCTGACCTTCGGTCTCGGCGCGCAAATGAAAGCTGACAGCATCGAGATTCAATGGCCCAGCGGACAAGTGGATACGCTTCTAAATGTGCGAAGCGGGCAGACCATCACGGTTGAGGAAGGTAAAGGCGCAGTCGATGCGCGCGCTTACAAGCCTTCCTTGCTGCGCGGAAACTGAAGATTGGCACCGAACTGCGCAACCCCGCACCGGAAATCCTCTGCGTTCTCCGCAATCTCTGTGCTTAAATCTTTGATCAGATGAATCCCCGGATTTCAGTTGCTTTCGGCGGCGTCTTTCTCGCCGCGTTCGGACTATTTGCAAGCGCTCCTGAAGTTCAGCCAAAACCAAATCCGCCAGAGGCCGCGCGTCTCAACAATCTCGGCGCTGCCTACATGAACCAGCAACTTTTCGAGAAGGCGCTCAAGTGCTTTCAGGAAGCGGCGGCACTGGACCCGAAATTGACGATTAGGCGGCTGAATGAAGGAATCGCATATCTCAACTTGCAAAAGATCGACGAAGCCAGGGTCGCGCTTGAAGAGGCGGTGCAACAGGATCCGAAGAGCCCGCAGGCCTGGTACAACCTCGGGTTGCTTGCGAAGAATACGGGGGATGCGCAGGCGGCTATCGATGATTTCAAGCGCGTCGCCGAACTCGATCCTGGTGACGCCGACACCTGGTATTTTCTCGGTGCATCGTACGTGCAGGCGAGACAGTTTCCGCGGGCGATCGATGCTTTTCAGCATGCGCTGAAGATCAATCCGCTGCACGCATCGGCAGAATTCGGCTTGTCGCGTGCCTATCAGCAATCGGGCGATGTCAATGATGCCCGCGAAAACCTAAAGAGATTTCAATACATCACGCAAAATAAGTTGGGATCTCCCATGAGCCTCGCGTACGGCGAGCAGGGACGATACTCACGTGCCGTTGAATCTCCGCAATCTGCGCTGAAACCTCCGCCGCAGATCAACGTGCAATTTGTGGATGTGACAAAAGAGGCGGGATTACCGGGCGAGGGCGAGGGACCAACTGCAGCTTCTCGCGGCGCCGTATATTACTGGGGTCCGGGAGCCTGCTTTCTGGACTACGACAATGACGGGAAAATAGATCTTTTGCTGCCTGAAAATGGCGGGCGAGGATTGTCGTTGTACCACAATCTCGGCGGCGGAAAATTTGAGGACGTGACCGCCCACTCGGGATTTGATCCCACTTCTCGTGCCACCAGCTGCACGGCTGCGGACTACGACAACGATGGATTCGCCGATCCAGCCGTTATTGTCGACGGTCGCGTCATCTTGTTCCACAACGAAAAAAATGGGACTTTCAAGAATTCGACCATCTCGACCGGAGTCAATAACGAAGGGAACGCCGCCGGCGTGACCTTCGTCGACTACGACCACGACGGCGATCTCGACTTATACGTCACTCAGGTGAGCAAGACGAGAGCCGGCGATGTGAGCGTTTCTCCCCACCAGATGTGGCGTAACAACGGAAACGGAACATTCACCGACCAAACAGCGGAGACGGGACTCGCAGGCACGGGAGCCGCCCCTGCAGCGATTGGCACCGACTACAACAACGACCGCGCCATCGACATAGCAGTGACTGGCGTGGAGCGAACTCTATTCGAGAATCCACGGGAGGGACAATTCAAACCCCACGTATTCCTGGCATCGCCGAATCCACAGGGCTCACCAATGGTCAATCCTATGGCTCTCGGCTTGGCTGTTCTCGATTTCGATCATGACGGCTGGATGGACATTGCGTTGACACAGGACGGTCCGCCGGGCCTCACGCTCTGGCACAACAAACAGGGTAAGGGTTTCGATCGGGTACCACTGCCGGTGACAAATTGGACCCGTGCCTTCGGCGTGGCCGCACTCGACTATGACAACGATGGCTGGGTTGACCTGATCGCGGTAGGCCAAACGGGAGAGGGAGACTTCGGCCCCTTCGAAATCCGTCTCTTTCGCAATCTTGGCCCCGACGGCTTCAAAGACGTCACCGCGGATGTTGGCCTCGACAAGATTCAACTGAAAGAACCGCGCGCGATCATTACTGGCGATTACGACAACGATGGAGCGACTGATCTGCTGATCACGCAGAATCACGGGCCGGCAGTGCTCCTCCGGAATGTTGTTCTGGACCATCAGGGCGGAAATCAGAATCACTGGCTGAGGCTTTCGCTGAAGGGATTGGCCGACAACAAATCGGCGATCGGAACGAAAGTTGAAGTGTTTGCCGGCGGCAATCGGCAGAAATTTGAAATCTACGGATCGAATGGCTATCTCGGGCAGAATTCGCCTTACCTGACCGTTGGCCTTGGCGATGCGAAAGAGGCTGATGTCGTCCGTCTGTTGTGGCCGACCGGTGTGCTGCAAGATGAGATCAATGTTGCAGGAGACCGGCAGCAAGATATTACGGAGATCGACCGGCGGGGAAGTTCCTGCCCGACATTATTTGTGTGGAACGGCGATCGCTATCAGTTTGTCGCTGACATGCTGGGAGCCGGCGTGGTTGGGCACTGGGTTGGGCCGGGGCAACGGGATGTTCCGCGTCCGGTGGAGTGGATCAAGATCGATCGACACATGATTCGGGAGAGACAGAATTCCCACTTCTCCCAAAATCAGGGAGAAGTGGGGCACCCCAATTTCGAGGGCCTTCAATCAACCCTCAGTTTTCGCTTTATGGAACCGCTGGAAGAGGCGGTTTATTTAGATCAGGTGCGGCTGCTGGCGGTTGATCATCCGAAAGATTTGGATGTTTATCCGAATGAATATTTCGCGTCGAATCCACCGTATCCGGAATTCAAGGTTGTGGCGAGCAACAAGAGAGACACGAAACTTCCGGCGGGTGCCTGGGATGAGCATGGTCACGACGTTTTACCGGACCTCGCCGCACATCGCTATTTCGGCGATTTTGCATTGACACAATTTCTTGGATTTGCTCAGCCACATAGCCTTACGCTTGATTTGGGTGAGGCTTATCGCGGCGGTCCGTTGTGGCTCTTAATGCATGGCGAGGTTGAATACTTTTCGGCAAACAGCATGTATGCGGCTTCGCAGGCGGGAGTGCAGGCGATTGCGCCGTATGTGGAGGCGCTCGGCAAGGATGGAAAGTGGACGCGTGTGATCGATGACATGGGATTTCCAGCCGGTGGGCCGCGCACCATGACAGCAGATTTATCAGGCAAGCTGCCGGCCGGGACGCAGAAAATTCGGATTACGACAAACCTGCAGATTTATTGGGACAGCATTTTGATAGACCGGACGAAACAGGACGGCGGTCGCGAGATCCCTCCGCCCGGCGGAGAAAGCGCGGGCGTTCGGGATGACCTGGGTGCGTCGACTACATTAAGTGCGTTTTACCGGGTTGAGCCTGTCCCCCTTATCCACGCCGACCTCGATTTTCACGGCTATCCTTACAAGATTGAGGGAATGCCGCCGGGCAATGTGAATTACGTTTACGAAAAGGCGAGCGCAACCGGGCCTTACACGCGGCCAGCGGGGGCTTATACGCGCTACGGGAATGTGCTGCCATTGTTGACCGCGCTCGACGATAAACTTGCCGTGTTCGGATCGGGTGATGAAGTGCAACTCGACTTCGATCCCGCGAACTTGCCAAAGCTGCCTGAAGCCTGGGTGCGAGATTATTTCTTCGCCGCTTACGGATACGAAAAAGACATGGATTTCTATGCCGCGGATGGAAATTTCGTGGCTCCGTTGCCGTTCCTCAGCATGAAAGATTATCCCTATGCCCCGCCGCAAGTGTTCCCGCTCGACGACGCGCACGTGAACTATCTGCTGGAATACAACACGCGGCACATGTCGGGGAACGAACAGCGTGGTTATTCTTTCGACTATGCCAACAAGTAAACGTTCGTACAGAATCGTTTTAATATTGACATTCTCCGCCTCCGCATAATTCAATAAGCGGACTCATGGAAACCACGCCCGCCGTCGCTTCCGCACCCCGGCTTCGCCGCACGCTCACCCTTTGGGATCTCATTCTTTACGGGGTCATCGTCATCCAGCCGGTTGCCCCGATGTCGGTTTTCGGCGTGCTCAGCAATCGCGGGCGCGGACATGTGGTAACAACGATTCTGATCGCCATGGTTGCCATGCTTTTTACTGCGATCAGCTATGGACGCATGGCCAGGGCTTATCCCAGTGCGGGTTCGGCTTTTACCTACGTCGGGCAGGAGATCAATCCGGCGCTTGGTTATGTCACCGGGTGGAGCATGGTCATGGATTACCTGCTTAATCCGATGATCTGCATTATTTGGATCAGCCAGCAGGCGCACGTGTTCGCTCCCAGTGTTTCCTATGCCGCCTGGGCAGTTTTCTTCGCGCTGGTATTTACGGTCCTGAATGTTCAGGGCGTAAAAACCTCTGCACGAGTAAACACGGCACTCGCCGCCGGTATGGGAGTGGTGATCGCGATCTTCTTTGTAGCCGCGGCACGCTACATTTTTGGGCATCCTCATGACGGCGCGGCGTTCTTTACGCGGCCATTTTACGATCCCGCCAGTTGGAATACAAAAGCTGTGCTGGGTGGGACTTCGGTTGCGGTGCTTACTTACATTGGTTTCGACGGCATCTCGACACTTTCGGAGGAAGCGGAGAATCCGCGGCGAAATATTCTGCTGGCCACGGTGCTCGTGTGCGTCGTGATCGGCATCTTGTCAGCCTTTCAGGTCTATGCCGCGCAGCTCATCTGGCCGGCTTCTGAGCCATTCCCGAACATGGACACGGCTTTTACCTTCGTTGCCGGCCGGGCATGGGCGCCGTTGTTCGCGATTGTGGGCTTCACTTTAGTCGTAGCCAACTTCGGCTCCGGCATGGGTGCGCAACTGGGCGCGGCGCGGCTGCTCTACGGGATGGGCCGCAGCAACGCTTTACCGAAATCTTTCTTTGGCGCCGTCGATGCCAAGCGGCGAGTTCCCCGCAATAATGTTCTGTTTGTCGGCGTCCTCGCACTGGCTGGAGCTTTTCTGCTACCCGCCTTGGCTGGAGCTACGACGGGCTACGATCTTGGCGCTAACCTGCTCAACTTCGGGGCTCTGATCGCTTTCATGGGAGTGAACGCTGCGGCCTTCGTTCGCTACTATCTGCACGAACAGGAAAAGAAGCTCGGCAATCTGGCTCCGCCCGTCCTCGGCTTCGTAATCTGCTTCTTTCTTTGGATCAGCTTAAGCCCCAAGGCGCTGGTTTTCGGGGCGATCTGGATGGCGGTGGGAATTGCTGTGGGTGCCTGGAAAACCAAGGGTTTCCGCGGCAACCTGGTGGATTTCGAATTGCCGCCGGAAGAATAGAAGGATCGGTTTATTCGGCGTCGAATCATTCCATTTGGAATTGCGATCTTAAGTTTGCCGGTAAGGGAGATTCCATGCTCGGTTCGATCAACATTGTTGCGTTTGTTCCCGCCAAAGATCGTCAAAGGGCGCGCGCTTTCTACGAGGGCGTGTTGGGATTGCGCTTTGTGAAAGACGATGGCTTTGCCACGGTTATGGATGCGAACGGAATTATGGTCCGAATAGGGACGGTACCTGCCGATTTCAAGCCCGCACAGTTCACGGTCCTGGGATGGCAAGTTGCGGACATCGAGAAAATGGTCGCTGCCCTGCAGAGCAAGGGAGTTCAGTTCGAGAGATTCGGTTTTTTCAAGCAGGACGAACTTGGCGTATGGACCGCGCCAAACGGCGATAAAGTGGCATGGTTCAAAGATCCTGACGGAAATGTTTTGTCCGTCTCACAACATGTTTGAGGGGCTGTCGCCGGTTTCGGATTCTGTGCTTGCGTTGATTACTCCGCATTCCATCCGCTGACCTGAACACTCGGTGTCGCGGAACCTAATTCACTGGTGCGGTAAGTTGCCGTTATTTCGCGCTTCTCGCCGGGTAGAAGGGAGATGTAGTTGTCCTGCCAGATCACAGGAAGAATCTCCTCGCCATTGGCTCCTTTGTTGACTTTCAATCTCACGAAAAAGGCGAGGCTCTTACCAGGATTCTCGACGGTGACTTGGGTGACAGAATCTTCTCCCTTGTGTTCGGTGCGCTCACTAACCTTGAGCTTCACTTTGGGAAGCTGCGATATGGCCGTGTAATCGGCGAAGGATTCTGTTGGCGTCATCCACCAAGTAGATTTCGCCCAATCGATAGTTTCTGGTTTTGTGGAGAGCCAATAGAAATTCGAGCCGACAAGTTTGCCACTCGAGTCTGTCAGACGGAGGACAAGAATGTAGGTCGGGCTTAGGTCCTGCACACTCGGCAACACGAATATTTTTGCGGTGCTATCTGCGGGCGGATTGACCGCATCCTCGTGCGAAAACTTCTCGGTCATGTCGAGGTTGTAGATTTTGGTGGTCAGCTTCAGATGTTTCGCATCGTCATATTGACTACTTACAACCCAGACGGAGTGGTCGTCATAGCCGTAGATCGGGTGCAGCGCTTCCATCGCCTTTTTAGCGCCGAAATATCCGCCGCCAGGGCGCAAATAATAATCGTAAAGATGCCAGATCATTGACGGCCAGGCATTGTTGAGCATCCATTGAATGACGCCGGTTGATTCGTACTTGTTGCGGCTGTACGCCTCGTACATTGCACGCACGCCTTCGTAGGTCTGCATCTGCGATTTGGCTGCATAGTCCTCCACGCTGTCCGACTTACCGTAACGTTTCGCCAGCGCATCGCTGAAGACGCGAATGGTTTTGAATTCTCCGCCGCCATCGTGGTAATTCCACACATCGTCGATGGGCCACAGGTGGTCATTGCCGACCATGGCGCGAATGCTTTCGATCGGCGGGACGGCCGGCCCCATGCTGGTTTCGGTGTTGAAGCCGTAGGCTCCGCCACAGCCGCCCGCGTTGCACTGTTTGCGATCGGGCTGGCCTTGCGGAGTATCTTCTTCCCAGTATCCCGGCGCGACATACTCGTAAGGCCCGGTCATTTTGACGCCACTGTCGCCAGTAACGGACGTTGCCTTCCCCGTGGCCGACGAAACCACGGGATTCGGCCATAGAAGCTGCTTTTCAATGTCGAGATACATTTGCTCGACATCCGGCGGCGGGGGATTGTCGCTGCCGTTCAGCCACATTACCAGGCTGGGATGGCTGCGCAGGCGATAGATCTGATCGCGCAGCGACTGCTTGGCGATTTCATAGTCCTGCGGTTTCCAGCGCGGCCAGCGCTCCCAGAAATCGCAACAGCACCATCCGGCCATCACCAGAATCCCTTCGTGATCGGCGAGATCGAAGAACTCCTGGGTTTCGAGCTTTCCCTCGAGGCGGACTGTATTTAGACCCATGTCGCGCAGGTAGCGGAACTCATCCTGCAGGCGCTGAGAGTTTTCGCGAAGCATCATGTCGGGAGTCCAGCCGCCGCCGCGAATGAGAATGTTCTTGCCGTTGATGTGAAAAGCGCGGCCGCCGACTGAGTTGAGGTCCGATGTGATTTCGCGAATGCCGAACTCGGAGTGCGATTGGTCGCTGATTGCTCCGTCAACCTCGAAAGTCATGGCAAGCGGGTACAGATTGGGTTTGCCCATCTGCGCCGGCCACCACAGCCGCGGATTCGCAAATACCAGCTGCGGAAATTGAGCGGGCGTGAAAGTAATGTCTTGCGATTCGTTGGGTGGAAGTTGGACGTCTTGTTCGAAAGTGATGTTGTCGATTTGACCTTTCAGTTTTCCCCTTACAGCATGGCTGGTTCCGTTTTTCAGTTGAGCTGTGACGGTGAGTTGTGCGGAATCAGCGGCCGGCAGGTTCAGTTTCGAGACGACTGTCGGGTAACGGAGCGCAACGGGTCCGCTTGTGGTCAGATAGACGTCGCGCCACAGGCCCATATTCTTGTCCGGCGGCGCCGGGTTCCAGTCGACGAAAGTGATTGCAAGATCGTTTTCCGTGGGAGAGAAGACCTGCACCGCAAGCACGTTTTCTGCGCCGGTTTTTACCGCGTTCGTCACGTCCAACTCGTAGGTCCGCCAGGCTCCAGCGATCTGGTCGGAATTGGCGATCTGTTTGCCGTTGAGCCAAACGTTCGCGCGGTAATTGATGCCTTTGAAATTCAGCCAGACGGTTTTTCCCTTAAACGATTCCGGCGCGGCGAACTCTTTGCGATACCACCATGAAGCCGCAAACGGGCTATCGGGCTGCATGGCAACGTTGGAAAAGTTTCCACCGATGGGATAAGTCAGGCCGGGAAACTTGCGCAGATTCATTGCAAAGAACGGGTCAGGCAGGGTTTTGTCTTCGACCAGCGCCGCGACCACGGTGGTTGGGACGGTAGCATGGTGCCAATCTTTGGGAGCAAATCCGAGTGTCGAAATGGTCGCACCGTTTGCCTCGACTTTGGTGGAAGATTGCAGAGCCCATGAATCGCGCAGGGCGAGTTTATCGGATTCGGAATTTCGCTGCTCCCGAGGAGCCTGCGCCGCGAGCAACAAGGGCAAGCCAATCGCCAAAAAAGTGGACGAAAACAGGAACCGAAACCTGAAAAGAAATGACGGCGCTTTGGAAATCATTGTCCTCCGACCCAACCAACAAGAGAGGTCCGTTAAAGAGACCGAATGGCGCGTGGGCATTAGATGGATAACACGTCTATTGATACGTTTCAATAGCCGAGTTCCAGAGGAGCTTAAAGGCGCAGCATATTCAGTGTTTGTGGGCCATCGAGGGTAATCGGTTAGTTTATAATTGCTGGTTCCACCGCATCTTCCGGAGCGATAAGAGAATGATCCGATTTCTGCAGACTGAAGGACCAGTAAAGAAAGTTGTGCTTAGCGGCTTACTGCTGCTGATTTGTGCCGCAATGGTGATTGCGTTTGTTCCCGGCGGGCTGGGCGGTGACCTGACCGGGACGCCCGGCAAGGGCGTGGTTGCCAAGGTTGGCGGCGAAGATGTGACCGTGCAGGAGGTTCGCGACACGGCCCGCCAGATGCTGCAACAGCAAGGGGCGCAACTGGGCGCCAATGCGTCGATTTTGCTGCCATTTTTCGCACAGCGCGCAGCCGACCAGTTGATTGACCGGCAAGCTCTGCTCTCCGAGGCGCAACATCTTGGATTTAAGGCTACGCCCCAGGAAGTTCGCGACGAACTGCAGCACGGCCGCTATTCGGAGTATTTTTTCCCTGGCGGCAATTTTATCGGTCAAACCGAATACGAGAACATGCTGCAGCGCGCCAATCTTACGCCTGCGCTGTTTGAAGACAACGTTGCGAAAGAAATCATGATCAGCAAGCTGCAGGCGCTGATCACCGGCAGCGCCTCGGTGAGCGATTCGGAGATCCGGAAGGAATTCGACAAGCAGAATACCAAGGTCAAGTTTGAATACGCGGTCCTGAAACAGGATGACATCAAGAAGGGCCTGCATCCAACCACGGAAGAACTTAAGGCCTTCTACGACAGTCACCAGAAGCAATACGCGAACTCCATCCCCGAAAAACGCAAAGTCAAGTACGCGGTGATCGATACCACAAAGCTTGCCGGTGGCGTCCAGGTCACGCGCGATGAACTGCAGGCGTATTACGATCAGCATCGCGATCAGTACCGCACTCCCGAGCAGGTGAAGGTCAGCCATATTTTGATCAAAACGCCACTGGCTGGCGCCGACGGTAAAGTCGACGACAAAGGCGTTGCAGAGGCACAGCGGCGTGCGGAAGATTTGCTGAAACAGTTGAAGCAGGGAGCGAACTTCGAAGATCTGGCGAAAAAGTATTCCGAGGATTCGGGCAGCGCCAAGGAGGGCGGATCACTGGGTTGGATCGGACGCGGACGCACGGTCCCAGAGTTCGAAAAAGCTGCGTTCTCACTGCCGAAGGGGCAGATGAGCGACCTGGTGAAGAGCAGTTACGGTTTTCACATCATCCGCGTCGATGACAAGCAGGACGCGCACATGAAGACGCTGGACGAAGTCAAAGCGGAAATAGAGCCGATCCTCAAGCAGCAAAAAGCGCAGCAGGTTGCGCAAAAGGAAGCGGAAGATCTTTTACAACAGGCTCAAAAACAGAGTCTGGATGCGGCAGCCGCGGCTAAGAGCGTACCGCTCGCGACTTCGGATTTCTTCGGCCGCAAAGACGTAGTGCCCGGACTGGGTCCAGCGCCGCAATTTATGGATGCGGTGTTTGCGGCAGCGGATAAGTCGGCGCCCGAAATGGCTTCTACGTCGCAGGGGTTTGCGGTTTTTCAATTGCTCGGGATCAAGCCGCAATCGACGCCCACCTTCGACGAAATTCGCACCAAAGTCGAGGAGCAGTTCAAGAATGAGCGCTCTAACGTCTTGCTGACGCAAAAGACGCAGGAACTTTCGGATCGCGCGAAAGCCGAACATGATTTGAAGAAAGCGGCAAAAGAGCTTGGCGCCGACGTTAAAACCAGCGACTTGGTTTCGCCGGATGGGCAGGTTCCAGATATCGGGTCGATGACCGGCCAGGCTGCTTCCGCTTTCAGCATGAAACCCGGCGACATCAGTGGTCCGATTAATAGCGGCGGCAATGGCGTGGTCATCTCGATGCTTGACGTTCAGGCACCCACCGACGCCGATTACGGCGCCAAGCGCGACCAGATTCGGGATCAGCTGTTGCAGGGCAAGGAGCAGGAACTCTTTGGATTATTCATGACCAGCCTACGCGATCAAATGGAGAAGGCGGGTAAAATCAAGGTCAATCAGGAAGAAATGAAGACGCTTACCCATCCCGAAAGTGAACCGGGAATGTAGGCGGCGATGCTCGCAGCTACATAGGGCGCTTCTGAAAACCAAAACCGCCAACCCAGCATTTTAAGGTGCTTTCCGAGTTGCATGGCTTTTCCCCGTACCGCAGGCATTCTGTTACACCCCACGTCGTTGCCATCGCGCGGCGGTATCGGTGACTTGGGGCCTGCGGCTTATTCATTTGTCGATGCTCTCGCCTCGGCACGCCTGGGACTCTGGCAAGTTTTGCCGCTGGGCCCGCTCGGTTACGGCAATTCTCCTTACTCATCGATTTCTGCATTCGCCGGGAATCCTTTGCTTATCAGTCTGGAACGGCTGGCGGATCACGGCTGGATCGATCGCGGGAAGCTTGCCGGCCTTCCCTCAGACTGCAACGGGGTCGAATACGACAAGGTTTTTGCCGGGAAAATGCCGCTGCTCTTTGACGCTGGCCGAGTGTTTGTCGAGTCCGCATCGGGGGCTGCACGGGAGCGTTTCGAGCGATTCTGCCGTGAGAACGCCTGGTGGCTCGATGATTTTGTCCTGTTCGATGCGCTGCGCGCGCAGCGCAAGCTGGCGAGTTGGAACACTTGGCCGCAAGCTCTCGCGCGCCGGGAAGCGGGAGCCATCGATAAGGCCCGCAAAGACCTGGCGGCGGATCTAAAGGTCCGCAGCGCTCTGCAGTTCGCCTTTTACGAGCAGTGGAATGCCTTGCGCAGCTATTGCTCTGAGCGCGCGATTCGCGTCGTGGGCGATGTCGCCATCTTTGTGAATTACGATAGCGCCGATGTGTGGACGCACCGCGAACTGTTTCGCCTGAACGAGAATCTTGACCCCGAGGTGGTATCCGGCGTTCCTCCTGATTTCTTCAGCAAGACGGGGCAGCGGTGGGGAAATCCGCTCTATCGCTGGGACGTGATGAAGAGTTGCGGCTACAAGTGGTGGGTGCAACGCCTGCGCTGGGCAACGCAAAACTGCGACTATATCAGGCTCGATCATTTTCGCGGGTTCGACCAATTCTGGGAGATTCCGGCGACCGATTCGACAGCGATGAATGGCCGATGGGTTGATGGGCCGCGTGACGAACTATTTCAAAAGGTTGCCGAAGCCCTCGGCGGACTGCCTTTTTTCGCGGAAGATTTGGGCTATATCACTCCGGAAGTGACTGCTCTGCGCGAGAGGCTGAAGATACCTGGAATGGCGGTGATGCAGTTCGGTTTCAATGACGAAGGTGCGCACATGTACTTGCCCCACCGGTGCGCGGGGAAAGTCATCTACACCGGAACCCATGACAACGACACAACGGTTGGCTGGTATCGATCGGGTGCGGACGACCGTGAAAGGCGCGATGCCGACGCCTATCTGGGCCGCTGTGAAGATGGCATTCAGTGGGCGTTTATTCGCGGGGCATTCGACTCAGTCGCGGAGTTTGCGCTTATCCCGTTACAGGACATCCTCGGTCTCGGAAGCGAAGCCCGCATGAACACCCCCAGCCGGGACAGTGGAAATTGGAAATGGCGTCTGTGCGAGGGACAGTTCGAGGGCGAGCTTACGAGCAAACTGGCCCATCTCGCAGAAGTGACCGATCGCCTGACGCAGCCCTTTCCTCCTCGCGCCGCTGAGAGTTTTGCCGCCTGACCGCATATTTCTGAATGTGAAAATAGTGTAAACGCACCTCACGCTTTGCTCCTATTCACGAATCGTGTATAGAGGGTACGGGGAGATTTGTGGCGACCACACCGATTATTGAAGCGCGGGCGATCGAAAAATCATATCCGCAAGCGGACGGCACGCGCGTTCCCGTGGTTGGGCTGATGGATTTTTCTATCGAAGCAGGAAAGATTATCGCTCTGTTAGGGGCATCCGGTTGCGGAAAATCGACGCTTCTGCGCATCTTGAGCGGTTTAGCGCAGCCTTCATCGGGCGCGCTTTTCTGGCATGGCAAGCCGCTACATGGGCAAATGCCGAACGTCGCAATCGTCTTTCAGAGTTTCGCTCTGTTTCCCTGGCTGACCGTGCTCGAGAACGTTGAGGCTCCGTTGCAAGCTCGCGGGGTAGAGGCCGTTGAGCGCCGCAAGCGGGCCTTGCGCACGCTCGACACAGTCGGTCTCGACGGTTTTGAGACCGCCTATCCCAAAGAACTTTCCGGCGGCATGAAGCAGCGGGTCGGCTTTGCCCGAGCGCTCGTCGTCGAACCGGAAGTGCTCTTCATGGACGAACCGTTCTCCGCGCTCGACGTGCTCACCGCCGAGAATCTCAGGGGCGAATTGCTTGAGCTATGGCTAAACAAAAAAATGACGACCGGCGCCATTTTCATTGTGACGCACAACATTGAAGAGGCGGTCATGCTGGCTGACCGCATCGTTGTTCTCAGCCGCAATCCGGCGCACATCCGATCGGATCTCAATGTTCGCCTGCAGCATCCACGCGACCGCAAGTCTCCGCGCTTCGTCGAACTGGTTGATTACATCTACAAAGTGATGACCGAACCTGATGTCGAACACGCCATGCCCGATCCGGAGAGCACCGGGGAAATTGTGCTGCCGCCGGGAGGCGTAAAAAAGGGTCAGCAGCCGATGCGAGCCAGCAAATACCAGAGGCTACCGCACGCGCGTGTCGGCGGGATAGCAGGGCTTCTCGAACTGTTGCACGATCGCGGCGGCCGGGAAGATTTGTTCAAGCTCAGTGAAGATCTTGTGATGGACGTGGAAGATCTGTTGCCCATCCTGGAAGCCTGCCAGTTGCTGGGGTTTGCCTGGCTGAAGGAAGGCGATGTGCAGCTTTCCAGCACAGGAACCCATTTTGCCGATGCGGACATTCAGAAGCGCAAAGAGCTATTTCGGGAGGCCGCGCTCGGTCACGTCATGATCCTGAAGCAGATTGATACGATTCTGAAGCAGAAGTCCGATCATTCGATCAACGATGAATTTTTTCGAGACATTCTGGACGAACACTTTGCCGAAGACGAAGTGCAACGACAGTTCGATACAGCCATGAACTGGGGACGCTATGCGGAAATCTTCGATTACGACCGCGACAGCGGCCGTCTGACCCAGACCGAGACGCTGCAGATGGAACTTCTTACTTCGGAGACGCTACCGTCCGAAGCGTCAGTTGAGAATCACGATTCAACTTCCACGTCGAAATCCTGATTGAGAAACTTCTAGCCCGGGAATAAGCATGAAAAAATCGGTCAAATTTTGGGGGTTCTCGGCTTACCGGGTGTGGTCGCAACTGCCGAGCATCGAGGTCTCGCGCCTGCCGGATGTGATCATGTTCGCCGCAGGGATTGCGCTTCTTTATGCAGTAGTCAGGGTTGGGCATTCCTGGTTGGGGCCTTTTACTCCCAGCGTAGAAATCTCGCGCAGCGTATGGGCGCTGCCCGCGTATGCCGGTTACTCACTGTTGCGAATCACAATTGCCTATGTGTTGAGCCTGCTGTTTACGCTGGTCTACGGTTACATCGCCGCCTATAACCGGCGCGCCGAGCGCCTCATGATTCCGCTGCTCGATGTGCTGCAATCGATTCCCGTTCTCAGTTTCCTTCCTGGAGTGATGCTGGCGATGGTTGCACTTTTTCCGGGACGGCAACTGGGCGTCGAACTGGGCGCAATCCTGCTGATTTTTACCGGTCAAGTCTGGAACATGGCATTCAGCTTCTACGCATCGCTGAAAAGCATTCCCAGCGAAATGAGAGAAGCCGCGGCGATTTACCGCTTCAGTTGGTGGCAGCGCTTCATGCAGATGGAGTTGCCTTTCTCGGCGATTGGATTGGTCTGGAACTCGATGATGTCGGTGGCCGGTGGATGGTTCGCGCTGATGGTATGCGAAATGTTCGTGCTGGGAACACGCGATTTCCGGCTGCCGGGTTTGGGATCCTATCTGCAAACCGCAGCCAGCGCAGGCGATACTACTTCGATTCTCTGGGGCATTGCAACCATGATTCTGGTGATTGTTTTGCTCGATCAATTCATATGGCGGCCTGTGATCGCGTGGGCGGAAAAATTCAAAGTCGAGCAAGTAGAGAGTACAAATGCCCCCAAGTCGTGGGTGTTGAATCTGGTGCAGCACTCCACCGGTCTTGCAAAAATTCGACAGAAGACGCTTCATCCCCTGGGAGAGCGGCTGGTTATGCGATTCGCCCGCAGAAGCGAGCAGAATAACGAGGAGCCCTCGACCGCTCCGTGGAAAGATTGGTTGCTTCGTGCGCTGGTGGTTTTGTCCCTTGCCGCAATCGGCTATGGGGTGGTTCGAGTCGCGATTATCCTTGCGGGCCTCCAACGAGCGGAGTTGCATGAGGCGGCTCTCGGATTAGGGGCTACGTTTCTTCGCGTCAATCTGGCTTTGCTGATTGGCGCTCTGTGGACAATTCCCGCTGGGGTAATGATCGGCTCGAACCCACGCCTGGCGCAAATCGCGCAGCCTCTCGCGCAGATAGCGGCGTCCGTGCCAGCGACCGCGCTGCTGCCGGTAATTCTGCTTTTGCTGATTCAAATCGGCGGAGGGCTGGGCGTGGCATCGATCGTTGTGCTGCTTCTCGGTACGCAATGGTATGTGTTGTTTAATGTGATCGCCGGAGCTATGGCGATACCCACTGATCTTAAAGAATGTTGCTCAGTCTTCAGCATTCGCGGGATTGCGCGCTGGAAGAAGCTGATCCTGCCGGCAATTTTTCCTTATCTTGTCACTGGCCTCGTAACCGCTTCCGGTGGCGCATGGAATGCCAGCATTGTGGCCGAGTACTTCCACTTTAAGGGACACATTTATACGACAACCGGGTTGGGCGCGACCATCAGCCAGGCTACCGACAGCGGGAACTTCGATCTGCTCCTGGCTGCAACGATGATGATGGCCGCTACAGTTGTGACCATCAACCGGCTGGTGTGGCGCAAACTGTATGCCCTGGCAGAAACTCGCTTTCGACTGGAAACATAGTCCGACTATTTATTACCGGCCTTCAATTTGGTTGCGCCGTCGGTTAGCGCGCAGAATTGCGTCGCGTCTCCAAGAGCGTGATCCAACTTGATTCCTAGACCGGTCAGTTCTTCAGCAGTCATCCGCTGTTGAAGACCTTCGAAGAGTTGACGCTCCTCTTTGCGGATGTGCGCTGACAATAGTCGACCGAAATCGCCCAGCTCTTCTAAAGACATGCTTTGGGCTTCCGCACGCGAAAATAACTGCCGCAGTGATTTGTGCTCGGCAAGCAGACCCTCGACGAGCGCGGCGAATTCAGGAAATTGCCGAGCGGGAGGGAAGAGAACGTTCTCTTCAGCCGCAAAGTGGATTTTAATTTCTTGTTCGAAGTGTTGCTCGATTTCGGCCTGCCATGGGAGCAGATCAGATATTGGAATCGGCTGCGCGCGATCGATGCGCACACACAAAGCCAGCGCACGTTGATGCTGGTGAGAAAGCGGGACCAGGCTTTTGTTGCGGAGCATATTTGAAGTTATAACCGGCAAGTAAGTTGAAATCGCAGAATGTTCAGCTTAACAGCACCCGTCACGCCGTGCCCACCGGCTCCGACGACTCCGCGAGCACTGGCCGCAGCGTGAGCCAGTCGGTGCGAACGCGCTCCCACTCCTGGATCAGCATTCCATTTGCCTCGAAAAAAGTACGGATGCGGGCACGTTCCCAGCCTGCGATTTCTTCGAGAATCGGCGCCAAGACCGCGAGTGCGCTCGTACTAAGCACGGTTCGCTTGGCGATTTGCGAAATGTGCGGAGACTCTGAGACCGCGATCGTGAGTCCGTCGCGCGCATTCAGTTGCAACATCACATGAATGTCCGAACTGCCGTCGCCGGAATAAACAACATGATCCGGCCCGGTGACGTGCTTGGCCAATAACTGATTGAGGACCGCGACTTTGCCGTAGCCTGCCGTGGCGCGAACGATGCTATCGATCTCGCCAGAACTTCGATATCGAAATTCAGTGCCGAAAATATGGTCTGGTGGAACGATCCCTTCGAGAGCCGAGTAGATTACCTCGACGGGTGCAGCGGACAGCACATAGAAATCGAAGATGTGGCCATCAACGCCGTTGGCGAGAATTTGGTAGAGCAGCTGTATATCACCTTTCAGCCGTATGCGCTTGCCAACTTCATGCAGATGCTTTTTACGCACTTTCGCTTGGAACTCCGGATCGTGCAGCAGGAGATAAGCGAGTTCGGCTCCCTGCTGAACCAGATTGATCTCGGCCATGCCTTTGGCCTTGCGCTCAAACTCTTCCACAGGAATGCCCACCAACTCGGCCAGAACGTAGCCGGAATCGTTAAAGGTGAGTGTCTTGTCGAAGTCGCTCGCGAAGATATAACGCTTCAAGGGTTTGTCTGCCATATGAATTCGATTCATCCCGCGCGGGAAAGACCCACTGTCGAGATTGTAGTCTTGTGCGGTTACGACATCGTGAATCAATCTCGCTGCGCGAAAACTAAATATTGCTTTCCCAGGATTTCCGCGGGCGCTGGCTTTACTAAATTCACTGACACGTCCAGAATAGAACGTTCAGCTTGCGGTTGCGACGGACCGGTGCTCGCATCGGCTGTGGCAGCCTCGAAGCCGCAAACCATACAGGAGCCTTCATGCCAGCATCTGGTGAGTTGATTCGTTCGATGAATTATGTGGAAGACATTACGAATACCATGCGGCGGATCTGCATTTCGATTCCGGCGATGCCCGCGGAGGAGCGCAAACGCCTGTCGGAATCGCTGCGCGCAGCCGTGACTGCCATCAATGCCGCCATTGCTGATCTCGAAAAGGCAGGACAGTAGTCGTGCGGATCGACACCGTCGCGGTGATCGGCGCGGGCATCATGGGGCGCGGGATTGCTCATGCCGCGGCGTTGGGCGGTTACCGGACGATTCTCGAAGATTTGCTCCCAACAGCGCTGCGCCGCGCCGAGAGCGAAATTCGCGCCAATCTCGACAAAGCTGTAGAACTCCAGAAGGTGACCGCTGCCGATGCCGATGCAGCCTTCCGCCGCCTCGAATATGCGGAATCAGTGGAAGAAGCGGCCCGCGAAGCCGACCTGGTGATCGAGGCCGTTCCCGAGGAGATGGAATCGAAGATCGAGATATTCAGTCTGCTCGATAAAATCTGCCGGCCTCCGACGATTCTTGCCTCGAATACTTCCTCTCTCAGCATTACGGAAATTGCCAGCGTCACCTACCGCGCGAAAAAGTGCGTCGGAATGCACTTCTTCAATCCTGTGCACAAGATGAAGCTGCTTGAAGTAGTTCGCGCGTTGGAGACCGACGATGACACCCTCACGTCGGCTGTCGAAGTCGGCAAGCGAATGCGCAAGGAAGTTGTCGTCGTGAAGGAGGCGCCCGGATTCATTACCAGCCGTATCAACGCCATGATCGGCAACGAGGCGTTCTACATGCTGCAGGAAGGCATCGCTTCGGCATCCGACATCGACAAGGCATTAAAGTTGGGGCTGAATCATCCGATGGGACCATTCGAACTGGTGGATCTCGTGGGACTCGACACGCGGCTGAATATTCTCGAATACCTTCACAAATCGCTGGGAGAGAAGTTTCGTCCCGCGCCGCTGCTGGTGCAGTATGTAAAGGCGGGCAGGCTCGGGAGGAAATCGGGACGCGGAGTATATGAGTATCCTGAGGCGGCTGCGCAAAGCGTGCAGCGAGGCTGAAGAATTCCTGAGCGGGCTTCTCTTTTTCTCAACGCCGGAATAGCGGTCTCACCGTACCGTTTTTCCGAAGCTCACGCCAGCAAGCGATTCGACTTTCTCTTTTGCGATCCCCTTATATCCGGCGAGCACGTGAAAACTTTCTCCCATGCCCGCGGGCGTGACCAAATGCTTGAGCTGAAGCGCAACCTTGGCTCGCTCCTGCGGTAACCGGCATTCTTCAAACGCATCGGCAAACTGGTTGTCTTCCCCGATGCCGAGTAAGAATTGCGATTGGGTGAGCAGTGGGTGAACCTGCATGCCGTAGCCTTCGGCGGCAGCGGCGAGGGCGGTGAAATTTAGGTCTGCGGTGATATCCTGCTCTCCCGGCGCTTCGTAGGGGCTGCCGCTGACAGAATGCCGGCGGATTGCTTTCAGCGTGCCGCGATGGCGGCCAGCGAGTTGCTCTTCGCGCGTGTATCCATAATCGATAATCAGCAGGAAGCCGGTGTTGATGGCGGCCGCGATTTGCTTCATGTATTGCTGAGCCGCCAAAGGGACTTCCGCGCGCTCGCCAGCTTCGGGATGAATCGAGTAGCGATCGAGAAATTCAAGTTCTTCCGCTGAGGCGGAAGTCCAGGTTTCGATAAAGCGATGGTCTCTCGTGTCGATGCGTAGAGATCCATTTGTGCTCAGGATCTCTACCGGCAAGGCGTCGAAGAATTCGTTGGCGAAGACTATTGTCGGAACGCGTGATCCCGTGTGCAGACTCGGTTCCCATCCAGTCGTAAGAAGAGCTTTCTCTGATTCAAGATGCCGAATTAGGTTTGTCCTGATCCTCACGCTCAACGCCGCTGAGCGTTCAACCAGCACGTAACGCAGTGCGTGGAAAAAATCGGGAAACTTCTTTTCCGACCAATCCAGAACGTCCTGCGCAAATAATCCACGGCCCGGCCCCAGTTCGATCAAATCGATTCGCTCTGGCGAACCGAGTGCACGCCACATTTCATGGAGTTGCCGTGCCAGCAGACGGCCAAAGACGGCGTGTACATCGCTCGAAGTATAGAAATCTCCCGCCTTGCCGAACAGTTCAGTATCTCGCGAATAGTAGCCAAGTTCCGGATCGTATAAACACAGTTCCATGTAGCGCGAAAACGGAATCGGCCCGTTCGCGCGAATTTCCGCTTCGATCTTTTCGCGTAACTGGTTCACATCTCTTGCCGGCGCCGTTCTTCCCGGCCCTGCGGCGTGCGAATAAACATTTCGACGAAGTAATCGTGCAGCGCGTCGTAGAGCTGGCGCTGGAAGCTCCATTCGAACTGTGGATGATCGAGGTCGCGCGGATGTAAATCGAAATAGTATGTGTGAACCGGAACCGATTGGTCCTTGAACTGAATGATCACCTCAACGCCGTCGCGTTTGGCGCGTGCGGAGAAATTCAGGAGGGGATGCTCATAGAGGCTCAGTTGGGCGAGTACGCGATCGAGTCGCGTAGTTGCTGTTTCGGTCACAGTGGAATTGTAAAGCAGGGACAAGGAGCACGCGGAATCAGGCGAGTTCCTACTCGTAACGCAGAGCTTCGATCGGGTTCAGCCGTGCAGCCTTGATCGCCGGCAGCATACCGCTGACGATTCCGACGAAACTGAGAATCGCTGTCGACCAGATCAAAGTGGCTGAATCGATGTAAAGATGAATATCCCCTGCGTTGGCGTCTTCAATAAACGCGCTCCAGAGAGTCAGGGACCCGACCGACCACGAGACAACATACGCCAGGATAACGCCCAACAGGCCGCCGAAAGCCGTAACCACCAGCGCTTCGGCGAGAAACTGAAACAGGATGTGCCAGCGATGTGCCCCTAGCGCTTTCTCGACGCCGATTTCCCGCGTCCGCTGTGTCACCGATACGAGCATGATGTTCATCAGCCCGACGCCTCCGATGCCCAGCGTAAGCAATCCGATAAAGCCAAGCAAGATCTTGATGCCTACCGAGATAACGGTGAGATCGGCAAGGTCTTTTACCGCATCGAAAACGAAAATCGCGCGGTCATCTTTAGGATCAAAGCTATGATGAAAGGCCATCGAGCTGCGCACGGCCGCGACACACTTGGCGTGATCGCCCTCGTAATCCATGAAGATACCATCAAGGTAATATGTGTTCTTCAAGTCGCTCATAGCGCTGTATGGCACATAAATCAGCGCGTTCATGTCTTCGTCGCCGTTCGAGATCGTATGCCGCAGCACTGCGATGACTTTGTAAGAGATGCCGTCAATGCGAATGCTCTCGCCGATCGCATTCTGGCCGGAAAAGAGCTTTTTCTTGATCGTCGCGCCTATGACAGCCACACGCGTGTGAGTGAAATCTTCCTGCTCGCCGAAGAATGCGCCTTCACCAATATCGAGAGCGCGAATATTCTTGTAGCTCGAATAGATTCCATGAACGTTATAGCTGCCGCTGCGCGTGCCATAAGAGACCAGGCTTTGCTTATCGACTTCCGGAGACATGCGGGTCAGCATCGGCACTTCAGTCCGCAGGTATTCGAGATCGTCGCGCGTCAGGCGAATCTGCGTGCCCGCCTTAGTGCCGCCGGCTTGAAGCGAAGTGTGTCCGGGAAAAATGCCGACCAGGTTCCCGCCAAAGGTGCGAAACGCGATCATCAATGCGTTTTCGAAGCCCGCTCCATAGGCCAGGAGTAAGACGACCGTGGCGATGCCCCAGGCCATGCCGAGCATGGTCAGCAGGGAGCGGCGGCGGTTGTGCTTCAGAGCGCCATACGCTTGTTTGCCGAGATCGCCAAACATAGTCAGTCCTTTCGCTACTCCTGCCGCAATGCTTCGACCGGAGGAAGCAACGCCGCCTTGCGTGCCGGATAGAGGCCCGCGACTATACCGGCCAGCGAGAGCGAAAGAATCGCAACAATCGCCGATGCGGGTACGATTCGTGGAGTATCGAAGCCTTCTGGCGCCGGTAATTGTGCGAGCAAAGTCACAAACGCGGTGCAGATTGCCAGGCCGATTCCTCCGCTGAATGCCGTCAAGAACGCGCCCTCGACAAAAAACTGCGTCATGATATTTCGGTGGGTGGCTCCCAGGGCCTTGCGGAGACCGATTTCGCGGGTGCGCTCAGTGACCGAAACCAGCATGATGTTGATTACGCCGATGGCGCCAAGTCCCAGAGTCACCACTCCCACCACGCCTAGAAACCAGTCCATGGCATCGAAAATCTTGGCCACGCGGATCGAGCTATCGATCGTGTCCCAGTCATTGAAGGCATCCTCAATCCCGGGATCGAAGCCGTGCCGGCGCGCAATGATGGAGTGAACTTCGTTCTTCGCTTCGATGTGGAGATCTTTCCTTATCGGCCGGTAGTTCAGGAAAGAGATTCCATTCTCGGAGTTCTGCGCCTTCAGCGGAAACAGATCGCGCATGGTGTCAAACGGTACGAAGATGCGATGGTTAGTGCCGTTCTCGCCATCTTTCCCGATCTTGGGAACGACACCGATGATTTTGAAATCCATATCGTTAAGCATGATCGTGCTGCCCACCGCGGGCACACCGGGAAACATGTTTTTCAGCAGCTCCCATCCGACTACAGCGACTCTCCGCCGCTCCCGATTGTCCTCGTCATTAAACCAGCGGCCGGGAGATATGGGAGTATTGCGAATCTGGCTGTATTCGGGCGCGACGCCGAATACCTGCCCGCTGGTTGAGCCGTAATCGCTGACGGCCCGGATATCCTCGCGCTCGAGCACGGGAGACACGGCACGCAGGAATTTTGCCTGATCGCGGATGGCGAAGTAATCGCCATAGGTTATGTAATACGGCTGTCCCGATTGGTAGCTGCCGGCCACTGCCGGAATCCGGCCGGGAAAGACAAACATAATGTCCTGCCCAAGTTCGGCCAGGTTTCTGTCCTGGCCGCTGCGAAAACCCTCTCCCAGGCCGACCAGCAGCAAAAGCGAGCCCACGCCCCAGGCTATTCCAAACATGGTGAGGAACGAGCGCAGTTTATGCGCCCAGAGCGTCGCCAGAGACTGGCGAATAATGTCGGCGAGCATTCGCATAAATTACGCCCCCGCGTCCAGGAAAGGTTTCGCGGGGGCTCAGGAAACGATCAGGCGAGGGGTCTCAATCCCGCCCAACCGTCTCACATACAAGCGTCTGATCAGTAATACGTTGCCGGGGCATGCGAAGTTCCCCGCCGTTTCTGATTAGACCTGGGCAGAAGGGAAAGGTTATCCGCAAGACGTGTCAGGCGGTTCTATTTCGACTGCTAAGAGAAAACGACCGACCGGGGGGCGGAATCCGAATCTCTGCGATCGCGGTTTCGAACCGGGCAAATCAGAATTCGAAGTAACCTGCACGGTGCGCCGGGGAAGCGGTATCGTCGGTTCCCGTCGCCCCCAGCAAGCCCATGACTCCACTAAGGCTTTCCCATGCTGCACGGTTTAACGCTGGGTCACTCGCAACCAGGTCGCGAATCATATCCCACGCAGCTACATTCAGCGCGCCCTCCGGCGGCGGCCCCATAGCCAGAGAAACCGAGCATTGCGGACAGAAGGAAATGCGGTGCGCAGTCGACTTTTGCCTTGGCTTGACCCCAACGGTCTGCGCAAACATGTAGAGTGCCACGGATTTTTGGCCGGGCTCGATTGCGCGATTGCACCGCAGGCAGTGAATGCTCTCCAAGGTTCTCTCCAGACGCTCAGTCGCCAAGATTGTTTGCGCTGAAATATGAATATGTCGCCTTGTAACGGCAGAAGACAAGTATGCAGTGGGATTCCGGCGCGTGCCATTCGATCGACAGGCGAACCATTCTGTGCTCTAGGACGGAACTGCGATCCTGATGCAAGCTAGAGCGATGACAGCAGCGGGAAATCCAAGCGTGGTTCCTGTTCGATCGGCACGACGCAATCATCGGCGGTCGACTTTTTCGCAACTCTCCGAACTGAGGCAATTGCGTGATTGTGAACAGGTCGCTGCCGTCTGCTATCGCGTACGCAAGCATGCCATTGAATTTCTCCTGGTGCGCACGCGCGGCGGACGGCGATGGACTTTTCCGAAAGGCAGTGCCGAGCGCGGGTTGACCCACGCTCAAGCGGCAGCGTTGGAGGCGTTCGAGGAAGCTGGGGTTCGGGGAAGAATTGAAGAGGCATCGTTTGCAAAGTATTACTGCGAGAAGCGAAGCCTGCGCGGCGAAAACCTCAGCGTGAGTGCTCATCTTTGCGAGGTCTACCGGCTGGTCATGCCAAAAGAGATGAATCGCGACCGGACCTGGTGCACACCGGAAGAAGCCAAATTGCGGCTGCGAAAAAATCGTAATGTTGCGGAGGCCGCGGAATTTTGCCGCATTCTGGATTCGGCTGTCGCGCACATCGAAGACGCCCAGCAAAGGCGCAGCCAGTCAGGGCATGATCGAAGCTCTCTTGTTCAAGAGCAATACCGGGAAAGAGACTCGCTGCACTCGGTGCAGTTCGAGGCCGCGGCTCGAGTTCGCCAACACTGGAGTGAGTTCGCCCCCAAGACGCGCCTGCCGACGTCGCCCTTGCCACGCGTGTTTTCGGCTGAGCAGGCGCGAAAACTGCTGCCGGCAGACATTTTGCCGTTCAGCTCGAAACCGCCAGCCGATTCTGCTTCGAGATCAAACGTGGGAGGCCGGAAAGCGATGACCAAGGCATTGGGCCCACGATTGGGTTAAGTGGAATTACTGCTGCTCCTGATTCTTGGGCCGCTCGTAAGCCTTCTGCAGGTATTTGCGCGCCTCTCCGAGGGCGCCAAAAGTATCGTCGTTGGTCTGAACGGCCTGCCGGTATTCGTTGATCGCGCGTTCACGCTGCCCGGTGATGTCGAAAATCTTGCCCAGTTGAATGTGGCTCCAGACTTCCGTCCATCGGGGCTCTCCGTCCCCATTAATCGCCGATCGGTAGGAGTTCGCCGAAGCCTGGTAGTTCCTCTGGAGAAAGAATATTTCGGCAACGCGATAATGGGCGAGCGAGCTGTTCTTGTTTAAATCGAGAGCTTTGTTGAACTGCTCGAGCGCGCCCGACAGGTCTCCCTGCTGCTGCATGGCCTGACCGCGCAGGATCGAAGCCCTCAGCTTCACGTCGGAGGAGTTAGTCAGAACGTGGTGATCGGGATCGACCATGATGCGCCGCGGCCTTCCGAAAGTTTCGACGCTGAAGGCCGAATTCGTGCCCACCACTTCGATTTTCTTGTCTTCCGTCTTACCGTCGGTATCGATGCGCAGGTCTACGGGCATGCGAAAGAGGTCGAGATCCTGGGCGATTTCGCCATTGACATGGAAACCCTTGTTGTTTCCCAGGCGGTAGACGGTGTATTTCACTTTGAATTCCGGAGCACCAGTGGAATCGAGCCACTGCGAGAAAAACCAGGTGAGTTGGTCTCCGTAATTTTTCTCGGCGATGGCGCGGAACTCATCCATGGTTGCGGACTTGCCCTGGTAGGTTTCGGCGAACTGGCGCATAGTTTTGAGATATTTGTCCTCACCCAGCACCCAGCGCAGCATGTGCAGAATCATCGCGCCTTTGTCGGTCACCAGGGATTGAAACTCCGTCGAAAATGGGTCGAGCTTGCTCACGCTCGAGAGCGGAACAGAATCGTACGCAAGGGCCCCGACCGACATATCCTTGACCGCTTCTTCCAGGCCGGCGGGGCCTGCGGCATTCTCCACGTACATGGCTTCGGAATACCGCGAGAATCCATCCACCAGCCACCAGTCGTCTTTCGTAGCCGGGCTCACCGAAACTCCCCACCACTGGTGGGCGATGGCGTTTGCCAGCAAACGGTAATTGGTTTTTTCGGTGATCGACGGACCTGCGAGGCCGGCAATTTCCGGCGCCCATGCGTAAGGCACAGTGTCGCCGGGTAGTTCGACGACGTTCAGCCTCTGCGAAAGTGTTGTTCCGTAGAGCGTGACGTAATAGGTGAATTCCTGGACCGCGGTCGTTGTATACGCCGGCGCCATCGTCTGATGGGTGGGCTTGAAAAAGACGTGCAGGTCCATGCCGGCTTCGTCGCTCTTATATTCCTGAAAAGTTCCGGCGACGATGGTGCCCGGAAAGCTGGGTTTCGAATATGCGAAGGTGAATGTCTTGGTCGGAAGGCCGTTGGTATTCGGCTTATTCGAAGGCGGATTATCCGTGACCGTCGATTTTCCACTCCCGATCACAACCATGTGGGCCGGAACGGTGACGCTGATGGTCGAGGTGAACCGGTTCATTCCATAACCGCTCACCGGAAACCAGCGTCCAGCGTAGAGGAGATAGCTTGTGTCATCGCCAATGGAGGCGAGTTTTAGTCCCGGAACCGGACTGTCATCGGCGGTTTCGAGCGTGCCTTCGTATTCGAAGGTCAGTGTGGTCGAGGAGTCTTTCGACAATCCAGCGGGCAGCGGGACGCGCACGGTCGAATCCTGCGTGACCCGCTCGGCCGACAAAGGCTGGCCTCTCTCATCGAGCACTCGCGTTACTCGCAGGGCGTTGTGCAGTTCGAATACCGCTGTATTTAGATCCTGAAGGGCGGTGAATTTGACCTTGGCGCGGGCGGAAATCTGGTGGAGGTGAGGCGTTAATTCGGCCTCGATCTGGTAGTCCTCGACACGCAAGTGAGCCTTCTCCGCAGCTCGGGAAGGCACGGAGAGGCTAGCCAGCATCAATAAGACAAGAGAACTGCAAAGAACGCGATTGGCGCGCCGGCGGCGAATCTGCATTAAGGAGAATCTCCGGGAAACGGGGCTAACCTTTCCCTATGATGAAGATTCTCACCTAAAAGATGCTGAGAGCACAAGGATTAGCGGTTTGAGTGGCCGCTATTAGCCAGAGCAGAACTCGCCCTAGACTTCAAATCGGACTTGCCCGAAATCAAGTCAAGAATAATCTGGGCGGCCCGTTCCGGCGGGTGTAAATGACTGAAGGCTGCGCTGATTTCCTCGCCGCGAAGCTTGGCTCTTACGCGTGCGAGGCCTTCGAGCATCTGTGCCCGCGCAGCACCGTCGGGAAGGATCCCTTGTATTTGAGCAGCGACATTTTCGGCGGTGAAATCGTGCTGGACGAGTTCAGGTACGATTTGCTCTCCCGCGATCAGATTGACCATGGCAAAATATGGGACCTTAACTCGCGGTTTGCCCAGGAAATAAGTGAGAGACGAAACACAATAGACCATCACAAACGGAGTGCCCATCATAGCCGCTTCCACCGTAGCGGTACCGCTGGCAATGATTCCAGCGCGCGAATGCCAGAGCGCAGGGAGCGATTCGGGAACGAGAGTGATCTTCGCCCGACTCGGCGATCCCTGCCCGGCTGTGCCTGCCTTATGACTAATTAAGGCCTCGATGAATGCGCGATCCAGAGTCGGTGCGACCGGCAGAATGAACTCATAGGCTTCTCCGAGCTGACTGGCAGCTTCGAGGATCGTGGGCAGATTCATGCGCCCTTCTTTCGTGCGGCTGCCGGGCATGATCGTGATCCATTGCTTGGCCTCGTCGAGCAGGAATTGCGACGCATACTCATTCCGACTGACCGTGGGGCTTTGCAACTCCGCGAGTGGATGGCCGACGAAGGTCGCGTCCACGCCGTGATCGCGATAAAACTTTTCCTCGAATGGAAAAATCACGAGAGCCTTATCGACATAGTCGCGCAATAGCCGAACGCGGCCCTGCCTCCAGGCCCAAAACTGCGGTGCGACGTAATAGACAACGGGTACGCCGCGCCTTTTCATCTGTCGCGCAACCCGCCAGTTGAATGCAGGGGAATCGATCACGATTGCCAGATCAGGCTTGCGCTCGTCGGCTTCGGTAATCAGATGTTTGTAGAGACCGTAGATCTTCGGCAGGTGGCTGAGAATTTCGGTGATTCCGACGACGGAAAGATCTTTCGCATCGACGACGGTGTCGCAGCCGGCGGCGCGCATGCGGCCTCCGCCGACTCCAAAGAATTCAGTCTGCGGCTCGCGGCGATGCAAGGCTTCTATGAGCTGCGCGCCGTACATTTCCCCGGAAGCCTCACCGGCTGAGATCAGGATTCGCAAGAGAGCATTGTAAGCCGATCCCGAGGTAGCAAAGGTGGTTATGACATCTGCCGGAATTAGTCATCCGCGCCGACCGTCGTTTGCGGTCTTTGGGAACCGGCCAGCGCAATTTCCTGATCTTTGTACTGAAGCTGGTAAAGCTTGAAATAAATTCCTCGCTGGGCAAGCAACTGCTGATGCGTGCCCATCTCTCGCACCTGGCTTTTGTGCATGACGATGATCTTGTCGGCGCGCTGCACGGTCGAGAGACGGTGCGCGATGATCAGCGAGGTGCGGCCTTCGACCATGCGGCTGAGCGCGTCGCGAACCCGGAATTCGGTTTCCGTATCCACGCTCGAGGTGGCTTCATCCAGTATCAAAATCCTAGGAGAGTGCGCCAGAGCCCGGGCGAACGAGATCAGTTGCTTTTGGCCGGTGGAAAGCGTCGAACCGCGCTCGCGCACTTCTTCGTTGAAACCCTCGGGCAGAGTTCGAACGAAGTCGGCAAGATTCACGTCTTCGGCGGCCTGCTCAACGTCCTCATCGCGAATGCGCTCGGTGCCTAGTCGGATATTGCCGGCAATCGTTCCACTGAACAGGAACGGATCCTGCAACACTACTCCGAAACGGCTGCGGAGATCTGCGACATCCATGTCTCTAACATCGACACCATCGATTCTGATCGCACCTTTTTGCACGTCGTAGAACCGTAGCAGCAGAGAAATCAGCGTGGTCTTGCCGGCGCCGGTATGGCCGACAATCGCCGCGGTTTCGCCCGGCTCGATCGTGAAAGTTACGTCTCGAAGCACCCAATCCGGTTCGCTCTCGCCCGGGCCAGCTTGCACGGATGCGTTACTTATTTCCGCCTGAGCTTCGTTCGCATCGGGCGGCGCGTCGCGGTAAGCAAACCAAACGTGATCGAATTCGATTCGCCCTGGGCCATCCGCGCGCTTCGTAGTTGCCGGAGAAACGACCTGCGGCGGAGTATCCAGCAGTTTGAAGATGCGCTCGCTCGCCGCCATGGCCGATTGCAGAATGTTGTACTTTTCGCTGAAATCCATGATCGGCCGGAAGAAACGCAGCGCGTACTGGATGAACGCAACCAGAACGCCTAAGGTTGCGAAATCGCGCACCAGTCGAAACGAGATGAACGTCTTCGGGTTGAAACTTATGGCAACGCCGGTCACGTGAACATTGCGCATCGCATCGCCGCCCCCGAACCAGATCACGCAGGCAATCGCGATCGACGAGAGCACTTCGACCACCGGATAGTAAACCGAGTAGGCCAGAATCGCGTCCTTGAAGGCATCCATGTGGACGCGGTTGATCTCGGAAAAGCGGCTGTAGGCCTTGCGCTCACGATTGAAAAGTTGCAGCACGACCATGCCGCTGACGTGCTCTTGCAGATAGGCATTGATGCGAGCGATCGCCACTCGAATCCGCCGGTAAGAGTCGCGCACGCGATCGCGGAAAATCTTCGTCGCGACCACGATGAACGGAAGCACGGCGAAAGTGATCAGCGCCAGCTTCCAGTTCATGCACAGCATGATCCCCAGAATGCCGAACAGGACGAACAGGTCTTCGAAAATAGAAACCACGCCAGACGTGAACATTTCATTCAAGGCGTCGACGTCGGTGGTGACCCGGGTTACGAGGCGGCCGACCGGATTCTTGTCGAAGAAGGCGACATGCAACCGTTGCAGGTGGCGAAAGATCTGCCGGCGGAGATCGAACATTACTTTCTGCCCACTCCACTGCATGAAGTAGGTTTGCAGGAACTCGAGCACAAACGTCATGACCAGCAATCCGACGTAAATCGCCGCAATCTGCGCGATGCCAACTACCGGCCTCGGATTGAGCCAACCCCAGGCACCCGAAGATGAGGACGCTCCACGGGCTGGCGCGAGATAACGGTCGATGGCAACTTTTGTGAGATATGGGCCGAGAACGTCGGCGAAAGACTTCAGAAAAATCGCCACCAGCGCAATTGCCACCTGCCACTGGTACGGACGCAAATATTTCAGCAGCCGCGCCATCAGGCGGCTGTCATAAGCTTTACCCAGTACTTCCTCTTCTTGCGACATCGGTATGTCAGTTGGCCGTCAAACCGCGCTGCAGGCGCTTTGAACAGGTTAACCCAACTTTGATGCCCCAGTTGGTTCGGGGATGGAAAAGCTTTAGGGAGCGAAGCGCGCAGGTATGGGTGGGATAATAGTGCAGCATGCCTCTCGGAATTTACATTTCCGTTCCGTTCTGCCGCACTAAGTGCAGCTACTGCAATTTCGCTTCGAACGTCTTTTCCAAGGTTCTTTTCGATCGTTACGTCGACCGCGTCTGCATCGACATCGATAATGCCGCCCAAATTGGGGCAGAGATGGGGGGCAAAACCGAGCACGAAGTCGATTCAATCTACCTGGGTGGGGGGACGCCGACGGTGCTCGACGCTGCGCAGTTGAAGCGGATCTTTTCCGCGGTGCGCAGACAGTTCAATGTAGTTGCCGGTGCCGAGATTACCGTCGAGTGCGCTCCCGGGACGCTCGACGAGAGCATGATTGAGATTCTTGTGCGGAGCGGTGCGAATCGCGTAAGCCTGGGCGTGCAATCGTTCGTCGATCAAGAGGCAGCGGCGGTTGGGCGGAAGCATAACCACTCAATGATTTTGCAGGAGATTGTGCGCCTGCGATCTGCCGGAATTTCGAACATCAACCTCGACCTGATCGCGGGCCTGCCTCATCAGACCGCTGAGAGCTGGAGTTTCTCTTTGACAGAGACGATTGCGGCTGCCGTCCCGCACGTGAGCGTCTACATGCTCGAAGTAGACGAAGATTCCCGGCTCGGCCGCGAACTGCTCGCGGGCGGCACGCGCTATCACGCTCACTTCGTTCCGGATGAAGACGCCGCGGCGGATTTCTATCTTGAAGCCTGCGAGCGGCTTCACTGTGCCGGAAGTCTGCAATACGAGATTTCTAACTTCTCCCGCGCGGGTTCCGAGTCGCGGCACAACCTGAAATATTGGACCCGGCGCCCCTATCTCGGCTTTGGCGTCGAGGCACACTCGATGCTTCTTTCGGCATCTCGCGATTTCGACGCGGTCCGATTCTCATCGGCTGACTCCCTCGAAGATTACCTCGGCGAAAAGAAGGTGCAGCGCACAGTTGTCTCTCGCCATGCGGCGCTGGAAGAGAGTTTTTTCCTCGGTCTGCGGCTAAACCGGGGAGTCAGTCTGGACGAACTCGCCGCTAACTTCGGCGATAGGGCCTTCGAAGACGCCAGCGTGATTATTTCAGAGTGTGTTGTTGACGGCCTCATGGAGCGGCAAGAAAGTTTTGTTCGACTAACTCCGCGTGGCCGATTGTTGTCAAATGAGGTGTTCCAGAGATTTATCGGCACCGGGGAAGCGGTTGGTTGATTTGCACTTCGACTGAGTTCCGATTCCCCGGAAACTCCATAGTCAGCTTCAAGGCAAAACCATACGGTCGGTTGGAGGCGATACTTGTAAAGGCGCCGAAGCCTGTAAAAACGCAGGTTCCACGCACGCTCCACCTTTACCTCCAGTCGTAACTTTTCCGCTTTTCTTCGCTATGCTCTAATCGAATCTTGGGCAATCTGTCGGAGGGGTCTTGGATTTTCAACTGAACGACGAGCAGCAGCAACTAAAGAAAAGCGTCCGTGAGTTCGCCGAGCGTGAGATCAGGCCCTGTGTCATGAAGTGGGACGAGGCCGGCGAGTTTCCCCTGGCCACAATCAAGGAATTAGGCAAGCTCGGACTGCTGGGAACCGTGTTTCCAGCCGAGTACGGCGGCGCGGACATGGGCTATGTCGAGTACGTGATTGCCATCGAAGAACTTTCTCGCGTCGATGGGTCAGTCGGCATTATCGTCGCTGCCCACACCTCGCTCTGCTCCAATCATATTTTTCTGGCCGGTACCGAGACGCAAAAGAAGAAGTATGTCAGCAAGCTCGCAACCGGAGAGTTTATCGGCGCCTGGGGCTTGACCGAACCTTCCTCCGGGTCAGACGCCGGTAGCGCGCGCATGACGGCTAAGCGCCGCGGCAACACTTGGGTGCTCAACGGCACAAAAACTTTCTGCACCAACGGGCATTATGCGGACGCCATTGTGGTTATTGCTGTCACCGACCGCGCCGCCAACACTCATGGGCTCTCGGCTTTCATCGTCGACAGAGATACAAAGGGATTTCGCCCCGGCAAGAAAGAGAACAAGCTCGGGCTGCGCGCCAGCGACACCGCCGAATTGATCTTTGAAGATTGCGTGGTTCCCGCGGAGAACCTGCTAGGCAAAGAGGGCGACGGGTTTATCGATGCCATGCGTGTGCTCGATGGCGGGCGGATTTCTATCGCGGCGCTCTCACTTGGCATGGCGCAGGGTGCGTACGAGGCCGCATTGAATTATTCGAAAGAGCGCCGGCAGTTCGGCAAGGCGATTGGCGAGTTCCAGGCCATTCAATGGAAACTGGCGGATATGGCGACCGAGATCGATGCGGCTCGCTTGCTGACCATGCGCGCAGCGTCGATGAAAGATGCCGGCATGAAGACGACGCTTGAGTCCTCGATGGCAAAACTCTACGCCAGCGAGGTTGCAGTGAAGTGCGCCAACGAAGGGGTGCAGATTCACGGTGGCTACGGATTCATCAAAGATTATCCAGCCGAAAAGTTTTACCGCGACGTGAAGCTGTGCACCATCGGCGAAGGCACCAGCGAGATTCAGCGGCTGGTGATTGCCAGACAACTCTTGAAGGACTAGCTTTCACTCCGGGGCCGTCCCGCCCACTGGCTTGTTCCGGCCTGACTGGCGTGCCGGAGGAGTAGGGACCTGAGCCTATTTCCCGTTTGTAGCGAAAAACACATCCTCAATGCGGCATTTAAATACTTTGGCGATTTTGAACGCGAGAGGAAGGCTCGGATCATACTTTTCTGTCTCAATCGCGTTGACGGTTTGACGTGAAACCCCGAGTTTGTCGGCCAACTCGGCCTGAGTGATGTTATGCACGGCGCGCAGAACGCGAAGCTCGTTCTTCATTAATACCGCCGCGTCGCAAAGTAACGGTAAATCCCTTTGATGGTTGCCAACAGAACCGCGAATAGTAAGAAGGGTGCCCAGGAAAGCATTTTGGCATCAACGGGCCTGTAAAGTGTGACAGCGTAGCCGATGCCGGCGATCCAAAGCGCCGCCAGCACTCCCAGGGAGTAGGCCCAGGCCATCCCTTCCAGTTCTATCTGCCTGGTCAGCTCGTCGAGACTCAGAAAGTATTTTCTTTTCTCTAATGCGTAATAGGTGCAAAGCGCAGCAGCCAGGAATGGCGTGATCAGTCGCATGGTCGGCGTCGAGTGCGGCCGGCTTGCACGTTCGATAACAAACCAGCACAAGGTGACGGCAAGGATAATTTTGTTGCACAACACCAGTCGCCTCTCCGCTGGCGTACCAGTTCCGAAGGTGCCGCGGCCCAACATCTCTGGTACTGGCCAGCCTGCGCGGCGATCATTTGGCTCGCTTTCTTTCATAGCTGGACTCATTATTGCCTCCCAAATGTATGTAAAGCATGGTTGACTAATTGTCAAGCGTTATTTACTTGTGTTCGTATCCTCCGGACAGGCAGCGGCGCGTATCGCGACCGCGGGAGCCGGCTGCGAACTGCTCACTGTTGGTTGCAAATGCCTCGCGATGGCCTGTGTGTCGGCAGAAATTTCCGTTCCGCATATAATCCGTTTTCCGGTTCACTCCGCCAGTGCTTTAGACTGTTTGTTTGAAGGGTAATATCAACAAATTGATCGAGCAGCTTCGTTCCGGCGATGTGCGAGCCCTTGCTCGCGCGATTTCCGCCGTAGAGAATCGCTCGCCGGGATACACGCAATTACTTAAGGCGTTGTTTACGCACAGCGGAAAAGCACGCGTGTTAGGGCTTACCGGTGCTCCCGGAGCAGGGAAGAGCACATTGGTCGATCAGCTTGCCCGCTTCTATCGCAAGCACAAGCGCACTGTCGGCATCATCGCGGTCGACCCGACCAGCCCATACACCGGCGGCGCGATTCTTGGCGACCGCATCCGCATGCAGGAGCATTTCTCCGACCCCGGCATTTACATTCGCAGCATGGCGACCCGCGGCTCGCTCGGCGGACTGGCTCGCACGACTGCCGACGTGGCAACGGTGCTCGATGCTTCCGGGCGCGATCTGATCATGATCGAGACTGTCGGCGTCGGCCAGGACGAAGTTGACATCGTGCGTCTGGCCGACGTCACGATCGTCATTTTGGTGCCGGGCATGGGCGACGACGTGCAAACGATCAAAGCCGGGATCATGGAGATTGCCGACATCTTTGTGATCAACAAAAGCGATCGCGATGGCGCCGAACATGTCGAGAAAGAAATCAAGACCTTGCAATCGCTGGCTACGCGGCGCGATGGATGGACGCCTCCGGTCGTCAAAACGGTTGCAGGCCAGGGAACTGGCATCGAGGAGCTCGCCGCGGCAATCGGAGATTACGAAACTTATCTCAAGAAACAAAACCTCGCGTTGCGCAAGAATGTCGAGAATTGGCAGGAGCGCCTGATAGAAATGCTTCGCGATACACTGCTCGAAAAAGCCCGCGCCGAGATGGGCGACGGCCTCGTAGCTCAATATGCCGCCGACGTTGCCGAACACAAGCGCGACCCTTACTCTCTGATTGAAGAGATTGCGGCAAACATGGGAAAAAGCGGATGACCCAAATCGATCATCTCGGTATCGCCGTCAAGTCGCTCGCGGCGGCGAAGTCGATTTACGAAAATCTGGGCTTGAGTGTCTCTCCGGAAGAAACGGTCGAGCAAGAGCAGGTGCGGCTCGTGATGGTACCCGTGGGCGAGAGCCGGCTGGAGCTGCTCGAAGCGACTTCGGAGAACTCAACGATCGCGAAGTTTATCGCGAAGCGTGGCGAAGGCTTGCACCATGTCTGCTTGCGGGTCCCGGATTTGCCGGCGGCGCTCGATCGGCTGAAGAAAGATGGCGTGCGCCTGGTTTCGGAAGAAATTAAGATCGGTGCGGGTGGACATCAGTACGTCTTTGTACACCCATCGAGCGCCGGCGGCGTCCTGTTGGAGTTAGTTCAGGAGTAACTGAGTTGAGCCGCTAAGCGGTGCAGAACTTTTCACAATGCTTCTTCTCTCCATCGACACGTCTGGCAGGCAAGGCAGCGTCACTCTCGCGCGTGGCGAAGAGGGCGACTCTTCGAGCGCAATCGAGATGGTCGAGATCATGCCGCTCGTCGGCGGCGCTTTTTCCGCCGAACTGATTTCACAGATTTCCACTTTGATCTCGAGCAACGGCTACACCAAAGAGGCCATCGGCGCTTTCGCTGTTGTTTCTGGGCCGGGCTCGTTTACGGGTCTTCGCGTCGGGCTGGCTGCGGTGAAGGCACTCGCCGAAATTTTGGCGAAGCCCATCGCTGCGGTGTCGATGCTTGAGGTCTGCGCGGTGGCAAGCCGCGTTCAAGGGAAAGTCATGGCGGTCCTGGACGCCGGCCGTGGCGAGGTTTATCTCGGCGAGTACGAAGTTCTCTCGACCGTGCCAGTGAAACCCAGAGCAATAAACAGTGAACAACTCCTGCCTCGCACCGATTTCCTTGCTCTGGTGAAAGGATGGAATGTTGTAACTCCGGACCCCGCGATCGCGGAGGCGGCTCAGGCAGCCGGCATTCAGGTCTCAGCCATCACGCCGATTTCTGCCGCCGATGTCGCTCGTCTGGGCTGGAGCAAAATCAAAGCAGGAGACACGGTGTCAGCGATGCAACTGGAAGCCAACTATATTCGCCGCACCGACGCTGAAATTCTTAAGAAAAGTAGACTCTAAATTGCGAGCAAGAAAAGTTCGCGTCAGACAAGCCCAAATCTCCGATATTCCGGCCATGATGGACTTGGCGCGCGAAAGTCCGTCTGCCCCACATTGGCCGCAACGGCATTATGAGGATTTATTTGCCGCCACAGATACTCGCAATCAGCCTCAGCGATTCGCCTGGGTCGTTGAAGCCTCGGTAATCGAAGGCCGTTACGATCGGAAATCCATCGGGAACAATGCGGTTCGAGTTCTTGGCTCTCTCGTCGCGCACAAGGTTGATTCGGAGTGGGAGCTGGAAAACATTGTTGTCGCTGCCGCGGAGCGTCGGAAAGGGCTAGGCTCGCAGTTGCTGAAGGTCTTCATCGCGCATGTGCGAGCTGCGCACGGAATCTCCATATTCCTGGAGGCGCGTGAGTCGAATCATAATGCCGTGGCTCTCTATAAGAAATTTGGTTTCGAGAACGCGGGAGTACGCAAGAAGTACTATGCAAACCCCTCCGAGGACGCGGTTCTATATCGGCTAAACCTTCGCTAAGTTGAGTCGTGTCTTATACTTTCCTCATATTGGAGTTGCACCAGATTTCGGCATTGAACCATTTTTGGGGCTGTGATAGCTTGGCCTTATAAATCCCGGTTGGAGGTCTGCTGGATGGTGACTTCGAATGACGCTCTCCTGACCAATCACGAAGAATTTCGGAAGCTGGCTCAGGAACATCTGCAGTATTCCACTCGTCTTGATTCTCTCACCCAAAAACGATACCTCAGCGAAGACGAAAAGCTGGAAGAAGTTCGTCTAAAGAAGCTCAAGCTGCGCCTCAAAGATCAGATGCAGTCGATCGAGCGGCAGTACCGCCAACAGTTCGGCACGCACGTAGCGTAATTCTTTCGCCACTCGATCAGCGGCGTTCGCCGCGGGGGCGAATTTCTATCTACTCACTGGCGCTTCACAGCGCCTTTCTTTATTTGTACTTACGATTTGCGGTCCTGCATTCGCGGTTGAACTTGAGCCGGTACGGCTCAACTCTGCTCTATAATTAGTCAATCTGCTCCCTATGGTTCGCGACGGCTACTATTACGGGCTGGTTTTGATTGCCGCTGCTGTCATTGTCGGATGGCTGGCGAGCCCGGCGTGGGCCACGATTCCCGTGCTGCTCGCCATATTTTTTCTCTGGTTCTTCCGCGATCCTGAGCGCGTCATCCCCAATATGCCGGGCGCGGTGGTTTCGCCTGGGGACGGAAAGGTCACCGACGTCTCACTTACCAAAGAGAACGGTGAAGAACGAACTCGCATCAGCATCTTCCTGAGCGTCTTCGATGTTCATGTGAACCGCTCGCCGATTACCGGAGTCGTGCGTGACGTACGCTATCAGCGTGGGAAATTTCTGAATGCGATGAATCGGGCGTCCGCGGAACAGAATGAGCAAAACATCGTTCGCGTCGAGGGCGACGGCCAGAGCGTGATCTTCAAACAGATTGCGGGTTTGCTGGCACGGCGAATTGTCTTTCAGCCGAAAATCGGCGATCGACTTGAGCGCGGCCAGCGCGTCGGCTTGATCAAGTTCGGTTCCCGCGTAGATGTGCTCTTCGATCCTGGATCATCTGTCGTGGTGAAAGTTGGAGATCGCGTTCGCGGCGGCGCCAGCGTGTTGGCTTATTTGCAACCGAAGGGCGAATTGGCGAGCGCGGGGAGCTTCACCGCTGGTGAAGGGGCGCGTTGATGGACGAGACCACAGCGACTACCGGCCGACGCTCGCGCTCTCCGCGCCACATGCGCAAAGGCATGTACATCTTGCCATCGCTGTTTACCTCCGGCAACATGGCCGCCGGTTTTTACGCGATTCTCGAAGTGCTCCACGCAACCGCGGTGACTTCGTGGCATTTAGATAATGCCGCCAAGGCGATTGGATTCGCCGTGCTGTTCGACGGCCTTGATGGCCGCGTGGCCCGCATGACCGGCACCAGCAGTGACTTCGGCAAGGAATTGGATTCTCTCGCAGATGTGATTACCTTCGGAGTTGCCCCGGCAATGCTGGCATGGACCTGGGGATTTCATCTTATGCCCCCAGTCGAGCTGACCGACTGGAATATCAAGCTCACGCAGTTGGGCGCGATCGCCGCTTTTCTGTTTCTTATGGCTGGAGCCAGCCGCCTCGCGCGCTTCAACATCACAACCAACGCGCAGCCCTCGAATCCTGGCCGGCCAGGAAAGAAGTACTTCGTCGGCATGCCAATTCCCGCAGGCGCCGGCGTGATTGCTGCTGTAGTCCATTTCCAATCCGGCGTGCCGTTGGGTTCGTGGTATACGGCGATGACCTGGCTGGCCATGGTCGCTGCGGTTGGTTATCTGATGGTCAGCACGTGGCGTTTTTACAGCTTCAAAGACATCGATTTCGGATCCCGCCATCCCTTCCGCCTGATCATCCTGATTGCCGCCTTAATTGCCGGCATTTGGTTCTTTTCGAAGCCTGTGCTTTTCGCGGTCGCTCTTCTCTACACGTTTTCGGGAGTATTTTGGCGACTGCAGTGGATGTTCCGCCGGCGTAGACAACCCCCTCCGCCACCGGTCTACAGGGAGATTTCACAGACCTCATGAGCACAACGCCGAAAATCGCGGGAATGACCACCTCTTCAGCGGCGCGCGGCCAGCTTTTTCGCGTGGCTATCGTAGGCGCGGCAAGCCTTCGCGGAAAAGAAGTCGCGGAAGTGTTGAACGAAAGAAATTTTCCGGCAATCGACATCCGGCTCCTCGATGACGACGAATCGATCGGTCAACTCGAAGCCACCGGGGATGAAATCAATTTCATTCAAAGCGTTCGGTCGGAGCTGTTTACCAACGTCGATTTCACCTTCTTCGCCTCGGACGCAGATTGTGCGCGCAAGAATTGGCAACGCGCTCGCGATGCCGGCAGCGCCATTGTCGACCTGTCAGGTGCGCTGGAAAATGAGCCGGGCGCGCAACTTCGTTCCGCCTGGCTCGAGCGTGAACGCGGAGAAGTTTGGCATCCCGATCTGCAACCCGGTCCGGCAGTCGTAGTCCATCCCGCGGCGGTAGAGTTGGCGCTGCTGTTGCACCGTGCCGGAAAAGCCGGGAGCCTCCGAAACGTCGTGGCTACAATATTCGAGCCTGCATCGGAGCAGGGCCAGAAGGGTATGGACGAATTGCACCAGCAGACCGTCAACCTGTTGTCATTTCAATCGTTGCCAAGAGAAATCTTCGATGTGCAGGTTGCGTTTAACATGGTCGCCCGCTACGGGCAAAAGTCGGCGCTGTCACTGGATTCTCTGGAGGCGCGCATTCGCCGCCAATATAGAAGAATCGCCGGATCGCAGACGCCTGAACCCGCTCTGCTGGTTCTTCAACCGCCGGTTTTTCACGGAAATGCTCTCGCTATCTACCTCGAAGCGGAGCAGCTGATCAATGCCGAAAAATTGTCTCAGGCGCTGGCCGGAGATCACGTGAAGGTAGTCTTGCCTGACGACGAGTCGCAGCCTAATAACGTGAGCACCGCAGGCCAGCCTGACATTCTGGTTTCGCTCAAGCCGGAGGCGGCTCATCCGAACGGAGTCTGGCTGTGGGCGGCCGCCGACAACCTGCGCATCGCGGCGATTACCGCGGTCGAGTGCGCCGAGAGCATGATCCCAACCCGCCCGCTCGGAAAAGTGCAATGAAGATTCCGCAGGGCGCGTGGCTGGCGCTGCTGCTGGCCAGTTCAGCTTGCGGATATCACACCGCCGGGCATGCAGTGCAGCTTCCGGAGAACGTGAAGACGATTGCGGTGCCTGCCTTCGTCAATCAAACTCGAACCTACCGCATCGAACAGCTTCTGACTTCTTCGGTGGTTCGCGAATTCACCTCACGCACGCATTACCATATATTGAACGATTCCAGCGAAGCCGCCGACGCCACGCTTCACGGGATCGTTCTTTCCGCTTCTTCTGCGCCGCTTACTTATAATTCCACAACCGGGCAGGCCGCCAGTGTTCTTGTAGTCGTCAGCATGAGCGTATCGCTCACCGACCGCCAGGGCAAAGTGCTGTACCAGAATCCCGGCTACCTGTTTCGCGAGCAGTACGAAGTTTCACAGGATGTGACCAGCTTTTTCCAGGAAGACTCACCCGCCTTCCAGCGTCTATCGCGCGATTTCGCGCGAACCCTGGTTTCCAACATCCTGGAGGGCTTCTAGATGCTAAAGTTTCTCGAACGGATTATTTGGTGACAGAGATCCCCTGATGCGCGCCTTTGCCCAAGCCGACCGGTTTATGAGCGATCTGGCATCGCGTAAGCTGCGCGCGGCATATGTGTTTGTTGGGGACGAGGCTTTTTTCCGCAAACGCTTTCGCGACGCCATCATCCAACACCTGGTTCCAGCCGATCTTCGCGAGTTCAGCCTGTTCGAGTTCGATCTCGCAGAAACCGATCTCGCCGAAGTTCTCGACCGGGCCCGCACTCCCTCACTGATGGCCCCATTCCAGGTATTTTTCGTCCGTGGCGTGAAGAATCTGTTCGGCCGCGGCTCGAACGAGGAGAAGCTTTCGGCGATCGAAGAGTACTGCAAGGATCCGAATCCCGATGCAATGATCGTTTTTGTCGCCGACCACATCAGCATTCCCGCCGACGTTCGCCGCATGGAGATGCAGGACAAAGAACGCTACCAGCGAATCCGCGAAACCATGGGCCAATATTGTGGAATCGTCGAACTCGCGCGCGTCGAGGAAGGCGAAGCGGTGCGCTGGATCTCGGAATATTGCACCAGCAGCGGCGTCAAAATCGAGCCGGACGGCTCGCGCGAACTGGTCGACGCGCTGGGCGGCGACATGATGATGATTTCCAACGAACTGGAAAAACTCATGCTCTACGTCGGAGCGAAGAATCGAATAACGCTGGGCGACGTTGAAACCATGGTGCTGGCCGCGAAGCAGCGCTCGCTCTACGAACTGACTGACGCGATTTCAGCCAAAGAGCGCGCCCGTGCACTCGAGGTACTGGACGCGATCCTGTCTTCGGGCGACGGCGAAGAAGCTGCGATCGGCCACATTTATATGCTCGCCAAAACATTTCGCCAGATGCTGGTGATTCTCGAACGCAACGTTCGCGACCAGCGCATGCTCTGGGCCGCGCTGTGGCAGGGATTTCGCGTGCCCCCGTTTGCAGCCGACGATATCATCAAACAAGCGCGCCGCTACAAATCGCGCCGGGACCTTACGCGCGCGATTCGACTCGTGGCGAAGGCCGACCTCGCACTTCGATCCAATCCGGTAAGCAAACGGATGGTTCTCGAGCGCCTTGTGATCGACCTGACGAGCGAACCGAAGGTCGAAGCTCCTGGTTGGATGCAGGAACAATTGCCAGTCTGATTGCGTTCTTTGGATAGCGAGGGATTTACTTTCGGGGAGAGAAGATGAGCTGGCGCTATCTCATTGAAGGCCCGTGGATCGTCTTCGTCGTCTACTGGATAATCGGCGCTCTAAAGACTCGCCCTACCGAAAAGAAAGAACCGTTCGCGTGGCGCTACGGAATCATGGCGCTAGAGGTACTCGGTTTTTTCATCGTCTTTAACGATGACGCCGACATTGGTATGCTCGGCCACCGGTTCATGCAGCGCAATTATCCTGTCGCGGTTGCTGGCGTCGTGATGACCTGGATCGGGATTGCGCTGGCTCTGTGGGCGCGGTGGCATCTTGGCCAGTACTGGAGCGGGCGCATCACCATCAAGGAAGGCCACAAGTTGATTCGCACGGGCCCCTACACGCGCCTGCGCCATCCGATCTATTCCGGGCTAATTCTCGCAGTAATCGGCTCGGCGGTCGCGCTTGATCGATGGCGATGCGTGGTTGGGCTCTGCATCATCATCCTGGGTTTCTGGATCAAAGCCAGGCGGGAAGAGGGTATGCTCAACGCGCGATTCGGCGAAGAGTTCAAGGAACACCGTCTCTACACGGGATTTCTGCTGCCTAGATTGTGGCGAAGCCAGCCTTCGGCGCCGACCTCTACTTCATCGCATTGACGCGAGTGCCCAGGCGGGACTTGTAGCGCGACGCGGTATTGCCATGCAGCGTGCCCTTCTGCACAGCCTTGTCCAGTGCGGAAACTGTCTGGCGGTAAGTCTGTTCGGCGGCCTTCTTGTCGCCCTTCTCGATAGTCTCGCGCAGGGTTCTTAGCGCAGTCCGAAGACGGGAGGTGTTGGCTCGATTGGTGGCAGTGCGTCGTTCTGTCTGCCGGGCGCGCTTCAGCGCTGAAAAATGATTTGCCATGTCTGAGTAGATACCTTGTAGATAGCGGGAATATCCAACTAAAACCGAATCACCATTCTACGGGAGTGAGTGAATCGCGGTCAACCATTACGGCCTCATTTTGCGCTCGGGAAGGGAAGTGTGAGATTCAAAATCCTACTTGGGTTAAACTCAGAAGTTTGGAGGTATGACTTTGCAGGCCGTATATATTCTGTCGGCGGTGCGGACGCCGATTGGCAAGTTCGGCGGATCGCTTGCTTCTCTAACGGCGGCCGATATGGGCGTGGTAGCGGCGAAAGCAGCGATCGAGCGCGCCGGAATCCAGCCGGAACAGATAGAAGAAACTATTTTCGGAAATGCCCGGCAGGCTGGGGGCGGGCCGAATCCCGCGCGGCAGATTTCCATCCGCAGCGGCTTTCCGCAAGAAATTCCAGCATTCACGGTGAATAAGGCCTGTGCCTCGGGAATGAAGGCGATTGCCCTTGGCTATCAGGCGATTCTGCTTGGGGAGTCAAGCTGCGTTCTCGCCGGCGGCACGGAGTCGATGTCCCGCCTTCCGTATTACCTCGAAGCTCGCTGGGGATTCAGGCTAGGCAATCAGGAATTGGTCGATGGCATGTATCGCGACGGTTTTTTCTGCCCCATGGCGAAAATGGTAATGGGAGAAACCGCCGAAGTGCTCGCTGAACAGTACAAAATTTCCCGCGACGAGCAGGACGAGTTCGCATTGATGTCGCAAAGCCGCGCCGCCCGGGCGATTGCCGCTGGGCGGTTCAGTGACGAGATCGTTCCAGTCACGATTGATGGCAAGAAGGGCACGACTACCTTAAGCCGCGACGAGCATCCCTTTCCGGACGCGAGTATGGAAAAACTGGGAAAGTTGTCTCCCGTATTCTCAGCTACCGGAACGATTACCGCGGGAAATTCTTCGGGGATCACAGACGGCGCGGCCGCAATCGTACTTGCAAGCGAGCACTTCGTGAACAAGAACAAACTGAAACCGCTGGCGCGAATTGCGGCGGTGACTTCGGCGGGAGTGGACCCTCGCACTATGGGAATCGGGCCGGTGCCGGCATTGCAAAAGCTCGCCGAAAAGCACAATCTCAGATTGCATGAGTTCGGCCTGATCGAAATAAACGAAGCCTTCGCCGCCCAGGTCCTGGCCTGCGATCGTGAGCTGAATTTCAATCGCGACCGGCTCAACGTCAACGGCGGGGCTATCGCACTCGGCCATCCTATCGGTTGTACCGGCGCACGAATCGTGGTCACATTGCTGCACGAAATGCTCAAGCGCAACACTAAACGCGGCGTGGCCACGCTCTGCGTGAGCGGTGGTATGGGCATGGCCCTGGCGCTGGAGAACGCGGTTTAGCGTATTGGCGTCTGCCCTACGCCGGTGTTGCTCTCTTTCTTTTCAAGTCCGCGAGCAACTGTTCGATGTGATCTTCTTTTTCGAGTGCGCTTAACCGGTCTTCGATATTCTCCCCGGCGATTTCCGCTTTCGCCTGGCTCACTGCTTCGGAGTGCGAAACTTTGCGTTTCATGCGGTCGAAAGCTGCGGCTTTCGATCCATCGCCCATCGCAATGCGCGCGTCGCTGGCTTTTCCGATGGCCCGGGCGCGGCGATGCTGCGCAATCAGCAGATCGGCTTTAGCTTGCGCTTCCGTCAATTTCTGCTCCAGTTTACGCAGAGCCGATTTCAGATTTTCTACCTGCGCTTTCTGATCGATGACCTGCTGGGCGAAGCCTTCACTCATTTCGCGATAGCTCTCAACCCGCTGCAGGGATGCGCGCGCCAGGTCGTCTTCTTTCTTGTCGACGGCCAACTCCGCCTTCCGCATCCATTCGCCGATTTTGTCTTCATTCTCTTTCTGCTTCTTTTCGAGCAGGTGCTGGTCGGCGATGGCGATCGCGACCTGCGTCTTCACCTGCAGAAGTTGATTCTGCATATCGAGAATCACCTGCTTAATCATTTTTTCCGGATCTTCAGCCTTGTCGATCAAGTCGTTCAGATTTGCCCGGACTAACGTGGAAACACGCTCCAGTAATGCCATAACGGACCCCCTTCAATTCGATAGTTGTTGCAATTTCGTTTCTTCCTCACGGCGTCGATGCGATCGATGAATCGCCGCACACTCAGGGCATGCCGGTTGCGAGCGGCGAAGCGTCGCGCCGAGCAACATGCCGATTGCAATTCCAATACCTAACCAGATCGCGATGTGCCCAACCAGAACTCCTGCAAGCGCCCCAAGAACAGCGCCGACCGCGATGCCTAACCCGGTATGGTTCGATTTGGTTGCCATGACTGACTCCTGCAATCGAAACGAGAATTTGAATGTGAAGACGTGAAAGAAAGGAACGGGTGTCGCCCGTTCCTTCGGTTCCTCGCTAGTTCTTCGTCGCGTCGACCACCGGCGGTTTGGGTGTGTGATCTCCGATCTGGCGCACTTTGCCGAGCAACTCAGCCAACGGCATACCTGAGAGCGTTTCGAACAACGCAGGCACTTGCGCCGCCATTTTGGCGATGTCGCCGGTGATTTTGTTCATCCCCGACGCATCACCATTGCCCGTCGAAACAATCGTGATCTTGTCGACATTCGCCAGCGGACTGGCCAGTGCCTTTACCACCTCCGGCATACTGGTGAACAATCGGTCGATCACCGCGGCCTGGTTGTATTCCTGATAGGCTTCGGCTTTCACGTTCATGGCCTTGGCCTCTGATTCACCTTTCTTGAAAATGATCTCGGCTTCGGCTTCGCCCTGCGCGCGGATCGACGAGGCATGTCCCTCGGCTTCCGAGATCAGGCGCTGCTTTTCGGCGGCAGCCAGAGTTTCAATTCGCTGGCGCTCGATCTCGGCTTGCTTCAACACAGTTGCGATCAGTTCTTTTTCGCGGCGATTGATTTCCGCTTCCTGCACTTTGACCTGCTGCTCTTTTTCAATCTGCTGGACCTTCACCTGCTCGGCGACAACCTGCTGCTGCATGATGTTGGTCTGGATGTCATAGGCTTTATCGGCCTGTGCCTGCTGGCGTTTTGTGACCTCGAGAAATTGCGCCTTCTTCACTTCAAGATCGCGTTGCGACTCCGCCTGCTTGGCAAGAGACAACGTTTCCGCAAGCACGCGCTCCTGATCGGCTTGGGCCTTCGCGATGGCGGCTTCGCGCTGGGCTAATGCGCGTTTGATTGCAGTGTCGCGGTCGGCTTCCGCCGTCGCCACGTCGGCATCCCGTTTGATGCGGGCAACGTCTGGTTTGCCCATATTCGTGATGTATTCGTTCTTGTCGCGAACTTCTTTTATGGTGAACGAGATGACCTCAAGCCCCATCTTGTTCATGTCTTCGGCGCACGTCGACCGCATGCGGTCGGAGACCATTTCCGGCTGCTTGACGATTTCTTCGACCGTCAGCTGTCCGATAATGCCGCGCAGGTGGCCTTCCATCACCAGCCGGATCAGTCCTTCGCGCTCCTGATCGGTCTTGGTGAGGAACTGTTCGGCCGCCGTCAGCACAGATTCGCGGTCCGACTTCACTTTAATTTGCGCAACCGCTTCCACGGTCACCGCGACGCCTTGCTTGGTGTACAAATCCTGTTGCGGCGCGACGTCGAATGACATGAGTTCCAGCGAAAGATCGCGGCACACTTGAACCATGGGAAGTATCAGCGTGCCGTGCCCCTGCACCACACGCGTCCCGCCCAGGCCATACACAATGAGTGCCTCGTGCGGCCCCGCTTTGCGATAGAGCCTGGCCATTCCGCTCATCAGGAACAGCACGACCATCACCCCCAGGCCAACGAAGATCCAAATTTCCATCATGCGTGATATCTCGAACATAAACGCCTCCTTCTACGAATGCGGCTTCAAAGAATTAACGCAATAGACCGTTGTTCAGTTGTGGATCGTTTCTCAGGAATGCGCCTACGACTGGAGCCGATTGCTGCGCAAGGCTTCGATCAACGATCCACTGATTAACGAAATACGTAACGCCAATCGCCACGTAAAAAGCTGCAATGAACATCCACTGCGACGCATTGGACGAGCGTGTCCGGCTTACCGCAAACGAAGCGATAGTAAAAATCCCAACCAAGAACAACTCCATGCCGAGGGCGAGGGTGCGAGCGCCTTCCCGCGACGTCCAGCCGTTCGGCTGCCAGTTGGCATCGAAGTGGACCGCAACCCGGGGCGGTAGTCGATCCCATGCCCTCGAATAGCTGAGGGCCGTCAACGGAATCACCAGCCAGGGGATGACCACTGCCGCGAAGAAAAGTTTTCGTTCCATAAGTTTGCTCGCTCGTTCGAATGAACACTCCAAGGGCCAAACGCTCAGCTACTCGTCGCTCCACAATCGCACGTAAGCAATTCCTTTTTCATAGCGCGTGACCACGACTTCCATTCCCCTGGAAACCGCGCTGTCATCCTCGCTGCGTGCGCCGCACACCCGGCGCGTGCCCATTTGCGTATAGACGATTTCGCCAGTTCCTTTTTCTCGAATCGGGCTGGAGACACGTCCCAGCACTCCGACCATTTCGTAGTCGGCGGCGTCCATCTCTTCGTCATCCCTGATCAGCACCTTGCTGAGGAATACGAAAACAATGCCGCCGCCAATCAATCCGCTGAAGATGGAGGCCAGCAGTCCGAAGCCAACCCACAAACCGGAATAGCGCGTCAGCAAATATCCGGCTCCGCCAAACCACGCGAGGAAAGCCATCAGGCTGGCGAAGTTCAGGGGCGAAACGCCACCGCTGTTTTCGTTAACCTGTGTGCCCGCGGAGCCCGCGCGAACGCTACTCCCCGTGTGGCTCAAACTGTGACTGCCCGCTGCATGCAAATGTCCGCCAAGGTGAGCATGTCCGTGCGGCAGGTGCAGGCGCCCGTTACGGGCTCCTCCGAAGACGAAGGAGAAAAAGCTAAAACAAAATCCTACGGCGAAACAGATCAGGTAGAAGTCCGCCCACGTCATGGTAGGAGTCATTGGATTCTTCTCCCTTCTGCGGCCGCAGTGCGGCCTTGTTTGCCGCGGCGACGGTGTGTGGCCGCAATCGATTCCGGCCGCAATGCGTCAAGCAGACGCTCTGCCAGGCCCGGCGTATCGAGAATCGCGCCCAACAACAACAGGCAGCGGCGCGTATCTTTTTCGCGCGCAGCCTTGATCAAAACCTCGCTGACTTGCGGATCGCTCACAAAACGCTCCGAACCCTGCAGCAGCCATACGTCGAGTTGGCCTTCGGTCGTACGCAGATCCGAAGTTAATTCCGTGTGATACCCCTCGGGATCGTCCACCAGAAACCCGGGATGAACCTTGAAAAACCTGGCCAGCAAAGCCCGGGAAGACTGGGTCATGTGCGGGCGCGCGCCATTTTCGATCTGCGACAGATACGACTGGCTAATGCTCTGGCGCAATTCCTGCCGGATCGCTTTGACGAGTTCCTGCTGCATCATCGGGCGGCCCAGGCCGCGCAAAGAGCCTTCGACCTCGCGCAGGTAACGGATTTTCTCTCCCAGCTTCATATTGTGAATCGCAATATTTATATTGCAATATGCGATGTCAGTCAAGAGCTGGATTTGGCACATTTTCATAGGATTGCAGCCGGCCCGATTTCCCCACCCGTCAAATTTAGCCATAAAAGGGAATTGCGATATGCTGGCTCGGTGAATTTGCCTGCTAACTGGCGCCGCTATGCCCAGGGCGCGCTTATGGTTCTGGTGCTGGTCTACGGCATTCTTGCCGGATTGCGTACGGTTACAGACCCCGATACTGGCTGGCAGTTGGCGACCGGCCGTTATATCGCGCAGCATCACCAGGTCCCTTCCACGGACATCCTCTCCTACACCGCTCGCGATCAGGAGTGGATTTATCCGCCGCTGGCGGAACTGGTTCTGTACGGCTTGTTTGTCGCGGGCGGTTTTACTGCCTTGTCGTGGGTGAACAGCACTGCTTGTGCCGCGACTGTCGCGATCGCTTTCGCCGCGGAGAGCAGCTTCGCAGCGATGGCAACTGCCATCCTCGCTATTCCGTCGATTGCATCGCGTACCGCACCCCGCGCCGACCTGTTCACCACAGTGCTGTTTGCGGCGCTGCTCGCCACGCTGTGGCGCCATTATCGGGGAAGACGCGCGCCGCTCTGGCTGATTCCCCTGCTCATGGTTATCTGGGTGAACGCTCACCCTGGATTTGTGGCTGGGTTGGCGCTGTTGGCCGGGTATGCCGCGCTCGATCTTCTCGACTTTCCTTTTCCCGACCGGCGTTCCGCTGCGGTCGCCCGCTTGCGCCGTGCAGCTCCCTGGCTTCTGATCGCTCTGCCTGTCACTCTCTGCAATCCCTGGGGATGGAATATCTATGCGACCGTCTTCCGGCAGGAGCAAGCGCAGTCGATCCACGAGAGTGTAATCGCCGAATGGAGACAGACGCCCCTTTCGTTTGACGCGCTGATGCAAGCGCTCAACTGGCGCAATCCGGAGAGCAGCTATTGGTGGCTGCTCGCGGCAGCGGTTGTCGCGTTTGTGGTGGCGCTGAAGCGAAAGCAACTCGGGCCGGCCACTCTATTATTCGTATTCGGCTATCTTTCTCTTCGAAATCTGCGCTTCCAGGCCCTGTTCGCCATCGTCGCCATCGTGGTTGCGTCCCCTTACTTATCCGGTTGGTCGTGGCCGGTGTGGCTGAAGCTCAAATCGGCCGCTCGAGAGACAGGCAAGACCCAGTCGAAGCGCGCACTTCTTCAGCCGGCTGTGCAGCCCAGATCCTGGCCAGCCGTTTCATTCTTCGGCATCTGGATTTTGTTCGTCGCAGTCCATGCGTACGATTTGATTTCAGAACGCGCTTACATTGCAGCCGGAAAACCAACGCTATTTGGCGTCGGTCTCTCTTCGTGGTATCCAGAACAAGCCGCGGAATTCCTGCTGCGCGAACACCTTCCCGCGAATATCTTTCACGAATACAACATGGGAGGATATTTTGCTTTCCGTCTGGGCCCACAATATCCCGATTACATCGATGGCCGCGCGATCCCGTTTGGCGATCTGATGTTCGAGCAAAGAGGCGTCATGCGCCAATCTCCCGACTCCGTGGCCTGGCAAGAGGAGGCCGAGCAGCGCGGCATCAATACCCTCATTTTTTCGCTCGGGCGTTATTGGGGACTGGGGAGCACGCATCTCGAGCAGTTCTGCGGCAGCAGGACATGGAAGCCGGTTTATCTCGATGAGGAAGGCGCGGTATTCGTGCGAAACCTTCCCGAAAACGCTGCCTTGATCGGTCGCCTGCTAATCGATTGTGGCAAGGCAACATTCAATCCGCCAGCCGATCTCACGGCCGACAAATCATTTCGAGGACGCGCCGAACTTTTCAACTTTTATGCGAATGCCGGTTCGATTCTTTTTAAGCTCGGCCGGAACGCAGAAGCAGCGCAAGACCTGGACCACGCAATCCAGATGTTTCCCGAGGAACCTTACCTTCACCACACTCGCGGTCAACTATACGAAGCAAGTGGCCAATTTCAGGATGCGGAGCGTGAGTACCTCGCCTCAGCGCGGCTGAATCCGACCGAGGCGAATTGGTATTCCCTCGGTATGCTGTACTCGTCACAACGGCGTTATTCGGAAGCAGTACGGGCTCTGCAACATGCCGCCGCTCTTTCCGTGCATCCGGCTGGCTTCTACCTGTATCTCGCCCAAACCTATCTCACCATGAATCAGGCTCAGGATGCGCTGGCGGCGCTCGATTCGGCGAATCGCACTGCCGAGAATGAGCCGCGAGATGTGAAGAAAGGGATCGACCTACAGATCGCCGAACGGCGCGCGCAGGCCTGGGCCAATCTTGGGGATCTACGCCAGGCAGTAGGTTTTCAACAGGAAGCGCTAACCTACGATCCTTCCAGCAGCCGGCTCTGGACGAAGCTTGCCGACTACTATGCCGCGCAGGGTCAGCCAAGTCTAGAGCAATACGCACGGCAGCGTGCCCAGGCCCCCGATCAACCAAGACCTTAGCCGCCATTCTAAATTCCCGCCTCGATGCGCGAGCGTGGATCGAGATAGTCACGCAACGCATCGCCGATAAAGTTGAAGCTCAGCACGGCCAGCATGACCGCCAGAGCGGGAAAGAGAACGAGGTGCGGAGCATCGAAAAGGTGCGCGCGCCCGTCGTTGAGCATCGTTCCCCAGCTCGCCGTCGGAGGTGGAACGCCCAGCCCAAGAAAGCTCATCGTGGCCTCGGCAAGAATCGCGCCAGCCATCCCGATCGCCGCCTGCACGATGACGGGCTGGATGATGTTGGGCAGAATGTGGCGGACGATGATCCGCAGGTCGCTGGCCCCGATCGCACGGGCAGCCTCAACGAATTCGCGCTCGCGGGCGGCCAAGACTTGTCCCCGGACAAGACGGGCATAGCCGACCCATCCGCCTAGCGACAGTGCGAGCACAAGGTTGAAGATGCCCGGTCCGCGAAAGGCGACAAAAGCGATCGCCAGCAGAATTCCGGGAAACGAAAGGAAGGCATTCATCAAAACGACATTGACGAAGCGATCGATGGCTCCGCCGTAATAACCGGCAATCGCGCCGATGATCAGGCCAATCGCAAGCGATGCCGCCACAACGCTGCTTCCGACGAGCATCGAAATTCTAGCCCCGTAAATGATCCGCGAGAGTATGTCGCGCCCCAGTTCGTCGGTACCGAACCAGTGCGCGTGAGATGGCGGACTAAGGCGGGCAGGAAGATCGATCGAGGCGGGATCCTGTGGCGCGATCCAGGGCGCGAACAACGCGAAGATGACAAAAATAATCACCATCGCCGCACCTGCGGCAGCCAGAGGGTTGTGGCGGGCATTTTCCGCCACTTGGCGGCGGAACGAGATGGCTGCGGTAGACATTGCGGAATTCTAAATTGCTATGACATCTTGAGAGCGCAGGCCAGATGTGTTCTCATTGGGCAGTGCTGGCCGTGCAGCTTGCGCAACGCGCCGCAACCTCCACCCCTAGCTTACATTTCTAAGGAGGAAAATCATGAGCAAAGTTTCGCACATTCCTAAAGACTACAACTCCGTTACACCCTACCTTATTGTCAAGGGTGCCGCGCAGGCCATCGAATACTACAAGAAAGTCTTCGGAGCTACTGAAACCGTTCGCATGAACGGCCCGGAGGGCAAGGTGGGGCACGCTGAATTAAAGATCGGCGACTCGCACATTATGCTGGCTGACGAAAATCCCAGCCTGGGTCAGGGCCACACCAGCGCGGCGACGATTGGAGCCAGCCCAGTGAGCCTGTATGTGTATCTTCCCGATGTAGACCGTGTGGTGGAGCAGGCGGTAGCCGATGGCGCGAAGATCCTGAAGCCTGTGCAGGATCAGTTCTACGGAGACCGCAACGGCTTCATTCAAGATCCATTCGGGCACTTGTGGGGCATCGCCACTCATGTGGAGGATGTGTCGCCCGAGGAAATGAAAGAACGTATGAAGAAGATGATACAGGCGGCGTAATTTGGTCGGACAGGAGGCGGGAAGAGTATGTACCCGCCTTCAGTATTTCAATTGTTACCGATCTCACCACACTTCCAGCTTGAACCCGCGGTAACGATTGATAAGTTCGAAATCTTTCCGATCCGTAGTAATCAGGCGCGCTCCGTGAGAGCGAGCGGTGAGAGCTATGAGGACGTCGAAATGCAGGTCGCGAAGTTTCGCCGGGGCGAAGCCATGATCGGCATGCATCGTGGAAAGTATCTCACCCGATTCCAGCCAATTCTTTTGCGTGGGAGTCAGGATTGCATATCTTCTCGCCAAAGACCGAAGAAACTCCCGATCCGCGGTCTTCGCCGCACCCCGCCACAGCTCCGCCAGCACCACAGACGACGTTCGGATGGCACCGAGGACTGACTGGAATTTCTCTCGAAGGCGCGGCGACCGAAGGTCGTCGATGATCACCGACGAGTCGAAAATGACCAGGTCAATCAATGTACCCTTCGAACGTTGCCTTGCCTTCATATTTCTTCATCAGCTTTTTGAAGCGCTTCAGCGCTACGATTTCGCGAAGTGCGATGTGAACCGCGTCCGTGCGCGATTTCGCTTTTAGGACCTTAACGGCTTCGTCGGCCAGATCAGTATCCAAGCGGATTGATGTCATCGTCACAGCCATCGGCCAACCTCTCTTTGCACGTATATACAGTCTATGATAAGTATATATACACGTCAAGCGCTGGAGGCGCGACTCTTGCAGGCGGTTTACTGCCTGATCCTTGGATTCGCCACTGAATAGAGCACGTCCGTCAAGAAATTCACCGCAACATAGGTCAATCCAATCGCCAAAATGCAGCCCTGCACCAGATAATAATCGCGGTTTGAGATGGCTTGAATCGTCAGGCGGCCGATGCCCGGCCAGGAGAAGATTGTCTCGGTCACGATCGCGCCTGCGAGCAGCGCACCGAATTGCAGCCCTAGTACAGTGAGTATCGGGATCATGGCGTTCCGCAGGGCATGCCGATAGACGACAGTCCGTTCGGGCAGACCCTTCGCGCGGGCTGTTCGAATGTAGTCCTGGCTAAGTTCTTCAAGCATCGAAGTGCGAACCATCCGGGTAAGAATTGCCGCCAGCGCCCCGCCCATGGTGATGGCGGGGAGAACGAGGTTTGCCATCGAGCCTGCGCCGGAGACAGGCAGCCATCCCAACTTAATGGCGAACAGCAGAATCAGAATCGGACCTAGCGCGAAATTGGGAAACGACAGGCCGAACAGGCTGACGACCGAGAGCAGGCGGTCGTCCCAGCGGTTGCGGCGTTGCGCCGAGCGCACGCCAGCCGGAATCGACAGAATGAGGGCTACAAACAGCGAGGCCAGCGTTAGCTGCAGCGTGTAGGGATAGCGATTTGCCAGCAGTTTTGTGACGCTCTGGTTATAGCGGAACGACGGGCCCAGGTCGCCATGCAAAACGCCCTTCCAGTAGTGGATATATTGCTCCCCGAGCGGCGCGTCGAGTCCATAGGCGTGGCGCGTGGCTGCGATGTCGGCCGGCGGCGCGCCCTCGCCCAGCATTTGCTGAATCGGATCTCCCGGAACGAGGTGAATCATAAGGAAGACTAGGGAAACGACCAGCCAGATCACAGGCAGTGTGTAGAGGACGCGTTGGAGAAGAGATCGAACCACAGGTTTGATAGTTGCCAGATTTGGGCCTCGACTCATGCCAGAATTTCAATCTCCGGCTTGGGTCGCACTTTCCGACTTATTTTCCGCACCTTCCACTTTTTCTATTTTGACGCGCGCGATTCGGTGGCCTTCCATATCCTCTACCGTGTAGCGGTGACCGTCGTATTCGAAAGACTCTCCAAGGTATGGAATCCTTTGCAAGCGGGCTAGCACGAACCCAGCGAGTGTCTCGAAGCCGGCATCCCGGGGCAGCTGTAACCCGTGCTGGGCTTCGAGGTCGCGAATATTCTCGGAACCCTCGAGCACGATCGCCGAATGGTCAGCCAGTTCCGGTTGCGGCGGCGCGATATCGAATTCATCTTCGATATCCCCGACGAGTTGTTCCAAAATGTCTTCCACCGTGATCACGCCGGCGGTCGAACCAAATTCGTCGACCACAACCGCCAGGTGACGGCGGCGTTCTTTGAATTCAGCCAGCAGTTCAGACAGCGGCTTGGTTTCCGGCACCACCAGCACGTCGTGCATGATCTGGCCGATCTGAGTGCGGGCAATGCGTGAGGCTACTGGATGGCCGAGATTCATTAATCTTAATCGCACCCAGCGCACGAGTTCCTTGTAATAGAGAACCCCGACGATGTGCTCAGGGCCGCGCTGCGGATCATAAACCGGAATGCGCGAGTGCTGGCCCTCGACCACGCGGTTCAAGGCATCATCGAGCGTAAGGTCCGAGGGCAGCGAAAAAATATCAGGGCGCGCCACCATGACTTCCCGTACGGTGATGTTATCCAGTTCGATGGCGTTGTGAATCATTTCCTCCTGCGACTCTGGGATTGCCCCCAACTGGCGGCTTGCGGTGACGATGAGCTTCAGTTCGTCGGGTGAGTGAACCGCTCCCCCACGCCGGCTTTCGCGGGCGCCGAAAAGTCGCAACACCAGGTTGCCAGATGCCCGCATGAAATAGAGGATGGGCCGCGCTACGGTGAGGAAGGCTTCCATCGGAGCCGCCACCGCGAGGGCAATCTGCTCGGCGCGCTGCAGAGCTAAGGTCTTGGGAACGAGTTCCCCGAGCAACACATGCAGGTAGGTGATCAGGCTGAAAGCGATGGCGATAGCGAGGCCGTGAGCATAGACCGCCGCATGCGGCACTCTTTGCAGGAACTGAAGATTTCCCACCAGGCTCGCAACCATGGGTTCGCCGATCCAGCCGAGCGTAAGGCTGACCATGGTGATGCCGAGCTGCACCCCGTTGACGACTTCATCCAGATGCTGGTGAAGTCGCTGCACGATGCGTGCGCCGGTGCGACCGGAAGCAATAAGCTGTTGAATGCGGGTATCGCGAATGCTGACCAGCGAGAACTCAGCCGCCGCGAAAAACGCGTTCGCCGCCACCAGGAGAAGAATCAAGAGCACCCGGAGCAGCACAAAGGCGATCATGGCTGGGTAATTCTAGCATTCCAAAGGGAGTTACCTCGAGCCGGCTCACCGCAGCCGATACAGCGGTATGCAGGCTGATCTCGCGCCGGTGATAGCGGAACCGATATCTTTCGGCAAAAATTTCTCCAATAGCTAACTATTCCTATGGGAGCACGGTCTAAGTAGCTGTGGCCATTCGCTCAAGCGGCCCGCGACCATCTGCGAAATAAGCTGGCCTGTTCGGGAATCAACGTCGAAAACTCTGGAACAAACGCAGCCCCGGCTGCGTAAAAGAAACAAGACAGTAGAACGATGCAGGAGGCGGTTGTGAACGGAAACGGAAGTCATAAGAAGAAACGTCGCAGACTGGTGATCTGGATTGTAGCCGCAGCCGTAACCATCCTGGTGATTGCAGGGGGAGTTTTCGCGGCAACCCGTGGCGGAACGAAGATTGATCCCTCCAAGCTGGCCAAGGTAGAAAAAGGCGACCTGGCGAAGAGTGTGGTAGCGACCGGGAAAGTCACTCCCATTGTTAAGGTCGAAGTGAAGTCGAAAGCCAGTGGAATTGTTAAGAAGCTCTTAGTCGACTACGGCGACCGGGTAAAAAAAGGTCAGTTGCTGGCGCAACTCGACAAGATAGAGATTGAGGCGCAAGTCGACCAGTCGCGAGCAGCCCTCGAAGCTGCGGAAGCCAGCCTGAAAGGCACGCAGGCTGATTACGAGCGTGCCAAAGTCGATGCCGAAGGCCCCGACGTGCCCCTGCTGAAGCGAGCTTACGACCGTGCCACCGGAATGGCGAAGGACGGTGTGGTTTCGGCCTCGGCTCTTGACGATGCCGAGAAGAACTACGAGATGGCGCTTAACAAACAAAATGTCGCCAAGGCTCAGGTGACGGTTTTGAAAGCGAAGATCGCGCAATCGCAGGCTCAGGTCTCGCAGGACGCAGCAAATCTCAAACAACTCGAGGAGCAACTCAGCTACACCGACATCGTTTCTCCGATCGACGGCATCGTGCTCTCGCGCGACGTCGAAATGGGCGACGCGGTAAGCTCGATTCTCGTCCTGGGATCTTCGGCGACGTTGGTGATGACTTTGGGGGATACCAGCGAAGTCTATGTGAAGGGCAAAGTCGATGAGAGTGACATTGGCAAGGTTTACCTCGGGCAGCCGGCACGCATCAAGGTGGAATCCTTTAAGGACAAAACCTTTAACGGGAAGGTCACGAAAATCTCCCCCATGGGAGTAGAAAAAGATAACGTGACCACGTTCGAAGTCCGGGTTTCCATTCAGAATCCGGGCGGCGAATTGAAGGCGGAAATGACCGCCAACGCGGAAATCATTCTGGAAGAGCACCACAACGTGCTGCAAATTCCGGAGGGCTCGATCATCTACGACAAGGATAAGAAGGCATCGGTTGAGATTCCCGATCCCAAGGGAAAAGACGGCAAGGATAAAGTTGCGGTCAACATCGGAATCTCCAATGGGGCCAAGACTGAAGTGCTGAGCGGGTTGAAGGAAGGTCAAGAGGTGGTGCTGCAGTAATGCGGCATCGGTTCGAAGTCGGGGGCGATCATGAACAAAATCGGCTGCAGTAACCGTGGAGCGGACAAAATGGATCGGCAAAGAAAATTCCGCAGTATCGGGCGGCTAACAATTTCCGCGTTCGCCTTGGTGACGTTGTTCTGTGGCGCAGTTGCCTTCGCGTCCACGCCGCAAGGGACCTTTGACAAGACCTTCTCAGTCAGCGGCCCCGTCGACCTGGAAGTGCAGACGCACTCGGGGGACATTATCGTGCGCAGCGGACCGGCGGGATCAGTCTCAGTCCACGGAAAGATCTACGTCGGCGATCACTGGCTATTCGGCAACCGGCGCATCGACGTGAGCGACATTGAGCAACATCCGCCTCTGAGGCAGGATGGCAACAGCATCCGAATCGATTATGTGAATGCGCACGACATTTCGGTCGACTATGAGATCACGGTTCCCGCTGACACCACCGTGCGCGCACATAGCGGTTCAGGGGATCAGACGATCGAGGGCACTCGGGGCAACGTCGACCTGCAGAGCGGTTCAGGAAATCTGAGACTGACACAGGTCAGCGGCGAGATTCGCCTTCAGACAGGGTCGGGTGACGTGCGCGCCCGGGAGATTTCAGGTCCCATACGAGGCGGTGCGGGCAGCGGCGACATTGAAATCGAAGAAACCTCAGCCGGGAATATCGATCTGCATACCGGTTCGGGGAATATAACGGTTCGAGGTATCCAGGGAGAACTTCGCCTCGAAGCTGGCAGCGGCGATATAACCGCCGAAGGCAAGCAGACCGGTTCCTGGGAAGTTCGGACGGGGTCAGGCAACGTCCACGTGAGATTGCCTGCCGATGCTGCCTTCGATGCGAATATTTCCACCAGTTCGGGATCTCTGGATGTTGGCTCACCGATTACGATGACCGTGCAGGGAAGGGTGAACGAGACCCGCAAAACCATTCAGGGTCAGGTGCGCGGCGGCGGCCCCATGCTGACCATTCATACTGGATCGGGCGACATTCACATCGAATAAAAGCGCAGCCGGGAACTCCGGAGATTAAGGTTTGCTAAGTTAGTTATCTTCGGAGTTCCGAATTATTGTTCTGTGCGGCTGACTTATCGCTCCGCCTGCGCAGCTCGAATCAAATTACCTCCGTGCCTTGACTCTCCCGTAACGAGCAATTAACTTCGAGGTTTTGGGGATTCGTGTATCTACCCGTGGGGGGAATTTGAGCCATCGTCCGATTATTACTCTGACCACTGACTTCGGCACCAACGATCATTATGTAGGCGCGATGAAGGGCATCATTCTTGACATTGTGCCCGATGCGCAAATCGTCGACATTTGCCATTCGGTGCAGTCGTTCGATGTGCTCGACGGCGCGCTCACCATCTCTCAGGCGTACTCTTACTTCCCCAACCGCACGGTGCACGTGGTCGTGATCGATCCCGGAGTGGGCACGGCGCGCAGACCGATTCTGGCCTCCTGCGACAAATATCATTTTGTTGCGCCCGACAATGGCGTGCTCTCGCTGGTCTATGCCCGCGAAGAGCGCATGCACGTGCGCCACATCACCTCGCAGCATTATTTTATGCAGCCGGTCAGCAATACCTTCCATGCGCGCGACATTTTTTCTCCGGTCGCCGCGTATTTGGCCAAGGAGGTCGATTCTCTCAAGTTTGGCGATGAGATCGAAGACTACGTCCGCTTTAATGCGCCAAAGCCAAAAGCCGTCGACAAGAACAAGCTGCGTGGGGTAGTGCTGAAAGTCGATCGTTTCGGAAATCTGGTTACCAACATCACTCCGCAGGATGCGCCTATGCTTTTCGGCGACGGCGCCAAGAAGTTCAAGATCACAGTCGGCAGCCGTGAGATCACGGAGATGCACACTGCTTATGCTGAGGGGGCGCCGGGAGAGGTGTTCTGCATTCTCGGCAGCATGGGATTTTTGGAAATTGCCGCCAATCGCGGCGCGGCCGCCCAATTAACCGGAGCCGGCAAAGGCACCGACGTCAGCGTGATTCTTGGAGAAGGCGCTGCGGCTGGCAAGGGCGCATAGCGGGATCTACGAACTCTTGGGCTTGGGGTGGGCATACCGATCCATCTCACCCGTCCATTTTAGAAACCGCCACAGGCTGGAGCGCTCCCGCCACAGAAATTCCCAGAATTCCAGGAAGCCGATCTGCGTCATCTTGACCCCGCAGTAGGTCTCGATTCGCCAGAGCAGATACGGGCTTCGCCACGGGGCCAGACGATGGCCCCTGGTCGCGTTCCACAGAAACCGAAGCGCGTGGCGCATGCCACGATCATATCGCTGCTGGCGTGTATTTCGCGAATAGCAACGTGAATCCTCGCAAAATTAGGATCGCCAGCGGCAACAGGAGTAAATCCTGCACATGTTAAAATCTCCTCTCCGCCGAATATCCGCACTTATGCCCGACGCAAACGCCCGTCAGAAAGCCGAAGACCTCTACTACTCTGCCCTGGACTTCATGGCGGAGGGAAAGCTGGAAGAAGCGGTCAAGGGATACAAGGAATCTTTAGCTGCCGATCCCGCGTTTACCGAGGCCATGCACGGTCTGGCGCGCGCGTTGCAGGATTTGCAGCGCTACGACGAGGCCATTTTAAGCGCGCAGAAAATTGCGGAACTTGATCCCGATGATGTTCTCGCCCATACCAGCTTGTCGGTGCTCTACCAGAAGAAGGGAATGATCGCCGAGGCTGAGGCGGAAGCGGCGAAAGCGCGGGTCTTGGGATGGAAGCAGCAGTTGAAGAAGGGCTAGCCGCCTCGGGGGCGGGTGGCCCAGGCTTTGAGTTGCCAGTGCGACCACGACTGTGGGTGCCCCGCTCCTGCGCTTGTTGCGGGGGCGGGTACGATGCTCTAGGTACGACGGGATTTTCGGGGAAGTCACAACCGGCGCTGCGAGCGGCGTCGTGCCCACCCTTCGCAAAGTACGCGAAGAGTGGGGCACCCACTTTCTAGTCGCGTCAGCGATCTAGAAGGCCGGGCCACCCGTCCACAAGAGAAAATGTTCTAGTCATCTGCAAATCTCCTCACAGCTGATTACTCCCTGTTACTTCCCCAAGACAGAAATACCCTATAGCGAATCGGGGCGGCGTGGGAAAAATCGACTTTCTGTTACGAAAGCCGAACAGCCAGAATTTGTTTGCTGGCCTACGGCGAGGGGCTGGTAGCATGTTAGTCAAAACGGTCTCTCCCTCGGAATTCTTGCGCTGGCGGGGTATACCCATGCGTCATTCCGCTAGAGGATTTTTCGTTCTCCTCATGTCCTTGCTGGCAGCTGGTATGTTTGCTGGGCCCCACTACGCACGGGCCCAGTTTGAAGAACGGGCCACATTTCCAGCGTGCGCTTACCCGGCCTCGATCGCAGTGGGCGACTTTGCACGCGGCGGTGGCCCTGACCTGGCAGTGGTGTGCCGCGCGAATTCCAAGAACGTAGTGGTTTTTCTTGGGAACGGAGACGGAACGTTTCGTCTAGGCAACACCTACACCGCAGGTCTCGGCCCTAACTCCGTCGTAGCAGCGAACCTTGTGCGTGGCGGTCCGCTTGACCTAGTTGTTGCAAATGAGGAAAGCGACTACATAAGCATCCTCCTCGGCAATGGTGACGGGACATTTCGCGCCGGTCCGCAAAGCCCGCCGACGCCCGCACCCGAAAGCTTCGTAACAGTCGGCGATTTCAACGGCGACGGGGTCCCGGACCTGGTCGCCATCTCCTACGAGAATCCCTGCAAATGCGTTAGCGTATTTCTGGGCAATGGCGATGGGACGTTCCAGAAAGCGATTAACACCGCTCCTTCCTTCGTGGTCGAGAGCATCGGCGTCGGCGATTTCAACGGTGACGGTAATCTCGATGTGGTCACCGCAGGGGACTGGACCATCAACGTTCTGCTGGGCAATGGAGACGGCACCTTCCGATATGGTGCCAGCTACCCGAGCCTAGAGTCTCCCGCATCCATCGCCGTGGCCGACTTCAGCGGCAATGGTAACCTGGACCTGGCCGTAGCCAGCGCTTCGGCTGTAAGCATCCTCATGGGCGACGGCGACGGCACCTTTCAGCCGGCAGTGAACTACGCCACAAACTACCCTCTCTCGGTGACGACTGCCGTTCTTACTCGAAGCCACAATCTTGATCTGATCGTGGCCAACTCAATCTTTCCCAGCGGCGTAAGCGTGTTTTCAGGCGATGGCGACGGAACTTTCCAACCGGGCATCTTTTATCCATCCACCTTTCTTGTGACGGAGTATGCGGTGGTGGGCGACTTCAGCGGCGATCATCTGACGGACATCGCTTATGCCGACTACGAGAATGAGGGAGTGACAGTGTTGCTTAATACAGGGGCCGCGAGCTTTTCCCCGACGACTCCGCTGGCCTTCCAAAAGCAAACGGTTGGCACCACTAGCCGTGCGCAAGCCGTTACCCTCACCAACACGGGTACGACCGACTTGAAAATTCAGTCCATGAAGGCAAGCGCCGAGTTCAGTGTGACGTCAACCTGCGGATCGAGCGTGGCGGCGGGCGCGAAATGCACCATCAGCGCAACGTTCTCTCCCACGAAAAAAGGCGCAGCGCAGGGAACAATCACCATCATCGACAGTGCGTCGTCCAAGCCGCAGGTGATTGAGCTGCTCGGAACAGGAACGTAGGGTCGGCATCCTGCCCCTCAAATCCACAAAACGTCAACCCTAGTCACGGGTGCCTGTGAGCAGAACCTGCTACGGAAGAATGCGCGCGTCTTGGGATGGAAGCAGCAGTTGAAGAAGACCTAGCCGCCTCGGGCGAAAGGGTGTGCCAATTGCCGAGAGCTAGAGTTCGTACTTCTTCATCAAATGCCGGAACGAACGGTAGGAGATGCGAAGCAGATCGGCGGCTTTAGTCTGTACGCCGTTGGAATGATCCAGCGCATTCTGCAACAAGCCGCGCTCGATGCCGGCAACGTAGCCTTCCATGCCAACGCCTTCCGGAAGAACCGCGCCCACGGGCACATCGAAGGGCGTCCCGGAGACTCCGGCTCCCGCCGCGGCGGCGCGTACCTTGGGTTTCTCGGCCGGCAGTTCGACATGCAGTTCGTCGGTCATCTCCAGCGCAACCGCGCGTTCCACCGTGTTTTCGAGTTGCCGAACGTTCCCCGGCCACTCGTATCCGCAAAGCGCCTGCAAAGACTCTTTATTGACGCGAAGAATGCTCCGACTGGCGGCTGCAGCGTACTTCTTCAAAAAATGATTTGCCAGCAGGGGGATGTCTTCCCGGCGCTCGCGGAGGTTGGGCACGCGAATTGGAATCACATTGAGGCGATAATAAAGATCTTCGCGGAAAAGATTCTCCGCGACGGCTTTGTCCAGGTCGCGATTGGTGGCCGCGATGACGCGGACATCTACGGGAATTTCGCTGGTTCCGCCCACCGGACGCACCGTTCGCTCCTGCAGAACCCGCAACAATTTCACCTGCATCGCCAAAGTCATCTCGCTGATTTCGTCGAGAAAGAGCGTGCCGCCGCTGGCAACTTCGAAAAGTCCGCGCTTGTTCTGATTCGCACCGGTAAAAGCGCCCTTCAAATAACCGAATAGCTCGCTCTCCAACAGAGTCTCAGGGAAGGCGCCGCAGTTTACCGACACAAAGGCTTCAGTGGCGCGCGGCGAGCAAATGTGCACCGCGCGGGCCACCAGTTCTTTTCCGGTTCCGCTCTCGCCATGAATTAGAACCGTGCTGGCCGTAGAGGCGACAGTGCGCACAGTCTGTTTGAGCTTCTCCATGGCCGCGCTGGAGCCGACGATATTGTCGAGGGAGTTGTGCGATGCAGCGTCGCGGCGGAGAGCGAAATTCTGCTTGCTGAGGATCGCTTTTTCCAAAACCCGGTTGATCGCCAGCTTAATCTCGTCCACCAGGCCCGGACTTTTGCGAATGTAATCCGAAGCGCCTCCGGCTTTTACGGCCTCGACTGCCGCCTCATAGTCATCCACGGCGGTGATGAGAATCACGGGCGAATCCGGGGAGACCCGATGAGCATGCCGCAATACTTCAATGCCATCAATGTTCGGCATCTTGATATCGGTGATAATCAGATCGTAAAGAGCGCCATCGATTTTATTTTTCGCTGCCTGCCCGGATTGCACGGTCTCAACCCGATGCCCTTCGCGGCGCAAGGCTATGTCAAGCATTTCGCAAATCGAGCGTTCGTCGTCGCAGACCAGAACGTTAGCCATGTCGCCCCCCTTCTGCAGCAGCTTTGGCGAGTTGCGGAGCGCCATCCCAAGACATAGTAGTTCCTGAATCGCCGGAGCCAATGGCTTCTGACCGTGCGGAATCGGTTCTTTCCGCATCAAGGCAGCGCAATCTCAAGACGAAAGTAGTTCCCATGCCAGGCTTCGAGCGGGCCCATACTTTTCCTTCATGTGCATGCACGATCTGGTAGACGACCGCCAATCCCAGGCCGGTCCCACCTTCAAAGTTCGATTGGAAAGGCTCAAAAATCTTCTCGGTCTGTTGCGGCGTCATTCCCGTACCCGTGTCGGCAAAGCTGATTTGCCACTCTTCTCCGAGGCGCTCGATCGCCACCTTCAAAGTGCCGCCGTCTTTCATGGCCCGCACGGCGTTTTCGCAGAAGTTCCAAAAGACCTGCTTGATTTTGTCGCCGTCGGCGAGCGCCCAGGCTTCGGTGACGCCAAGCTCGCTTGCGATGGCGATGCCGGTGTTCTCGGCGACCATGCGATGCCGGATGAGAGTAAGCGTGTCTTCTAACAGCGGCACGAGATCGACTCTGTCGAAGTGATACTGCTTGCCGCGGGAGTACGCCAGAAAATCGGTGATGATGCCGTTCAGCCGCTGCGATTCGCGAGTGACAATTTCAAGTAAATGGCGATGCTCCTCGCTCATGTCGGGTATCCCAGAGAGCATGCTGACCGATCCGGCGATCGAAGTCAGTGGGTTTCGAATTTCATGAGCGATTGCCGCGGCCAGCCTGCCCACTGCTGCCAGCCGGTCCTGCATGCGAACCTCCCGCTCCAGTCGCCGAATTTCGGTGAGGTCGTCCATGACATATACGAAGCCGGAAGGCTCGCGCTCGGGCGCGCTTAATGCGGCCACGCGAATGCGGACTGTTCTGCGAAATGTTCGCGGAGTATCGAAACGAACCTCGGCATGATTTTGCGATTCCGCGTTGGGCAGCGGGTCGATAAATAAAGCGTTCACGGGTTGGCCCAGCAATTCGCTGGGCGGCCGCTCCAGAAGCTTCTGAGCAGCGCTGTTTACGAGGGTCACCCGACCGTCCAGGCCGGTGGTAATGAGTCCGCTGCTGATCGACTGCACGATGTTTTCATGCAGAATCTGGAGATCTTCGAGCGCCCCGCTGGCATGTTTGAGTTGCACCCCGACCAGCCGAAGCTTCGATACCAGCGATCCAGCCAGGTAGGCGACCGCGATGAACGCAAGCAGATGGACCAGAATCAGTCCCTGCAGCGCCTTCAATTCAGGGTGCGTGGTGGCGTAAGACGGCACCGCTCCGTAGTAAGCGAGTTCCAGGATGGTGCCATAAAGGATGAACGCCAGCGCAGCGATCAGATGCGCCCAGACTCGCGGCAAGAGAATTCCCGCGACGATGATCACGAGAGGATAGAGAACGTTCAGGGAACTGTCCCAGCCTCCGGTCTCATGCACAATCAGGCTGACCATGACCAGATCGGTGAGCAATTGCAGGGATGCCTGCAACCGGTACTCACGCCAGAAGGAAAGCAGCAGCACGTAAAAAAGAGAAACCGTATACCAGAAAAGAATGGTGCTAAGGAAGAGCCGCACCGGCAGGCGGCTTGGGGTGAAGCGTACGATTGCCAATTCGATACCGAGCAGGAACGTCAGGATCAGGATTCTGACCTTGACCAGCCATGCCAGCCAATTCTGCTCGTCGAATGTCTGTTGCATCGAGTTTCTTTTAGTTAACAAGCTACGCGCGGCGCCAGCGAAATTGTCGTCGCGGGTATCGACAAGGCGCCGCAAAGCGCCACTGTCGATCGGCCGAGTTTACCCTGCCAACTTGGCGATCATGGCGAACAGCGGCATGTAGAGCGAAATGACGATGCCGCCAATGGTTAAGCCGAGCATGCCGATGATCACCGGTTCCAGCATGGCCAGCATATCTTTTGTGGCGGCGTCCACTTCTTCTTCGTAGAAGTCGGCGATCTTTTGCAGCATGCTGTCCATCGCGCCGGTCGCTTCGCCAACTCCAATCATCTGCGTCACCATGTTGGGAAAAACACCGCATTCTTTGAGCGGATCCACAATCGTGCGGCCTTCTTCAATGGCTTTCCGTACTTTCATCAACGCCTCTTCCAGCACTGCGTTTCCCGAGGTCTTCGCGGTAATCGCCAATCCTTCGAGAATCGGCACGCCAGACGTAATGAGGGTGCCAAGGGTGCGAGTGAAGCGGCCGACCGCGATCTTGCGCAGGAGCGTGCCAACTACCGGCAGCTTGAGGAGTATCTTGTCGAAATAGTATCGGCCGGTTTTAGTCTTGCGGATTTGCCGGAGCCCGAAAATCGCGCCTCCGACGGCCAGAATGGCGAGCCACCAGAACTGTTGGATACCCGCGCTTAATCCCATGACGATACGAGTCGGCAGGGGCAGTGCGACTCCGAGGCCCGCGAAAAGGTTGGCGAAGATTGGCACCACCCACTTGAGCAGCGCAGCCACAATCAAAGTGGCGATACTGACTACGGCCACTGGATAGATCAATGCCGATTTCACCGCCGATTTCAGGCGAACGGCCTTCTCTACGTAAGTCGCCAGGCGCTGAAGGATGATGTCCAGAATACCGCCGGTCTCGCCGGCTTCGATCATATTGGTCGTCAAGTCATCGAAAACCGTCGGATATTGCCGCATGGCGTTGGCCAGAGTCGCGCCGCCTTCGACGGTAGTGCGGACGCCCGTCAAGGTCTTCTGGAAGGACTGGCTTTCCTGGTTTGCCGCAAGAATTTCGAGACATTGCACCAGTGGCAGTCCGGCGTCGATCATGACCGAGAACTGCCGGAAGAAAATCGCGATGTCTTTGACCTTCACCTTCGTGGAACCAAAAGTGGGCAGAGCGAATTCCTTGCCTTTTTCGCGGATCGCGCCGGGAGTAATCCGCTCGCGCCGCAATTGCTGGGTCAGCGACTGCTTGTTCGGTGCTACTCGCTCGCCGCCGACTTTTTGCCCGGAAGCGTCCTTGCCGGAAAATGTGAAAACTGGCATGGTCTTGGCCTCTCTCCTTGTCGTGTAACCCTAACGACTCAATTACTCGAATCTCTTTCCACAGGTACTGCGTATGTCGCCGTCAGCAGGCTAGTGCTTGGCCGGCGTGGCACCTTTTGCCATCACTCCTCCGGCGGTCGTCGGACGGTTGAGCAGGCTGGCCCCGCGGTTGATCATCTCCTGCAGTTCGTCCTGGTTACTGGAGCGTTGCAGGGCAGTTTCCAGAGAAATCTGCTTTTGGAAATACGAAGTGGCCAGCGCCTGGTTGAAGGTTTGCATACCGAACTTCTCTTGCCCGGATTGCATCGCCGAATACACCTGGTGAATTTTGTCTTCACGAATCAGGTTGCGAACGGCAGGATTCGGAATCAGGATTTCCATGATCATGGAGCGGCCCTTGCCGCTGATCGTTTGCAACAGGCTTTGGCACATAATGCCTTCCAGCACGAGCGAAAGCTGAGCCCGAATCTGCGGCTGCTGGTGCGCCGGAAAGACGTCGATGATGCGGTTGATGGTGGAAGTGGCGGAATTGGTGTGCAGCGTTCCGAAAGTCAAGTGGCCGGTTTCGGCGATACGCAACGCCGATTCGATGGTTTCGAGATCGCGCATTTCGCCGATCAGCACGACATCGGGGTCTTCACGAAGAGCAGCGCGCAGCGCGTCTGAAAAGCTTTTTGTATCCGCGTGCAGCTCGCGCTGGTTGACCACGCAGTTCTTATTCATGTGAACGAATTCGATCGGGTCCTCGATTGTGAGAATGTGATCGTGGCGCTCGCTGTTGATCTTGTCGATCATGGCCGCGAGCGTCGTTGATTTGCCGGAGCCGGTCGGACCCGTCACCAGCACCAACCCGCGCGGCTTATCGCAGAGCTTGCTCACCACCGCCGGCAGTCCGAGCTGGTTGAAAGACTTGATTTCGAAGGGAATCAGACGAAAAACCGCCGCCGTCGCGCCGCGCTGGTTGAAGACGTTGGCACGAAAGCGTGCCAGGCCCTTCAATCCGAACGAGAAGTCGAGTTCAAGGCTTTCTTCGAAGCGGTGCTTCTGGGAGTCCGTCATAACGCTGTAGGCCAATTGCTTGGTCTCGGCCGGCGTCATCTGCGGAAGATCCAGGGGCACGAGGTGTCCGTGAACGCGAATCTGGGGCGGAGAATTGGTGGTAATGTGCAGATCGCTGCCGCTCATCTCCAGCATGCGCTTTAGCAAATCGCTTAACGACAGGCCCATAGCTTTGTTCCTTTTCCTCTCGAATGAACTTAGTGAATGGTTTCGCGGGCAACTTCTTCCAAAGTGGTCATGCCCGCCGCAACTTTAATCAAACCGCTGCGCCGGAGCGTGATCATGCCCCGCTCAATAGCTTTCTTTTTCAATTCGACAGCCGAGGCGCCGACGAGAACGAGTTCCCGGATTTCATCGTCTACCTCCATGACTTCGTACAAACCGCAGCGGCCCTTGTAGCCGGTGTTGTTGCAGACGCCGCAGCCTTTTCCTTTTTGAATCTTTACAGTCTTGGCTTCTTCCGGTGTAAAACCCTCTTCGATCAAGGCCTGCGGTGGAACCTCAACAACCTCGGCACAATCTTTGCAAATGCGCCGAACCAGGCGCTGTGCACAGATCAGGTGAACTGACGTTGCCACCAGGAATGGCTCAATGCCCATGTTCATCAATCGAGTGATGGTTTCCGGTGCGCCGTTCGTGTGGAGGGTAGACAAAACCAAGTGACCGGTGAGAGCGGCCTTAATGGCGATCTCAGCGGTTTCGAAGTCGCGGATTTCGCCGACCAGAATGATGTTCGGGTCCTGACGCAGGAAGGAACGGAGCGCGGCGGCAAAGTTCAAGCCGATCTGCTCCTTCATCTGCACCTGGTTGACGCCGCCTAACTGAAATTCAACGGGGTCTTCGGCGGTCATAATGTTGGTGTCTGGCTGGTTCAGGCGCGAGATCGATGAATAGAGTGTGTTGGTTTTTCCCGATCCAGTCGGGCCGGTGACCAGCACCATCCCGTAAGGCTTCAAAATGGCTTTCTCGAACTTGACCAATGAGTCCGGCTCAAAACCCAGCTTGGTCATATCGAGGCGCAGGTTTTCTTTGTCGAGCAAGCGGAGCACAATTTTCTCGCCCCACAAAGTCGGTAGAGTGCTGACACGGAAGTCGAGCTGCTTCTTGCGGCCGCCGATATTCATCTTCAGCATGATGCGGCCGTCTTGCGGTAACCGCTTTTCGCTGATATCGAGCTTCGCCATGATTTTCAGGCGCGAAGTGATGGCGTCTTTCAGTTTCATTGGCGGAGACATGATCGACTGCAGCACGCCGTCAATGCGGAAGCGCACGCGGAATTCTTTTTCGTAAGGCTCGATGTGGATGTCGCTGGCGCCGCGCTTCACGGCGTCGCCCAGGATCACATTCACTAGCTTGACGACGGGAGCTTCGTCCGCTGCTTTCTCGAGCTCCGACAGGCCCATTTCCTGCTGTTCGGCCTGCAGTTCGACGTCCTCGTCGCTAAGCTCCGACATCGACTGCATGACGGTCTCAAGATCTTCTTCCTTGGTGCCGGCACCGTAGGCCTTATCGATTCCCTCGATAATCGAACTCTCGGAAGCGACCACCGGCTCGATATTGAAGCCGGTCATGAACTTGATATCGTCCATCGCAAAGACGTTGGTGGGGTCGACCATGGCGATGGTCAGCGACGCGCCCACTCGGCTCAACGGGAGGATCTGGTAGCGCTTGGCGGTCTCATAGGGAATCAGTTTCACGACCGCGGGATCGATTTCAAAATAAGAAAGATTGATCGCCGGGACGCCGTACTGGCGGGAAAGGAAATTCGTGACATCCTCATCCGTGAGGAAGCCGAGCTTCACCAGCGCAGAACCCAGGCGGACGTTCTGCTCTTTCTGAGCTTTGGTCGCTTGTTCCAACTGCTCCGGGGTAATGATCTTCTCTTTGACGAGAAGGTCACCCAGCCGTTGAGACATACGTCGATCTCCTATCCACCGAGTGGACGATGCCGGGACGTTTCACCGGCACTCACGCGAAGCGCTGCTTCCAACTATTGGGAGAAAAGAGCAGCGTCTGTGCGTTGACACAAATTGTCACCGCAAGTCGATTACTTCACCAGTTACCGTGGTACTTGGACTTATCGGCAACCTGCACGTATTCGGCGGTCTGCCCAGAAAGCCGCGCCAGTTGAGCTTTTTGCCTCAAATGCTTCAGCGCTTTCTGCCTTGGTACATGCACTTCGGTAAGAGTTTGGCGACGTCATGTTGGCCCTCTTCACCGCCAGCGTAGACTCAAAACTGAGGTGTTGCTAATTTTGCGGGCGCATCAAGCAGAAGAAATTCGAGACTATTACAACGTGTTATTTCGTGCCTGGGGAGCACAGCATTGGTGGCCGGCGCGATCGCGCATTGAAGTAATTGTTGGCGCCTATGTGACCCAAAACACTGCTTGGGCGAATGTGGAGAAGGCCCTGATTAATCTGCGCGCGTCTCGAGCGCTGGGCCCAAAAGGAATTCGAGATATTTCGCTAAATGAACTGGAGCGCCTGATTCACCCGGCGGGATATTTCCGTCAGAAAGCGGCACGCCTGAAGACTTTCGTTGCCTTTCTCGATCGGAGGTACGGAGGATCGCTTGCAAGAATGTTCGCGCGTCCCACGGATGAACTTCGTAAAGAACTTCTCGCTCTGAATGGCGTAGGACCCGAGACCGCCGACTCTATTCTGCTGTATGCGGGGAATCATCCAGTTTTCGTCGTCGATGCCTACACCCGGCGCATTCTGGCGAGGCACGAGGTTCTGCCTGAGCAAACGCCTTATGAGGAGATTCGCCAGCTCTTTCAGAAGGTGCTTGTCCCTATAGCCGGCTCAATCGCAGCCTCAGGTTCAGCGAAGCTGCAATTGGCTGCCGGGCTATTGGGCGCCGCCCATCCTCCATCGCGCATGAGTGCGTCCAAACGGACCGCTATCGTCCAGGTCTACAACGAAATGCACGGTCTCATCGTCGGAGTCGGCAAGCACTACTGCAGAAAGTCACAGGCCCGCTGTGACGAATGTCCTTTACGGCCATTCCTGCCTCCATCTAAGTAGATACGGAAACATGACAAAGGACCGCCGTTGAAATATTGCTGGGCAGTGGGCGCCTTCGCTATAACTTCGATCTGCTGTGCGCAGTCGCTGCGGGAAGCGGCAGACAGAGCGGGAGTGTCGATCGGTGCGGCGGTTCGCCCGTCACAATTTTCAGAAAATGTCTACGCGTCGACTCTGGGCCGAGAGTTCAACATGGTTGAACCCGAGGACGCCTTGAAGTGGCGCACGCTACGGCCGAACGAAGCTACATTCAATTTTGGCCCAGGCGACGAGATCGTCCGCTTTGCGCAAGCTCACGCGATGAAAGTGCGCGGTCACTGTCTTGTATGGGGCCGCGATAATCCCGACTGGCTGCTGCAAGGGCATTTTTCCACTGAGCGCCTTTTCGATCTGTTACACGAGCACATTGCGAGGGTGATGAAACACTACGCAGGCAGCGTTTTCGCCTGGGATGTGATTAACGAAGCGCTCGATGAGCAGGGCAAACCGCGCGATTCCATCTGGTTCAACCAGCCAGGCATCGGATTCTCCGGGCAAGGAACGGCCTACATCGAACAGGCTTTTCGATGGGCCCACGAAGCTGACCCGAAGGCGCTGCTTTTTTATAACGAAGCGGAAGGCGAAGTTCTAAATCTCAAGTCCGACGCCATTTACGCCAAGCTGAAGGATTTTAAACGGCGAGGCGTGCCGGTCGATGGCGTCGGATTGCAAATGCACATTCCGACGCTCGGCGGAGATATTGGCGCTGTTGGTGCGCGGATCTCGGCTAATATCGCGCGTCTCGCTGCACTCGGCCTTCAGGTCCACATCACCGAACTCGATGTATCCTTGCCTATAGATTCCACTGGATCGGCGCGACTGGAAGATCTGTCACGCCAGGCCGATTTCTATCGCGCAATCGTACGAGCCTGTTTAAATAATCCGGGCTGCACGGCAATTCAGACCTGGGGATTTACCGACAAATATTCCTGGATCGGATCGCACTCCCATGGCGCGCGAGGTCAGGCATTGCTTTTTGATCGCCAGTACAATATCAAGCCGGCATATACCGCGGTCCGCGAAGAGCTGTCCGCGGGCCGTCCAAGCTCGCGTTGAGGCGGCAACAGCCGGATCATCAAGCCCATCCTGCGCAGACTGCATCTATAATCAATTCGTAATCAGCGAGTCCTTTGCACAGACGCCTCGCTTAATTGGGGGCCACATCTGATTCATTTGGCAAAGACAGGCACAACGCGTACTTCTAATACCTCGAACCGCCGGCGTGTAATCATCCTGCTGGCGGCTTCTGTCTTCGTCCTGCTTGCGATTCTGGTCTCCCAAACTGCCTTCGATCTTACTTTTCTGCGGCCAGGCAATAACCAGCAGATTGTCGTATTCGCCGCACTTTCGGCGCTCATTTTTCTTCTGTTCGTTGCTTTGACCTTTGTCCTGTTTCGCAATCTGCTGAAGTTGTTTGCCGAACGCCGTCTCGGAGTGCTGGGCTCTAAGTTCCGCACCCGCATGGTGGCGGGGGCATTGCTGCTCTCTTTTGTTCCGGTCATGGTGATGTACTGGTTCGCTTATGGCTTGATGAACCGGTCAATCGATAAGTGGTTCTCAACTCCGGTCGAGGATGTGCGCGCGGATACTCACGCCATGGCGTCGCTCCTGGCCGAGTATGCGGCACAGAATGCGCGTGCAGAGGCATCTGCGATTGCTGTTTCTCCCGAAGCCCAGCGAAGCTTTTCATCTCGCGGATTTTCCTCGTTGACCGGCGAATTTCAGGAGCACGAACTCACCTTGCAGGGCGGGTTCGCCCTGGCGGTGCAAGACGGCAAGGCGGAAGCCAGCTTCAGTGCGCCCGCGCCCTGGGAGCAACTCAAGTCCCGATTGCCTCTCGCCGAAGCCGCTCTTGGACGGCCGGCAAATTTTGCGTGGGGGCAAACTGAATACAGCCTGGGCAGTGCGCGCGTCGGCGACGACGGTTTGATCCTTGTCGCCATTCCTCTACCGAAAGAATTTTCCCAGACCGTCAACCAAGTGGAGCACAGTCAGCAGCGTTATTTCGAATTGGCACATGAACGCAGGCTCGTGCGCCGGACTTACATGGGCCTGCTTTTGCTGCTGACCATGATGGTCTTATTTGTGACGACGTGGCTGGCGCTTTTTCTTTCGAAGCTGGTGACCCGGCCGCTGGCAGCCTTAGCCGAAGGAACCCAGGAGATTTCCCGCGGCCGGCTCGACTACCGCATCAACGTCACGGGTGCCGACGAAATCGGCGACTTAGTCCGATCGTTCAATAAGATGGCAGCCGATCTCGAAGTCAGCCGCAGGCAGATTGAAGCATCGACTCGCGATGCGCGGGCTGCCAATGCAGAACTGGATCAGCGGCGCCGGCAGATGGAGACGATCCTCGAGAGCATTCCCACAGGAGTCCTCTCGGTCGATGCCGCGCACACTGTCACTCACGTCAATCAAGCGTTGCTGCGCATGTTTCATCCCGACGGCCAGCCGGAGACGGAAACCATGCAGCGCGGCGCGAGATTGTCGGAGATGTTTCCACGAGAGGTGCTGCAAGATCTGGAGCCAATGCTGCGCCGTGCCGATCGCATGGGGATGACGACCAGCCAGATGGAGATACCCTTGCAGCACGGGTCTTTGAATGCAGCCGTGACTGTAGCGGCGTTGCGTAACCAGGATGAAAGGTCCGGTTACGTCGTAGTTTTTGAAGATCTCTCCGATCTTCTGAAGGGTCAAAAGCAAGCGGCCTGGCGCGAAGTTGCCCGGCGCGTTGCGCACGAAATCAAGAATCCGCTCACGCCTATCGCCCTTTCAGCGGAGCGAATTCAGCGACACCTGGAGCGCACTACGGCCGTCGATAAGTCGTCGCTGGATGTTGTTCGTACCTGCGCCACCACGATTGCCGCTGCGGTTGAGACCGTTCGCCGGCTGGTGGACGAGTTCTCGACTCTGGCTCGCTTTCCCACGTCAAAGCCCACTCCCACCGACATCAATGAGGTCATCGAAAATGTGATTTCCATGTTCGATGGCAGACTGGACTGCATAACGATTCACAAATCGCTTGCCTCCGGTCTCCCCAAGGTCATGGCGGATGTGGAGGCGATGAAACGCGCGATTGCCAATCTGATGGATAACGCCGCCGAAGCCATGCGAGATTCATTCGTCCGGGAAATTCAGGTCTCTACGTCGCTGGTCGCCAGCCGTGACGCAGTCGAAATCGCGGTCTCAGATACTGGACACGGCGTAAGCCGTGAATTAAAAGAGAAGCTCTTTCTTCCTTACTTCTCGACCAGAAATCGTGGAACCGGGCTTGGCCTGGCGATTGTGAGCCGTGTGATTGAAGAGCACCACGGGGCGATTCGTGTGGAAGAAAATCATCCCGTTGGCGCGAGATTCGTTCTCGAGTTGCCGATTGTCTCCGAGCCCGCATTGGCAACTTCCACCGTCCAGCATGCATAAAATTCTGATCGTTGACGATGAAATCGCGATTCGTGAGTCGCTCTCGGGAGTGCTCGAGGACGAAGGCTACGAAACCGCGCCAGCCGAAAGCGGCGAAGAATGCTTGAAAGTGCTGAGAAAGCCCCACGCGTTTGAGGTGGTTCTGCTCGATGTGTGGTTGCCCGGAATTGATGGGCTGGAGACGCTCGAGCGAATTCGCGATCTCGATAACCCTCCCGAAGTCATCATGATTTCCGGGCATGGCAACATTGAAACCGCGGTGCGTGCCACGAAATTGGGCGCATATGACTTTTTGGAAAAGCCGCTGTCCATCGATAAGTCCCTGATCGCGGTAAAGAACGCGATTGAATCGAAAAAACTCAAATACGAGAACATCGATCTCAAGAAACAGCTTCACGCCAAAACTGTGATTGTGGGCGACAGCATTCCCATGAAGGCTCTGCGCCAGCAGATTGCACTCATGGCGCCCACCAACGGCCGCGTTCTGATTTATGGAGAATCGGGGACCGGAAAAGAACTCGTTGCTCACGCGATCCACTCGCAGAGCCTGCGCAAGGATGAAACCTTCGTCGAAGTCAATTGCGCGGCGATTCCCGAAGATCTGATCGAAAGTGAACTCTTCGGCCACTACAAAGGATCCTTTTCCGGAGCGGTCACCGACAAAGAAGGCAAGTTTAAAAAGGCGAATGGAGGAACGCTGTTTCTCGATGAAGTCGGCGACATGAGCCTGAAGACTCAGGCCAAGGTGCTGCGCACGCTCGAGGAACAGCGGCTTGCTCCTCTGGGCAGCGACGAAAGCATCATCGTCGATGCTCGCGTGATTGCTTCGACCAACAAGGATCTGGAAGCAGAAATATCTGCGGGAAATTTTCGCGAGGACCTGTTCTACCGGCTTAACGTAATCCCATTTTTTGTGCCTCCCTTGCGCGATCGTAAGGAGGACATCCCGCTTTTTGCCCGACATTTCTTAAAAGATTTGGCCGTAACTTATGGCCGGAGGCCGCGCGAGATCGCCGACGACGCTATCGACGTCTTGATGCGCTACTCCTGGCCCGGTAACGTGCGCGAGCTGCGCAATGTGATCGAGCGCATCGTGATCATGAATCCCATGACCACGCGGTTCGAGCGAAAGCATCTGCCGCCGTTGGTTCATCGCGACGGACATCGGCGTGAAGCGCGAACTGAATTCTCCACGCTGCATCAGGCGCGCGACGCTTACGAGCGGGATTTCATTCTCAAGAAGCTCGACGAAAATCATGGGAACGTAACCCGCGCGGCGGAAGTGTTAGGCCTGGAGCGCAGCCATCTTTACCGGAAAATGAAAGCTCTGGGAATTGCCGCGAAGGATTGAGAGTTGATTGAACCGGCAGCTAGCGCTTCACCATGTGAATCTCAGTTCCGTTTTTCCTGAACTCCACTTTATCCATCAGCTGGTTAATCAGAAAAATCCCGCGTCCATGATTGGAGTAAACATTTTCTCCGACGGTGCAGCCGGGGATGGCTTCGGGAGTGAATCCCGTACCAGGGTCACGAACAATAATCAGTATGCCGCGCTCTTCGTCGCTGCTTACTAGGCACTCCACGGTTTTCTTTGGATCTTCTTTCGCTCCATGGATCACAGCATTGGCCAGCGCTTCCTGCAGCGATAACTCGATGGCATCTTCCTTGCCATCGACTCCCTTCATCTCGCGAACCACCGCCATAACCTCCTGCACTACCGGGTCGACGGCCTTCCGATCGGCGCAAAGAGTTACCCGTAGAACTAAATGAAGATGGTCTGGATTGAAGTCTTTCTCGGGAAGAGGTTGTTCCGGAAAATCCGCCGATGGCATGTTTTAGGCTCGTGGTCTATCTGGTCCTCGTGGTGGCTTGATTCTAACCGCGAAAGCACTAATACGACAACGGGAGCTTCACTCGCCACTTCCGGTCAAATGCTCTAACTGCCTTCGCCAGTCGAGTTCCTCCACAAAATTGCGGGATTGCCGCCAGTCGGGCCGTACTTTGACAAAGAGTTCAAGAAATACTTTGGTGCCTAACATCTTCTCGATCTGCAAACGCGCGGAAGTGCCAATCTTCTTCAGCATTTGCCCTTTCTTGCCAATGAGAATTCCTTTTTGCCCTTCGCGTTCGCAGTAGATGGTAGCGCCGATGCGCGTTAACCTGGCTCCTTCCTCGAAGCTGTCAACGATGACCGTGGTCGCGTAGGGAATCTCTTCTTCCGTTTCAACCAAAACCCGTTCGCGGATAATTTCGGCCGCCATGAAACGGGAGGGCTGATCGGTGATCTGATCCTCCTTGAAATAGGGAGCGCCGGCCGGCAGGGCTGCCGTCACTTGCTTCAGCAGAATGTCGAGGCCATCGGATTTCAAAGCGGAAATCGGGATGACGTCGTAAAAATCATGGAGCTTCCTATACTCCTCGATCAAAGGCAGCAACTTGCTCTTGTCGCCTCGCAGCAAATCGACTTTGTTGAGGACCAGGATCACTTTGGCCTTCGACTTCGCCAGCATCTGGATGGCGAACCCATCGCGCTGATCGAGTTTGCGCGTCGCGTCCAGTAGAAGTAATATAACGTCGCATCCTTCCATGGCTTCGCGCACTTCGACCATCATCTTGCGCCCTAGAGAACTGTCAGGCTTGTGAACGCCGGGAGTATCGATGACAACGATCTGGGCCGCTTCTCTGCCTTTGGCTTTCCGCAGGTTGATGATTCCCAGGATGCGGTTACGGGTGGTTTGCGGCTTAGGCGATATGATTGCCAGTTTCTCGCCGACAAGCGCATTCAACAGCGTGGATTTGCCGGCGTTCGGGCGGCCCAGGATGCACACGAAACCGGAGCGAAAGGGCATCAGATCAGCTTTAACTGCCGGGGTTGCGCCACACTGATCCGCACACGTTCCACTCTGCGGTCGGTGGAATCAAGGACTTCGAAACGCAAGCCTTCATCGTTCACGATTTCGCCTCGACGAGGAATGTGGCCGGCAAGCTCACTCATTAATCCCGCAATCGTGGCCGACTCTTTTCCCTCGGGTTTGGTGCCGAACAATTCGGCGAGGCGGTCGACATCCATTCCGCCGGGGACAATGTACGATTGATCGTTCTCCCGGATAATCTCCGGTTTCTCGTGCTCGTCCCTGATTTCTCCCACGATTTCTTCCACCAGATCTTCAATGGTCACCAGTCCCGCGACTCCACCGTATTCATCCACCACAATCGCCATGCGGATATTGTTCTTCTGCATCTCCCTTAACAGATCGCTGCCAAGCTTGCTTTCAGGTACGAAATATACGTCCCGGCGCATCAGGGTTTCCAGTGTCCGAATCGAAGCTTCGCTATCGGGAACCTGCAAAACGTCTTGCGCGTAAACGATGCCCTTGATGTTGTGAATCGTGTCCGCATATACGGGAACGCGCGAATAGTGTTTGGTGCGAAGCATTTCGATGAAGCGCTCAACCGTGATAGTCATTGGCACAGCGAACATCTCCGGACGTGGCTTCATGGCCTCGCGCACGGTTTTTCCGCTAAACTCCACTGCCGACTGAATCAGATCACGATTGCCTTCAGCGATGATGCCTTCTTCCTGCCCGGCTTCAATCAACGCGTCCACCGCTTCGGCGGCGCTCTCCGGCTCTTCGTGCGTGTTCTGCCGGGTAAGCGATGCTACCGATTGCAGGAACCCCAAAACAATCGTGATTGGCAGGACCAGGTAGATGAGCGCCCGGAGCAGCCCGACCCAACGGCTCAGCCATGCCCCGTTGGTGCGCGAGAAAAAGACATAAGGCAGGAATTGATTGAAAATGATGATGATCAGAATGAGGCTAATAGCGGCTTGCAATATCTCGTAAATGGTCCATCGCTGATCGTGAAAGACCAGATATCCTACGAGGAGCGCCATGGTCGCGGTGGTTAACTGCTTGAGCACCGACATTGAAAGCGAAGCCCGGGGACGGCTCACATTCAGAATCGGCTCGATGTTTTGCTCGAAGACGTCGATATTGTCCTGGAAGTCGCGCGAGAGGAATTTGCCGATTTCCTGATAGATCCGGTCGACATACGAAGCCAGCGCAAGCAACCCCAGCAACGGGATCAACGCGATCGCGACCGGCCAGTTCATGCGCTCCTCCGGCTGGCCGAGCGCGGCTGCTTCCTGCTCTTTCCTCGAACTGAACCGGGAGCCGCAACCGTCCCGGTTCGCTCGATCAAGCCCGTTTCCAGTCCTAGCCGCAACCGCAATCGCCGCTCCTTTTCAGCCATCTCGCCGCGGTCGTTCTCGTGATCGAATCCCGCAAGATGCAGGATCCCGTGCAGCGTCAAAATCCTCACTTCGTCTGCGAGGGAGTGCCCAAGGGTTTCTGCATTTTCCCGCGCAATGTCCGCCGAAATGACCACTTCTCCGGCGACCGAGTTCGGCCGTCTGCCACCGATCGGCAGTGAGGGAAAGGACAAAACGTCCGTAGCTTTATCCACTCCACGAAATCGGCGGTTCAATGAACGCAATTCCACGCTTCCGCCAACCAGAACGTTTACTCTTTGACGCATGTTCAGCAAGCGCCTCACTCGCAGGACAAAGCGCTCGAGCGAGGACGTCGTCAAAGCAATGATCGTCTTTCGGAAAATAACCAAGCTCTTTCGCTTGCCTGTAAAATCCGGCCTTCGCTGCCGATGCGGCAGTTCGTTCGCGCATTCGCGCATCGCTAACAAATAAATTAGAGGGCTAAAATTCCGCCCTCTTTCGCAAACGCCCTATTGTTCCAAGGCAGACGTTCGGTCGATCGCCTGCGAATTTCTTCCATCGGCCAGCTTCGGTTCGCCAGTTCCGCTTTCAGCGCTTCTACTTTCTTTCAATAACAGCATCTGCTGCCCTGCCGCCTGTGTCTTGTGTTCGTCATAGGCGCGAATAATGCGTTGCACCAGATGATGCCGCACCACATCGGATTCATCGAAGTAGGCGAACGTCAAGCCTTCGACCCGCGGCAAGATATCGATCGCCTCCAGCAGCCCGCTGCGCCGGGCATTCGGCAGATCGATCTGCGTAATGTCGCCGGTGATCACCGCTTTGGAATTAAACCCGAGCCGAGTCACGAACATCTTCATCTGTTCCGAAGTGGTGTTCTGCGCCTCGTCGAGAATGACGAAAGAATCGTTCAAGGTGCGGCCCCGCATGAAGGCGATCGGCGCGATCTCGATGACGTTCTTCTCCAGATAGCGGTCGACTTTCTCGGGATCGAGCATGTCATAGAGCGCGTCGTAGAGTGGACGCAAGTAGGGGTCGATCTTGTCCTGCAAGGTTCCGGGAAGAAATCCCAGGCGCTCGCCGGCTTCCACTGCGGGGCGCGCCAGAATAATTCGGTTCACGCGCTTGGCCAGAAGAGCGGAAATGGCCATCGCCACGGCGAGATAAGTTTTTCCCGTGCCCGCCGGTCCAATCCCGAAAACCATGTCGTGCTTCTCAATGGCTTCTACGTAGCGTCGCTGGTTCAGGCTCTTGGGCTGAACTGTCCGCCGTCCGAGAGAGCGCTGGCGCCCGGCATCGGCCAGGCCGCGCAAAGTGGCGTTCGAATCCGCCGTCAGCACGCGTAACATGCTGTTGAGGTCTCCGTTATTGAAGGTGTGCCCGGATTTCTGCAGGCTTTCGTAGTCGGTAAACACCTGTTCGGCGCGGGCCACGTCTCGCGGAGCGCCTTCCAATTCAATGGCATTCGAGCGCAAGTCGATGGTGACATTCAGCCCATCTTCCAGAAGGCGCACATTTTCATCGCGCGTACCAAAAAGGGTTGCGATGTTGGGACTTATCCCGATACTTTTCTTCATTCAGTCTCTTCGATGAACCTGGTTGCGAACGGGAGCGAAGGCAGCGTGGACAAAACAGGATTATGCGTGGAGACGGGACTGGCCGGAATATTCATGCCCAGGAGGCAAGCTACCATTGCATCAAGCCTACCCCGCGGGGGGGTGGGAGTCAATCGCGTAGTTGCATGGATGAATGTGAGGTTACAGGCAGGGAAGGCGTACGAAGCTGCGCGCCAGATGAACGGATTCCCGCTCAGCAAAGTCTCAATTCTCCGTCCATGCTGGAGGTCTTTATCGTTATAAAGCTTCTCGCACTGTCCCTAAGGGGGGACAAAATTATGGAGCTAAAACACTTGGCAATGTCAGCCTTGCCATTCCCGCTAACCTACGGCATAATGAATGTTTGTCTTGACCCCGCCGGACTCTTCCGGAGCAAGGATATTCATCTGTGTTAATGATTCGACTGGCGCGCATGGGTGCGCGCAAACAACCGCATTACCGCATCGTGGTGATTGAGAAAGCCCGTGCGCGCAACGGCCGCCCGGTGGAAGTTGTAGGAACCTACAACCCTCGCACCAACCCAGCCACCGTAGATTTCAAACGCGAACGCGTCGACTATTGGGTTTCGAAGGGCGCGCAGATGTCGGAGCGCGTCGGAAAGCTTTATTCCAAGCCGGCGCCTGCTCCAGCGGTTTCGGTAGCCTAAGCCCATGGCCGAAGCTGGTCCAAACGTTCGCGGCCTGATCGAGAAGATTGCGAAGTGGATGGTCGATGACCCCGATCAGGTTTTCGTCGAGCATTTCGACGACGACGTCATCGAATTGGAAGTGGCTGAAGGCGACGTGGGCAAGATCATCGGGCGCCAGGGGCGCAATGTGCGTGCCTTACGAACATTGCTGAGTGCAGCCGGCATGCACGCGCGCAAGCGATATACGCTCGAAGTCATTGACTGAGTAGATCGCCGGCCCAGGGAAGCCCACATCCGAGAATCCGATACGTGCGAGCCTGAGAAAGCTAACGAGTTCATCACGCTGGCCCGCGTGCTGAAAACGCAGGGCAGGCACGGTGAAGTTGCGAGTCAGGTCTTGAGCGATGTGCCCGATCGATTTGCGCCCGGCATGAAATTGCTGGCGCTGCCTGCCTCGGGAGAGCATCGCCGCGAACTTGAAGTGAAAGATCTCTGGCCCCACAAGGGCCATCTGGTTCTGAAGTTTGCCGGAGTAGATTCGATTTCAGAAGCGGAAACGCTGGTAGGTTGTGAGTTGCAGGTTCCGCGAGCCGAGCGCCCCAGGCTTGAAGCGGGTTGGAATTACGTCAGCGATCTGGTTGGTTCCGCTGTTTTTGACGGCGACCGGGAGATCGGCCGAATCGAAGATATCCAGTTCGGAGCCGGCGAAGCGCCGTTGTTGATTGTGGGGGACGGGGCCGCGAAGTTGCTGGAGATTCCATTTGCCGATGCGTATTTAGTAAGCATCGACGTAGAACGCAAGCGGGTTCGCATGAAGTTGCCTGAAGGCCTGCTGCAATTGAACGCTCCATTGACCGAAGAGGAAAAACGCGAGCAGGCGCACGGAAGAAGAAAAAAATAGCCGCAGAGCGGCAAGCGTAAAGCCTCTGTGTGACAGGTAAGGTTTTGATCTGCGATGAAGGCCGATATAGTAACCATCTTTCCGGACTTCTTTCGTGGACCGCTCGATTACGGCATCATTCGTCGCGTCCGGCAAACGCGCTTAGCCGAGATTGAAGTGCACGATTTGCGGGCGTTTACGCGGGATCGTCACCGCACGGTTGACGACCGGCCATTTGGCGGCGGTGAAGGTATGGTGCTGAAGCCGGAGCCCTTGTTCGAATGTTTGGATTCATTCGGACTGGCGCCTCGCGAAGACCGTGCGGCGGGGCGCGCGAAGGAATCTGTAATTTTGCTCTCGGCGCAGGGTCAGCGCCTGACGCAGAAGGTAGCTGCGGAACTCGCGTCACTGGACCGCATGGTTTTCATTTGCGGACGCTACGAAGGCGTGGACGAGCGTGTGGCGGAGTTTCTGGCAGATCGGGAACTTTCCATCGGTGATTATGTTCTAAGCGGCGGGGAAATTGCCGCCACGGTGATTCTGGAAGCGGTGATGCGTTTGTTGCCGGGTGCGCTCGGAAACGAGGCTTCGACGCAACAGGAATCGTTTACCATCGACGATAAGGAAAGAGTGGCGGAAGGAGCGGATTCAACCTGCAGCTCGAATGGATTGCTGGATTATCCGCACTACACGCGCCCCGCTCAGTTTCGCGGCATGGCGGTTCCGGAAGCGCTGATGACCGGCAACCATGAAGAAATCCGGCGATGGCGCCGTCAGCGGGCCTTGGAGAAGACTTTAAGAAATCGGCCGGACTTGCTCGAACGAGCCGCGCTGAACGAGGAAGATACAAAGTTTCTGGCTGGTATTAAGAACCAATAGGAATCGGAATTCAAGAAGGACTAACTGTCATGTCGAACTTAATCATCGAAAAACTGCTGGCAAAAACCCAACGCACCGATGTCCCCGATTTTCACCCGGGCGATACGGTCCGCGTTCATGTCAAAATCAAGGAAGGCGACAAGGAGCGCGTGCAGGCGTTCGAAGGCGTCGTGATCAAACGCGACCGCGGCCCGCAAGCCAGTTTCACCGTGCGCAAGATCAGCTTTGGCCAGGGGGTGGAGCGAATCTTCCCTCTGTTTTCAAAGGTGATCGACAAAGTTGACGTGGTGCGCTCTTCCAAAGTCCGCCGCGCGAGACTGTATTACCTGCGCGGACTAAGGGGAAAAGCGGCGCGCCTTCGCGACGTCGACTAGACGTTGAATAAGTGTGGTCTCGTGAGTTGTCGAGGCGGGAGCTTTCGTTTCCGCGGATGCCGCTGCTTTTCGCCCGAGAGCGATATCTATTGCGCGGCTGAAATCTCGGTGATGACTTCCAGATCGGCAAAGTCATTCCGCCGGGGTTTTCTTAATTTCTGGAGCACATAATCGAGCAGCGGCCGGTCGCCCTGGCGAATCTCGTGGAACTCCACACCCATGGCCCGGTCTCCCGAGGTGTATCTCACGCTGCCGCGGAGCGCGACACTCACATCGCATATATTAAGCGTCAGCCGCAAGCCGGTGTCGGGTGCAAGAGTGCTGCCGGTTCGGATCAGGCAACCGTACTCCGAAATCTGCTCCAGCAGTCCTTCCATCCGGGATTTTCCTCCGATTTCGACCACATCGGCTCCTCCGCTTACCGTATAACGCGGCCTCCGGCGCCGATTCTGCTCGATCCCACGGAAAGAGCTGGCCATCTTGTTCGCGCGGCCTGAAATCAACGGCAGGTACTGTTCTTCCATTTTCCGCAGCTCATCTTCCCATGGCGTCTTGCTTCCCTTGACGCACTCAACGGTGAACTGCCCTTTCAACGCGGAATCCGGATCGGCAGCCCACACAACCCGGCACACCGATTTCATCCGTCCCCGCTCCACGGTGATCAGGTCGCCGACTTTCAAATCCCGAGTGCTTCGCAGGCGGGCGCCCCGCGTATGAATATCGTAGGTGCACGCTAGCTCCATTCCGCTGCGTTCGCCCTTCTGCGCATGCACGATCCGAACCGGCAGTGCGAGGTGGATCAACTTCTCGATGGTCGAATTGTTTCGCGGCAGAATATCAATCTGCTGCGATTCAAATTGCGTGTTATTCACATGTTGCCCCAGGTGGAAGAGGTGCTCCCAGAACATAGCAGTACATGTACTGACGGACAATGTACGTCCGTAATCGAAGTAATGGTTACCAAGCGGTAGTGACATTCGGAGGCGATAGTGCCGGAAAAACGCACCGGCCTAATCACAGATTTTTTCGTCTCTTCGCTTGCAGAAAATTGTTGTCCGGCGCGAAGATGGGGGTACATTCGATTCCATGCCGTCCGCGATCAAAGATTCTCCCGAATTAGCGCTTTCCGCCTCAGCGGCAAAGCTGCGATTGTTGAAGAGGCTGCGCTGCACTCTGCGCTACGAAAAGAAAGCCTGGCAGGCGGGCGCGACGCTCATCGCCGGAGTCGACGAAGTCGGCCGCGGATCGTTGTTCGGTCCAGTAGTAGCAGCAGCGGTGATTCTCGATCCTGGCTACCGTATCCGTGGCCTGCGCGACTCAAAACTGCTGCCGGCCGAGCGCCGCGAACTGTTGGCGCCGCGCATTCGCGAACACGCCATCGCCTGGGCGGTTGCGGCTGTAGATGCCGCTCGCATCGATCAGATCAATATTTATCACGCCTCGCGGCTGGCCATGCTGCAGGCGGCGATGCAGTTGCAACCCGCTGCCGATTATCTGCTCATCGACGCGGTACGCTTGGATTGCGAATTGCCGCAGCGGGCCATCATCCACGGAGATGCGCTTTCGGCGTCGATCGCGGCAGCGTCAATTCTGGCGAAGGTTGAGCGCGACAGCATCATGTGCAAATGGGATGCAGTGTTTCCCGAGTTCGGCCTGGCTTCCCATAAGGGCTACAGCACGCCGCAGCATCTCGCCGCGTTGCAGCAACATGGCCCAACGCCTCTGCACAGGCAGTCGTTTGCCCCGGTCTGGAGTAATCCGGCGCATCAGGAAGTCCTGGAGTTCGATTGACGGTGCAAGCAACTTCCATATTTCCCAATCCTCCATTCCCATTTACAATGCAACCTGCCCGGTAAGCTCCGGCACCTTAATTTTCGTAGCCGGGAAACACTCCCGATCATCTAAGGAAGCGGATGGCAACGATAAAAACCGACCCTAAGCTGTCGGTACCAGGCGGCGGCAAAAAGTCTCGCAACTATGACGGCGTCACGCGCGAGCGGTTGATCGAAGCTTATCGCGTCATGTACACTTCCCGGCGCATCGACGACCGGGAGATCCTCCTCAAGCGGCAGCAGAAGATCTTTTTCCAGATGTCGGGAGCCGGGCATGAGGCCATCGGCGCGGCCGCCGGCCTCATGCTTAAGCCTGCCTACGACTGGTTCTATCCCTATTACCGCGATCGATCGCTGTGCCTCGCTTTGGGTGCCAAGCCGGTGGAGATGTTTCTGCAAGCAGTGGGTGCCGCGGACGATCCCAGTTCCGGCGGCCGCCAGATGCCTTCGCACTGGGGATACAAGCGGTTGAACATCGTCACTCAATCCTCGCCTACGGGGTCACAGATTCTACAGGCCGTAGGATGTGCCGAGGCAGGGCGCTATTTCTCGCAGCATCCCAAGACGGCCGAAATTCCCGCTAAGAGCGATCATCCCGACTACCGCTCCTTCAAGGATGTGACGTTCCACGGCGATGAGCTGGTTTATGTCTCGCTCGGCGACGGTACTACCAGCGAAGGCGAATTTTGGGAGGCGATGAATGCCGCGGCCCTCACCAAACTGCCGGTGATTTTCTGTGTGCAGGATAACGGCTATGCAATTTCCGTACCGGTGGAAGTGCAAACCGCGGGCGGCAGCATCTCGCGACTGGTTTCGGGCTTCCCGAATTTCCACTTCGAGGAAGTCGACGGTACCGATCCCGTCGCCAGCTGCGCTGCATTTCAGCGCGCCGCGCAGTACTGCCGCGAGGGCCATGGGCCTGCGTTCGTTCATGCCCACGTGATTCGTCCGTATTCCCATTCGTTGTCGGACGACGAGAAACTGTATCGGCCGGATTCCGAGCGCGAACGCGATGCGGCGCGAGACCCCGTTTCTCGCACCCAGATGTTCTTGCTGCGGGAGGGAATTCTCGACGAAAAGGGCATTAACGAACTGGAAAAGAAAGTCGACGAGGAGCTGCAGATCGCGGTCGACCAGGCGTTGGCAGCGCTGCCTCCCGCGCCCGAGACCATTACTCAGTTCGTCTATTCTCCCGATCTCGATCCCACATCTGCAGCCTTCGACACGCAGGCGCAGGCCGCCCCTGACGTGGCTGAAAGCAAGAAGCCTGCGGCCAAGACGATGGCCGATCTGATCAACGTGACACTGCGCGATGAAATGAAACGCGACCAGCGCATCGTGATCTTCGGCGAAGATGTCGCCGATTGCAGCCGTGAAGAATACTTGAAGCAGAAGCTGGTAAAAGGCAAAGGCGGCGTTTTTAAGCTGACCTTTGGCCTGCAATGCGAGTTCGGCCCCGACCGTGTGTTCAATTCGCCCTTAGCCGAGGCCGCTATCGTGGGCCGTGCCACCGGGATGGCGACACGCGGCCTGAAGCCGGTAGTCGAGATTCAGTTCTTCGATTACATCTGGCCTGCGATGATGCAGATTCGCGACGAACTCTCTGTAATTCGCTGGCGCTCGAACGATGCATTCTCATGCCCGCTGGTCATTCGAGTTGCGATTGGCGGATATCTCACAGGCGGTGCGATCTATCACTCGCAATGCGGCGAGAGCGTCTTTACGCACATCCCCGGCCTGCGGGTGATTTTTCCATCGAATGCGCTGGATGCGGCCGGCCTGCTGCGGACAGCAATCCGCTGCGATGACCCTGTGTTGTTTCTCGAGCACAAGCGCCTGTACCGCGAAACCTACGGCCGCGCCGCTTATCCAGGACCCGATTTTATGATTCCGTTCGGCAAGGCGCAGATCGTGCAGCCCGGAACGGACCTCACCGTCATTACATACGGCGCAGTCGTTCCCCGGGCGTTGCAAGCCGCGCAAAAGTTGGAACGCGAACACGGAGTCCATGTCGAACTGATCGATCTGCGCAGCCTGAATCCATTTGACTGGGAAACGATTGCGGCGTCGGTCGGAAAAACCAACCGTGCTCTCGTCGCCTACGAAGACAGTTTGAGCTGGGGTTATGGCGCGGAGATCGCCGCCCGCATCGCCGATCAGCTATTCGAGCGGCTGGATGCTCCAGTCCGCCGCGTTGCGGCGGCCGACACCTTCGTGGCTTACCAGCCGATTCTCGAAGACGCCATTCTGCCGCAAGCAAACGATCTGTTCCTTGCGATGAAGGAATTGGCGGAATATTGAAAACGGCCCATAGGTGCTCTGGGAGTTCATTCGAGTCTGCAGTTACGAACGCGTGGCTTCCGATCTCACTGTGATTGATCGTTCTTCCGGCCGGTGCTAGGCTGCGGATTAGTGGGAACCCTTCACATCAATTCCATCCAGCCATCTTCGGGCCGGCGAGCGATATCCTGGTTGCAATCGGCTTCGATCGAAGTCTGGCTAAAATTCCTGCTCGCTCTGGTTGGACTGGGCGTGGCATTTGGAGCGGCACTGTTTTCAACCGCCGCTGGCGAGGCCGGCAATCCCCTGGCCTCGGTGATCCTTGCGTCTTTATCCCTGCTAATGGCCGCGTTTGTCGGCCTCGTGACTGTGCCCTACCTCGCGCGCCGCGTCGCCTTGGAGCGCTTGCGCGAAACGTTGCATTACGAAGTCACAAAAGCCGGTGTCGTCTACGTGCTCGTCACCGTTGTGATCGGCATCGCCGCGCTGAACACCGGAAATAATCTGCTCTACATCATTGTTGCCGCGATGCTGGCGGCAATTCTGGTTTCCGGAATTGCTTCCGCGATTGTGCTGCGCGGCTTGCAGCTCGATGTTCGCCTGCCAGAGCAGGTCTTTGCCGGACGCACGCTGCTGGGCCGGGTCGTGCTGAATAACCCGCGTCGCTTTCTACCTGCGTTTTCGATTCGCGTGATAACGGGCAGAGATAAAAGCAACAAAAAGGCCATCAAGCGATGGCGATGGGAGCGGACGACGTTTACTTTTCCGCCGAACCGGACGCCGGAAAATCAGTGGCTGCGAATGCGCGACTGGAAAGTGCGGCGTCTGGATGTTCGGCCGCCCGCGCCCGGAATTTTCGAAGGCATGATTTATTTCCCCTATCTCCCGCCTAAAACCGCGCTGCACGCCGACCTGCAACTGCAGTTCTCACGCCGCGGGCGATACTGCGAGGCGAAGTTTGCCTTGGCTACACAGTTTCCTTTCGCCTTCCTGACCAAGATACGCGATATCGCGCTGGCTCGCGAGATTTTGGTCTATCCGGCGATTCAGCCAGCGGATGCGCTTTCGCACGTGCTGCCCTTATTGCGCGGGGAGTGGGAAAGTTTTATGCGCGGCCGTGGTTCCGATCTTCACCGCATTCGCGAATATATGCCGGAAGATTCGGCGCGCCATGTCGACTGGAAGGCGACGGCAAAATCCGGTTCCTTGAAGGTCCGCGAATTCAGCCGCGAAGATGAGCGCCGGCTGCGCATTATCTTCGACAACCCCATCGCAGGCTTGCTGGCCGAGTCAGCCTACGAGCGCGCGGTGAGCCTGGCGGCTTCGCTCGCATGGAGCCTTTCTTTGCAAGATGCTCAACTTTCCTTCGCCATAACCGGGCAAGAACCGATTGCCGATGTCAACGAATTTCTGGCCCGGCTTGCGGTCATTGAAGGGCAACAGTTTGAAAATGGATCGGAATGGGAAGAGGCCGGCGGTTCGGAGCAATACAGTATCATCGTTACCTCGAGGAGCCGCGAGAATTTCTCTCCGATGTTGTCGCACTCTTCATACTTTGTGCATGTTCGCGATTAACATGGTTTAATTCCTCGTCGCAAACAACCGTCCTCGCGCCAAGTAGCACTCTCTGTTCAGGATAACCCCCGTTTCTCGGAATTATCCACTTGACATACCCAACTGATTTAGCCAGGATCGAAGGCGTGAGCCCAACGAGCCTCTAGCCGTTGCCCTTCCTAGGCGCGGCTTGAGGCTTTTTCTTTTCGGGAGGCTTCACTTGTGCTAACCCAGCAACGGCTTCGTTAAAACTAAGCGGGTGCAGCGACACTGGCACACCCTGCTTGCCTGCTGGATTTGGGTTATGCTTCTTGCGGTTCATTCGGCTAGTGTAGCACTCACTTCCAAGTCGTAGGTCTACGGATTGTGCCGCCGAGTCCATCCGATACAGCATCAGGGAATTGCGCTCTTCCTAGCAATGTGAGGGGAAGGTTGCGATGCTGCGTGGCGGCTAACCTAAGTTCAACGGCGGCCCCTCTGATTGGATTGTCCGATGGCACATAAACGGTGATCTTCTTGGCTGGGAATTGAGCGCGAACAGCGTTTACTGAGGGAACTAAATCGGAGTCGCCACTGAAGAGTATCAGATGGTCGCACCGATCTTGGTAGGCATCGTCCAGCATAGCGATTGCGATATTTACATCGGTTCGTTTCTCTTCTGGCACCTTGAATTTCTTTGAGGCCACATGGGCGCACCCAAATACTCCGCACGTCACGACTTTATCTTTGAACTTTCCCAACAAAACCTTGACCAGCGGAGTGGTGGCTAATGCTTTCAAATAGGCTTCTTGATTGGGTCGTGTCGATCCAACCACTAGAGCCGTGAAATATCGGATCGCTTGAATATCATCATGCGGACGCAGAAGCGTACAGTACCGCTCGATGTTTAGCCACTTTAATGCTGGGGTGTTTTTTACGGCTCCATAGTACAAATTGAGGCCATCGATATACACGATTACGCGCGGTTTCGATGGAGTTGATGACGAAAAAGGCGCGGCAGTGGACGCCATAAAAATTAATGGGCAATCCTGTAGATTGCCCGAACCGGCATTAGTAAAAGCCGGGGAGTCGTATGCTTATAGTACAAGGAAGAACACGAAAGTCAATGACCAATTTGGGCTAATACTCTGAAAACTAAAGAGTTGCGCCTTGACATTCATTTCCTACTGTATTCCTTCTGTATTCATATCACCCCTTGCACGCCATGCTAGATGTGGTAGTATTTTTATGAGCCTTGGAGGGCAAAATGAGCCAATTTCTCGAAATGCTAAAGGCGCGTCTTTCCGATGCGCAACAACGGTTGCAAGTGGCCCAAGTTAACTTAAGCAAAGCGCAGGCAGAACATCAGGCGGTAATGCAGGAGTTTGGCAGCTGGCAAAATGCCGTGAGTGTCGAATCCCGCAGAGAACAGCAACAACCGATTGCTGCTCCGCCTCCAGCGCCTCCTGCCACATTTTCTGCTCAACCTGTGAGAAGAATTATCGGATCAGTCACTACCGTGCCGCCCCAACACTTTGCTCCGGCTGCTACACCCGCGGCCCCTACCATGGAAGCGCCGTCAGTCTCCGGCTCAGAAATAAACAAGGCCGATCTAATAAGAGATGTGCTGCGCGAAAATCCGAATGGTATAACTCCCGCAGACCTATGGCGAAAGGTCAAGGATCATGTCGGACGCCCCTACGTCTATTCGGTGCTGAAACGATTGAAAGACAGAAAGAAAGTGGCAGAGAGGCGCGGAAAGTATTTCTTACAGATCGAGCCCAAGCAGACGGAGGAGGCAAAAGAATCACCCCATGTGAATTAACAAAGCCAGCACTTGTAAGCCTTGGAGGGACTACAAAATGCTGGCTTCGAGATGTGCGGGTATGGCGAAATTGGTAAACGCGCTAGCCTTGGGAGCTAGTGGGGTGCCTGTGATAAGGAGAACACCCCTTGCGAGTTCAAACCTCGTTACCCGCACCACATTTTAGTCAGATGTTATTGTATCCCAACTGGGCGCCGCAGTGTGAGCCTTTTTCCTTCGGTTGCCTTGAGAGCTACGTCGGTACGTTCCAAATCGGTTACCTTCCGGTTGTTGTAACGAAAGTCAAATTCGTTCAAATACTGCTGTAGATAAGGCTTTCCAACGTGATGGTACGTTCCGTAAATTCCCCGCTTCAGCAAACTGAAGTAACCTTCAATTGAATTCGTTGTGATGCACTTTCCGTTCTCGTATCGCACATATTCATCAGCTCTGTGGTTCACCTGATCGTGCTGGCGACTCCCAAAAGCACCAGAGAGCACCGTGGAACTGTCCGTCATCACATGGGCATCTTCGGCAATCATTTCTTCGATAATCGGCTTTAGGTTCTCTGCTGTAACGCGCTGGACGTGACGCGAGCGAACATTTCCGCCGCGTTGTAGAACGGAAAACACGGGAGCCTTATTGTCTCGCGGCGAGCGATACTTCGGCTTTCTCCCGGTTTTTGGCTTGTAGGTACCAACGCGAATTTTCCCGCCCACGTAGGTCTCGTCACATTCAATCGTGCCAGTGAGCTTTTCAACGAGTGGATGTTGTGTCATCGCAAAGCGCACGCGATGGAACATGAACCATGCGGTGCGATACGAAATTTTTTCGCCGTAGAACGTTGCCGTCATGCGGTGAAACTGGTACGCGCTCATCCCTTTTTTGCTAGAGCACAGGAGATGGATTGCGTAAAGCCATTTGTGCATCGGAATATGCGAATCCTCAAAGATAGAACGCATTTTCGCGGTGAACGGTTTGCGGCAACCCTTGCACTTCCACAGGCCGGGGCGAGTACTCTTGCCTTGTAATTTGTAAGCTTCTCCCACGAGACCGCAGTGCGGACAGATCGGACCATCGGGCCAGCGTTTCTGCTCCCAAAACTCGATTGCTTTTTCTTCGTTTGTGAAAAGCTCGTGCTGTGGCGTATCCTTCATGCTCATACCCTACCAAATTTGTTTGGGTATGTCAAGTGGATAATTCTCCCGTTTCTTTCCCAGAATGAAGTTGTCTAAGCTGATTCTTTTTTCTCCAAAGCCTTTTAACTCTTTTCACCTGAAAGGTTTCAGAATATACTCGCGCCCCTATAGATAGTTTCGGCTTGAGTTACGACAGCCGGGAGAAATCCAAATGCGCATTTGCGACTTGATCAAAACTCAGGATACCTACCAGGCGGAGATGGGACAGACCGTGCTCGAAACCGTACGCGCCATGGTGGAGCGAAACATCGGGGCAGTCCCCGTGCTGCACGACGGCAAGTTAGTGGGAATTTTCTCCGAGCGCGATTTGATGAAACGTGTCGTTGCGGAAGGATGTGATCCTCGCCGTACTTGCCTTGCGGAGGTCATGACTCAAGAGCCCTGCACCATTGGCATGTATGAGGAGTTGGAGAAATGCCTCGCAATGATGCGTCTGCACAGCTTCCGGCACCTGCCGGTATGCCACGAAGGGCAACTCGTTGGCATCATCTCACTGCGCGATATTTTGCTGCACGACTTGATTGAAAAAGATGATGAAGTACGCATGATGCGAGCCTATATACATTCGGTTCCGGATGCGTAGACAGTCATTTCTGGGATCTTCGGCCGGGGCTACTCAGGCGATTGCGCTTCGTTCGGCTTATGTACTTTGTTGAGTCCGCCCATATGGCCCGAAAGTAACGTTACTTTCGGTTACTTGGGTACATTGAACACTTGGGCTAAAAGGTTTAACTTCTCTTAGTTACCGTTCGTGTTGGAAGAGCTCTACCCGCGTTTCGCATCTGAACGGCAAGAGTGTTACGAGCTGGCAAATTAAGAGTTTTTCCCGATGCCCCACAAGCTTCATAATCTGTATTACGTGCTCTGGTTTGCGCATCCTGTGCTTCAGACAGTGATCGCAATCCTGATGCTGCGCCGTGGGGAGCATCGCAAGTTCAAGTATTTCTTCGCCTATATCGTGACGCAGATTGTCACCTTCGCCGTGGTTTATCCGGCATCCCGCTTCAGCTATTCGACTTGTTTTTACGTTTCCTGGCTCAGCACGGCGATCAGCGTCGCTCTTGGTTTTCAGGTCATTCACGAAGCCTTCCTCGATGTTTTTCGGCCCTTTCATACCTTGCGCGATCTGGGCACGGTTTTATTCAAGTGGGCAGGCCTCGTAATGCTCCTTGTCGCAGGCGTGGTTTCGGTTTCGACCGGATCGTCGGACACCGCACCCTGGATTCAGGCCATTATGACCACGCAACGTTGTGTTCGCATCATTCAGGTTGGGATGGTTTTATTCCTGCTCTTCTTCGCCCGCTATCTGGGGGTCAGCAAGCGCCAGCATAGTTTCGGCATCGCCTTGGGCTTTGGGACCTTTGCCTTCGTCGAGCTGGCTCTTATCGCATCCTGGGCGGGCAACCACCTGAGCAATGCATCGATGAACCTGGTCAATATGGCAGCCTACAATGTCGCCTTGTTCATTTGGGGGGGGTACCTGTGGGCGAAGAGCCCGGCTCGCGACGCGGGATCGATTCTGTTACGGCCCCAGCGCTGGGAGCAAGGGATCTCGGACATCCAGCATCCTGCCGCCGCAAACTCCCTCATTCCCATGTTTGAGGGGATGGTCGATCGGGCACTTTCGCGGACCCAGCCAGCGCCTCTTTCCGCGACAGAGCCGACAGCGACTCGTGCGGCATCGGCATCGATGAGTAGTCTCGGAATTCCTGGACTGTCCGCCGGAGTCGGCTCGAAGCCCGCTGTTTAATTTTGCTGCAATGCACTTTTTAATTTTCAGCCTGCCAAAATTCCGGATTTCGTAAATTCCGGGACAAGTCGGCGCGACATCCCCTCCAAAGCGAACTAATACGCCTCGGTACTCAGTTAACTACCCTATTTTCTTATTGATACGGATTGCTCGTCGTAGGACGGACAGCTGTGAACTTCGCGCGCTTCACGGAGCCACGGGCGCCATCACAGAAAAAGCTTGACTCGTGCTTTATAATTCGGCTCCGCGCTGAGGAACCCTTTTTGGGAATCCCAGTCTGCGGTAGGAGAAGAAAGCCCATGAAGCAAGCAGTCAGGGTTGCTGTCCTGATGTGTGGACTCGTGGGCACGTATGTAGCAGCCGCCGTTCCGCAGGTCCCCACCCCGGACGGAGGCCCAATTCTAACGTGCCCACCTCAACAAACGCTGGATGCGAAATGCGATACCGGCATGCCGCCGATGTAGATAGTTTTAAGCGCATCCCCTTGGCGGCCGCAAGGTCACCAAAGTAACCTCAAGTAACCTGGGCCGAACCCTTGGGCTCGCAATATTTGGGCTGACGGACTTCATACATAAACCGTCAGCCCTATTTTTTTATCTTGTAGCGGTAATCGACTCTATCTAGACTTGCTTCTTTAGAGCGCGGGCAAGCGCGTCGCGCAGTTCAGCCGGATCGGAGATGGGCGGCTGGCAAGTCGAGCCGGAACACAGGACCGCGAAAGAATCGTGTGAGTTCAATGCCGGCAGATTGGGAATCGTCGCAGCCAGCTCAGAGGGAAGGGCTACGGCGACCGCATGGCTTTGCTGCAGCCGCAGTACACTCTTGTTAAATGTGAAATCGGCTGCAGCGACTGCGGCAAGTTCACGAGCCTTTTGGTTCGATCCCTCAGCTTCAATCACCACCACTTCCAGAGGACTTTCCAGAAAATGTGCAATCGCGATTCCATAAGTTGCCGCGAAGATGCCAAGCTGCCCGGCCACTCCGGCGAAAGCTTCCAGCGTCTGCTCGGCTTTATCGCGATACGCTGCATCGCCGGTATATCGATGTAACCGCAACAGCGCAATCGCGGCCATTGGATTTCCCGCAGGAGTAGGCGAATCCTGCAGCGGTTTCCGCCGCGTCGCGAGCACGCCCAAGCTCTTGCCTTCCGGCAAAAGCTCGGTGTCGAAGAACCCCCCCGAGACAGGATCGAAAAATCGATCAATCATCGCATCGCCGATAGCCTGCGCAAACTTGAAGTAACTCAAATCCGCCGTGGCCTCGTAAGCGTCAAGACAAGCCAGCGTGGTCGCCGCGTAGTCATCGAGCAACCCCGGAACATCTCGATGCTCTGCTTGAGGATCCGAATAGGCAACGACATGCAATAACGCTCTGGAGGGGGCAATCCCGCCCGCGTCTTTATTTGTGCGTGTGGAATCTCGGGAACCGGCGCCGCTCGCGGTCCAGGCCTCCGCCAAAATCCGGTCCAGCGATTTCAAAGCGAACCGCCGCGCCTCCTCGACCCCAAGCACCTTCGCAGCTTCCAGATACGCCGAAACACACATGCTGTTCCACGACACATAAACCGTTTTGTCGACGTACGGAGTGGGCCGCTGCAAACGAGCCGCATACATTTTCTTCCTTGCCGATTCAAGCAACTCTTTCGCGCGCTCGCTGCTAAGCCTCAATCGGCGTGCAATCTCTTCAATCGAAGCCCGTACGAACAATACATTTTTTGCCGGATTATGATGCATTTCGCCAATTTCGTTGATGTCATAGCGCAACGCTGCAACCGGCAATTCTTCCTCCGTCAACACCGCCCGAGCCTCATCCAGGGTCCAGGTAAAGTAATCGCCGTCGTCATCCATATTGATGTCCGCATCCTGCGACGCATAAAATCCGCCGCGCTCGCGGTCGCTCAACCACTCATCCATCCAGCGAATAATGTCGCGGGCAACGTCCGCGAAGAACTTTGACTCGGTTGCCTGATACGCATGCACATAATTTTTCAGCAGCTCCGAGTTGTCGTAGCACATCTTCTCGAAGTGCGGCACCACCCAGCGCTCATCCACCGAGTAGCGATGAAAGCCTCCGGCAAGCTGGTCGTAAACGCCGCCGTTCGCCATGTGCTCGATCGTGGTGACGATGACATTACGAAGCTGCTCGTCTTTCGTTCGCGAATATCTTTCAATCAGCAAATCAAGAATGGAAGGATGCGGGAACTTCGGCGCACTCCCGAATCCGCCGTTCTTCGCGTCGAACATATTCATCGCCGAATTCACGATTGCATCGACAATCCCCGCCGTAACCTTCCCATCGCGCCCGGCAAACGACTCCGACTGCGCAATCGCACTCTCGACCATCTTCGCCTGTTCAACCACATCGCCATTCTTCTCTTTGTAAGCCGTGGCAATACTCAGAAGCACCCGTTTGAAACTCGGCCGTCCATATCCTTCGTTCGGAGGAAAATACGTGCCGCCATAAAACGGCTTGCCATCGGGAGTAAGAAAAGCCGTCAGCGGCCATCCTCCCTGCCCGCTCACGGCGCTTATCGCTGCCTGATACCGGCTGTCAATATCCGGACGCTCATCGCGATCCACCTTCACCGCAACGAAATGCTCATTCACAATCGCCGCCACTTCCGGATCGTCATACGATTCGCGATCCATCACATGGCACCAGTGGCACCACACCGCGCCAATATCGAGCAGCATCGGCTTGTTCTCCCGCCGCGCCGCGGCAAACGCCTCCTCACCCCACTCATGCCACTGAACCGGCTGATGCATGGCGGAGCGCAGGTAAGCGGAGGAAGCGCGCGCAAGGGAGTTGAGGGTCGTTGTGGTCATAGTCCAAGTTTATACGGAAGAAGCGACAAGGGCAGGCCAGAAGCAGCGTTCCCTGCGAAACCGCGTCGCTGAACAAGGCATTGCTTCCAAAACAATTGCGCGGTTGATCTGCATTCGTTTTCCATATTTGTTTTCCATGCAGATTTCACGTCGAAGAGTACATCGCATGCTGATGCGTTCCGCCGATTTTGTTCAACATGGTGCTCTCTTTCAGCAAGTGGTCAAGCAGCGGATTGTGATAGAGCAGATAAACCTTCCGCGGATGCGTTCGCAAACTTTGCTCAAGATTCGCGATGACTCGCCGCAGGCCCGCCTCAGGAAGTGGATTGAACAGAAACAATACAATCGGTTCATCGGGAAAGCGGAACTCGACTGCATCTGCGCAGATCGATTTCAAGTCGAAGCACTTCTGCAATTTGCTCTGGTACTTGCCGATATTCGCCTGCGCTGCTCGGTGCAACTCCGGCAAAAGCTCAACACCAACTACACGGCGAAACGGATAATCCGCCGCCATCAGGAGCGTGCGCCCCTTGCCCGAGCCGAGATCGACGAAAACGAAGTCGCTGAAGTCGCATTCTGTCTGCAAGCGCAGCGCCTCAAGCATTTCATGAAACAGCGCGGCATCGGTCGGCTGGTACGGCGAATGAAAGCTTCCCAGCAGTCGATTACGCCAGCTTACGGTGCCGCTGGTCGTGTCAACGCGATGATCCCAGTCAAATTCGGCATCGCCATAACGCTGTTTCCGGCGTTCGGGCGTCGAGTCGCGAACGAATTCCCACAGTGAAGCCAGCAATTGCCGCGTGGCGAAAATCTTGCCTCGGTCCGCGGCGAGATCGTTCCACCACCGGAACGCGGAAGCGACGACAGTCACGCGAGAATTATCCGGGCGGGAATTCATCGCTCCCGATGATAAGGGATCAGAAAAGAAACGGCTGGCGCTCAGTGGTCCGAATGCGGAGTTGGCACGGGTTTATAATCCGGCGGCAGGCCGCGCGTCGCAAATGGAAAGTCGTCGGGAACCCGAACTTCGACCCGGCCCTCGGGAGTAATTTTATACGGATGGCCCTCGGGGTCCAGAGGAATTCCTGGCAGATGTTCTGCGGCAGCAAGCTCCGCGATATTTGCAGGCAGCCGGCCGGTGTGCTCGCCGAAACGAGTCACGGCTTCCTGCAGGTGCGCAACGTCGTCATCGACGCGCAACGCCCGCAGATGCTCGATCGCATTCTCTTTGATCTGCTCGTCCTGTGTGGTTTCGTAGGTGGCTGACCACAGCATCTTGGCGGTGTCATATTCACCGGCGTGTTGTGCCATCTGCGCCGCGAGGACTTTCAGGAAAGGATGAGCATTGGGGACCTGCGAGCCACGCTCGAATGTCTCCTCCGCCTTCTTGTAGTCCTTGAGGTCCATGTAGTAGACGAAACCGAGGTCGTAATAGAGGTGCCAGTTGCCGGGATTTTGCTGGATCCCGTACTGCATCAACTCCACCGCGCGCTGCGGTTGGCCCGCTCCATGTGGCGGAGGAGGAGCAAGAAAGCTGCTACCGAACTCATAAGCCACCAGCAGATGCGGGTCGAGATGAGCGGTGATTTCAAGAAGCGGCGCGAGCAGATTGTAGCTGGCGGCGTAGTAGTGATGGCGGTAACCGAAATATTGCACCGCCCGGGTCCAGTAAATGCACGCTGCCAGCCCATCGTAGCCGAGGCTCGCGCGCTTGATCATGGTTGGAGAACTCAGAAACAAAACCTCGTCAGGCGTCGCCTGCGGCCGCAGCTGGTCTTCAAGGTGCAGCACAAACGAAATTCCGGCCAGCGACACAACCAGCAAGATGCCGGATACGACCGTAATTTTGCTCTGGGAGGTCATTTCAAATCACGGCGCTCAAAGATTAATACGGCTCCGCTCAGTGCCATGGTCGCGTAGAACAGAGCGTAGACCGTATTCTGCAGAATCAGCCGGCCGGCGACGGGCTGCTCGTGAGCAATCGAGGTGATCACGTTAAAGGCTGAAAAATTCGGCACCAGGTATGCCGCGCCAGTAGCCAGCCATCTCGTAATGCCATGTGCCATGGCTGCGAAGTTGCGAAGATCTTCGGCGAAGCTGCCGATCACAAACAGCGAAAAGGCGAAAATCGCCGATAGCAGAGGCGTAGAAAACGATGAGAACAGCAGCGACAACGAGCAGATGATCAGGAACTGAAGAATGATGAAATACAATGCGACGAAAATCAGCGCATCGGCTTTCACGAACTTGTGAGAAACGTAGAACAGCGCCGCAAAGACGCCGATCGCCATAAAGAATGTATTTACCACCAGCGTTCCAGCCAGGCCAAAAAATTTGCCCACTATAAACTGCCAACGCCGCACCGGACGCGAAAGCACGGTATAGAGCGTTCGTTTTTCGATCTCTTTCGAGACCAGGCCAATCCCAATGAAGATTGCAATGACGATGCCGAATAATGAGACGGCGGTCAGACCAAGATTGATCACGACGAGCTTTTCGATCTCGATGGAAATCTGCCCGACGAGAATGGCCGCTCCGGAAAGCAGCAGGGCGAATGCGATCAGGTTGTAGAGCACGCGGTCGCGTACCGCTTCGCGGAAGGTATTCGAGGCGATGTAGGCGATGCTCGTTCTCATAACGTCTTGGTCTTCCTTATGCGGTTGTTCCTGCTGTGGTTTCGGCGTGCCGCAACTTCTCGACGAAGTACGCTTCGAGTGAAGTGCGCACTGGAATAATAGAAACCAGGCGCAGGCGCTCACGCCGGAGAGCGTCAATCGCCGCGTCCTGCTGCGTTTCGTTCACGATGGCGCGAACCTTGTCGCCGGCCACGTGACACTCCGCTCCCAGAGCCTTGATCGAGGCGGGAACCTGTGTGCCCTGCCAGAGCAACTCGACCTTGCCCTGAACGCTGGAGGTGAGATCGTCGACCGCGCCTACACGAAGGAGTTCTCCTTTGTGAATGATGGCCACGCGATCGCAAAGCGCTTCGGCGTCGGAGAGAATGTGCGTCGAGAAGAATACGGTTTTGCCTTCACGTTTGAGTTGCTCCATCAGGTCGCGAACTTCACGGCGTCCCATAGGGTCCAGTCCTGACATGGGTTCGTCGAAAAAGACGAGCTTGGGGTCGTGCAGAATCGCCTGGCCGATGCCAACTCGCTGCAGCATGCCTTTGGAGAACTTGCGCAGCTGAAGGCCCCGCACGTCGCGCAAGCCAACCTGCTGCAGAACTTGTTCGACGCGGTGGGTGCGGTTTTTCGCGGGCACACCGGAAAGTTGCCCGTAGTATTCGAGCAGTTCGTGAGCTGTCAGGTAGTCGTAAAAATACGGCTGTTCGGGAAGAAAGCCGATCTGCGCTTTCACCGCCGGATCGGTCCATTCCTTTCCCAGGATGCGCGCGGAACCGGCGCTGGGAAAGACCAGGCCCATGAGAATTTTGAGCGTGGTAGTTTTCCCGGCTCCGTTGGGGCCGAGAAAACCGAAAATCTCGCCATCCTCCACCTCGAGATGCAGTGGGCAAAGGGCGCGCTTCTGCCGCTTATACCAGAAGCCTACGCTATAGCTCTTTTCCAAACCCAAAATCTGAATTGCAACCATGGCCGCAAGGAAGTCGTCGCCTTCAGGAAGTGGTCCAACCTTTTGCCTGACCTTCAGAAAAATTATATGCAATCTGTGGGTGGAGTAAAGGATCGCCGGGACTCGGGATGTTACGAAGGTGAAAAAGACAGCGCAGTATCGCGGCCCAATTTACAGCAATGGCGGCTTCGATTAAATCGCTTCAGAGCTGCACGCCAAACAGAAACTGGATCAGTTTTGAATGGCGTTTAATGCCTGACAGGCTGCGTAGCTGGCGATCAAATTTGTGTTACCGGGGGTCTGAGTGCGCAGTACCTCATCGTCGATCGCACAATAAGCCTTGGTGCCGGTCACGCTGTTTCCGGGGTTGAATGGAGTTGCGGTCGTGTAATAGTTCCAGCCGGTTGCGGCTGTGCCGCCCGTCGTCACCGCGAAGTTGTAGCCGCTTTTCCCGTTTCCGTTGCCATTTGTAGCAAGATTGTTGTCGATCAAACAACCGTTGGCCGATCCTGGAATGCAAGGAGTGGCCGCGCCGCCCAATTGAGCAAGCGTGCCATACCCCTGAGTTGGATAAGAACCGATGTAGCCGACTTCACCCACAATAATCGCGTGTTCGGAGCCGGCTGCCGAGGAATCATTGGCGGCCATGCGTGCCCGAATCAAGTTCGGAATGGCGATCGCGGCAATGATCAGGATAATGGCCACCACGATCAGCAGTTCAATCAATGAGAAGCCGTTTCGTTTCCGCATAGAGTTTGTCCTGTCTTCCGGGCAACCGAACCTCTAAAAACTCAGAGACCTGCAATATGAGCTGGCAGTTTTGAGGCCAAACCGCTCTGCGATGGTCGAGTTATGCCCCATTTTCAATTGTTCTTGAACCGCGAATAAGTAGTTTTTCACAGCTTAACTGCTCTATATATCGCACATGAACGGCCACTCCTCGGAATGGCCGGAGTACTGTGGTGTACTGGGAAAGTGCTTTCTTTTCAATCGAGAGCAAAAGATACGCGTCCCATCCACCACGCGTCGCGGAGAATGCGTCGCAGATACTGACAATTTGTGTCGGAAGGCAAGGCTCGATTCGCGAGCATGCCGAAAAACACAGGAGCGGCGGACTCGCGTCCGCCGCTCTCTTACGTTCTCTAAGCCTGAACTGCTGCTGAATTAGTTCTGCAGCGGGGTCAGCGCTTGGCAGGCAGCATAGCTGGCTACCAGCGTGGTGTTGCCGTTCGGCTGGGTGCGTACCACTCCGTCGTTGACGGCGCAATACGACTTAGTACCGGTGACGCTGTTTCCAGGGCTGAACGGAGTAGCCGTGGTGTAGAAGTTGAAGCCAGTGGTGGCCGTACCGCCAGTGGTTACGGCAAAGTTGTAACCGCTCTTACCGTTGCCTCCGCCATTGGTGGCCAGGTTGTTGTCAATCAGGCAACCATTCGCAGTGCCCGGAATGCAAGGAGTGGCCGCGCCGCCCAACTGAGCCAGCGTAGCGTAGCCCTGGCTGGGATAAGATCCGTAATAACCGATTTCGCCAACGATGATGGTGTGCTCGGAGCCGGCAGCCGATGAATCGTTGGCGGCCATACGTGCACGCATCAAGTTTGGAATCGCAATCGCGGCGATGATCAGAATAATAGCAACGACAATCAGCAGTTCAATCAGCGAGAAACCCTTTTGTTGGCGCCCCATTTTCAGTAGCTCTCCAATGATAAGTAGTAGCTTTCCACAACTCACGTGCTATTACGACATATCGCACATGAACGGCCATTCTTCCTAATTACGAGAGTGCAAGAGGATTCGGAAAACTGCTTTCTTTTCAACAGGAAGCGAAACGATACCTGTTCATTCGATACGCATCGAGGGGCGTATGCCACAGATACTTGACAATTTTTGTCGATCTGGAGGGCAGCCGGAAGGTCGGCCTCGATTAGCGGGCGGAAAAGCAAAAGAGCAGCGGACTCGCGTCCGCCGCTCTCTTACGTTCTCTAAGCCTGAACTGCTGCTGAATTAGTTCTGCAGCGGGGTCAGCGCTTGGCAGGCAGCGTAGCTGGCTACCAGCGTGGTGTTGCCATTCGGCTGGGTGCGTACCACTCCGTCGTCGACGGCGCAATACGACTTCGTACCGGTCACGCTGTTTCCAGGGCTGAACGGAGCAGCCGTGGTGTAGTAGTTGAAGCCAGTGGTGGCCGTACCGCCAGTGGTTACGGCAAAGTTGTAACCGCTCTTACCATTGCCCGCGCCGTTGGTGGCCAGGTTGTTATCAATCAGGCAACCGTTCGCAGTACCCGGAATGCAAGGAGTGGCCGCGCCGCCCAACTGAGCCAGCGTACCGTAGCCCTGGCTGGGATAAGCTCCGTAATAACCGATTTCGCCAACGATGATGGTGTGCTCGGAACCGGCAGCCGATGAATCGTTAGCGGCCATACGTGCACGCATCAAGTTTGGAATAGCAATCGCTGCGATGATCAGGATGATGGCAACCACGATCAGCAGCTCAATCAGTGAGAAACCCTTCTGTTGTTTCCGCATCTCTATTTTCCCTCGTCTTGGACTTTTAGTTTCGTGCTGGTCATGGAATGACTCAGTCGGGCTTGATGTTCGCACTTCCCAGGCCAAACCAGCCAGTTACTTTGGTTCCCACCTGGGACTTGGCATGCCCAATCTTTTCAATATGGTAACAAACTCTGGGCTGGCTCCAGCGTCATCCGCCACCCGCTTTTCCGCCAAATTCTGTCATACGCACTGACCGTTCGTGGCAACCCGCGCCGCTGCAACGGCAGCCTGAGAACGCGCCAAAGTGAAGATCTTGCAGGCCCTCAATCACAAAAGTAACCGGCTGCGTCACCGCAAACTTACTGACTGCAATTGCAGCTGCATATAATCGTTCTAAAGTTAAGACGAAGAAACGGAGTTCATTTGTCTTCCACAGGAGCAGTGATTGCGAAAGAGTCCAGGCCGGTCTCTCATCCACCTGACCTCTCGGAGACATCCAGGGAGAAGCGCAGCACAATTTTGTGCCTACTGCTGGCGCTGGTGACGTTAGCTTTCTATAACCCCGTTGTACGTAATGGGTTCACCAACCTCGATGACCCCGTTTACATCGTAAACAACCCGCACGTGCGCGCGGGGTTGACGTGGGACACGGTGAAGTGGGCATTCACCAGCCGCGACGCCGCGAATTGGCATCCTCTCACCTGGCTATCCCATGCTCTGGATTGCACGCTTTTCAAGTTGAACCCAGTCGGGCCGCATTATGTGAATGTCCTGCTGCATGCGGTGAACGCGATCTTGCTGTTTCTTCTTTTAGAGGCTGCAACCGGATTTACCTGGCCGAGCTTGATGGTGGCAGCATTATTTGCCCTCCATCCTATGAACGTGGAATCGGTGGCATGGGCTGCAGAGCGGAAAAATGTTCTAAGCATGCTTTTTCTTCTGCTCACCATGCGTGCCTATCAGCGATATGTACGGCAGATGAACATTAAGAAATACCTGCCCGTTGCCGCACTTTTTTCGCTCGGCTTAATGGCCAAGCCGGAAATCATTACCCTCCCGTTCGTTTTGCTGCTCTGGGATTACTGGCCTCTGGGGCGCATGGGGCAGGAAAGTCTTGCAGATGACAAGTATTCTGGCGTCTCTTCCTCAATTCCTTCGGTCGCGTCGCGATCATTTTCTTTTTTGTTCCTCGAGAAAATACCGCTTCTGCTGCTCTCCGCCGGTAGCGCGGCGATGACATTGATCGCGCAAAGCGGGGGCCATGCGGTAAGAACGGCACCGATTCGAGTGCGCTTTGGAAATGCCATTGTGGCCTATGCGAGATATCTCGGCAAGGCATTCTGGCCGTCGCGATTAGCCGCGCTTTATCCGCACCCTGGGCGGTTGCTGCCAACGTGGCAAATTGCAGCGTCGGCGGGGGTATTACTTTTCTTAACCACGCTCATTCTTCTTTCGCGGCGGCGTTATCTGATCGTCGGCTGGTTCTGGTTTCTGGGTACGCTGGTTCCTGTGATTGGGGTGGTTCAGGTGGGCGTACAATCGATGGCCGATCGCTATGCGTACCTCTCTTTCATCGGCTTGTTTATTTGTGTGGTTTGGGGCATTGCCGAGTTCGCGCATCGGCGGAGAATTGCGGCACTGTGGTTGGCGGTTCCGGCTATGTTGGTTCTTGTTGCTTTCGGAATGATTACTCGGAACCAGATCGGCTACTGGCATGACAGCGAGATCCTTTGGAGCCATACCCTCAGTGTGACCGAACGGAACTACTCGGCGCATGACGGGCTAGCCCGTGCCTATGCCGAGGATGGCCGAATCGACGAAGCCATCGCGCAGCACAACGCGGCTGAAAAGCTCCATGCGTACGACTCTTCGGAGATGGTTTCGATCGCTCTTTTCGAGCAGGAACACGGCCGCATGCAAGAGGCGATTCAGCAACTCTCGCGAGCTGCGGATGCAGCCACCGACGCAAACTCGCGAGCCATTGCCTTAAGCTGCCTGGGTTCGGCCTTTCTCCAGGTGGGAGATCTGGACCGCGCCGGGATTACCTACGCATCAGCGTTGCAGCAGAGCCCCGATAATGGGGTTGCTCTCGTCGGGGCGGGATTGCTGGCTGAGCGGGAGGGCGACTTTACATCCGCCGTCACGCATATTTCTTGGGCCATGCAGTTTGAGCCCACCGACGTCGGTTATTTGTTGCTGGCGCAGGCGCTTCGGCGCCGCGGTGACGCCGCGGAGGCGGAACGAGCCCTCGCGAAGGCGCATAAGATTTCTTCCAATATCCCGCAGGCACAACGAGCGGCGGCGCGGATTCTCGCGATTGCCGGCATCAAGAACGATTAAACTTCGCGTCCCCTCGAATAATTGCGTCTTTCGTCGTCTCTCCGGTTCGATCGCAGATTACAATATCCCGATTTGCCATGTCCGATCCTTTTGCCAAGCTGCAAGTCGACGACGAGGTATCGCGCTCCTGGACGCTGCCCTCGACTGCTTATATCGATCCTGGAGTTTTCGCTGCCGAGAAAGAGAGCATTTTTTCTCGGACTTGGCAGGTTGTCGGCCACCACGATCAGGTGGAGAATCCCGGCGATTATTTCACGGCAGAACTGATTGGCGAGCCGCTTCTCATTGTGAGAGGCGCAGATGAAAAGCTCAGGGCTTTCTACAATGTGTGCCGCCATCGGGCTGGGCTGCCGGCCGAGGGCTGCGGTTCTCGGAAGTTGTTTCGCTGCGGCTATCACGGCTGGACCTACAACCTCGACGGGTCATTGATCGGCGCGACGGAAATGGAGGGCGTCGAAGGATTTCGCCCGGAAGATTTTGCACTGGTGCCCGTCAGAGTCGAGGAGTGGTTCAATTTCGTTTTTGTGAATCTGGACTCTGCGGCTCAACCTTTGAGCGAGCGTCTCGGCGAGCTGCGTGGGCAAGCGGGGAAGTTTCCTTTTGCCGGAATGAGGCTGTTCGAGCGGCGCACCTACGACATGCGGTGTAACTGGAAAACCTATGTCGATAATTATCTCGAAGGTTACCATCTGCCGAGCGTGCATCCCGGATTGAATCGCGAACTGGATTACAACGCTTACACGGTTGAGCCTCACGCGAATTACGTGCGGCAATTCAGCCCGATTCGCGGAGCGCAACCCGGTGACGGGACTCCGCGGCGCTATCAGCAGGCGCGCGAGGATCTCACGACCGATTATTTCTGGATTTTTCCCAACTGGATGCTGAATTGTTATCCCGACAATATTTCGCTGAACATCGTTTTGCCGGTTTCACCGGAGCGGTCGGTGGCGATTTTCGAATGGTACTTGCCGGAGAAAGAACACAACGCCCCGGCCGCGAAGGCGTCGGTGGAGTTCAGCCATCAGATACAGATTGAGGACGTTGCGATCTGCGAGACCGTGCAGAACAACCTGCGTTCACGGAGTTACTCTCGGGGGCGCTTCAGTGTGAAGCAGGAAAAAGGTGTGCACGCTTTTCATCGCCTCTATGCCCAGGCGATGAAAAGCAAGTAGAGCAAAGATGCTAAGGTTACTCCGCTTTGATCAGCAGACAGGTCACGTCATCATGCTGCGGCGTCGAACCGACGAAGAGATCAAGGCTGGCCATCAGCCGGTCCAGCAATTCTTGGGGCGTGGCATTTGTGTTTGCGCCAAGCAAACTGATTAATCGCTCCTCTCCGTATTCCTCCTGCCTTGCATTTTCCGCTTCCACCAAACCATCGGTGAAGATAATCAGCCAATCGCCGGAAGCGACGACGACGGTGGCTTCTTCGTACTTCGCGTCGGCCTGGATGCCGAGAGGTAGCCCGCCAACGTCGAGACGCTCGATCAGACCGGTGCTGCGGCGGAGTATGGGATTATTGTGGCCGGCGTTGATGTAGGTGAATACACGCCGGGCAGTGTCGTACTCCGCAAGGAAAGCGGTGGTGAAGCGCAATCCACCCTGGCTGTTGGAACAAGCGTACTTGTTCATGTTGCTGACCAGTTCCGGCAGTGCCACCTGAGCGGTGGAGAGCGTTTTGAGACTTGCCTGGAAAGTCGCCATCAGCATAGCCGCAGGGATGCTCTTGCCAGCCACGTCGGCTACGGCAAAAACCACGCGATTCTCTTCGTTGGTTTTTCCGGGACGCGGAAACACGTCGTAATAGTCCCCGGCGACAGTGTTTGCGGGCCGAGTCGCATAGGCGATCGACAGCCCTGGAATCTGCGGCGGGGCGCCCGGCAGCAGCCACGTTTGGATTTCGCGTGCAATCTGCAGATCGCGCTTCATGACCACGCGATCGGCAATCTCCAGCATGAGCAGCAAAAATAGCAGCAGCCCACCCCAGAAATGAAAATCCAATTCAATAACGTGCAGGTCGTTGCCGGAATCGTGATAGCTGAACCCGCTGCTCGGGAGAACGAGCATGACCAGAGCCGCCAGCAGAAGCACGCGGCGGGCGGGCGAAAGTTTCTCCAGAACAGCCCAGAAGAATTCTTTTGCTACGTGCAAGCGCCGGCCACTGCGGGTCATTCCTTCGGGAGTCTTGGCCGCCACATCCCGCGAATACAGACGGTAGCTGGCGCGGGCCTCACTCTCGAACTGTGACCAGAGCTGAGTCAGTTCGAGACCCTCGGTGACGCGCCGCCAAAAAAGCTTCAGGCGCACACGGAAGGTCGGCCGCTCGATAACTCCTTCGCGAGGTGGAACTGTAGTCGCCATCGGAGTAAGTGATTATAGAGGAATGACGATGCCGGGATTCTTAACTTCCGCTCGCAGATGGCCGATTTGCGATGCGAGAGAACCGGACCTTCAGAACAGAGCGAGCTGTTCCGTAGACGCTACGGACGTCCATCTATCCGCAAAGTCGGGGTCGCGTCGCCCCACTCGCCGCATTCCATATTTTTGCCGGAAACTTGAGACCAGCTGCGCGATGCGTTTTCCGTATGACGACGGGAGAAACGAGCGGTCCTGATAGCGCTTCCGGTAGCTCTCGACCAGGTGGGGAAAGTTCTGCTCGAGAAAGGGAAGAAAGACAGCCGCCGAGCACGGTTTCAGAAAAAGCGCTCCCGCGAAAAGATGGCTCGCTCCCGCCTCAGCCGCGGCACGGACAACCGCTTCGAGGTTCGCCGGGGTGTCTGTTATGCCGGGCAAGACCGGCGAGCAACTGACGCCGACCCTTATTCCGGCCTGGCTGAGTTGGCGAACGGCATCGATCCGCAAATCCGGACGCGGGGCTCGCGGCTCCAGAATGCGCGCCAGTTCGGCGTCGAGAGTGGTGACGGTCATATGCACCGATAATGAATTGTTGTGCGATACCTCGCGCAACAGATCGAGATCTCTGACGATTAGATTCGATTTGGTTACAATCCCCAATTCGAAGCCGCGATGGCGAGCGAATTCATCGAGAATGCCCCGCGTGACCTCATAGCGGCGCTCGGCGGGCTGATACGGATCGGTCGCCGTGCCGAGCGCAATCGACTCTCCGGGCTTGACTCGTTTCAGATCGCGCCGCAGCAAATCCGCAGCTTGTTGTTTGACGTAGATCTTCTGCTCGAAGTCCGTGCCATCACGCATCTCCATGAACTCATGCGTGTAACGCGCGTAGCAGTATTTGCAGCCAAATTCGCACCCCCGGTACGGATTGATCGTCCAGGTAAAGGGCATGTTGCGATTGCTGGTGCAGCGATTGAGCAGGGAACGCGCAGGCAAAGAGAAATACTCCACCTTGTGGCCCTCGCGCAAGGATTCACCCTCGGACGCGAGCCGTGCGATTCCCACAAGTGCGGGCTTTTGCGGATCGGGAAATAGGGGAAGGGATGGCATTGTGTATTCGCCTTTTGTTCGCCAAGGATAGCGTCGATCGTCAGGAATGTCAAACCCTTCGGCGGAAATGGTGCGGCGCAGGCTGCGTAAGGCGTAAAAACCAAAGTCTGAACTAACCAATCGCTAAACTGGCGAATAGCGGGACGCCGCGAGGAGTTAACCTCTCCACCGCGGCGATTTCTTTCATTAAGCGATGTTAGGGCTGATCTGCGGCTTTGTCCGCTGGTTTTTGGAATAACTTTGGATCGATTGTGGGGTTAAGTTCGAGGTCGGTGTATTCCGCCGTGCTGGAATTCTCGCCGTTTTGTTTGTTGATGCGCAGTGTGGGAACGGTCAGCCCGCCGAGTGACTTCCAGTTTTCCATCTCCGTCTCCCCTTGCACCGGTCCGTGCTGGCTGAGCGTTTTATAGGTCTCTTTCAAGATATGGCCGGTTCGCGGATCGACGAACCAGCGTATTGCCGCACCTTCCGCATTCACATCGACAATGCGAGCTTCCGTGTCACCGACTTTTTCTGTCCCGTCCGCATTAAAAAACATGTTTGGATCTTTCCAATGCGAAGCGATGAAGATTGGATCGCGCTTGATCTGTTCCAGCGTTTCTTCTTTCTGGGAAGCGGGGAGATCGCGCATGCCCTGTCCTGGAACCGCCATGAAGGCGCTTTCCGCCGTTACCACGATATCCATCGTCATGCCGGCAGGATGCATTTCTGCGTGCAAGCGATTGGGAAACACGATCACCGTTTCCATCGCCATCGGCACATCGCCTTGCGGAGTTTTCTGAGTGATCGTGAGCTTCGCCTTCAACGATTTGATCGTCGAGAGCTTGGCTTCTCCACCCATTGCGGCTACCACTTTGGCGGCCAGCGCTTCGCCGTCATCGTTGGAAGCAGTGGGCTTTGCGCTCTCCTCCTCTTTCGTCCCCGGCGGCGGAGGAATGCTGATATCGATTTCCTTTACCGGACCGAGCGATGAAAGCGGCTTATCGAATTCTTTTGTATTGCCGACTACTAGCACGGCCATCCGATCGCGGTGCACATATTGAGCTGCGATGCGACTCACATCAGCCGCGGTCACTTTTTGAATTTCGCCCGGCAATTTGTCCAGCCAGTCGGCGGGATATCCGTAGAGTTCGTAGGTCATGCGTTCGGCGAGAACTTTGTCCGGTGAATCGAGCCGGAAAATGAATGCGTTCAAAATCGCATCTTTCGCGTGCTTGATTTCTTCCTCTGTGATGGGCGCCTTGCTCAAATTGTCGATATCTTCGTCGAGCGCCTGAATCGATTCGATCGTGCTTTGGCTCTTGGTCCCGGCGACGAACTGCTCGATGCCGGGATGGCCGAAGTTCGCGCCAATTCCGCCGCCCACGCTATAAGCGAGGCCGCGCTTGGTACGAATGTCGTTGAACAGGCGCGAGGAGAATCCTCCGCCGAAGGCTTCGTTGAATACTGTAATCGCATAGAAGTCGGGATTGCTGCGCGTCGTCCCCAGTGCAACCATGCGCACGCTGCTCTGATTTACATCTTCCTTTGAAATCTGATAGTAGCCCGGCTTTACCGGATCGTAGGTGACTTCATCCTTGGGTAATTCGCTGCCCCTCGGCCAGGAGTCGAAAGCCGCGCGCAGCTTGGCTTCCATGGCGGCAGAATCGAAGTCTCCGCTTAGGCCCAGAATGATGTGATTGGGCTGCACATATTTCTCGTGCCAGTCCATCAGATCCTGGCGAGTAATTGCGGCGATCGTCGCATACTCTGGCTCGCGCGCGTAGGGATTACTTGCGCCGTAAGCAAGTTTGGCGGTTTCACGCGCTGCAATCTGTCCAATCTGATCGTTGCGGCGCGAAATCGCGTCGTTGGCCTGCTTTTGCGCGAGGTCGAGTTTGTCGGCGCGGAATTCCGGATTTTGCAGCAAATCCGCGAAAACTTTGAAGACGTCGTCGAAGTCGCCCTTGAGGCACGACAAGCTGATCGTGGTGGAGTCGGGTCCGCCTCCGGTTTCCACCTTGGCCGCGCGCACTTCGAGAAAATCGTCGAGTTGATCTCCAGTTCGTGTTTTCGTGCCCCCGGTCCGCCAGACTCCTCCGAATAGATCGACCAGGCCGGCTTTGCTCGCCGGTTCGTTATGCGACCCGCCGCGGATGCGGGCCGTTCCATCGATCAGCGGCAATTCATGGTCTTCCTGCAGAAAAATCACCATGCCGTTCGAGAGTTCGATGCGCTTCGGCTGCGGCGGATGAAATTGCGGCAGCGGAGGCGTCGGAACTTGCTGCCAGCCTTTCGCTTGCGCCACGATGCGAGAAGGAATCGACATGATGCTCATAGCGAGTATTAGAGAGAAAGCGATCGGTCGGACCCTCATCGCCCACCTCGCTGATCTGGCGAAGGTTGGGGCGAAGTCTGATCCCTCTGGCTCTTATCGTCGCTTGCCTTGCTCGATACGCTTTCTATTACTCCGACCGTGCGATTCGTGTCATTAAAGGTTTCGTTAGCCACGCGTCGAATATCCGCTTTCGTTACTGTCTCGATGCGATCGACGGATCGGAACAATTCACGCCAGTCTCCATAACGAGTCTGATTAGTGGCGAGCTGGGTTGCCAATCCCTCGTTATCGGCGAGTCCGCGCAAAAGGTTTGCCTTGGCGCGAGTCTTGATCATCTTCAACTCGTCGTCGCTGATGTCTTCTTTCTTGAGCCGGTCGATCTCTGCGTGAATCGCATCCGCAACCTCCTGCGTGCTATGTCCCGGCAGTGGAAACGCGTAGAAGGCAAAAAGATGCGGATACTTGATTCCCGGCAAGCCGCTGAAACCGGCGGAGAACGACGCGATCTTTTTATCTCGCACCAAAGCTCGATAAAGCCGCGAAGTTCGCCCTTCCGACATCAGATCGGTAATCGCGTCGTACACTGCATCATCTTTCGAAAGATAGTCGGGGCGATGGTAGCCCTCGAGATAAAGCGGCTGCGACTGCTCCTTCAACTCCACACGGCGCTCGGAATTCTGCGGAGGCTCGGCGGTCGTAGTCTCGTCCGGCTTGCGGCTGGCGGGCAGCCGGCTGAAATACTTTTCGAGAATCGGCATCGCTTCGAATGCCTTCACATCGCCCGCGACAGCGACCACCATGTTCGCTGGAACGTAGTATTCGTTGAAGAAAGCTTGTGCATCGGTGGCTGAGAAGTTATTCAGGTCCGACATCCACCCGACCGTTGGCCGATGATAAGGATGTGCCTCAAATGCGGACGCCTTGAACTGCTCGAGCAGCCGGCCAATTGGATTGCTGTCGGTCCGCATACGGCGCTCTTCAATGACTACGTTGCGTTCTTTGTAGAACTCGCGCAGCACAGGGTGCAGAAAACGATCCGACTCGAGATATGCCCAAAGTTCAAGCCGGTTTACGGGCAGCGAATAGTGATAACCGGTTTCGTCGTAATCGGTAAACGCGTTGAGATCCCGTCCGCCGCTTTGTTCGATGATCTTGCCAAACTGGTTCGGCACGACGTATTTGTCGGCGGCGTCGATGTCGTCCTTCCATGCTTTTTCCAGTTCTTTCAGCTTTGCTTCGTCGCGGCCTACGCGTTTGTCGCGCTCCGCGATGTAAGCGGCATAGGCGGTTTCGATTTTCTGCAACGCGATTTTCTCGGCAGGATAATTCGTGGTGCCAATCGTATCCGTGCCTTTGAAGGCCATGTGTTCGAACATATGCGCCAGGCCCGTCTTACTCATCGGATCCTGCGCCGAGCCCGCATCGACCAAGGTGAAGAATGAAAACACCGGGGCTTCGGGACGTTCACATATGATGATGGTCAGGCCATTCGCCAGCTTTTTCACGGTGACGCGTTTTTCGAATGAGGAAACATCTTGCGCGGCGCCGAGGACAACGAGGAATAGAACGGCTGCAAGCAAGCGCAGAAAACGGCGATTCATTGGACCTCCCACGGGTCGACAGTCATCCATTGCGGTTTGTTAGACAATTTTGCAGGGCGGAAGTCTGAAATTACGTGCCGCGTGTGGGCATTGTCAAACCGGGGCAGTGGGCCATAACCGGCAATTTACGGCGAGCGCGGTATTTTGTGCTGCGGACCATTTCAGGCACAATGCCTGCTGGAGCGTAAAAAATGGATTCGACAATCGAGATCCAGGGAAAGCAACTCAAGCTGTCGAATCTGGAAAAAGTTCTTTATCCTGCCACCGGATTCAACAAACAGCAAATCATCGACTACTACGTGCGAATCGCTCCCGCAATGCTGCCGCATTTGGAGGACCGCCCGCTCACGCGCAAGCGATATCCGAACGGAGTGGATGAAGAATTCTTTTACGAGAAAAATGCGCCGCAACACCGTCCCGATTGGGTGAAGACCGTTCCTGTCTGGAGCGAGGGCAACCGCCGCATGGTGCATTACATTCTCGCCAACGATTTGCCCACGCTGGTGTGGCTGGCAAATCTCGCGGCCATCGAGCTCCATCCGTCGCTCTCGCTGGCGGAAGACATTGCATGCCCCACGATGATGGTGTTCGATCTCGATCCCGGGCCTCCGGCGACCATCGTGCAATGCTGTCAGGTCGGAATGTGGTTACGCGAAATCTTCGAGCACTTCAACCTGCAAAGTTTTCCCAAGACCTCCGGCTCTAAAGGGCTGCAGCTTTATGTTCCGCTAAACACTCCAACGTCCTACGACGAAACCAAAACATTTTCGCGTGCGCTAGCGCAGTTGCTCGAGCACGACCACACCGATATGGTTGTATCCGACATAAGCAAGAAGCTTCGCACCGGCAAGGTTTTTGTCGATTGGAGCCAGAACGACGAACACAAGACCACGATCGCGGTTTACTCGCTCAGGGCTCGCGAACGTCCGACGGTTTCGACGCCGGTGACTTGGGACGAAGTCGAGCGTGCTCTCAAGCAGAAAGATCCTGCCCTGCTTGTTTTTGAAGCGATGCAAACAGTGAAGCGAGTTGAGAAAATGGGCGACCTGTTTGCGCCCTTGCTGACGTTGAAACAGCGTCTCCCGAATCTCAAGAAACTTTCACAACCGGCTCTGGCGAAAGAACCCGAGACGATTTCGATTGCAGCGCAATCGGGGGAGGCACCGAAAAACCGTAAGCGCTCATCGAGAAAACCGGCCGCGAAAGCTACTAAGCCGCGAGTCGGAAAGACGAAACGCAAGGTATAATCGCTTCCGCAAAATCATTCCGCTCTACGAACCTTGCCATGCCTCAACTATTTGCCGGAACCTCCGGATGGGCCTATCCAAGCTGGAAGCCGGATTTTTATCCTGCCAAACTCGCGCAGAAGAAATTTCTCAGTCATTACGTCATGCAACTGAACACTGTCGAAGTGAACTTTACTTTCCGGCAATTGGTGAAAGAAACCACCCTTCAGAACTGGATTCAGGAAGCGCCTCAGAGCTTTCGCTTCGGCGTGAAGGCCCACCAGGTGATCACCCACATCAAGCGGCTGAAGGGAAGCGAGGACTTTCTCCGGCGCTTTCTTTCGACCATCGAACCCATGGCCAGTGCAGGAAAGCTTGGACCGGTTCTATTTCAGCTGCCGCCAAATCTGAAAGCAGATATCACGCTGCTCAAAGATTTTCTCGCGATTCTGCCGCGCACCGTTCCGGTGGCGTTTGAATTCCGCCATGAATCCTGGTTCAGCGACCCAACCTGGGAGGCGTTGAGACAACACAGTGCTGCGCTGTGCGTAGCCGAGACCGAAGAGAGAACTACTCCCGATGTGACGACAGGGCCTTTTGCGTACTACCGATTTCGAAAACCTACGTACACAACTCAAGAGCGCGCCACGATGGTCCAGCGCATCGGCGAACATCTCGCCGCCGGTCGGGACGTTTTCGCATATTTCAAGCATGAAGAAACACCGCAGGGCGCGCTATACGCGGTCGATCTGCTAAGAGAGTGCAGCGGGGGTTGAGACCTGTTCGAGCCGCGGTCTATGGAGCACCGGGTTGAGCACTTTTCTGAGTGTCCGATAACTAGCATACTCAGTGCTCCCGCAGATGCCTTCTGAATTAAATTCGCGCGTGCTTTCCAGCTTTCTCGATTATTTGAGAATCGAGAAAGGATTAGCGCCGCTTTCGATCGCCGCCTATACCACCGATATCTGCCAGTTTTCCGAATTTCTGGAGAAGCGCAAACGTCTGGTCGTTACGGCACGCCACGCCGATGTCCGCGAATTTCTGCAGCAGCTTTTTTCGCATCAGGTCGATGGACGCAGCGTAGGGCGAAAGCTCTCCGCGCTTCGCCATCTCTATCGCTATTTATTGCTGGATAGAAAACTCGAACATGATCCAACTCTGAACATCGCATCGCCGAAGCAGTGGAAAGTCTTGCCCAAGGCCCTTGCCCGCGATGAGATGGAAAGAACGCTGGCAGCTCCGCTGGCGCGTTCTGACGGCAGTCCGCGCGGAAATAAATATAAATCAGAAGCGCTCGCAATTCGCGACCACACTATGCTCGAGGTTTTCTACGCAGGGGCGTTGCGCGTGTCAGAGATGGTCAGCGCAAAGCTTGAAGACCTGAAACTCGAAGCGGGATATATGCTGGTGCGAGGCAAGGGCGATAAGGAACGCGTGGTGCCGCTGGGGAAGTCGGCTCAGGATGCGCTAACGAAATATCTCGCGCAAGCGCGGCCAGTGCTGACGGCAGCAAAAACAGGGCGCGAATCGGCAAATACGGCTCTGCGAACATCGCCACTACTTTTCATCGCCCGTGGCGGACGCAGTTTGACACGGCAGCGAGTTTGGCAAATGGTGCGTGTCGCATCGTCCGCTTCGGGACGTGCGGCTTCTCCGCACATGCTCCGCCATTCCTGTGCTACGCACATGGTTGAGAATGGCGCCGATTTGCGCACCGTGCAAACGATCCTGGGCCACTCAGATATTTCGACTACTCAGGTTTACACGCACCTCGCGCTCGACCGGCTGCGAACGGTCTACCAGAACCATCACCCGAGGGCGAAGGCGAAATGAAGACGACTGTAGTCGCCAAGGCGGTGAATGATTTTCTGTGCCATCTGCGCGAGCGCAATGCGTCGCTGCACACCATAAAAGCATACAAGGGCGACCTGGCACTGTTTGCCGCCTATGCCGGGCCACGCGACTGGAAGCATATCGATCACATCGCGGTGCGTGGATTTCTTTCCCAGCTTTACGAAAAAGGGTTAAGCAAGACCTCGGTGGCACGCGCCTTGGCAGCCGTGCGATCTTTATACCGTTGGCTCGCGCAGGAAGGGGTGGTTCAGCAAAACCCCGCAAAACTGGTGGCTACACCGAAGCTGCCGAAGAAACTGCCGCGCGTGCCGACCATCGAAGAAATGAATACCGTGATTGACGGTGCGCTGCCTGAGGTTGCGTCCTTCCCAGAGCGCGATAAGCTGATGTTCGAACTGCTCTACGGCTGCGGTATCCGCAACTCCGAACTGACCGGCATTAATCTCGACGACATTCGCACGAGCGCTGAGGCCATTCTGATTCGCGGCAAAGGAAAGAAAGAGCGCTACGTGCCCTTTGGAGCGATGGTGAGTGCCGCGCTCAAGGCTTATCTCCCGAAGCGCCGCAATCTCCTCGAATCGTCGCGAAAAAATTCAAACGCATTACTTATCAACCGGCGCGGCGGGCGCCTTACAACACGAAGCGTCGGCCGCATCGTCAAGAAGATTGCAGTTGCAAAGGGCTTGTCACCGGATGTCCACCCGCACACGCTGCGCCATGCATTTGGCACGCACATGCTTGAGGAAGGCGCCGATCTGCGCGCCATCCAGGAACTGCTTGGTCACGAACGCCTCGCCACTACTCAGCGTTACACACAATTGTCGATGAAGCACGTGTTGCAGGTTTACGATCAAACACACCCGCGGGCGAAATAAACTCAGACCTCCCGACGAGGATTTCGTCGGAGTTCCTCCCACATCTCTACGACCTTCGCCCTCAAGCGCGCTGTCAGATTCTCGTAAGCTTCTTCCGACGCCTCGCGCTCCGGCGGGGGATAAATTGGATCGCCAATTTTGATTTGCAGCGGAAAAAATCCCTTGAAAGAACGATTCCGCGGCCACACTTCGTAAAATCCCTCAATGGCGATTGGAACGATCGGCACCTGCATGTGAATCGATAAAATCGCCGCGCCCTTCTTGAATTTCTTGGGTGTGCCGTCGATCGAGCGTTCGCCTTCGGGATACAGCATGAGAGGCCGTCCCTGTCGCAGGCCATAAGCCCCGGCTCGCATCGCGGGAACGAGATTAGCGTCCGGGTCGACGACTACGATACGCAGCGATCGTGCAAGCCGCCGCATGAAACCCGTGCCAAAGATTTCGCTCGTTCCGACGGCGAACACGTCGTCAAATGTCTGCGGGGGCAGAATGCTCCCCAGGATGGGCGCATCGAGAAAGCTTTGATGGTTCGATGAAAGGATATACGCTCCGCTCTTCGGCAGCTTTTCAATTCCGGTTACATGCAGGTCGAAGCGGTCGAGCGCGATTACCTGAATGAGGCGTGAAACGAAATACCAGAACGTATCGGCAAGCCGCCTAGATTCGGCCGGCGCGATTACATCCGCGGGATCCGGTTCTTCTTCGAAGACTGTCTTCCACCCACTAAAGGTCGAACGTGAAATGGAACCTCTCGTCCCGGCAGCCGCGCTTTGCAGGACAGCATCAATCAACTCGCGCACCGAATAGATCTGGACGAGTTGTGATTCTGAAACGTTGCCTCCAAGTTGCTGCTCGACCTGGCTGAGCAATTCGATGCGCTGCATGGAGTCGAGTCCAAGATCGAGTTCGAGATTGTGAGTTGGACGCAGTTCTGCCGGGGCAGCGCGTGCCACCCCATGCATGATGGCTAACGCGGTTTGAACCTGCGGTTGCTTGAGCCAGTCGATCTCTTCCGGCGTCAACGGGCGATCCCCAGGCAAATCGGCGTTGTCTGCTCGCCTGCCTGCTTCGTTTGCTTTCACACGCTTTTCTACTTCGAAGCGCTTGATTTTGCGGGTGGTGGTTCGAGGCAGATCTTCCTGCCAGATTTCATAGCTCCCGATTCGCTTGGTCGACGCAATTTGTTGCGAAAGGCCCTCGATATCGAATCGAATTACCTCTTTCGCGTTCACAATTTTTCTCTGGCGCAGCACATCAAAATCAGGCACGATAGCGGCGTGCAGCCGGTCGCCTCCATCGCCCGGTTTGCCTTCGATTCCGATGACAGCCAGTTCTTTGATGTATGGTGACTTCAGGTAATGCGCTTCGACTTCTTCCGGATAGATATTTTTCCCATTGCTCAGAACGATGACTTCCTTCTTGCGTCCGGTCAAAAACAAATTGCCATCGGCATCGAAGTGGCCGAGATCGCCGGTGTACAGCCATCCTTCGCGCAGCACAGCGGCAGTCGCTTCCGGACGGTTCCAGTAGCCTTTCATCACCACACCCCCGCGTAGCGCAACCTCGCCCGAAGCAGGTCCACTCTCGCTCTGCGGTTGCGGATCGACGATTCTCGCTTCCACTCCCCTCATCGCTTTGCCAACCGAACCGATTACATTGTCGGTTGGCGAATTTGCGAAAACGGCAGCGGTAGTTTCCGTCAATCCGTAAGCCTGCAAAACGTCAATTCCCATGGCGTAAAAATCATGCGCAACCGAGGGATCGAAACGCGATCCACCGGTTACGAGGTAGCGCATTTTCTTGCCAAAGATTTCATCCACTTTGCTGAAAAAGTGCGAGCCCGCATTCCATCCAACTCCCCGCAATACAAGATTCAGCTTCATCAGCAGGCGCATGGCCTTCTGCGCGGCCACGCCGCGTTTTGCAATCTCCTGAAAAATGCGCTCATGAATCAGGTAGAAAAACTGCGGTACCACCGCAAAAGCGGTAATGCCGCGCTCCTGCAGGGCGCGAAGCAGTTGAGTAGTATTCAGGGTTTCCAGGTAGCAGACCCGAGAGCCTTTGACGAGCGGCAGCATCAGATTTGCCATCAGCGCGAGCACGTGAAACATTGGCAGCACGCCCAGCACGGCATCTTGCGGGCCAAGGTCAACCCAGTTGAATACTGCCTCCACTTCGGCCAGCAGATTGCCGTGCGTGAGCATCACGCCTTTAGGATCGGCGGTCGTTCCCGAGGTGTAGAGCAGCGACGCCAGATCGTTGGCGCCAGGCGAAGCTCGCTGGGATTGTGCCGGCCCCGCCTCGAAGATCGCCGTCAAAGTCTCCGGCCAGCTTTGCAACTTGTCAGCGTTGCCCATCCCTTCAGGATCCATCAGCACGAGCCGCAGATTGCTACCCGCCGCGGCCTCACGTGAAACATCGGCATGCCGCGCATCGCAGAAAAGAACCAGGCTGCCGCTGTCCTTCAAGAGCTTTGTTAATTGATCGGCACGCAGAGCCGTATCGAGGGGAACGACAACACTGCCCGCGGCAATGATCCCGAGATATGCCGCGACCCAGCGCGGATGATTATCGGCAATGACGGCCAGCCGCGATCCAGCCGCATAGCCGTTTTCCTGAACCCATCGGCCCACAGATTCGGCCATTCGCCGAAGCTCTGCATAGGTGTAGCTCTCGATGCGGTCCTGTAATTGAAGTTCGACAGCGGTGCTATTCGGCCAGCGTTCGGCGCACTCCGCAAAGCGATCGTAAAATGTGGGCATCGGTCGTCGGGAATATACACGAAAAGTGGCTTCCTGCGCTGCACGTCGTTGAGTGCTCGTGTTGCATCTAAGTATGCTAGGCTAAAAAAGAATAAAAAGAATAAGCTGGGCAAGAACTCATTCCGCCGAAGGATTTCACCGTTTGATTAACACTCTGATTGGAAAGGTCTTTGGGACCAAAAACGAGCGTCTGGTGAAGAGCTTGATGCCGCAAGTCGCGGCTATCAACGCCCTCGAACCCGAGATGCAGAAACGTACCGACGCCGAACTGCGTGCCAGGACCGATGAATTCCGCCAGCGCATCCAGGAGCGAATCAGCCGGGTACGAGCTTCTGCATCTGCACCGGGAGAGGACGAAACCGAAGCTGATCCTGACCGCGCAAAGCAGACTGAAAAAGAACAGTACGAGGCTCTCCAGGAAGTTCTGGATGAAATCCTCATCGAAGCCTTTGCCGTGGTGCGCGAGGCGGGGCGCCGCGTGCTCAACATGCGCCATTTCGATGTTCAACTAATCGGCGGTATGGTGCAGCACAGAGGCATGATCTCAGAGATGAAGACGGGCGAAGGCAAAACGCTCGTTGCGACCCTGCCCGTGTATCTCAATGCGCTGAGCGGCCGCGGCGTGCACGTTGTCACGGTCAACGACTACCTCGCGAAGCGCGACTCCGAATGGATGGGAAAGCTCTACCGCTTTCTTGGCCTCACGGTCGGCGTCATCGTCCACGATCTCGATGACGACCAGCGCCGCGCTGCCTACGCAGCCGACGTGACTTACGGAACCAACAACGAATTCGGTTTCGACTATCTGCGCGACAACATGAAGTTCGATCTGAAGGATTGTGTGCAGCGCGGACACAATTTCGCCATCGTCGACGAAGTGGATTCGATCCTGATCGACGAAGCCCGCACGCCGCTGATTATTTCCGGCGCGAGCGAAGAATCCACCGACAAGTATTATCGCGTGAACCGGATCATTCCCAAGCTGGAAAAGGGCGAGGAGCTTGAGGTAGCACCCGGGGAGCCGGCGCAGTTGACCGGCGACTTTGTGGTCGATGAGAAGCATCGCAACATCACCGTCACCGACGAAGGCTGGGAGAAAGTTGAGCAACTCCTCGGCATCGGCAACATCGCCGATCCGGAAAACTGGCCGCTGAAGCATCACGTCGAGACGGCGGTGAAAGCCCACGCTCTCTATCGCAAAGATGTCGAATACGTGATCAAAGATGGTGAAGTCATCATCGTCGACGAATTTACCGGACGCATGATGCCCGGCCGTCGCTGGTCTGACGGTTTGCACCAGGCGATTGAAGCGAAAGAGGGCGTGAAGATCGAGCGCGAGAACCAGACGCTCGCGACCATCACCTTCCAGAATTATTTCCGCATGTTTAAGAAGCTCTCGGGCATGACCGGTACGGCGGAAACCGAGGCTACCGAGTTCGACAACATCTACAAGCTGGACGTGATTGTCATTCCCACCAACAAGCAGATGCTGCGGCTGGAAAATGCTGACGTCATCTTCCGCACGGAGAAAGAAAAATATTTCGCGGTGGCCGATGAAATTCAGAAGCTGAATGAAACCAACCAGCCGGTGCTGGTGGGAACCACTTCGATTGAGAAATCTGAGCGCATCGATCAGTTACTCAAAAAGAAGGGCATCAAGAACCACGTCGTGCTCAACGCCAAGTTCCACGAGCGCGAAGCGGAAATCGTTGCGCAAGCGGGGCGCACCGGCGCCATTACCATTGCCACGAACATGGCGGGCCGCGGTACAGATATTTTGCTGGGCGGCAATCCTGAATTCATGGCCAAGCAGGAACTGGTCAAGAAGGGCATCGCACAACAATTGCGCGTAGCGCAAGGCAAGATCGAGGGCCCGCAGGAAGACGGAATCACCTCGATCTTCTATTACAACGGGAACGAATACACCGTGCCTACGGAAAAGTGGGCCGAGGCGCTCGCGCGTTATAAAACGCAAACCGATAAAGAACATGATGAAGTGGTTGCGGCTGGAGGATTGCACATTCTCGGCACCGAACGCCACGAATCGCGCCGCATTGATAACCAGCTTCGCGGTCGCGCCGGTCGCCAGGGCGATCCCGGCTCGTCGCGCTTCTATCTTTCTCTCGAAGATGACCTGATGCGCATCTTCATGCCGAAAGAGTGGATCTCGAAACTGTTGCTCCGGCTCGGCATGGAAGAAGGCGTGCCGATCGAATCGAAGATGATGACCCGCCGTGTCGAGACCGCGCAGACGACAGTGGAGGGCCAGCACTTCGAGTCGCGCAAACACCTACTCGAATACGACGACGTAATGAACAAGCAGCGCGAAGCCGTGTATGGCCTGCGCCGTCGCTTGCTCGAGGGCATGGATCAGAAAGATCTGATCCTTGAAGATTATGTTTCGGCGATCCTCGGCGATCTGATGGACGAATACTGCCCGCCAAAAGCGCACGCGGATGATTGGAATATCAAAGGATTGAAAGACGCTGTCTTCACCCGCTTCGGCGTGGATTTCCTCGCCGAGGGCGTAAAGCCCGAGGCATTGAACCGGCAGGAACTTGGCGACGCGATTTTTGGAAAGCTGAAAGAACGCTACGACGCCAAAGAAAAGCTGATCGGCCCTGACGCCATGCGCCATCACGAGCGCATGATCATGCTGAGCGTGCTCGATTCGCAGTGGAAAGACCATCTCTTGAGCATGGATCACCTGAAGGAAGGCATTGGCCTGCGCGGCTACGGCCAGCACGATCCGCTGGTCGAATACAAGAAAGAGTCGTTCGAGATTTTCGAAGCGATGATGCAGCGCTTCCAGGAAGATACGGTCAAATATTTGTATCTCATGCAAATCCTGGAGCGGCCGCCGGATTCCGGCGCCGGAGGTCAACCGCCGGGCACCCCTGCAGGCCAGGATACGGAATCGGGAGTTCCCGCGCATCGCGATAGTGATGGCAACGGCCGGCGACCTCCGCGTATGGTCGCCACTTCCGCCGACGACATCGAAGAGGCTTTCATCCGTCGCAAGCGCCGCGAACTGGAGCAGGCGCGCATGGCCGGCGGGGGTGACGTTGCGCCCGTGCAACAGGTAGTGCGCGCGCAGGAAAAAGTAGGCCGCAACGATCCTTGCCCGTGCGGATCAGGGAAGAAGTTCAAGAAGTGCCACGGGGCATAGACGGAGCCCCCGATATGCCCGGTTTGATTATCTTCTATTGTTACGAATAGCCTTGAAGGTCATTGCTTCCGCGCTACTCTTCATATCCCGCTTCCAGTCTTCGAACAATCCTGCGTAATTCTTCACGATGTACCGCTCGCGCCTCACCCCTAACTTCTTCGCCGTCGCGTCAATCCACTGTGGCAATCCTTCGATCTCCGCGAAATTCCCAATCGGAGTTTCGTCGATGACGACCTGCCCTTTCCCATCCGTCCACTCCGCCCGAAATTTTTCGTAGCGAAAAGAAGGCTGGTATCCGAGTGCTCGCAGAATCGCCCCCGCCTGCTTCCCGTCCGCAACTTCCGTTTCCAATTCCTGGCGGCTGCTGTGCCGTTTGGTCTGCTTTCCTGATTTGTGGGTCAGTGTCCACTGGCTTCCATACTGGCGTAATCGAAGCAGTTGCCTGCGCTTTCGCAGTTCACCTCCCGGAAGGTCATAGAGAGTATTCATCTCATGAGTTCGGCGCGTTTCAAGGCGAAACCCCGCCTCGCGCAGCTTGCGGGCAATCGCCCGTAGATCATCGACCCGAAACTTTACCTCGATTTCCCGATTAGATCGCATAAATTCAATACAGCTTTTGCTCGCAGAAGCATACAAGCGCCGCCGATAAGGCCTGTTGAATAGCCGCGACGATGGCGCCCCTCACTGAAATGTCGGCAGCTTGACGAGATCGTTGGCTGGCACTCCCTCCACCGGTTCGCCGGCTTTGCGCCAGGCCGTCAGGCCGCCGACGATCACAAACGCGTTGAATCCTTTTTCCCGCAGCAGATGCGCCACACGGGCGCTGGTGGCTTCGCGTGCTCAAGTGCAGTAGAGATAAATATCCTTGTCTTTCGGCAGGAGCTTGATTTCCTCATCAAGATTGTTGGGCTCGATGCGGATTGAATTCTTGATTCGCGCGGCGCCGGAATCGTAATAGCCGTGGCTGCGAACGTCTACGATCAGCACGTGGTTGGCATCTTGCGACGCGAGCCGGGCAGCCAGTTCCTGCACTTGCACGCGCGGCACGATGCGATAAACCCTGTGCTTGTCGTACTGCACCACGCGATAGATCCCATAGGCCACAATCGTAACGATCACCACCGCTTCCATGGCGCGCCCAGCCGCGTGAAAGCCCCGCAGAATCACAGCCAGGAAGTCGCGGGAAAGATACCCGACCGCGAGATAAGCAAGCGCGTAGACGCTGGCTCCCATGCTGTCGAGCCGCAGAAATTGCCAGAAGCGCATTTTCATGCTGCCCGCCAGCGGCGCCGCCATGGTATTCACTCCCGGAATGAATTTTGCGATGATCAGCGTCAATTTTCCGCGTTTGTAAAACGATTCCGCCGAACGCAGAATGCAGGTCTCGGGATTGATCGAGACCCGGCACAGGAAACCGAGCAAGGCCCAACCCATAGCGCGCCCAAGCCAGAACTGAATGGTGTCACCGATCATCAGAGCCGGAATCGAAGCCAACAGCACATAGGGGCCCCACAGCGCGTGGCTCGCAATCGCGGCTCCGGCCGCCACGAGTGCGATGGCCGCAGGGAAAGGAAGGCCCACCGCCTCGGCCAGCAACAGACCGAACAACCAGGCGTAACCATGGCGCGCCAGCAGGGTGACCAGATTCATAACCAGTCTTGGATCGGAATACTGAGGAAAAGGTTCAGTATAAACAAAGCTGGAATCCGCGGTAGCGGCTACTTCTCCCGGGAAATCACGAACTCCGGCGCCCAGAGTAAGGCACGCTTGATTTCTGAGTCTGGGAAAATATCGAGAGCGCTCTGTGCCGACTCAGCGTAGCCTGCCGCGTGGGCAGTCGCGGCACTGAGCGAACCGTAACGCTGCAGAATCTCCAGAATCTGAGGATGGTTGACCCCGTTGAAGGCGCGATCGCGGAGGATTGTTTCAATCTTGCGGCGCTCTTCCAGCGTGCAGCGTTCCAGCGAATGAATCACAGCCATCGTCGCCTTGCCTTCGCGAAGATCGCTAGCGACGGGTTTGCCGAGAACCTCCTCCGACGCTGTCAGATCAAGAACGTCATCCACAATTTGAAATGCCATGCCGAGATCGTGGCCATACTGCGCGAGCGCCTGTTCCTGTTCTTCCGTCGCGCCGCCCAGAATCGCGCCCAGCCGCATGCAAACTGAAAACAGGCATGCCGTCTTCCGGTAAATCAGATCGAAATATTCATCCTGAGTAATCGACTTGCCGAGCTTTTCCACCTGCAGCAGTTCGCCTTCGACCATCTGCTGGGTCAATTCGATCAGAGAATCGAGAATGCGAAAATTGCGCTCCTGCACCGCAACCTTGAAAGCCTGCATGTAAAGCCAGTCGCCGGCGAGCACGCATTTGGAGTTGCCCCACTGTGTGTTCGCGGCCGGACGGCCACGGCGCGTCGTGGCTTCATCGATGATGTCGTCATGTACGAGGGTTGCGGTGTGAATGATTTCGACGACCGCCCCCAGGCGAATCGCGCCCCGGCCCCGATAGTCGAACAATTTCGAAGAGAGAAAGAGCAGCGCCGGGCGAATGCGCTTGCCTCCTCCGGCGCGCAGATATTCGCCAATCTCCGTGATCGCCTGCACGCCGGAAACCGTATCGTCTCCAAACTCGTGCTCCAGAGCCGCAAGATCTTCATGCAGCAGGTCGAAGACTTCTTTTCCGTTGATGATTGGCGGCGCGCTCACAACTAATTTGTCCTGTAATTGATGAACTGCATGTCGATACCAAAATCATGCTGGCGCAGCAGCGCAATCACTTCCTGCAGTGTATCTCGATCTTTGCCGCTCACCCGCACCAGGTCGCCCTGGATCGATGCCTGCGCCTTCTTCTTCGAATCCTTGATCAGCTTCACAATCTCCCGCGCCTTTTCGATGGCGATGCCCTGCTGCATGGTCACGCGCCGCTTCGCCGTGCCGCCTGCGGCCGGTTCCACCGCACCATAGGTAAGTCCCTTAAGGGACACGCCTCGTTTCACAAGCTTTTGTTGCAGAATGTCGTTCACCGCTTTCAGTTTGTACTCGTCCGCCGAATGCAAAACGATGGCGTCTTTCTCGAGTTCGATGTTCGACTTGGAATCCTTCAAGTCGAAGCGGGTGTGAACCTCCTTCAGGGCCTGCTGGATGGCATTCGACACTTCTTGCATGTCGATCTTGCTCACGATGTCAAAACTATTATCGGGCACGAAATTTCAATTCTTTCTGAAATGATGGAATGTACAGTTCGAGATTATCAGATGAGAGCCTTTCGCAGCGTTTCAAAGCGCGGGAACTTTGCTTTCAGCGATTTCAGCAAGTTTGAAAAAATTGTAGAAATTCTCGCTGGTTTTCCGTCCAATCTCTTCCGCCGATAAACCGCGCAACTCCGCAAGTTTTCTCGCGGTCTCCACCACAAACGCGGGCTCGTTACGCTTGCCCCGGTTCGGAACTGGCGCCAGATAAGGGCAATCCGTCTCAACGAGTATCCGATCGAGCGGGACCTCCAGAGCCGCATCGCGAATCTGTTGCGCTTTTGGAAATGTAAGATTGCCGGCAAACGAAATCATGAATCCCATATCCAGCGCCCTTTTCGCGTGCTCCCAGCTTCCGGTGAAGCAGTGCAAAACCCCTGCCAGTCCGTTCGGTGCCCACCGGTCCCGCAGCAGGCCCAGACAATCCTCCCAGGCATTATCGCTGCCGTCCGAGGGACGGCAGTGAATCACGATCGGCAGCTTCGCGCTCGCCGCCAACTCCATCTGCCGGATGAATACTTTTTTCTGAACATCGCGCGGCGAGTAGTCGTAGTGATAATCGAGGCCGATTTCCCCCCATGCAATCACCTTGGGATGCCGCGCCAGCTTTTCCATCTTCTCGTAAGCAGCTTCGTCCGCCAGACGAGCTTCATGTGGATGAATACCGAGGGTCGCGTAAATAAAATCGTATTGCTCCGCTAATCGGATTCCGCGATCAACCTGCTCGGGGCCATTGCCATTGCCAATCGCGACAATAGTCTGAACCCCTGCCGAGCGCGCCCGCGCAATGACCTGCTCGCGGTCTGTATCGAATTGCTCGCCATCCAGATGTGCGTGCGAATCTACAAACATAAATCTCAGCTCCAGCAGACGGGCGTCGGGACGATCTAACACAAGCGTCCTATTTCAGCCTCGCTCCCACTGGCACATCCTCTAAGAACCCCGCCAGCACCGGCTTTCCACCGTCAACCGAAGCTGCAACGATCATGCCGTTCGATTCCAGTCCGCGCATCTTGCGCGGCGCAAGGTTCGCGACAATAACAACTTTGCGTCCGACCAAAGTTTCCGGAGCATATGCCTCGGCGATCCCAGCCAGCACCTGCCGCGTCTCCGTTCCAACATCAATTTCCAAACGCAAGAGCTTGTCCGATTTGGGCACCCTCTCCGCGACCTTCACCACGCCGACACGCAGTTCCACTTTAGAAAAATCGTCAATTGAAATCTTCCCAGTCGCGTCTTGAGCGGTTGCTGAAACGGCCGCAACCTGTGGTGAATGTGCTGTGCTCCCTTCAGCAGGCGCCTTAGCGGCAGCAGATTCGCCGGCCAGTGCCGGCCTTTGCTCTTCTTCCATTTTCTGCATCCTTTCAATCGCACTCTTATCGGCGCGAGGAAACACCGGCTGCACTTCGCCAAGTTTTGTGCCGAGCTGTAACTGTCCCCACGCGAGTTGATTCAACGCCAGTTTCTTGATATCGCCGAGCCCCATCTGCTCCCATATCTTGGCGGTCGCCTCGGGAATGACCGGATGCGCCAGCGCCGTGACGATACGCAATGCCTCGGCAGCCGTATAGAGTACCGTGGCCAGACGCGACCGGCTATCTTCATCCTGTTTCTCACCAAGCGCCCAAGGCTCGTTCTCGACTATATATTTGTCCACGGTTGCGATTAGTCCCCACGCCACCTCTAGCGCGCGCGAAAACTGAAAGTCGTCGAACAAAATCCTGAATTCCTGGATCACCTGGCGCGCACCCATCGAAACCACATCATCCGCCACGGTATGTGCCACGATCCGCGATGGATACGGCACTTCGCCCTTGAAGTACCGGTTAATCATGGTAAGCGTGCGGCTGGCCAGATTGCCCAATCCATTCGCCAGATCCGAGTTATACCGTTGCACCAGCGCATCGAACGAAAACGATCCATCCTGGCCGAATACGACTTCGCGCAACAAAAAATAACGCAGCGCATCGGCGCCGAGCACGTCAAGGATCGTTTCCGTCCTTACAATGTTGCCGCGCGACTTCGACATCTTGCTTTCTTCAAACAGCAGCCATCCGTGCGCTACAATCGCCTTCGGCACGTCCAAACCCGCCGCCATCAGAAATGCCGGCCAGTAAACACAATGGAAGCGAACGATCTCTTTGCCGATCATCTGCACATCGGCAGGCCATAACTTCTTGAACGCCTCCTGCGCGCCGGCATGCGCAGAGCCGTAACCAATCGCCGTGATGTAATTCGCCAGCGCATCGAACCATACGTAGATCACGTGCTTGGGATCGTCCGGCACCGGTATGCCCCAGCTAAACGTCGAGCGGGTGATCGATAAATCGCGCAACCCGGAACGCACAAACGAAATGACTTCGTTACGCCGTGCTTCCGGACGAATGAACTCCGGATTCGCGTACAGGGCCAGCAGCTTGTCCTGAAAGCTGGAGAGCTTGAAGAAATAATTTTCTTCCTTCACCGTCTCCGTGATGCGCCCGCACGTGGGGCAGGGATCGCCGGGTTGCGCTCCGTCAACATAAAGCTCGTCCGACACGCAGTATTGGCCCGTGTAGGTGCCTTTGTAGATGAAGCCCTTATCCCGGATCTGCCGGAAAAGTTCCTGCGTTCGTTTCTTGTGCCGTTCCTCGGTAGTGCGGATGAAGTCGTCGTTGGAAATGCCCATCCGTTTCCACAACCGCCGGAACTCGCCTGAAATCTCGTCGGCATATTGTTGCGGAGTTTTTCCCGCCGCCTGCGCCGCGCGCTCGATTTTCTGACCGTGCTCATCGGTACCGGTCAGAAAAAACGTCTCGGCGCCCAACATGCGCTGCCGGCGCGCAATCGTATCGCACGCAATCGTTGTGTAGGCATGCCCGATATGCGGGCGGGCGTTCACGTAAAAAATAGGCGTCGTGATGTAGAACTTCTTGCTCATAAGTTGTTGGGCCGGACAACGACAAAACTTTGAGTCTGCTGTCTACTGTGCGCGACCGATTTTTAGACCTTTTTGATGTTGCCGAGATAGACTCGATTCGCTTCTTGCATCACTTGTTTCAGGGGTACGTGATGCTCGGCCGCGATGCGCCGGCAGTCTTCATATTCTGGTGAGTAGTTTGTTACCGTCCCGTTCATGCTGGCAATTTTAATTCGAATCTCACCCCAGGTCGTCAATACGTTTTCCCAGCGGCGCGCCAGCGCCTGGCGCCGTTCCTCTCGTCTCCGTACACCCAAGGTGGTGGTCTCGGCAAAGATAAGCTGCGTCAACTTATCCGCGTCCTCCGCTTTGCAAAGAACCGTCAGCAGCGTTCCAGGTCGATTTTTTTTCATCTGCACCGGTACTCCGAAGGCATCCAGCGCGCCTTCCTCCAAAAGCCGGTCCATGACATAACCGAAAACCTGCGGGTTCAGATCGTCAAGGTTAGCTTCCAGCACGCTGATGGTCTCAACCGAAATCTTGCTGGCCAAAGGCGCGGACGCCGCTTCTCCGACGGTCAGGCGCACGACGTTCGGATGCCCGGCAAAATCGCGCGATCCTGCGCCATATCCGGATTTGTGAATCCTCATCGGGGGAAACTCGTTGAATCGTGAAACCAAAGTCTTCACGATCGCCGCACCCGTCGGCGTCACCAGTTCCGCCTGCACTCCAGAGGAATAAACAGGCGCGCCGGCGAGCAGCTCCACCGTCGCAGGAGCGGGAACCGGGAAAATACCATGCGCACACTTTACCGATCCGCCTCCGACATTCAGCGGAGAGCAAACAATCTCATCGACATTCAAAGCCTCAGCGCCCACCGCGGCGCAAACAATATCCACCATCGCGTCGACCGCACCCACTTCATGGAAATGGACGTCGTCGATGGAGGTGTTGTGAATCTTCGCCTCGGCGTTGCCGAGCGCTTCGAAGATGGCAATGGCAGTTTTCTTTGCATCTTCCGAAATCGCCGCCGCAGATATAATTTTCCGAATTCCCGCCATTCCGCGGCCATGTTTGTGAGAATGCGAATGCGGATGCTCATGTGAATGATGGCCGTGACTGTGGCCGTCGCCATGCTCGTGCTCCGGTTCGTCCACACGTTGGGCTGCGAAGGAGGATCCGGCAGCGATACTTTGCCGCTCCCAATACTCTTCTCGCGGCAAATCCTTCTCGCCGTTCACCCAGACATCGGCCTTCGTGGCCGAAATTCCGCTGCGCACCACCCGGGAAATTTCCAATCGCGCACCCAAGCTTAGAGCCGCAACCGCATCCTCCAGCACTTTTGGCGGAACTCCGGCATCAATCAGCGCGCCCATAAACATGTCGCCACTGATGCCGGAAAAGCACTCTAGGTAGGCAATACGCATAACACAGACTGAGTTTTCATCATAGGAAACCGCACCCGCCCCGTCAAACGGAGTGTGTGCCCGCTCTGCTAAAATCACTATCTTCACAAAAAGTCAGAGGGAAGCTTTGTATCGTCATCTGGAACAGCGTGTCGCGCGGCGTTTGCTCGAGTTTCTACGCCAGCGCTACCCCGGCGCCGAATTGCCAAGTGCGGTCATCGAGCAGCCTCCAAAGGTCGAACTGGGAGACTTCGCAGTTCCTCTTTTTCCGTTTGCCAAGCCGCTGCGAACCGCGCCCCTGAAGATTGCCGAAACAATCCGAGCGGAGATTGGTCCGATCGACGGCATCGCCGAAATGCAGGTTGCCCCCCCGGGATATTTAAACGTCAAAATCGATCGCGGATGGATGGCGACATCCTTAGTTGCAGATAAAGGACCAGTTCCCGATACTCCTTCCGGCAAAGTTCTCGTCGAGCACACCAGCATCAATCCCAACAAAGCCGCGCACATCGGCCACCTGAGGAATGCCGTTCTGGGCGACACCTTCGTTCGACTGCTGCGCTTCGCACGCAGAGAAGTCGATGTGCAGAACTACATCGATAACACGGGAGTCCAGGTTGCCGATGTGGTTGTCGGGTTCACCCATCTCGAACACAAATCGCGGGCGGAGATTGAAGAACTCACTCGCCATCCGCGCTTCGACTACTACTGCTGGGATCTCTACTCGCGTGTTTCGCAATGGTACGCGCAGGATAAGCAGAACCTGCAAGTGCGCGCTCGAACGCTGCATGCGATTGAAGACAGCGCAAGCGAGGCGGCTGCCGTCGCCGAACTGATCTCAACGGCCGTATTGCGCCGGCATCTTGAAACCATGGATCGGCTCGACATCGAATACGATTTTCTGCCCCGCGAAAGCGAAATTCTGCACCTGCATTTTTGGGATGCAGCTTTCACAAAACTCAAAGATGCCGGCGTGCTGGTTTACGAGAACGCAGGTAAGAACCAAGGCTGCTGGGTAATGCGTCGCGCGGGAACAGAGAAGTCTTCCGACACGGAAGGCGCGGCAGGCACTGACGAAGCCCAGAAAATTTCCGAGGAAGACCAGAAGGTAATCGTCCGCTCGAACGGCACCGTCGGCTATGTCGGCAAAGACATCGCCTACCACATGTGGAAGTTTGGCCTGTTGGGGCGCGATTTCGGGTATCGCAAGTTCTACCGCTATCCCAACCGGCACGAGTGCTGGATCTCTGCGGTGCAAGGCGAGAAAGACCATCCGCATTTTGGCGACGTGGCTGAAATCTACAACGTCATCGACGCTCGCCAATCCGAGGCTCAAAACACCGTGATCGAAGCGCTACGCGGCCTCGGACACAATGAAGCCGCCGACCACTATACCCACTTCTCGTATGAAATGGTTGCACTCACCCCGCGCTGCGCCGCCGAACTCGGCTACACGCTGAGCGACGAAGACAAGGCACGTTCCTATGTCGAAGTTAGCGGACGCAAAGGTTTCGGCGTGAAGGCCGACGATCTGCTGGACCAACTCATCGCCTCTGCCAAGCG
>CAZGXY010000041.1:0-50821 GCA_964530145.1 uncultured Acidobacteriaceae bacterium | reverse complement strand
GCACGATCCGCTACAATTAACTCTTCCTATGAAAACATTCGAACAAATCGTGGAGCTTGAGAAGCGGTATTTGCTGGGCACTTACAATCGCTATCCCATCGTGTTGACGCGGGGGAAGGGCGTATTTCTTTACGACCTGGAAAACCGGCGTTACCTCGACTTTGTTTCTGGCCTGGGGGTGAATGCGCTGGGGCACGCGCATCCGCGAATTGTGAAGACGATTCGCGAGCAGGCGGCGAAGCTGATACATGTCTCGAACCTTTATTACCACGAGTACCAGGGGGAACTGGCGGAGAAGTTGTGCCGGCTGGCTGGGGCGGCTTCGCCTGGCACGCCGACCGGGGCGGCGATGGGAGCTTGCCGGGCGTTTTTTTCGAACAGCGGCACGGAAGCGATCGAGGGATCGATCAAACTGGCGCGGCTGGCGGGACATCGCACTGGCGGCGAGGGGAAGTCGCGGCTGGTGGCGCTGCAGGGGTCGTATCACGGGCGGACATTTGGGGCGCTGTCGCTGACCGGACAGGAAAAGCATCGCAAGGGATTTGAGCCGATGCTGGAGGAAGTGACGTTCGTTGGGCGGAACGATGTGGAGGGGCTGCGCGCGGCGGTGAGTGAAAATACGTGTGCGATTGTGCTAGAGCCGATTTTTGGCGAGGGCGGAATTTATGAGTGCTCGGTGGAGTTCTTGCAAGAGTGCCGGGCGCTGGCCGATCGTCATAAGGCGGCTTTGATCTTCGATGAGATTCAATGCGGCCTGGGGCGCACTGGGACCATGTTTGCGTTTCAAACATTTGGTGTCGCTCCCGATATTGTGGCGATTGCCAAGCCGATTGCGGCCGGGTTGCCGCTGGGGGCATTTATTGCGAAGGAAGAATTTGCGAATGCGATTTCGCCGGGGCAGCACGGGACTACGTTTGGCGGCGGTCCTTTGGCTTGCCGCGTGGCTTTGGAATTTCTGGCGATTGTGGAGGATGAGAAGTTGCTGGATAACGTGAATCGCGTAGGGGCTTATTTACAGCAGGAGTTGAAAACCGTGGCTGAGAAGAGCTCCGTTGCCAAGGAAGTGCGCGGGCGAGGGTTAATTCAGGGGATTAATCTGGAGATACCGGCTCGGCCGATTGTGGATGCGGCTTTGGCGGAGGGCGTGCTTTTCAATTCCACGCAGGATACGGTGGTGCGGTTTCTGCCTCCTTACTTGCTGGAAGAGAAGCACGTGGATAAGGGGATTCGGGTGCTGAAGAAGCTGCTGCGTAAGAAAAGGAAAGAAGCGGCGTAAAAACGGGGAGCCGAAGCTCCCCAAGTGAAGCGAACAGAGGCGATGTTCATTTAAATAGAATGTCGCTGGGGGAAAAGAGTTGTCCTTGTGCTGAAGAAGATTTCGACGTGACAGGATCGAATCAGGAGGTTGTTTATCCGCCGTACCCAGGCGCCTGCGCAGGCGTGGAAGAATGCTGGATGGATTTCGATGGGGCGCGCATGCGCTACCTGCGGGCAGGTTCGGGAGCGCCGCTGATTCTGCTGCATGGTCTTTTGGGATATTCGTTTTCCTGGCGATTTACTATTCCTGCACTAGCGCCTTATTTCACCGTTTATGCTCCGGACATGCTGGGGGCGGGATTTTCCGACCGCCCGGCGGGCATCGACCACTCGATGCGCGGGACGGCGCGGCGATTGCTGCGATTCGCGGAACGGATGGGAATTTCTTCGTTCGACCTGCTGGGCACGTCGCACGGCGGGGCGGTTGCGATGATAGCTGCCGCGGAATGCCTGAGTGGCAGTTCGCGCCTGCGGGTGCGGCGACTGGTTCTGGTTGCTCCGGTGAATCCGTTCTCGCGGCATGGGCGGCGGCTGGCGCCTTTTATCGGGAGCGATGTGGGCAGGGCCTGCTTCCGCGTGCTGCTGCCGCAGATGAATTGGCTATATCCTTACTGGCACGGGCGAATGTTCGCCGAGCGCCAGCGCATTCCTGCGGATTCGTTTGCCGGCTATCTTGCGCCGCTGGAAAAGCCGGGTTTGTTCGATCACGCTCTTGCCATTGTGCGGAGCTGGAGGCAGGACCTGCGCGAGTTGAAATCGACTTTGCCGAAGCTCGGGGATATTCCTGCGCTTTTAATGTGGGGCAGTAAGGATCCGGCGGTTTACGCTTCGTCGGCCGAGCCGCTGGCGAAATATTTTCCGCGATCGCGGACCGTAATTTTTCCCGGCATCGGGCATCTACCTTATGAGGAGTGTCCGGATGAATTCAACCGCGTGCTGATTGAGTTCCTGACTCGTGACGCAGCCTGAGCGAGTTTGAAGATTTTAGTTAGTGGTGAAGTTTGGCTTACGCGAAAAGGCAGCTATGCGGGAGATCCTTCGCTACGCCTGAAAAACGGCTACGCTCAGGATGACGCCGCATGATGATGCCGCATGATGGCGCCGCATAACGATTTTGAGGTTTCAATTCAAACTGCGCCACTACCGGATTTGAACTCAAATTGTTCGCATTGCCGCCAGATGCTAGACTGACCAGTTCGCACTCTTACTCTCCGCCTGAAGGTACCCTCATGCCTGAAACTACGCTGCAAGCTGCGGCTCCCGCGCCGTTGACCACGCTGACCGATGACGAGATGCTTTTCCGCGACAACATCCGGCAGTTTGCCGACGATAAAATCCGGCCGCTGGTCAAGGAAATGGATGAGAAGGGCATCTTCGAAAAAGATCTGATCCATGAATTTTTTCAGCTTGGGCTGATGGGGATAGAAATTCCCGAGCAGTTTGGCGGCGGCGGAGCCAAGTTTTTCGAGGCGATTCTTGCGGTGGAGGAACTGTCGCGGGTGGATGCGTCGGCGGGCGTGATCGTCGATGTGCAGAACACGCTGGTGAACAATGCGCTGTTGCGATGGGGCAACGCCGAGCAGAAAAAACGGTACCTGCCGAAAATGGCCGCGGACACTTGCGGGGCTTATGCGTTGAGCGAGGCGGGTTCCGGCTCCGACGCTTTTGCGTTGCAGACGCGGGCAGAACTCAGAGGCTCGGATTACGTTTTGAATGGCCGCAAGCTTTGGATTACCAACGCCAAAGAAGCTGGATTGTTTGTGCTCTTCGCCACGCTTGACCCTGCGGCAGGATACAAGGGCATCACGGCTTTTCTTATCGAGAAAGGTTTTCCCGGATTCAGCGTGGGCAAGAAAGAGGACAAGCTAGGGATTCGAGCGTCTTCCACCTGCGAACTGATTCTGGAGGATTGCAAAGTTCCGAAGGAAAATGTTCTCGGGGAGCCGGGCAAGGGGTACAAGATTGCGATTGAGACGCTCAACGAAGGCAGAATCGGCATCGGGGCGCAAATGATCGGCCTGGCTCGCGGAGCGTGGGAGTTCGCCGCCAGATACGCGACCGAGCGCAAGCAATTCGGCAAGGCCATCGCGGAGTTCCAGGGCATACAATTTCAGATTGCGCAGATGGCCACGGAAATCGAAGCGGCGCGGCTGATGGTTTACAACGCGGCCCGCATGAAAGACGCTGGAGTGAACTTTGTGAAAGAAGCGGCAATGACCAAGCTCTTCGCCTCGCAGGTTGCTGAGCGCGTGACCTCGCTGGCGATTGAAATTTATGGCGGCTACGGCTTTACAAAAGATTATCCCGTGGAAAAATACTGGCGGGACGCCAAGATTGGCAAGATCTACGAAGGCACTTCGAACATGCAACTGGCAACTATCGCAAAACTTTTGTTAGGCGGAAAATAGGCTCAATCGCCGCTGCCCGAGCGGCGATCTTTGAAGCACCGGCGGCAGGGATTCCGCATCAGGCGCAGCCCGTAAGACTTAAGAGGCAATCCGCCTTGCTAAATATGTGCATTCAATTGCACTTTGCATCCCCTGTGCGCGCCAACCGCTTCGAGTTAAACCGCATCAATTCAATGCGTTTCCACTACGTCGACTAATGGCTCACAAGCTGCACTCGTAGGGTCGCCTGCGCTTGTGAGGCACTCTTGGGGTGGACTTTGACGATTCTGTCGGGAAGTACGGCGATTTACCCGGTTGTGGCTCCAAAGAAGAAGCGGAATCTCCTTCCGCTGCTCACGGTGGTGTTTGTCATTTCGTATGTCCTGATGACCATGCTGATCATTGAGCAGGGCGCGGCCATTCAGTCGCAGAGCAACTTAATTAAAGTTCTGATGCCCGACAGCCGTGAACTCTGGGGACTGAAGGGCAAAGCTATCGCAGATAAGGCCGCGAAGGAGCAGGCTCAGACGCATGCGCAAGCTCCGGCAGCTCAGGCGCCAGCGGATCAGGCTCAGGCAAAGGCGGGCAAACAGTCTCATCCGCAGAGCCATGTGGATAAAGCGACAAAGGCGCCGGTTCAGTTTCCGCCGATCCCGGCTGCGGATCTGGACCCGCAGCGTACGGTGCGCACGATTTAGCGGCAGGTGAAGCAGGTAGAGATTCGGTAGGTGGTGAGCGTTTACGGACGCTCGACGGTTGGCAGCAATGAAGGTTCTGACCCTAGCCTTGATGTTAAGTCTCTCGGTAGCCAAGCCGGCGCAACCGGCACGCCAGCCTTCCACGCAGGTCACGCAACACTCCAAAGGCGGACGGTGGTACTTTGCCGCCAGCGGCCACGCAGTCTACTGCTACGGACCGGTGATGACCTTGCCGCAGGCCAACGGTGATTTGCAGAAAGTTGCAACGTTCTGCCGCGACGGCCAGGCCGTGGTTCCGCTCAGGGACTAGCACGTCATCCCTTTAAAATTTGTTCACCTCTGAGCGCGCAGAGCCTGGCGTGAGGCATCACTTCTTCGGTCATTGCAATCGCTGCGTTTGGGAACGATTTTCCCTCTCGCAAGGTACACTGAAGATTCATGCCGGAACTTCCCGAAGTTGAAACTATCGCTCAGGGGCTGGCTCGCCGGATCACGGGAGATGTAATCGAATCGATATGGCTTGGCCGGAAGCCGGAGCCATTGAAATCGCCCGCGCGAGAGATTGCCGCCGCTGTCGAAGACGCTCGTATCGCGGCCGTGCGCCGCATGGGCAAGCACATCGTGTTCGATCTGGAAGCGAATGGGGTGGTGCGGCCGGCCTCGCCCACTAAAAACCAGCAGCAACTTCGAGACGGGCGAAAAGGATCAAAGACTGGGTCAACCCGGCCTCAATCGATCTCGCATGCAGACGCTGACAAGAGTGTCCGCGCCACACGGCAGTTTATTGTCCACCTCGGCATGAGTGGACGCCTGCAGGTGTGCGAAGCGCAAGAGGAAATCGCCAAGCATACCCATGCGATTGCGAAGCTGGCCTCGGGCAGGGAGGTGCGCTTCGTCGATCCGCGGCGCTTCGGGCGGCTAAGTGTGGCACGCGCCGGCGACTTCGATACAGTTGGCATCGAGCCTCTTGAAATCGATCTTGACCGCTTCGTGGCTTTGTTTCGCGGCCGCAAGACTCCGATCAAGAGCGCGCTGCTTAACCAGAAACTCCTGCGCGGCGTGGGCAACATCTACGCCGATGAGTCTTTATTCCGAGCCGGCATTCGCCCGCGCCGACGGGCTTCTACCATCGCTGGCAATCAATTCGCGAAGCTGCTCGACGGGATCAAAGAGGTGCTCAAGGAGGCCATTGCGCTCGGTGGGTCGACGATCTCGAATTACGTCGACTCCAACGGCGAGGAAGGCTTCTTCCAGTTGCAGCACCGGGTCTACGGGCGCGAGGGCGAGCCGTGCCTGGTTTGTAAGACTCCGATCAAGCGTATTGTCATTGCCGGCCGCAGCAGCCACTATTGCCCGAAATGCCAGAAGTAGTTTCGGCGAACGCTACCGAGCAACCTTCCAGGCGATTCTGATAACCTTTTTCTCCATGCCCGATTTTTCTGTTGGAGTCGATCTCGGCGGGACGAACCTTCGCATTGCAGCCGTCACTCGCGATGGCGACTTATTGGAAAAGATTACGCTCGGTACGAAGGTCATTGTTGGCCGCGATCAGGTGATCGAGGAAATGTGCGAGGCCATCGAGCGCCTTTCCGCGAAATACCGGGCGAGCGGAAAACTGCTTGGCGTGGGGATCGGCGTGCCGGGCATCATCGATATGGCGACTGGGATGCTTCGGAAATCAGCCAATCTTCCGGGTTGGGAAGACTATCCGGTGAGGGCGAAAATTGAGGGCCGGCTGGGGACCCGCGTGGTTCTCGACAATGACGCGAACGTGGCCGCGCTCGGGGAACAATGGCTGGGCGCAGCACGGGGCGTGGCAAACGTGGCTGTGGTCACGCTTGGGACCGGCATCGGCGGCGGCATTATACTGAATGGAAAAATATGGCATGGGATGAACGGGATGGCCGGAGAGTTCGGCCACGTCACCGTCGAGCCGGACGGGCTCATTTGCGGATGCGGCACTCATGGATGCGCGGAGCAGTACGCTTCGGCCACGTCGATCATGCGGATGGCTCGCGCCGCCATTGCCAGCGGAGAAGCGCCTGAGCTGGCCGCGGCCGCGTCGGCCGATCCGGAATTCGGGGCGAAGTCGATTTACGACCTTGCGCTGCAAGGGGACGTGCATGCACGCCGCATTTTCCAGAGTTTCGGACGATATCTTGGAATTTTGCTCTCGGACTTGATCAATGTTTTGAATCTGGATATGTTCGTCATCGGCGGAGGGGTTTCAAGCGCCTGGGATGCGTTCGCTCCCAGAATGTTCGAAGAGTTGCTCGATCGTTCGCTGGTTTATGCGGCGACTGCGCCGGATGATCCTTTAGGCGGCTCCGCGGGCGCAAACAACATCGCGCTCCGCGAGCGCAAGACTGTCATCACTCGCGCCCTGCTTGGCAGCGATGCGGGGCTCTATGGGGCTGCACGAGCGGTGGAATTAGTTGGTTAAGATTTCGTCGCTCGGAGTTGGTCAGGAAGAAAAATGCCGCAACACAAATTTAAAGTGAAGCTGATCGGCGAACACGGCAAGTCGACGGCCGCGCTCAAGCCTCCATTCGACGTGGTTGAAGTGTTTCAGCGCAAAGGCCGCGTGCCGGTGAAGGGGACGATCAACGGCTTTCCCTTCCGCAGTTCGCTAATGAACATGGGCGACGGACATATGATGGCCGTGAACGCCGAAATGCGCGCCGGTGCGAAGTGCATGGGTGGAGACACCGTATCGGTTGTCATGGAACTCGATGAGGAAGAGCGCAAAGTGGAGGTTCCGGCGCCGCTTCGAAGGATTATTTCCAGCGATGCGAAGACAAAGGAAGCGTGGGACAAGCTTTCGTTCACTCACCAAAAGGAATGGGTGCGCGCCGTAGAAGATGCGAAAAAGCCGGAGACGCGGGAAAAGCGGATTGCGGCTATGTTGGACGCGCTGCGGAAGAATAAGCGCGGGAAGTAGCGCGTAGACCTTTCGCCGCTTCTAAAAACGCCCGGTTCTGTTCGGGTGTTCCGATCGTGACTCGCATGCAATCCGGCGCGCCCCACGCGCCGAGTGGACGCACGGCTACACCTTGTTCGCGCAAACGATCGGCAACCGCCGCGGCATCTTCCCCTAGATCGCAGTACAAGAAATTCGCCGAGGTTGGAGCCACGCGATAGCCGAGGCCTTCCAACTCCTGCATGAGAAAGCGAGCCTGCACCGCGTTGCTCTCGACCACGCGCTGAATGTGTTTCGTGTCATCGAGCGCAGCGATCGCAGCTGCCTGGGCCAGCGACGGAACTGAATAAGTGTTTCGCATGCGCGCGCAGTATCCGAGCAGTTCGGCCGGGCCGAGGCCGTAGCCCACGCGCAATCCGGCGAGCCCATATGATTTGGAAAAAGTCCGCAGGACGACAACGCTCAGGCCCTGATGAACATAATCGAGCGAGTTCGAATAGATCATCCGCCGCAGCGCGGCAAAATGTTGAGCATATTCGCAGTAAGCCTCATCGAGCACCAGGACCACGTGCGCGGGAAGGCGCTCGAGGAAATGCTCGACAACGTCCGCCGGCAGCATGGTGCCGGTGGGGTTATTCGGGTTTGCGAGAAACACAATGCGCGTATCGGAATCGATGGCTTCGAGAATCGCGGCGGGATCGATGGTGTCTCTATTCTTGTGCTCGTTTTGGCGCATTGGCGCTTCGATGAGGCGCGCCCCGGTGGCGTGCACGGCCATGGCATACACAATGAAGGAGCGTTCGCTGGTCACGGCGTTTAGACCGGGCACGAGCAGCGTCTGGCAGAGAAGGCTGAGCATCGCCGTGGAACCCGCCGTTACCATTACCTGTTCAGGAGGCAGGCGGTGATGGGCCGCCAGCCTTAGACGAAGCTGCGTGCAATCGTCATCGGGATAAAGATTGCTCGCGCTCAACTGGCTTCGCATTGCGTCCAACGCGAGCGGGGAGGGGCCGAAAGGATTTTCGTTGGAATCGAGTTTGATCAGCGGACGCTGCTCGAACTCCTGCAACACCGAAACCGGTGCGTTCGCCGCGCCCATGTCACGTGCGGGCTTGGAGACTAAATCAAAAAAACGGGACATGCTTGCCGCATCATGCCACGGATGGCTTGCTTCGCGCTACGGGTTTATTCACAGCCGTGCGGAGCCGGTCAACTTCCTGCGCGGTCAACTCGCGAAACTTGCCGGGAGGAACATCGAGCGTGAGCGGGCCGTAGCGGACGCGTTTGATTTTTTCCACATGATGCCCGACTTTTTCGAACATACGGCGGATTTCGCGGTTGCGCCCTTCGACGAGGGTCACCTCGTACCACGGGTTCTCCGCTTCCTTAATGAGCTTGATTTGCGCGGGAGCGGTTCGCACCCGGCGCCCATCGCCGGTCTCGATGGAAACTCCGGCCCGCAATTTTTCGAGCTCCGAGCCGCCCGGGGTGCCGGAAACCTTCACCACATAAGTCTTCGCTACATTTGACACGGCTTTCATCAGCTTGTTTGCCAGGTCGCCGTCGTTAGTGAGAAGCAAGAGGCCTTCGCTGGCGTAATCCAACCGGCCGACCGGATAGACGCGCTTTTTGACGCCGCGAATCAACTGCATGACAGTCGGCCGATTTTCCGGGTCGCTCATTGTCGTGACGTAGCCTTTAGGTTTGTTCAGCAGCAGATAGACGTGATGCTGGGCGCCATGCAGCAGTTTTCCGTTCACGCGGATGTGGTCGGTCTCGGCATCTGCCTTGGTTCCAAGTTCTGTGACTACCGTGCCGTTCACTTTCACGTGGCCGCCGCTGATCAATTCTTCAGCTTTGCGGCGGGAAGCGATTCCGGCGGCGGCGATAATTTTTTGGAGACGTTCGGCCGGCATGGGATTTTTTGCTGTGCTAGATATCGTGTTTAAAGAATGTAGTTTCGGCGCTGCAGAGCGGCCTAAATCGATAGCGTGTTTAGGCGCTGGATTTCAAATCCGAGTCTTGCGCGACCTGGTCCTCGGCTTCGCCGGCTTGGCCCGAACTATTCTCGCCGGCAGGCATCAGTTCGCCCTGGAAGGACTCCGCCACCAGTTTTTCGAATTCTTCCATGCTGGGCAGTTCGTTGACGTCTTTCAGGCCGAAGCGCATCAGGAATTCTTTGGTGGTTTTGTAAAGGATGGGCCGTCCGATGACCTGCTTGCGGCCGGCGGTGGTAATCAACTTGCGGTCGAGCAAGGTGGCGATCACTCCGCCGGAATCGACGCCGCGAATCTCGCTGATTTCGGGCACGGTGACGGGTTGTTTATAGGCAATCACGGCCAGGGTTTCGAGCGCGGGCAGCGAGAGGCGAATCGGCGGCTTCAAACTCTTCGCGAAGCTGCGGACGAGTTCGTGCTGCTCGGGCTTGGTCGACATGCGGTACCCGCCGGCGACCTGGCGAATTTCAATGCCGTGAGCCTGCGAGGCGTAATCGGCGGCGAGTTCCTCCAGCGCCGCACGCACACGCGACTTGATTTCGGGGTCGCCGGCCGCACCTTCGGCAATCACCGATTCTTTCACCAGATGAAAGATCTGATCGCTGGTGATGGGCGTTTCCGCCGCGTAAATGATGGCTTCGAGCTGAGCTTTTAAACTCATAAGAAAGTGGATGGCGACCGGCGGTTGCCGCTCCAAAAAATCAATGCTCCGAGCCGGCCACTAATCGATCACCGCGTTTCTATCTCCAATCGTCGCGCACGGCCGCGTGCTCACTCATGATCTCATCGAAGTGCGTGTGTTTGCGAATGGCGATTTCGCCGAACAGCCGATCCTGGCGCACCTGAATCGCCTGCAGACGCACGAGCTCGAGCAGGGCCAGGAACATGCACACCAGCGCTGGCCGAGACTCCACGCGCATCAGCAATTGTTTCAGGCGGATTGGCCTGGTTTCCAGAGCCAGGCGCTGCCGAAGATAGTTGATCATCTGCCCGACCGTGACGGTTTCTTCGTCGACGCTGATGATGGGCCGCGTGCGCAGGCGTTCCAGCACCTGCTGAAAGGTTTTCACCAGGTCGATGACGTCGGCGGCGATCTCCGGCTCGGCGCCCTCGGCGTCGATAAATTCTTTCAACGCAGGATTCGTCAGAACTGCGTCTTCGATCTGCTGTTTCTGCAAAAGCATCTGCGCGGCGGATTTGAATTTCTCGTGTTCGAGGAGGCGGTTCACCAGTTCGGTTCGCGGGTCCTCGAGCTCTTCGGCCTTCGCCGAGGGATCGCGCGGCAGCAGCATCTTCGACTTGATGTGAATCAGAACCGCGGCCATATAAATGAAGTCGGCGGCAACGTTGACGTCGAGTTCGCGAATCTTTTCGACGTAGGCGAGGTATTGCTCGGTGATGCGGGCGATGGGAATGTCGTAGATGTCGATATCCTGCTTGCGAATCAGATCGAGGAGCAGGTCGAGCGGACCTTCGTAAACGTCGGTGACCGAGACCGCAAATGGAGAATCGCTTTCCTGCCGGTCCTGGCCATTGGCCGCATGTTTGGCCCTAGGCTTCGATTCGTGCCGCCGGGTGGCCGTTTCGGACGAATGGTTGGGCACGACGAACGGAGCCGCATCCGGCGTGATCTCCGTCGATCGAACAACGTTCACTTTCATGCTATTGGCCACCGTCCGGTTTCGGTTTCTCGTAGGCAAGTGTCATGCCCATGGCCGCGCGGGCGTCGTCCATTGTTGCGGCGGCGGTCTTTCGCGCCCGCTCCGAGCCTGCCTCCAGAATATCCCAAGCGAGCCGGGGATTGTCCTCGAATTTCTTGCGGCGTTGCTGCATAGGACTCAGCAGTTGCACCAGCGCATCGGCGGCCCAACCCTTGCATTCGATGCAGCCGATGCCCGCCGAGCGGCAGCCCTCATACACCTTCGCCATGGTTTCTTTGCCGCTGAAAATCTTATGCAGATCGCCGACCGGACACACGTCCGGATTTCCTGGGTCCGACCTGCGCACGCGTGCCGGATCGGTCACCATGGTCTTCAGTTTTCGCCGCACTACGGGTTCGGGATCGGTGAGCAGGATCGTGTTGCCGTAGGACTTCGACATCTTGCGGCCGTCGGTGCCGGGCAGCTTTGGGGCTATGGTCAGCAACGACTGGGGTTCGGGGAAAACGTCACCGTAGAATCCGTTGAAGCGGCGCGCGATCTCGCGAGTCAGTTCGACGTGAGCGACCTGGTCTTCACCTACCGGAACCACGTCTCCCTTGTAAACGAGGATGTCGGCGGCCTGCAGAACGGGATATCCGAGAAATCCATAGGTTCCGAGATCTTTATCCTGAATATTCTCACGCTGCTCTTTGTAGGTCGGCACGCGTTCGAGCCAGCCCAGCGGAGTGATCATCGAGAAGAGCAGGTGAAGCTCCGCGTGCGCCGGAACATGAGACTGAATAAAGATGACCGACTTTTCCGGATCGAGCCCGGCTGCCAGCCAGTCGAGGGCGACCTGGAGCGAGTTCTGCTTTACGCGTGAAGTGTCGGCATAGTCGGTGGTGAGCGCGTGCCAGTCGGCTACTTCGAAGTAGCACTCGTATTCATCCTGCATGCGCACCCAGTTGTCGAGGGCGCCTACGTAGTTTCCCAAGTGCAGCTTTCCGGTAGGGCGCATGCCGCTGAGCACGCGTTTACGTGATTTGCTCGAAGATGTCATCGGTTCTTAATTTGCGATCTGGCCATCCAACAGAGGCAGATCGCCACTCTGGCGCTGGAATTCAAAGCTTGCAGCATGGTGCGAGGGTATTGTCGATACTACCATGCCGGTGTGAGGGCGGCTCCCGGCCTCCGGCCGGGTAGTGGTGCAGGTTGGCTTACGCGAAAAGCCGGTTACACGGGAGATCCTTCGCTACGCCTGAAAAACGGCTACGCTCACGACGACGCCGCAGGAGGATTTTGAGCTTTCAACTCTTGCTTCGCTCATGCTTTATAATTCGCGGTCCAACGCCTTACCCTTTGGATCGCCGGCATGCCGCATCTCGCCCGCAAACTTCGGTTCACCGATTATTTCACGCTCGGCTGGGGCACCATGGTCGGCGTCGGCTGGCTTGTGGTCATGGACGACTGGCTTTCGCGTGGAGGAGCGCTGGGCGCGCTTCTGGGCTTCGCCATTGGCGGCACGGTTTTGTTTCCCATCGGATGGGTCTATGGCGAACTCGTGGCCGCCATGCCGGATGCGGCCGGGGAAATCGCATACACGGCTGCGGCATTCTCGCGCTCCATCAGCTTCGCCACGGGATGGATGATGATGCTCGCCTACTTCATCGTGTGTCCGTGGGAGGCGGTTGCGGTTGGCCGCATCGCCGGCTATATCGTTCCTTCGCTCGACTCGGTTGAACTTTACCGTATCGCTGGCCGCCCGGTTTACCTTCCACATCTCCTCATCGGTCTCGGCCTGACGGCGCTGCTTACTACGCTGAACTATCGCGGTATCCGGCTTAGCGCGACGTTTCAGAACTGGACGGCTTTCGGAACGATTGCTCTATTTCTGATTTTTGTGGCGCTCGGAGTCACCAAAGGGGCACCGCGCAATTTTCCGCCGCTGTTTACTCACGCGCCTCTGGTTTCATTTCTGCTGGTGGTGCAGATCGTGCCTTACTTCATGACGGGCTTCGAATCGGTCAGTAAAGCTTCCGAAGAAGCCACGGCGGGGTTTGAGGAGCGCGGATATTTTCGCGCGATCAGCATGGCTGTTGTTGCCGGAATTCTTTTCTACACGGCCATCATTGCCGCCGTGGCATTTGTCGCTCCGTGGCATGAGCTAATTGGCGAGAAGTTTATGACCGCGGTGGCATTTCATCGAGCGGTGGGCTCGCGTTGGATTGTGAACATCGTATTGGCGGCCGCGCTGATGTCTCTGGTGAAATGCTTCAATGGCAATTTCGTCGCAGCCAGCCGTATGGTGTTCGCTCTCGGACGCCGTGGTTTGATCGATGGGCGCGCCGGCCGAATTCATCTTCAATATCAAACGCCTTCGGTCGCCGTTCTTTCGATCGGCATTGCAACTGGCGCATGCATGCTGCTGGGTGACGCTATTCTTGTTCCGATCACCGAAGTTGGGTCGGTTGCGTGTGCGACAGGATGGGCCGCAACCTGCGCCGCGTATCTTGCAATGAGCCGCGCTGGAACGCTCGCGGGACGAACGAAGGTCACGGCTGTAAAATACTTCCTCGGTGGTTTTGGATTGACGGTGGCTGTTGCAATGCTGCTGATGAAGGTGGTTCCGGCGGTCCCTGGGCACTTCACGATTTACGAATGGTTGGCGTTGGGGATTTGGGTTGTGCTCGGCGCGATTGCTCGACGGCGTGCAGCAGTGGTTTGATTAACTCCTGTTAAAAGGAAATCGATGAAGGTCAATAAACTGAATTGGATCCTTGTCGCTCTTTGTTTTGCGGCGCATTTCTCGCTTGCACAATCTTCTTTCGATCTCGTTATCACCAACGGCCATATCGTGGATGGCACCGGTTCACCCTGGTATTCGGGCGACGTTGGGATTCGCGACGGAAAAATTGCCGCGATCGGCAATCTCGCGGTCGCGCCGCGCAAGCGCACGATCGACGCAGCCGGCAAAGTCGTCGCTCCGGGATTCATCGACATGCTTGGACAATCGGAGCTGACGATCCTCGTCGAACCACGCCTGCCATCGAAGATCTATCAGGGGATTACGACCGAGATTACCGGCGAAGGCAGTTCGATCGCACCGTTGAACGACGCCATCATACAAACCGATCACGCCGGCTACGATCACTATCACATCACTGCCGACTGGAGGACGTTTCGCCAGTATTTTACGCGACTGGAAAAACAGGGAATGGGAATCAATCTGGCCAGTTACGTTGGAGCCACGCAGGTGCGCCGCATGGTGCTCGGCGACGACGATAAGCAGCCCACGCCCGAACAACTGGAGCAGATGAAAGCCCTGGTGCGCGAGGCCATGAAGGACGGTGCGTCCGGAGTATCGACTTCGCTTGAATACGCTCCGGCGCCTTATGCGAAGACCGACGAACTGATTGCGCTGGCAGCGGAAGGCGGCAAGTTCGGAGGAATTTATTCGACGCACATGCGCAACGAAAGCGACTCGATAATCCCCGCGATTGACGAAGCTTTGCGCATTGGCCGCGAGGCGCACGTGCCGGTAGAAATCTGGCATATCAAAGTTGCCGGAAAACAGAACTGGGGACGCATGCCCGAAGTGGTGGCCAAAATTAATGCGGCGCGCGCGAACGGCGCCGATGTGACCGCCGATACCTACGCCTACACTGCATGGTTCAACGATTTCTCCGCGTTCGTTCCACCGTGGGCGCATGATGGCGGGGCGGCGAAGCTGGTGGAGCGATTGAAAGATCCCGCAGCCCGCGCCCGCATTCGGAAAGACATGCTCACGCCTTCGGGCGACTGGGACAACGAGTGGCAGGAGATTCCCGGGCCCGAGGCGATCATGATCGGGGTGGTGCAGAATCCGAAAATGCTACCGCTGCAGGGGAAGCGCCTGTCGGAGATCGCCAAGCTCTGGGGGAAAGATCCGATCGACACGCTGCTCGATTTTCTGATTGACGACCCTTACGCTGGGGTCGCCGTCTTCGGCATGTCGCAGCCGGATGTAACGCTTGCGCTGCAACAGCCCTGGGTGGCGATTGACAACGATTCGTCGGGAACTTCGCCCGAAGGAATTCTGGGAGAGGAGCATCCGCATCCGCGGGCATATGGGACGTTTCCGCGGATATTGCGCAAATACGTTCGCGAAGATAAGGCGTTGACGCTGGAAGATGCGATCCGCAAATGTTCGGCGTTGCCGGCGCAGCGGCTTCGCCTCACCGACCGCGGAGTTCTGAAGGCGGGGATGTGGGCTGATGCCGTGATCTTCGATCCCGCAACCGTACGCGACGTTGCAACTTTCGATAATCCGAATCAGCTTTCGCAAGGGATGGACTACGTGCTGGTGAACGGTGTCCCCGTGATCGATAACGGCAAAATGACAGGGGAATTGCCGGGGAAAGTTTTGCGCGGACAGGGATATGTCCCGTAGCCTTGGCCAGAGATGTTCCTGGTTGATTGAGAGTTGAAGGACTAGGGTTTCAGCTGCGCTTGCGTCTGCGGCGCCGGAACCAAGGCTACGCGCGGCTCTGCGAGCGTTCCCTGGATGCTGTAGGCCGCGGCGCCACTGGCGTTGACGCTCTCGCCTTGAGTCAGTTTGAAATCCAGATCGCGTCCCAGGGAGGCGGTCCCGCTGACTTCATATGTGCCTGACGGCGAGACCAGTTTCCCTTTGGCAATTTCGATTTCCCCCTCGTGCAGGCGCGCCTGGACATCCCAGCGATCGATTCTCAACGGAGAATCGCCGGCGTTCAGCGCGATGTGCGGCAACGCGCCGGTACGCAAGTCGAGTTGCAATTTAGCGTCTACCGATTGCCAATCCAGACTGGATGACTTGAACTGATAACTTCCGGTCAAAGTTCCGGAGACCCAATCATCATTCATGGCTTCGGCCACCTGAGATAAGGAAATCGCAGTCAGGGTTCCGTTCCCTGTGCAGGCGGGAGATGTGCCCGCAAAATCGAACTGCCAGTCGCCTTTATATTTTCCACCCAGGAGGTTGGCGTGGAGATCTGAAATCCTGAGAGTGTCGCGGTCTAGATTCAGCGAAGCTGAAACGCGGTTTGCGACAATGTTGTGGACCAGCAGTTTTGCTGCGCCGATTTTTCCACTCGCCCGCAGGGTCGGCAGAATCGAGGGCGCTGCGGGCTGACTGGCCAACACCTGATACCATCGGCGCTCGCTCGCTGCAGGATGCAGCCACTCTTTCAGTTCGCCGAGAGCGACTTGTTCGGTGTTCAGGTCGAAGTTGACAATGCACGCGCCCGGAGTGCCGCAATTGCGCGGCAGAGTCACCAGGCCTGTCCAGTCTGCGTTAGCGGCGACAGCATTCAACTTGTCGATGCGAACTTCATCCGGCGATATCACCATCTGCGCCGAGGAAAGTTCGACAGGGCCACCGAGCCCGCGTACATTTGCGCGAAGGTTATGGAGTTGGGCCTTTCCGGTGAGTTCCGGCGCGGAGAAGTTCGAGGAACCCTCCGACACATTTTTCGTCCACGAGCCGGCGATTAACAAATCCATCTGCGCCACGCCATCGACATTGGCCTTGATTGCCGGCACGCCGAGGAGGCTGGCGAGCCGCAAGGTGTTCGCGATTTCTGCTTCGCCGCGAATTTCGAGGCCGTAACCTGATTTTCCGAACCAGCCTCGCGCCTGTGCCGGTAAAGGCCGGCCCAGCGCGAGAGGGAACGGCCCATATTCAAGGCGCAATCCCGTCACCGGCACCGACTCGCCAGCGAACCTGCGCGGCGATTTGTCTCTCGAATTCCGATGCGCCTCTGAGTCCACGACGAAGGGCACAGTTCCGGGAGAAACCTCCACCTTGTTGCTTGCCGACTGCAGGCGAAGATCGCCGATCTCGCCGCGGCCCTGGAGCCTGGCTTCGCGGCCTGACTCTGGATCCTGCTTCACGACAAAGTCGCCTTGCACACTTCCGGAAGCCACCAGATCCGGGGGAAGGTTTTGTTTCATGCGAAGAGCCAGTTGCGCTGCGGCATTTGCGGGGATGTTATCGAGATTCAGAGAGAGGCTGATTCTGTGGACTCCGATTGCTCCGGCGTCGCCATGCAGAGTCATCATGCCGTTGCCCACGGGCGCGCTACAGAAAATTTCGTGCGCCATGTGCTCCGCCGAGTTGTACTGGGCATCGCAGTGCGCCTGCAAGCGCATGCCGCTGGAGATCGAAATGTCGTAGCGGCGAAAATTGTCGATGGAAGATTCGGCGCTGATCTGCAAGCCGGCTGGAGTGCCGTTGAGGGTCGCGTCGACGCGCCATTCTCCGCGCCAACCCCGATCGCTGCCTGAAATGAGCTTCGATAATTGTCCAAGCTGCACGCGATCCCATTCGAGACTGAACTGCAGTGGAGTTTCGTGCAGGCTGGGAGCGCGTTGCCAGGTGCCGTTCACGCGGAGTACTCCGGCATCGTTCAGGTTCATATCGGTACGCAGCGGCTGCGCGCGCAGGCGCACTCCCCAGATATTCTCGGATTCCTGCCAGAGGGCAAAGTCCGCATCCAGCAGCGCGTAAGACTTCTTCACCGGGCCAGCTTTGAAATTGATGCGGCCCGAACTGGCTTCGATGTAGGGGAAGCCCGGACGCGTCTCCGATTTCGATTTTGCGGTGGGAGCAGTGGGGGTGCGCGCGGTGCGTTCGAGCAGATCTTCCAGATTCCACCGGCCATCGGCGCTGCGCACCAGATTCACACTGGGCTCGGTCAACTCCAGGCGCGAGACGTCGAGGCGGCCGCGGAGCAGCGAGGAGACGCGGACGACGGCGGTCACTTCCGAGGCGCGCAGGATCGGCTCCGCGCCGAATGCCGGGTCTTCTTCGATCACGAGATTTTCAAGATCGAAACCGGGGCGGGGAAGAAAGCGCAGTTGGACCGCGCCAATCTCGACGGGCCGCGCGACTGCTCGGCTGATGGACGCTGCAATGCGTGCCTTGAGCCGCGACACACCAGGGCGGACGAGAAACAAAATCAGCAGAATCGCAACTGCCGCGATTGCCGCCCGCCGTTTGGAGGAGAGTTTCACCGCACAACTTTCAATGTCCGCTTCCAGCGCGTCTCGTCAAAGAAGTGCAGCACCACATGCGCCAGGAAGCCGATACGATCCGTGACGCCGGTTCTCTGATACTGGTCGGCTGGAGTTTCAAAGGACCAATAGATAAACATGGGGCGGCCAATGACGTTTTCCTTCGGAATAAATCCCCAGTAGCGGCTGTCCAGACTCACTCCGCGGTGATCGCCCATGGCGAAATAATGGCCGGGAGGCACGACTAGATCGCCGTCTTGAATGTATTGCGGCAGCTCGCTCTCCCAGATCGGCGAGATATTCGGATCTTCGGGCGCCACGGCAGGGAAATTGTTGCGGTAGGAATCGGAAGGATCGTCGCGATCATGCAGCACATAGGGCTCGTTCAACTTCTCGCCGTTGCGATAGACCTCGCCATTCCGCAGATGAATGTGGTCGCCGGGTACGCCGATGATTCTTTTCACGACGTAAGTTCCGGCATAGGCGGCATCGGGATGAAGGAATACGACGATATCCTGCCGATGCACGGTGCGGTAAGGGATGATCGGCCCGATCCACGGCGTGTTGGGGGCGAACGCGATGCGGTTCACGAACACATGGTCGCCGATGAGCAGAGTGTCTTCCATGGAACTGGAGGGAATCTCGAATGCCTGCACGACGAAGGTGATGATGAACAGCCCCGTCACCAGGACCGCCGCCAGCGATGCCAGAAACTCGACGGTGGTCTCGCGCGGTTTCTCTTCGATTTCGGGAGTTGCCTTGTTGTTCTGTTTTGTCGCCACTGTGTTTAATTTTGCCAAATTTTCCGTCCGTTCGATTTTCGGGATTTCCGCAGGCGCCGGGTCAGTTCACCAGGCGCAGGGTGCGATTCCAGCGGGTGATTTGAAACAGATGTGTGACCGCATAGCCAAAGCGATAAAGCTTATCTGCGACAGAAGTGGGCATCACCGGCTCTTCCGCGCCCCGCACCGACCAATAAATCAAAAGCGGCCGGCCGATGATGTTCGCCGCCGGAACGAAGCCCCAGTAGCGGCTGTCATAACTGTCGTCGCGGTTATCGCCCATCACAAAATAATGGCCTTCAGGAACAATGAGCTGCCCGTCTTCCACCAGCTTGCGCAAGGTCAGCCACCACTCGGGGGTTTCGCCGGGCGCCACATCAAGCCGGGGAAAGTCGTCGCGGAATAAATCGTTCGCGGGGCGGCTGAAATGGGCATAAGGCTCTTTCAGCGGCTGCCCGTTCACAAAAACCTGTTTATTTACCAGGCGAACGCGGTCGCCGGGCACGCCGATTACGCGCTTCACAAAATGCTGGGCCGGAGTCACCGGATAATGAAACACCACGATGTCTCCGCGGTGAACGCGCCGGTAGGGCATCAGGCGGTCGGCAATGCTGCCAGCGCCATAGCATAGCTTGTTGACCAAAAGATAGTCGCCCACCAGCAGCGTGTTCTGCATGGAGGGAGAAGGAATCTGGAACGCCTGCACCACGAAGGTGATCACAAAGATAGCGATAACCACTGTGCCCAGCAACGACTGCAGTGAACCAATCACATCCGACCCCAGGGTTTCAACATTCTTTCGTGTGCGCGAAAGGCGCTCGTCAACCCCAACAGGTTCAGAAACCGCCTCAGAAACCGGCGCCGACGACATGTGAAAATCCGAATAATTCATCCATTTCACTAACGAGGCTGCTCCGTTCGTTTCTGTCGCCAGCCTCGATATAAATTCATCCCTACTTTTCGGCCGGGCGCAATCCGCGTGCTATCTTCGATTCCGCCGATTGGGCTCGCGACGCAAGATAAGCAAGCACCTGCCGGGCCGCATCCTGCTCGGCGGTTTTCTTCGTGGAACCCTGGGCGCGCCCTACGAACTCTCCTCCGGACTCGCCGTTCTTCGTGTTAAGACGCGCTTCGACGGTAAAAATCTTGTTGTGCTCGGGACCGGCTTCCTGCACCAGAACATAGGATGGCTGCGGCATGCCCAATCCCTGCAAAGCTTCCTGAAGCGCCGATTTGAAATCGGTCATGGGCAGCGCGCCGCCATCGCGCTCCATGTTCTCGAATTCGGGAATCAGAATTTCACGCAAAATAAACTCCCGCGCCGGTTCCATGCCGCCATCCAGGTAAATCGCCGCCAGCACCGCTTCGAGAGCGTCTACGAGCAATGCGCGCTTGCCGCGGCCGCCACTTTTTTCTTCGCCCCGCCCGAGCCGAAGGTAGTGTCCCAGCTCCAATTTTTGCGCGACGCGAATCAGATGCCGTTCGCTTACCACGTGGGCGCGCAATTTCGAAAGCTCGCCTTCGCGGAACTTGGGAAAGCGCTGGAACAATTCTTCGCTGGTCACCAGCGACAAGACTGCGTCGCCAAGAAATTCCAACTGTTCGTTATCGTCGACGCGTACTTTGGTTGTACCCGGCTGCTGGGACTCCAGTTCGCGCGCCTGCGAACTGTGGGTCAAAGCTTGCTCAATTACGCCCCGGCGCCGGAAGTGATATCCCAGCGCCGATTCCAGCGCGGCAATTTCCCGTTCCTTCATAAAGGAGGGTTCGAGTACATCCCGATCACTTGGCAGGTGGCGCGGCGCCTCCCGTCAACTGGGTCAAGCGGTCTTTTTCCTTGCGCGCGGCATCTCCGGCGCCGGTGCCTTCCTTGGTCAAACTCACGGCTTGATCGGCATACTTCAGCGCCTCGGGATATTTGCTCTGCATATCGAGCGAAACCGAAAGCCGGAAGATGGCAACCGGATCGGGCTGCTGGGGAAATGCATCGATCGACTTGCGCAAATCGGCTTCCGCATTCGTCCAATTCTTTTGATTGAAATCGATTGTGCCCAGGATTGCGTAAGCATCCGAACGCAGAAATGACTTGAACGCGTTCAGTTGCTCGGGAGGATAGCCTGAAGTTGGAACATCGGTGTCGATGGTGACCAGCGCGCGCTCGGCGTCTTTTCTCGCTTCCGCCAGCCGCTGATCGCGGTCGAGATCGGTATCGCGGGTGCGCTCGGCGAGCACTTGCGCGACGCCGATGAGGGCTTCCGGATCGTCCGGGTCGTAGGTCAGTATTTTCTGCGCGATCTCGATCATCTTGTCGCCGTTGTTGGCCTGCTGATAGGAGTGCATGACGGACTTGTAAAGCAGGGGACGCAACTCGCTATCGGGGAACTTCGCGGCAAAATCGGCCGCGGCTTTTTCCTGGGCCGCGGGATCGGTAATGGCCGACGCGGTCTTGTAGGCGTCAAACTCGGGTTGCGTCTTGGCCTGCGGGGGACGCTTTCCCGCGGGCGCGGTCTGGGCAGCGCCGGTGCCCGCGGCTTGTCCTGCGGGCGCGGCTTGCGAGTTCGACTGCCCCGAGTTTTTGTTGTCGCCCTGCGCAAAACCGTTCTGCGTGAAACTGCACGCTATAAGTGCCAGCACTGCGATCAATGTCGCCGCTCTTGTCATGCTATCTCCTCGGAAATATTTGGTGATTGAGTAATTTGGTAATTGGGGAATTTAAAGAGCTTTGCACCAGAAATCGCCCAACTACCGAATTTCCAAAATGCCTTTTATTGCGGTTGCGGCTTGGTCGGAGGCTCGTAGGCCTGTGCCAACCCCCGCTCCGCCGCCGCCTTCACTTCCGGCAACGCCGCCCCCGCGGTTAATGCCGCACGGTATTGTTCCATCGCCGCATCGCGATCTTCTTTCATGTCGAGGATTCTTCCCAGATACACGTGCGACCAGCCGACAACTTTCGGATCGTTCGAGGCCTCGATCGCCTTGTGAAAATTGTCTTCGGCGCCATCGCGATTTTTGTTCGCCACGGCAACTTCCGCAAGAATAAACAGCGCGCGGCCCCGATCTCCGATTTTTTTGTCGAGCGCCGCCTGCGCCAGCTCCTGCGCGCCTTTGGGATCGCCAGCCGACAGCCGCTTCTCCGCGGTGATGAGCAGCCGCCGCTCTTCGGGACGCGACAACCTTACCAGTTCCGGCGCCGCAGCGCTGGCAAATTGTACTTCAGTCGCGGCTTTCTCTTCCTTCTTTATATCGACGGCGTCAAGAATGCCGGCGTATTCTCCGCTGATTCCAGCGGGATCTTTTTCGAAGGCGACGACCGCGTTATAAAAGTGCCTGGTGAGAATGTAGCCCTGCTTTACCGCGTCGTCGACGGCTTGCGCGCGCATCGCCTCTTCGGCTTTGTTTCCGCTGGTTCGAATCTCGATTGCGCGTACCAGGCACTCCGTCACCAGCAGGGAAATGTCACTTTTGAAGCTCTCTTCCAGCGGCGCCCGCTTGACCGCCTGCAATAGCGGCTGCAAGCGCTTGATTGCGGTGTAGTGCTTTTCGGCGAGGGGATCGAGTTCGTAGTGCAAGAACGTATGCCGGATCTGATCCATCTTCAACCCCGCTTCGGGCGACGATCCGGCTGCGACCGGCGATGGAAAGACGACAACGTAATAGGCCGTCCCGTAATTGCGGGCGTCGGTTTCGTTGGGCGAACCCATGAAATCGAGATACACGGTAAAGGTTCGTCCCAAGTACTGCGCCGACGGCTGCTTCAGGTAGACTTCGGTGTCGAAGACCATCTTCGCCAGCGGCTCGTGATAGCGGCGGACGGCGGCTAAATACTCGAAGCGGTGCCGCTCCCAAATGCCGTGGATACCGGCCTTTTCGTAGAATTTCTCGAGCAAAGTTCCCAGCCCGGAGATCGCATTGGCATCGGGCGGCAAATCTTCTTCTTTGGTCCGCGGCATAAAGTGCGGGGCGCCATCCATGTAGAGGGCCAGAGAAATGTACTGCGACAAATTGCGGTTCGAGTCCCTTGAGGCCACGTGGCGGTCGAGAAAATCGCAAACTTGAGATTGGGCGGCTTGCGCTTCTCCGGAAGATCGAATGTTGCGTTCGACCTCGGCGCGCACTCGGCTGCGCGTCGGGTCCGAGATTGCCAGATCCTGATCGTAGCCGCAGGCGTTCAGCGCGGTGAGAACTGAGAAAATGGTTTCGCTGGTATCGAGCGTGATCGGAATCTGATTGGCGTCGTTAGATGCGGCCGGTTTCGGCGGAGCCGGCTTCGGGGCGGGCTGTTTCGACGAAGATTGTTTCTGGTTTGGCGCCTGGTTGGCCGGCTGGGGTTGAGTTGGCGCGACGGGCGGCTCCTGATTTTCCTGCCTGGTTTGTACGCTGCTGCTTTCCGCGGCGGGATTCGCTTCTTGCGTGCCTTTATCTGGCTGGGCCTTCTTTGAATCCGAACCTTGGGGAACGGGCTGCTGCGGCTGAGTGGATTGTGGCTGACTTTGCGAGTTGGGATCGGGCGTACCCTGATTTTGCGACGCTGGAGTTTGCGAAGTCTGATCCTGCGCCATACTGCGCGGCTGCATCACTCCGAGAAGCGCCGCCGACAGCAGGGCGGCAAACCACGCACTTCGCACTGGCAAGCTCAGGAACTCCTCCAAAGATGGTTGTTGGCCGAGCGGGAACTAAACCTCAAGTGTAAGGACTTCGCCTGGGAGAATCAAACCGCGGCGGGGGCGTACATGCCGGCGGCCCTCCCACCCGTACGGCCCCAACCGGCCCCGATGGGTGCTTACTCGGGTGCGGTCGTTCCCTGAGCACGCGCGGGCGAGCAAAGGAGGTTTGAGTGCAAAGGCTGATTGCATCAGCCATGCGCTAAACTGGGGCCGCCGGTATTTCAGTACGAAGAGGAGTCCTACGTGGAAAAACGTCAGAGCATTGCGGTGATCTTGTGCCTGGGGATATGCCTGGCGTTGTCGGGGCTCACTATGGCGCAGTCCTCACAGGGGTTGGGTCAAGAGACGAATCATGCAGATCGCGAGCCGCCCGGACTGCATGATTTCGATTTTTTATTCGGACACTGGCAGGTCCATCATCGAAAGCTGAAGTATCGCCTCGTCAACAGTCATGAGTGGATCGAATTCGAAGGGACATTATTCTGCCAGCCACTGATGGGTGGCTACGCTAATGTCGACGACACCGTTTTCGAAGTTCCGGGCGGCACTTACCGCGGCGTAGCTCCCCGATCGTTTGACGCCAAGACGGGGCAATGGTCTATCTGGTGGATGGATAGCAGGACGCCACTGGCGCCGATGGATCCGCCGGTGAGAGGCAGCTTTCACAATGGCATAGGAACGTTCTATGCGAACGACGATGCAGAAGGCGGGAGACCAGTCCGCACACGGCTCCTATGGTCCGGGATCACACCCACCTCAGGTCACTGGGAGCAGGCAGAATCAACCGACGGTGGCAAAACATGGGAAACGGATTGGATAATGGACCTCAAACGAGTGCAATAGTTCGTTGAGTGGATATCTGCCTTCGAGACCCAGGGGCATCGTTAGTCGCAGAAAATTGACGGTGCCGTCGACGACATCGTCAATCTGCTCGAATACGCGAAAAGGTTTTCCGCAAGAGCACTTGACGTCGGCGGGTCGGCTGTCGCTAAATCGCGAGAGCACTCATTAACCCCTGAGGCCATCCTCGACGAGTGCTAACGCTGTTCTCGACAAGTACCATGCGTCGTAGGATCATTGACGGTCCAGATGGTTCGCACTGGCGGTAGCGACCATGCCTATTGAGAAGAAAAGGAACCTTCTGGTTCCGCTCAACAATCCGCGTCCACCAGGCCTGTCGGTTCGAATCGTTATTGCCATTTTGCGCCCGCCTTTACTGGTGCTCGGTTTTGTCTTTGGCAATCTCTACAAGCTATGTTTCGGCTGGCTCGACAGGCGTATCGCGAGACAGAATGAACGGCGTTTTGCCGAAGACATCCATACATATCTGGCATTCTTGTTCTCGGAGCACGGAGCAAACGTCGTTCCGAACGAAGGAGTTCCTTTCCCGCCCAGCTTCGATGGGGCATACGTCACCGTTGCCGTCGGGAATCTGCGCTTAAGGTTCGTGCGAGGGCGCGGCGATTTCTCAGTCGGAGTCGCTTCTGCTTTCGCTCCGAATGATTGGGAAGACTTTCAGTTGGTTGCCGACGGCATCGGTCAGTGGGATGTGCTCAAACAGGGACCCCGCTATTACACTTTGGAAACTTTTGAACCCGTTCTGCGGTCTCGACTGGGACTTTTACAAGAGGCGCTGTCGAAAGACGGATACGAGACAACACTAAACGACGCACGGAAGATACACAATGCAGGCGTTGACGAATACGCCGCGACGCTGCGACAGTCGGGCATTATTCCCAAGCTCTACTAGAACTGCTCCTGGTTCGTGACCACAGTCTTGGGCGTAGCTGTTGAAACGTCGCAATATCGCCCATTGAAATCAATGAGCGTAACGCGATTTCGTCACTTTGCGAACAGACGCGGCAAACCGCGCTCTGGGAATAGTGGATCATTACACTCGGGGCCTTGGTGCTTGACTGAGGACCCGAATCCGCGCATAATTCGTTCCTCCCCGCCTTCGAGTTGGTTCATTCCCAGGAGAAGCCATCATGAAAGAGTTGCTGATCGTGCTCGCCCTGCTCATGCCATGCTCAGCCCTCGCGCAAACTGAAACCGTCATTTACAACTTTCTGATCAACCCCCCTGGACCGCTTAATCCGCAGAGCGACCTCATTTTCGATCAGGCGGGCAATCTTTACGGAGCCAGCTATTATGGCGGCGAATTTGGTTATGGCACTGTATTTCAACTCGTGCCCGCCTCCGGCGGCGCCTGGACGTTGAATACTCTCCATCAATTCGTCGGCTATCCCGACGACGGAAACTTCCCAGCGAACGGATTGACGATCGACGAAAAGGGCAACTTATACGGTACCACGTGGGCAGGCGGCACCGGCAATTATGGAACTGTGTTCGAAGTGAGCCCCCAGTCTGATGGCCAGTGGACTGAGTCCCTTGCCTACTATTTCAGTGGCGGAGGTATTCCCCGTGGCGGCGCCGTCCTCTACAAGGGATCTCTTTTTGGCACGACCACCTACGGCGGCGCTAACGGAGTCGGCACTGTTTTTAAGTTGTCCCCGTCGACCGAAGGCAATTGGACGGCAACCGTGATTTACAACCTCACCGGTTCGGACGGCGGTGAGCCATACGCCGGCCTGGTCGCCGACAAAGCCGGGAACCTGTACGGTACCACCTCCAACGGCGGTGCCAATTTTGGCGGAACAGTTTTCGAAGTGTCGCCGACCTCGGCCGGGGGTTGGAATGGGCGTGTTCTGCATGCTTTCGGTGGTGTAGGACTCGAAGGCGGCGCGATCTACGGCAATCTGGCAATCGACAAATCCGGCAATCTTTACGGAACCACGTATTACGGCGGCAAGTTCGGCTACGGAACGGTTTTCGAACTAATGCGGGGATCGAACGGCAGATGGACGGGAAAGACCATCCACAACTTCACCGGAGGCAGCGATGGGGCCAATCCTTACGCAGGGCCGACCCTGGACAGTGCCGGAAATGTCTACGGTACAGCGGTCAATGGCGGCCTCGGCCCCAGCTACGGAACGGTTTTCGAGCTAATCCCCAACGGGGAAGTCTGGACAGAAAGAACGGTCTACCAGTTCGCCACCAACGACAACGATGGTATCAATCCTTACGGCGGTGTGGTCTTTGATCCAGCGGGCAATATCTATGGCACCACGTCCCGCGGGGGCACCGAAAACTTAGGAACCGTGTTCAAGATCGTTCCCTAATGGATGGAGATGACCGCCGCAACGTGGAAGCGCGGAGGATAATCTCTGCGGTACAGCCAGCCAATCCGGTCCTGGATGCCTTCAAGTCGAGGGATGCGGGGTGGTATTCGAAATCACCCTCGTCGGCGGCCTCTGCAATCGCGCTTCGGGTGGAAGTCGGACCAGAGAAGCGGCGACTGCCTCGCCTTGCTTAAAGTGACTCGCAAGCACTTTACGATGGCGAAAAATCGCCATTACCTCATTGACCAAAATACCAACTTTGAAATTCTGGACTGGCAGGGCCCAGTTCACGCGTGGAAGGGTTTAGTGGATCGCCCGGTAGCGACGTTTGCACGGAACAACGAAGTAAAACTCCTTGCTGCCGGTTAGCCGCAAAGCCGGTCTGAGCCTACCCAGAGTTGAGCCAGATCTCTGAGGTTGTGTTTGTAGGTACGCGTAACCAAATATTCCTTGCCGCCTCTTACCCGCAGCCTGTACTCCCCGGACGGCAGGGGTTGGATCTCCTCCACGGCCGAAATATTCACGACGACCGAGCGGTGGATGCGAATAAAGCCGTATGGCTTAAGCTTCTCCGCCATGGACGAGAGGGACTCGTGCAGCAGATAGGAATTGGGGTGGTGTTGCAACGAAACGTAATTACCTTCGGCTTGCACTGCCAGGATGTCGGCTAAATCCAGGAGCAGGATGCTACCCTTTGCCCTGAATGCGATTCGTGGCGACTGCCGTTTTGCTATAACCTCCAAGCGCCGCAAGATTCGGATGAGATTTGCGGCATCGATTCGGGTTATAGAAGGCAATGCGGCATCAGCAGGTGCGTAGAACCTGTCTTCTACCGTCGATTCAAGAGCGTAATCCCGTCCGGTCTTGATGGAGCGAATCGCATTCCCGCGCAGCGCGCCGGCCGAAACGTTCGCGTTAGCGTGCGCGGCTTGAACAAATATCTCCCCTGCAAGGATCTTGTCCTCCTGAATTTCACGTGCGCTCATGACGGAACTCCTTGCTCTTTTTGCTTCGGCTTCCTGGCGTTCGAGTTGGGAATGACGAGTCCACCGACCAATGACGCGCCAACCTACGTACCGGTCGGTATACCGCTGGTTGACAGATGCGGTTACGCTCACTTGCGGTTGCCCGGGGGTGCATGGAGTGCGCCCGGCCCACGAGGTTTCCGATTCGCCGGTTGCCATCATCTTCGGATGCCGAGCGTTTCTTGCGAGCAAGCTATGACTTTCGATCGTCGCAATCGCGAAAGCAAGCTCTCTTGCTCTCAGGATCGCTCAGTCTAAGGGCTCTCGGTTTCGAAGTTACATGCTCGTTGCACGGACATACGGACTAGTACGTATGTCGTCAAAATCAATCACAATAGGCGCGGCCTGACTGCTTGCGTTCTTGAATTTCATAGCCCCTCGCCAGCGTGTATGAAAAGCCGGAGAAATAGTCGGCCCGGCGGGTTTTGGGATCGTCCCATGATTTTGGCAGTCCGCCACCGCTTTTCGAATTCTGAAGCGCCGGGCCTGTTGGTTCACGTAATGGTTGCGAACGTGGAGCACAGCATGCTCCTTAAGGTCTCACTCAGCCAGGGTTTCGTGAAGGTGTGAGCCAATTCTGTTCTCAACTGCACGCTAACTCTCCGAGCGCCGAGTGGTACCTGGCGCAAATCGCCAGTCATCCCGGCAAGTCATCCTGGCACTGCGACTCTACCCGAGGAAAAGAGGAGATATGAAGATGATTCGATGTTTGCGGAATTCTTGGATACTGTGGGTTACGACCATCGTTCTGGCTTGCTTCAGCAATGCAGCCGCTCAAGCGAGTTACAAAGTTCAGGATTTGGGCGTTCAGCAGCCTGACAATCTGGGCATGGCGATGGCCCTCAATAATTACGGCTGGACGGAGAACATGGAGCAACTCCTGGATCATTTCACCCTCTCCACCCTTTACCCGGCCGTGCAGGGCACCGTGAGGATCAGTATCGGCGATGTCAACCTCGAACTCGGCACGCTTGGGGGGAAGAACAGTTCGATCAATTGGAACGGCATCAACGACCCTGGGGAAGCCGTCGGCATGTCCGAAACATCGGATTTAGATCCAAACGGCGAAGATGTCTGCCTTTTCGGCACGCACCTTATTTGTAAACCGTTTCTTTGGCGAGACGGCATCATGACCGCTCTCCCAGCGGTCGGCGGGAATAACGGGCAGGCCAGCGCAATTAACGACAGCGGACAAGTCGCAGGCTATGCGGAAAATGGCATCGCCGATTCTACCTGCCTGCCGGACACGGAGAATTTTATGGTTGACGTGCCGGTGATGTGGGACAACGGCGTGGCCATACCTCTTCCTACAATCGATCACGATCCGGACGGGGAGGCAATCGGCATCAACAATCAAGGCCAGGCGGTAGGCTACTCGGGAACCTGCATCGCAGTGAATCACGCCGTAGTGTGGCAAAACGGCACTGCCACCCCGCTTCCGAACCTGGGAAATCCGTACGCTGTCGCCTACGCCATTAACGGCCACAACCAAATTGTTGGTCAAGCCATCAACTCAGACGGCACACCTTTGGCCGCGATTTGGCAGAACAAGACAGTCACAGCCCTCGGCGGCGGCCGCCTTCTGCCGGGAGATGTTGCCTCCTTTGCCACCAGCATCAATAACCGGGGCCAGGCGGTGGGAAGCTCCTTCGACTCCAACTCCAACTGGTCCCGCGGCCTCCTCTGGCAGAACGGCAAGGTGATCGACCTTAACACTCTGTTTCCCGCAAGTTCCAACCTCTACGTAGTCTCGGCTAGCAACATCAATGAGAGCGGACAAATCGCGGGTATGGCGGTGTACATGGCCGGGCCGCACGCGGGAATTATCGTCCACGCCTTTCTGGCAACCCCAGTGGACGAAGACCTGGGCAAATCGGTTGCAGACGTCGTACCTGCGCATCCGGAAATCGCTTTGCCCGCGGCGAATGTTGGCAAGCAATTTTCGCCGAGGTCCGCACACTGCGCAATCCACGAGAAAGGCGCTTTCTGAGCTTCCGCAGCATGCATTCCAGCCAGGCTGCGCCAAGGCGCAAGGTGCGAGGTTTTGCGGGACACCATGGGTCACGCGGATATCGCGTGACCCAAAGGTTTTAAGGCAAGAATTGGCCGGAGAGAGCGAGTGCGGTCCGAACGGAGTTCGACTGAATGAACTCAAAACCGTAGCGAAAAACTGCGGAACGAACCGGATTGATCGCAGCGCTGAAGCGGTGGGCCCTGGGGCCGGTCAGGTGCGCCAGATGCGCTGTTGGGAGTCGAGCGAGGAGATGGTTACGGGTTCGTGATGGACTTTGGTGGCATGCTGGTTGATGGCGGTGGCGGCCTGGGTGCGGAGATTGCCGTCGCGCGGGTCGAAGTCGAGGGTGCTGACATGGTGAGAGCAATGCGAGCAGGTGAACCTCATGCCTCCTTTGACGCGGGCGATGGTGTAGGCGCGGTGCATGGATTGAGTGTAGTCCGTTGGCGAGGAAGCGATAGGCACGAGGGTGGGGCAGCGAAGGTAATGCGAGTGGAGTTTCAAAGTGGGAATTGGTTGGGCGCGGGGATTTCGTGATTTGATGGGGCGTTCAGAGACGCTAACGGATCAAATTGCTTTACCACGGGGCACGGGGCTTTATAGAGGCAAGGCTCTTGTGTCCGCTTGTGTTGGATCTGCTCTGGTTGGACCTCCTCTAGAAGGTTACCCGCACTCCGATCTGCGCGGCGAAGGGAATGCCCACTGTTGTTCCGGGTCCGAAGAAATCTCCGAGTGCGCCTTCGGGTATTTCGAGCTGGTTCAGGCTGGTAATGGGCGTGGTCACTGAGCAGGATGCGTTCGCGCAGACGCTGGTGACATTGGTGATGCCTTCCTTGTTGGGCTGCATCTGCGCCGCCGGAACCGGGAGTTGCACGACATTGACGGCGAAGTTCGCTCCAGGATTATTGCGGTTAAAAATGTTGAAGAACTCGACGAAGGGATCGAGTTGCCAGCGCTCGTTGAGCCTGATGGGGCGCGTGACACGGAGATCGGACTGAATGTAGGGTGTGCCGCGGAAAATGTCGAGCCCGGTGTAGTTTCCGTTGACGTAAATGCGGTCGGTATTGTCGGTATTGGTGATGGTGATGGGGCGCGCGCTCTCAACCTGATTGATGGTGCTGAGTTCGAATCCTCCAGGAAGATGAAAGATTCCGGCGAAGACAAATCGATGGCGAACGTCTTCGCCGGATGGCCCGTAGTCGCCCGGACCAAAAGCGTTCAGTAAGCCGGCATTCTGAGTTCCGGGCTCATTGGGGCAGACTCCATCGACATAATCGAATAACTCGCCGAGCAGGCATCCCCAGGTTTGCGCTTTCGAGAGCGTATAGTTTGCGACGAGATCGAAGCGGCGGATATTGCCTTGCAGATGCAACATCAGGCCGTTGTAGCTGGAGCGATTGTCGGACTGGAAGACGTTGACATTGGGCACGACTGCGGCCTGATCGGCGGCGTAGCTTGGATCGGAGGCTGGAATGAGCGGAGTAAACAAGCTGGTGCCGGTGGTGTAAGGGAAGCCGCGGTATCCATGATTGCCTTGCTCGTGCACGTAGTCGGCGCTGGCCATCCAGTGGTCGTTGAAGGCGTGCTGAATTCCGCCGGTGGTGTGAATGGAATAAGGAGTTTTATAGGGCGAGCCGACCAGATTGCCGGTCGCTCCTGCGCCGCCAGTGAGGCAGCCGGCACCGGTCAGCGCGTAGGTGCCGGCGCCGCCGGTCAGGCTGCAGGTTCCGGTGGTGAAGGTGGAATTGTTCGTTCCCTGGAAGGCAGTGGCCCATCCGTTTTGCGCGAGATCGTCGTAGAAAAGCCCGAAGCCGGCGCGGATCACGGTTTTTCCGCTGGCGCCGGGCGAGTAGGCGAAACCCAGGCGCGGCGCGATCTGCTTGTGATAGTCGTGGGGAACCGCGGGCACTATTGGTATCTGCAAGGCTTGCAGAGTTATGTAAGCGGCGTTGTCAGCCTCGCTTCGGCCCTCGCCCGTAAATAATCCCCAAGTGGTCTGGTAGCGCAGGCCGTAGTTGACGGTGAGCTGGTGCGAGACGCGCCAGGAATCTTCGGCGTAAAGTCCGAGCCGCTGGATGTTCTGCGAAAAGGTGCCGTCGGAGGCGGGAGTGTAGGTGCAGGTTGAGCCGTCGGTGGCGCTGAAGCCGGTGCATTGCGGGGCGAATGTGCCGAAGACGCCCGGATTCTGCACGTAGAAACTGGGATTGTTCATGTACTGCGCGAGAGTCTCCGCGTTGGAGGCGAATGCTCCGCTGAGTACCGGCTCGTGAATGAAATCGATTCCGAATTTCAGGGCGTGGTCTTTGATGACGTGGGTGAGGTCGTAGCGGAACTGATATTTATCCTGATTGCGCAGATCCGGGAACAAAGTGATGGGAGTGGCGAACTGGTTGTCGCCGAAGGTTTCGAAGCCGGAGACGGTCAGCGCCGTGGCACTGAAGGGAAATGCCAGCGCGAAGCCGAGATCGGAGTTGCGGGTTTGCGTGAGATGCAGCAGGCTGGCGTCGAGCACCAGATTGCCCAGCCAGGTCGGGCTGAATGTGTAGCTATTGCTCAGCGCTACGTTCCAGTAATTGTTGTGAGTGAGCAGGCCGGTTGAGGGCAGGGTGCCTTGCTCCACCAGCGCGTTGTGCGTGGTGTAGCTGTCTTCCGAGGCACGAAGGAACCAATTCGATTTCGTCGATTGCGCCCAGTCGAAGCGCAGGGAACCGAGGAAGTCGAGGAAGGGAATTGGGACGTTCTGCGGAACTGCGATTGAGGGAACTCCGGCAATCAATCCGTCGGAGGCTAACTGTGAGAGCGCGTCGAATTGGGTGGCGCTGGCGGGACTGTAGGCGATGCTGGCATGTTCGTCAACGTTCTCAAATGAAGTAAAGAACCAAACTTTATCTTTCTTAATCGGGCCGCCGATGGTGGCAACGTAGTTCCGGCGGGAGAACGGCTGCTTGGGGTTGTTCACGCAAACGCCGTTGGTGCAGGTTTGGGCTGGATTTTCGATGGGGAAGCGTGCGTTCAAGTCGGCGTCGCGCTCAAAGAAAGCGGCGTCACCGTGCCAGTCGTTCGTACCTCTCTTGGTGGTGATTACGACCGATCCGGCGGTGGTCCAGCCGGTGTCGGCGTCTTCGTTGGAGGTGCGCACGGCAAATTCCTGAAGGCCATCGGGAGAGAAGTTTTGCAGGAAGCCGCCGATCCAGTCGTCGGAGTTGTCGGCGCCGTCGACTGAAAGTTCGTTGTTCAGGCCGGAGCTGCCGCCGGTGGAGACTGCGGTGATGCGGGCCTTGGTGGGGTCGGAGGGCTCGACGGGCTCGGTGCCGGGCACCAGATAGGCGATGTTGGCGAAGCTGCGCGCCGGAAGCGGCATGGTTTCGAGATCCTGCGAGCCGACAACTCCCCCGCGAACCGCACTGGAAGTGTCGACGGGTTCGGTAGTGATCGAAGAACTTTCGGCACGCACTTTGATGGTTTCCCGAACCAGCGAGGTTTTCAGCGTGACCGTGATGTCGTGAACGGTGGTGACGGCGACCGCTACTTCGGCCTCGGCTGCGGCGAAACCGGGTGCGTTCACGGTGACGCGGTAAGTGCCAGGGACGAGGTCGTCGAGGCGGAACTCGCCGCGGTCTTCGCTGGTGACGCTGCGCTGCACAGATGAACCCTTGAGCTGCGCGACGATTTTGGCGGAGGCGACGCGTGCGCCGGTGGCGTCCTGCACGGTGCCGCGCAAGGAGCCGCGGGAATTTTGGGCGTAGAGAGTTGTGCCGAGCAGAATGGCGGACAGTGCCAGGACGAACGCAGTTTTACGCAAGTTTTTCTTCATGGTTGGCCAGGGGACACGCGAGATTGTCTTCGCGGGAAACTCAACAGGGTAAAGAGTGGCGCGCGCTACTACCAGAGGTCGTAGGCGAGATACGAAGCGATCTTTATCAGTGTGACCCGTCAGTCTGCCTAGTCAGTCCGACCCGTCAGTCTGACCAATGCGCCGGTTGGCGATCCCAGCGGTGCTTCTTGAGTTCAGCGAGCAAACCGGAGTCGAGCGGGCCGGCATCGCTGGCAGCGACGTTTTCGCGGACGTGGCCGGCGGTTCGCATGCCTACGATGGTCGTGCTGACCGCGGGATGAGACAGGATGAAGCGCAGCGACATCTCCGGGAGGGTCATGTCTGCGGGCAGAATTGTCTTCAGTTCTTCGACGCGCTTGATCGTGTTCGCGAGATTTTCCGGACCGAAGTAGCCGGAGCGCCAATCGTCTTTCGGGAAGCGGGTTTCGAGGGTCATCTTGCCGCCGAGGCTGCCCTCGTCGAGGGGAACGCGGGCGATCACTCCGATGTTTAATTCCTGGCAAAGCGGGAATAATTCATCTTCGGGCGCCTGGTCGAAGATGTTATAGATGACTTGCACTACGTCGACCAGGCCGGTGTGCAGGCCCTTGATGCCGTTTTCGGCTTCCCAGCGATTCAGGCTCAGGCCGAAGTATCGAATCCAGCCGCCGTCTTTCAGTTTTTCGACGGTCGAGCGAAAGTCAGGATCATCGGCCCAACTGTCGTCCCACACGTGGAATTGCAGCAGGTCGATGGAATCCACGCGAAGTTTTTTGCGGATCAGGTCGGCGTATTTGAGGACGTGATCGGGAGAAAAGACGTCCTGATATTTGTATTTTGGCAGGGCCGGCCACTTATCGTTTGCAGGAGGGATTTTGGAGGCGGCGTACAGGCGTTTTTTCGGATTGCGCGCCATGGTTTCGCCGAGCAGGCCGTCGCTCTTGCCTTCTCCGTAGGCCCAGGCGGTGTCGAAGAAATTGCAGCCGGCGTCGATGGATTGCTGCAGAGACGAGAGCGATTGCTGGTCGTCGGAGCCGCTCCATCCGCTCATGCCCCAAAGCCCATAGGCGATGTCGCTGACTTCAAAACCGGTGCGTCCGAGCTTGCGGTATTTCATGAGTGTTTGTCCCCTACGGCGGGTGGAAATACGGGCCTGTCCATATCTCCGCTGACCGCCCTCTACCGCGCCCCTCGGACGATGTGAGGCGGGATCGGAAATGTGCTGACGAGAATTTAGTGCTGGGCAAGTCTGGCTAGCCCCATGGCATTGCACGAGGCTGCTGGATTTGCCGGTTGTGCCCCCAGCATATCGTTTTCAATTGCTTGCAACCCTGAGAACGGTTGAGCCGGCGTGCCGATGTTGACGGTCCCCTCCTCCACATCCTCAGGGGACTGGAGGCAGCCGGTGACCCCGTTCACCGATATGGAGTTGCCCGCCTGCGATTGTGCCGTGAACTTGGCGTAGTAAAGCTCGCCCTGCGCAGCAGAGTTATTCCACATGACGGGGGAAACGGTAGACTCGCATAACCAAGCTGACATGGCCGTAACGGGGTAGTTAAAACTCGGCTGCTGCGTGCCAGATGACCCGACAACCACGCTCATGTTGGCCCAAAGGGTGTCCTGGGCCGCGCCAGTGTACGTCGAGTTGTTGGCGCAGGACGGGGATGGGGCGCCCGACCACTCGTTCACGCTGTTCTGGTCGCCAAACATATACTCCAGTGGGTAGTTCGGCGGTGATGCCCAATTGTTGCAGCCGGTCTGCCCCGTGCCGGACGTGCAGATCGGGGTGGACTGGCCATTGTGGCCGCTCTGGTCGATTTCGCACCCCCGCTCGATGTCGCTGAAGACGGGGCCATTTTCTAAGACCACCTTGTCCAGATACCCGCCACCATTTGTGGGTGCGCCACCCGCCCCGGCGTTGTACCAAGTCAAGGCATATGCGACAGCCCCGGCTCCCCCGCTATCGGCGTGCACGCACATGCCACCGTTGGTGCATCCTGTCGCGCCTTGGCACTGATTCCAGATTCCGTTGCCCACGCCTGAATTTCCGTTTCGAACCCAGTTGAGAAACGTCGCGGGACGGCAGGCGGCGTTCAGAATGCTGGGATTCGTGCTGGGGGACGCGTAGTTCGCCAGTTCCCAAGCGATGCCTGACCCGGGCGTGGGACCCCAGGCGGCCTCGACGACCTGGTAGCCGGCCGTCCGGTAGGCTTGCACATACTTCGGAAAGAAGGGCCCAACGGCGGCGTTCTCCCCGCCGTCGCCCGAAAACATTACGATCGTTCCGGCTATCTGCACACTTGCAATCGGCGGTGCGTAGCCGTAGACGAAGCCAATATCGCTGACACCGTTGGGGCAGCCCGCCAGCGTGGCGCTATAGCAGTTCGTCATGCTCGTGTCGAAGTTACGGAAGGAGTTCGGGTATATCTGGCTGGGGGTATATAAAAGCGAGCAGTCCATCGAATTCACGTCTGTGACCGTGCCGAGGCCCGTCTGCGCCACGACCGGGCGCGCTAGGAGCGGCACCGCGGCGATCACCACCGCTAGCAGATGCAGCTTGAGAGACATTCGCATAATCCTCCTCCGCGTGCTGACTCTGGGCGCCAATGGCTGCCAACGCTCCGGGCATGTTAGCCGGGCTGCGCAGCCTACGGGAAGTTGCAACTCCGGTTCGCCATGCCTGCCCCCGGCCGCCGCCCGAGAGGATTTGAAGGTCTTGGGTTCCGATGTTACGATCGGGATCGGCACTGCATTCTCGGAGGTCTCATTCTGGGATGACGGCGAGAGACATATTCACGCTGGCGGCTTCGCTAATTGCGCTTTTGACGCCAGCCTCGGGACAATTCGAGACGCTGGCAACCTTCCCGGTGCGCAACGATGTGTCGTCTGTGATGGTCGGCGATTTCAATAGGGATGGCAGCCCAGACCTCGCCGAACTAAACTCCTCGGGGAGCGTCGGGATCCTGCTGGCGAACGGAGACGGGACTTTCCGACTTGATGGCACATACACCCTGCCGAGCGTGTCCTTTCACGGTGCGACTGCGAGCCTGAGGCACAACGGAATACTCGATTTGGTTGTCGGCGCCGATGACGTGTACGTCCTGCTTGGCAACGGGGATGGCACGTTCCAGCAGGCCGTCGAGTATTCCACAACCACCGAAGCAAATATGGTCGGTACCGGCAACTTCACCGGTGGCGTGAATACTGACGTCGTCGCCCTCGAGTCGGTGTCCTGTTACTGCATAGAGGTGCTCCCGGGCAATGGCGACGGCACGCTGGGGGCGCCCATCACTACGCCCCTGCCCTATGGCATGGGCGGCTATGCGATTGCGGTGGGGGACTTTAATAATGACGGGAATCTTGATGTGGCCGTGGGCGGGGAGGCTTTCCCCAACTGGCAGGTCGCTATCCTATTGGGCAACGGCAACGGTACGTTCACTCCTGACGGCTTTTACCTTCTCGATACGGCGCCAGGGGCAATCGCTACCGGGTATTTCACCAGCAATAAAAAGAAGATCGACCTGGCGATAACCAGCGGCTTTCTTGCCGTCCTACTGGGCAACGGCGACGGCACATTCCAGCACGCGACCTACCTTAATAACGGATATCTGCCGTCCTGGGTCATCGCTCAGGACTTCGACGGCGACGGCAAGGTTGACCTGGCGGCATCCGACGCAGGCTCGCCACCGGGATTTCTGCCGGGCGTGAGCGTATACAAGGGCAACGGCAATGGAACCTTCCAGACGGGCGTGTTTTACTTAGCGGGACAAGACGAGGAGGGAGGCCAGTTTGTGGCGGCCGGCGACTTCAATCACGATGGCAAGCCCGATCTGGTGGTTGTCAATTCGGTGCACGCGCAGATCACTACTCTGCTGAACACTGGAGTGGTTAGCTTCTCGCCGACGACGCCGCTGAATTTTCAGGATCAAAGTGTTGGGACGACAAGCGCCGCGCAGACCCTGACGCTCACAAACACCGGTTCGACGGAACTAAAGATTCAATCGATCAAAGCCAGCGTCGAGTTCTCCGTGACATCAACCTGCGGCTCGCGTGTCGCGCCCGGCGCGCAGTGCACGATTAGCGCAAAGTTTTCTCCGACAAAAAAGGGCGCGAAGACCGGCACCATCACGATCATCGACAATGCCTCCTCGAAGCCGCAGGTCATCGAACTCCTCGGCGACGGCACTCAAGCCGCAGCGTCGGAATAGAACGTTCCGCTTGACTACTCGGCGGTGTCGCGCGAATCCCCGCTGGCGAGCCAGGCGTTGATTTTTCGATGCGGCGCATCTGGATTTTGCGGCGCCCCCCGCCTACATCGGTGGTTCAATGGAAACAGAGAACCAAATCGTTCATAGACGCTGGAGGTGGGTAATGAATTATGAGAACCCGGGTGGCGGTATTCGAGAAGAAAAAGATGAGATAACGGCGCCTGCGTCGCGGCTGACGGACGAAAAAATTTCCAGTGAGTCGGGAACGGAAACGACCAGCGATCACGCGATGGCGCCGCCGGGCTTGAACAATCCGTTCTGGAATTAAGCTCCTCCTCTGGTTCTACCTTCCACATAACGGCTCGCCGCTCTCAGGGTGCGGCGGGCCGATTCTTGTTGCGGAACTCCGGCTATCGCAGAATGGGCAGGCTGAGGCATGGTTTCAGACAGAAATTCAGGGCGTCCATCTTTTTCAATGCGGGATGCAGTTGGGAGTCGCGGCAAGGCTCAAGGGTGATGACGAATGGCAGGGCATTCTTGTCGCAGTCCGGTTTCTGCAGCACGGAATCGATGTTCAGGTGATGATCGGAGAGGATGGCGGCCAGGCTGGCGATGATTCCGGGCTGATCTTTTACCCAGAAGCGCAGGTACCACAGGGTTTCGAAGTCGCAGCTGACTTTTGGCGAGGAGAGTTGCAAAGGCCGCGGCGGGCGCGGGCCTTGCGAAAGATTTTCCGCGACGAACATCAGGTCTGAGACGACGGCGACGGCAGTAGGATCGCCTCCGGCGCCTGCGCCCAGGAAGGCGTTGTCGCCGCCGTATTCTCCCGAGGTCATCACTAAATTCAAATTTCGCTGCACGCGTCCGAAGGGCGAGGGCGCGGGGACCAGGCTGGGGCCAACTTCGGCGAAGAGCGTGTCGCCTTTCAAGTCGGCGCGGGAGATTTGGCGGATGGTGCATCCCAATTCGGCGGCATAGTCGAAGTCGACGGCGTCGATGGTGCGGATGGTGCGGGCGCGAATTTCGGTGGGAGCCACGCGGACTTTGAGTCCTGCAAGCGCAAGAATGGAAAGCTTGGCGCGGGCGTCACCGCCATCGAGGTCTTCGCTGGCGTCGGCTTCGGCGTAGCCGCGGGCTTGCGCCTCTTCGAGCGCTTCGCTGAAGGGAATGCGCGAGGTCTCGATGCGGCTGAGAATGTAATTGCAGGTTCCGTTGAGAATGCCGGTGATGCCGTGCAGGCGGTCGCCGCTGAGTCCGGTGCGCAGAGCTGGAAGTACGGGAACGCCGCCGGCGACGGAGGCTCCGAACTCGAGTTGGCAGCCGTTTTCGCTTGCGAGTTGCAAAAGTTCGGGGCCATGACGGGCGATTAACTGCTTGTTTGCTGTTACCACAGACTTGCCTGCCTTCAAAGCGCTGCGCACAAAATCTTCCGCAGGCGTGAGGCCGCCGATCAGTTCAATGATGATATCTGCGCCGGAGTTGAGGAGGGCTCTGAAATCATCGGTCCAGATGACGCCGGCAGGAATCCAGGGCTGCCTTTTGCGCTCCACGTTGCGATTGCAGATGTGGGTGAGTTGGAGCGAAGTGTTTTCGCTCTCGCACAGTATTCTTGCCACAGCGCGGCCTACGGTTCCGAAGCCTACGAGTGCTACGCGGCATGCGGAGTTGGATGCGCGCTCTGGTTCGCTGCGATCTGCGCGGGCGGGCCGTTGTGAAGGGCGTTTATTCAATGCGGGTTCTCGAAATGCTTCGAAAATGAACTCCATTTTTATCACAGGCGGTTTGGGCGTGATTGAGAAGAATCGAGCACAGGCGGCATGCGCGCCACAGTGAGCATCAAAGTTGGTAAGATGATGCGAGCCATGCACGGCTGACACCGCCTTGCGGCAAATCACAAGCGGAACCATTACGGACGGCGCCTTTCTTCGTTCCATTGCCGAGCGCTGCGGTCCGCCACTACGCCGGTTATGGAGAAGAATGGATGACAGGAAAGTTCGCGAGTGCGAGTGCACGGAGGCTGCTGCTTTTCGTATCTCTGATGGTGACGATTCAGTGGCTTCCGCAAGCACACGCGCAGAGTGCGCCGGCCAATCAGGCTCCGGCGGCCGCTCCGGCGACTCCCGCCGCGACTACGCAGCAGCCCGCGGCAACTCCGAACGCGCAACAATCTGGAACCGAAGAAGTGTCGATCGACGAGCAGCCGGGCGCGCACCGGAAAAAAGTGCACGACTACAAGAATTGGACCTTCGACATTGGAGCAGGCGCGCACGTTGACAGCGGCTCGACGAAAACATGGGTGCGTGGCGGGGGAGTCGGGGGCACGTTTGGCGTGGCCAGAAACGCGAATAAATATCTGGGGCTGCGCGTGGATTTGCTCTACGACGATTTGCCTTTGCGGCAATCGACTTTGGCGCTGGCACAGGCCTCAAGCGCGACGACGTATGCTCTGACGGTGATGGCCGGGCCGGTGATCAATATTCCGGTGACGCACCTGTATAGCGGCTACGTAGTTTTTGGACCGGGATATGTACGGCGCGCGGGGACATTGCATGGCGACACGGCTTTGCCGGGATCGCCGTGCACTCCTTTCTGGACGTGGTGGGAGGGAACGTGCCCGGCTTTGAGCCTTCCGCTGAATGGGAGTTTTACCAGCACCGGGCAGAACGAATTCGCATACAACATTGGAGCGGGTGTGGCGCGGAAGATGCCGAGCGGCGTGGAGGTCTTCGCGGAATACCGTCTGATCCACGGGTCGGCGAACGGAACGACGACGGATATGCGGCCGGTTTCGGTTGGAGTGCGCTGGTGATGTGGCGCTGCTTGTGCGTGTATTCGGGCTACGATTTATTTGGGATTGGTGCGGTAGCTCCAGAGATCTTCCGATAACTGCTGCAGTTGAACGAATGAGGTCGCGGTGGCGGGTTGCGAAATCGTCGAGCTGCCGGAGTTGGCTTCGGCTAAAGCGGCTTCGATGATGTAGTGGGTGGGCGCGAGTGAGCAGGTAGGATCGGTCGCTGCCGCGTCGCCCATGAGCAGCAAGGCCTGGCAGCGGCACCCGCCAAAATCTACCGAACGCTGGTCGCAACTCCGGCAGGGCTCGGGCATCCATTCTTCTCCACGAAAGCGCTGGAATGAGGGCGAGTCTCGCCAGATGGATTCCAGCGACTGCTCGCGCACATTTTCGAAGGTCATTCCCGGGATTACTTCGGCGGCGTGGCAGGGCAGAACTTTGCCGGAAGGGTTGATGAGAATCAGTCTGCGTCCCCAGCCTCCCATGCAGGCTTTGGGGAAGCGGGCGTAATAGTCGGGAACGACGAAGTCGATGCGAATTTTTCCGTCCAGGCGCTTTTCTGCCGCGGTCACTGCGGTTACCGCTTTATCGAGCTGCTCCCTCGTCGGCAGCAACGCAGCGCGATTCTTTAGCGCCCAACCGTAATACTGGGTGTGGGCGATCTCCATGCGCTCGGGGGCGAGATCTTCGATGAAGGCAATCATCTCTTCGATGTGGTCGATGTTCTGCCGGTGAACAACCAGATTTACGGTGAATGCGATCCTGTGCTGGCGGATCTCGCGCGACAATTCGATTTTGTGCGCGTGGGCTTTGGCTCCGGCGATCCAGTTGGCGGCTTCTTCGCGCGAATCCTGAAAACTGATCTGAATGTGATCGAGGCCGGCCTCGACGAGGGAGGTGAGACGTGCATCATTCAGCCCGATTCCCGAGGTGATCAGATTTGTATAGAGGCCGGCGGCGCGGGCGGCGGCGAGGAGTTCGGCTAGATCGGGCCGGGCCAGCGGTTCGCCTCCGGTGAAGTGGGCATGAAGCATGCCCAGCTTGCCGCATTGATTGAAGACGTTGATCCACTCTTTTGTGGAGAGTTCGGAATTGACCGCCGCCAGTTCAAGCGGATTGGAGCAATAGACGCAGTGCAGGGGGCAGCGGTGGGTAATTTCGGCGATCAGGGCTAGAGGGTTGGGAATCATGCGACTTTTAAAGAATATAGGTTTGGTGCTCAATAGGACAGGTTACTGTGGCGACAAAAGCAGCTTGACTTTAATTGTTACCGTAAGTAACAATGGAAACGGATGTACGCGATCCTCACGACAAGGTCGTTTGCCAAAGAGTTCGCACGGCTTCCGATGAACTGGCAAAAGAGAATCTTGGGAAAGATCAAAGGTATTGCCGCTGAACCGTATGGGCAGCACAATAACGTCACCAAACTTCAGGGTCGTGACGGATATCGATTGAGAGTGGGCGCCTGGCGAGTAATTTACGAATTGCATGATGACCGTCTGGAACTTTGGGCCTTGGAAGTGGGAGCGAGGGGAGGGATTTATTGAATGGAGATAGAGACCATTACCCGCAAAGGCAAGGAATTCGCCGTGATTCCGCTAGAAGATTTGCAGAAGCTGATGCAGGACGCGGAAATGCTCGCGGACGTGAAAGCATACGATGCCGCGAGGGCGCGTCTTGAGGATGGCGAAGATGAACTGATACCTCTGGAAATGATCGAGCGCAGGCTGCGCGGAGAGATTGCGCTGCGTATATGGCGCCAGCATCGGGAATTCACCCAGGAGCAGCTTGCGAAGAAGTCAAAGGTTTCGCGGGCGTTGATTGCGGCGATCGAAACGAAGCGTAAGGCTGGATCGGTTGCCACATGGAAGAAGCTGGGAGCGGCTTTGAACGTGGGTTGGGAGGAATTGGCGTGAGGCCACAGGCACGCGCGGGCCTGTGGAAATCAGAAGCCGTCAGCGAAGGGCGCAGGTAATCCGTAATGCGACCTGTGCGGCTAATAATCCACGATGCGCTTGTGGCGCAGTTGCTCGAGGAATTGGCCGATGTCGGAGCGGATTTTGGCGGGATCGGCAGTGGCGAATTGGACTTGCAACCCGGCGATGATTTCGCCGAAGGTTCGTTCGCCGTCGCAGCGTTCGAGAATCTGGCGTCCGGTGCCCTGGAGTTTGATTGCGCCTTCGGGGAAGAGAACCACCCGTTCTTCTATGCCGGGCTTGGCTTCGGCTCCCCAGCGGCAGCCTGTGGCGAGGCGCGGTTTGTCGGTGTCCTGGGGTGGAGGCATCTTACGTGGCGTCCTCAATTGGCATCGAGCTATTTGCCTTCGATCCGGAAGGCTCCCGGCGGGGGCCAGCCTGGTTGGACGTAGGCGAAGTAGAGGGCGTCGAGCTGGGCCCAGAGGATGTCGCATTTGTCGCGCAGGGCCTGGATTGCCAGTTCCTGTTCGGCGCGGTTTTTGGCGTGATCGTGGACATAGTTCACGGCGAATTGCGAATCTTCCGGCGCCTGATACAGCCTCGCTTCGAAGTAATCCAGACCTCCGGAGAGCCACGGGTAGTGTTCGCGAAGCTTATCCACCCGCAGGGTGATCAGCTTGGGCGCAAACAATTCTGTCAGCGAAGACGCGACGGCTTCGAGCAGGGAGCGGCTGCGCACGATATTCAGATATTCATTTACCGCGAAGCGTGTGGCGGGAAGAATGCCTTTGCCGGCTCGGAGCTGCGCGGGGTCAAGACCGGTGGCTTCGGCTAACTTGATCCAGCGCTTGATGCCGCCTTCGCTGGTGGCGTCGCCATCATGATCGACTACGCGCTTGCGCCAGGCGCGGCGAAAAACCGGGTCGGGGCCGCGCGAGAGAATGATCGAATCTTTAATCGGAATGATGCTCTGGTAGTAATAGCGGTTCAGCGCCCAGGCCTGGAGCTGGCCGCGCGTAAGTTTTCCTTCGTGCATCAGCAGGTGAAAGGAATGTTTGTGATGGTAACGTTCTTCGCCGACGGCCTGAAATTGCGCGCGAAGTTCCTCGAGCGAGAATAAGGGGGCCGACTGTGCGGCTTCGGTGCCTACAGATCGAGTTGCCATCCATCCTCCGCCACATCCCAGCCCGCGGCCCGCACCTGCCGATATTGAGAACTAGTCTCGTCCAGAATGGGATTGGTGTTGTTGATGTGTAGAAATATTTTACGCGGGCGGCGCACTTCCGCCAACTTCACGAGCGTCTCCTGCACTGGGATGTGGCCCATCTGGCGAGCGGTTTGGCCGCTGCCTTGAATGCGGATGAGTTCATCGTCGCTCCAGAAAGTTCCGTCGAAAAGAAGAATGTCGCAGGCGTCAAGTTGCTGGAGCAGTTTTTCGTCGAGTTGAGGGACAGCCGGCATGTAGGCGAGCTGCTTGCCGTTTTGCGATCGGATGAGGAATCCGAGCGAGGCTTCGCGCGGTGCGAGTTGCGATTGACTTCCGGCGGTGACGTAGGGTGGGTAGTGGGCGCCTAGAGACAACGCCTGAATCCGGGGCCCGGAATTGCCTTGCGGGTCGCGCAAGGCAAATTGCGATTCGAGTTTCATGTCTTCCCAGGAAATTTGTTCGGGAATCCGTTGCAGCATCGCGAACATGGAATTATCTTCGCGCAGAATGCGGCGAACTGACGGAGTTGCGTACACGCGCAAGGGTTGAAGTTCGCGAAGCAGAAGCAGACCGAGAACGTGATCGACATCGGCGTTGGCCAACACGACGCCTGCGATCGGGGATTGGCGGATGCCTTCCTGCGGATGCAGTTCCGGAGTCGACTCGATTTGTGCGCGCAGATCGGGAGAGGCGCCCAGCAAGAACCACGAGCGGGCGTCTTCGGAGATGGCGACCTGGGTTTGACTGCGAGCCTTGCCGGCAAAAGTTCCGGCCCTCAGGGATCGACAGTTAGCGCAGCCGCAGTTCCATTGCGGAAATGCGCCGCCGGCGGCCGAGCCCAGAATTTTTACCTGCATGATTGCGAGTCTACAACCTGGAGGTCAGGAAGAAGATAACCTGGAAGGAAATCCCGGGAATCGTGGAGCAGACGCGAATGACGAGATCTTGCAACTTTTCTTCAATCCACAGCACGGGTTTTGATTCTCCGTATGAAAGTCTTTGCAACATGGATCAAAGTTTAGGTTCGAATATCGCTTTGCACTTGTTTTTGTGCGGCCGAGGCACCATACTCAGGTGGCCCGTCCAAAGCGGGTGTAGCCTTTCCCCGCCCTCCCCAATTTTTATTCCCGCTCATCCGTTATTGCCTTCATCCTCTATTGCAATTCATCCTTGGCCGACGGCTGCGGCGCAGCGTAGCGGATCGACATCCCAGAGGCGAGTTTCCGAGACGTTCTCCAGACCCACTTCGCCTGCGCTTTGAGTTCCCGGCCTGCCGCACCAGACAATGCGGAACTGGCCGCGATTGCCTTCATAGAGAATGTCAATCACCTCGCCCGGCTTCAGGAAAGCATCCACACATTGCAGAGTTGCGCCCCGGCCGCTGATCGAGCGCAAGCTGGCGGATTGAGTAAAAGGCCGGGAGTTCGCGTCCATACCCCAAATCTGTACTGGCAGATCGACGAAGACTCGCGATTGGCGACGGCGGTCCATGCGATGCTCCTTCTTGAGGGGGCAGGGTTTTTGCATGGTAGGGATAGAGTGGAAGGAAACAAAGGTAACTGCAGTCACCGCGAGAGGTGACCTGAAGTTTTGTTACCTACGAGCGAAATCGATTTTGCTGAATGGGATTGGTCGAGACCGGTTCGAATCTGGAGCTGACATCTGAGAGTCAACTAATTCGACGGAAGGATTTTTCATCAGCGCAGGCTATGCGAAGCAGGACTTGCCGGCGAATTCAATGGGCATTGCGCCAAGGCGATCGAGTACATGTACGCCGCCATTCGCGAGGCCGGAATGTGCGGGAGCGAACCGTGGGGAGAGTTGAATTGAGAAAGGAGAAGGCAGCGTCGAGAGACGCTGCCTTTTGGTTTAGCCGTGAAAAACTCGACGCCTGCGGTTTAGTCGCCGCCGATGGTATAGCCGATTGAGCCACCTACACGGAACACGCTGTCGCTGTTGAACTCAACGTTGTTCTGGATGTGGTAATAGTGAACCTCGGGGCGCACAAACACATGGTGCCAGACGTAATAACGGATGCCGGCGCCCAGGTGCTCCATGAAATGGTCGCTGCTGGTGTAGTTGATGCAGCCACTGAAGTAGCTGCACTGCACGATCTCCGGCTCATAGAATCGCGTCGCGGCGATGCCGATGCCGCCCATCAGGTCGAGGCCAATCTTCTTGCCGAGCTTAGGCTGAAAGAGAGCGTTAAAGTCGGTGAGGATGGGACGGTAGTTCACGTTTTCTCCGGCGTAAACGCCCTGGCTGGCCCTCCAGGCGGTTTCAACGTTGAAACCGAGGCGGTGCCTGAAGCCGGCGACATCGCCGCCGACGTTGAGGTACGTGCCGCCCTTTTCCGCCGGTTGCTGAAAGAAAACTCCAGAGTTTGTGGGAGACGACGAGAGCAGTGTTCCGCCGCCGACGAAAAAGTCTAATTGTTGGGCCGAAGCAAACTGGGCGAGGAACATGAAAACCGAGAGGGGTAAAAACAGCGCTAACTTTCTCAAGACAAACCTCCGTTGGGGTAAGCGATAGGATGCGCCTACGAAATCTCTAGATGCTTGGAAGTGTTTCACATTCATCATAATTACCGGGAGCGTATTGGTACAACCTAGAGCCTGGATTCGCTGTAAAGAAGTGTCAATGATTAAGCCCGCACTTCGGCGCGCGCTTCTCAACTATCGTGCAAACCCATATTCCGGGGACAAGTTGCGCGGATATTTCCACCCCGGGACCGGAGATTTATTTCGCTTTTCCGCCGCCTGGGGCGCGGACGTGATCGAGAGCGATTGCTCCGCCACCGAAGAAGATGAGAGCGAATGCGATGGCGGCAAGGGCGAGCGGGAATTCAAGGCCGTGTTCGCCAGTTAGTCCACTGTGCCAATGAACTTTGACGATGGCGACGACCATATCGATGCAGATCGCGAAGGCGGCCGCGCGGGTGAAGAGGCCGATGAGGACCAGCAGGCCGCCGAAGAACTCGGCGAAGGCGGAAAGATAGGCGCTCCAGCCGGGCAGGCCGAGGCTTTGGACAAATTGAACGTGGTGATGTAGCCCGCCGAAAACCTTGTGATATCCGTGGACTGTGAAGATCACGCCGAGAGTCAGGCGCATGACGAAAAGGGCGAGCGGTTGCAGACGATCGAGGTAGCGCAAAGTTGCCTCCGAAGGAGCATAGTAGATTACCCTAGTGACGTTACATAGATAAAGAGCGATCGGTTCGGGGGACCGATCCGGAAAACCGTTCCCCAGGAATTAGGCAGAGTAGCTAATCAGACATTGCCCCATGGCCGATATTCTGGTAACGTTTTTTCGCCTCGTGTCGCGCGCCCCGAGCGGCGCGATTTTCGGGCCTCAATTTCACCGTTCGAAAATTTAGTTGATTTCTTCGGGGAACTTTCGCCTGTTTGAGGGTTAAAGCTATAGGCGGTTCTCTGGGGGCAGAGATGTGCCGCCGCTACGACGGAACGAATGTATGGGCCAGGAGGCCTCAATGAATCGAATTTCGAAGACTGCTTTCATGCTGCGCAAAACGGGGATGCTTCTGCTGATGATGGCAGTTCCGGTGTTTGCGCTGGGCCAGCACAAAACTGAATCGAAGCCGAGTGCTCCGTCAAAGCCGAGCGCGCCGTCGCATGCTTCGACGCCATCCCGCAGCAGCACGCCATCGCACACGACTACTCCTTCTCATACAACTACGCCGTCGCGCACGACCACTCCTTCTCGTTCAACCACGCCGTCGCGTACGAATACGGCGAGCCGGCCGAGCACGGGGACGGCAGGCCACACGACTACGCCGAGCCGGTCAGGCGGAGCGACGCCCAGCCGGTCAGCGGGCGCGACAACGAATCGTCCGAATACGACCGCGGGTCGTCCGGGCACGACAGCGGGCCGGCCTGGCGGCGCAACTCCAACGAGAACAGCCAGCGTGAACCGCGCGCCTCCGGGACGAACGGTAGCGCTTAAGGGCGGTGGATCGGCGAGCATCCGTCCGAATGGACAGATTCGTTCGATCAATGGCAACGGCATGCAAATCAGTCACGGGCTTCGCGGCGGGCGGACGGTGGTCAGCGTGCATAACGGCGCGACGATCGTGACCCACGGGCGCGGCGGTTACGTGCAGCGCGCTTATGTCACGCGCGGCGGCCGTGCCTATTACTCGCGGACCTTCTATGCCGGCGGGGTCTACCATGTCGGGATTTATCGCGGCTACGGCTGGGGCGGACATATGTATTACGGTTTCTACCCTGGCGTCTGGTACCATCCGGGATTTTATGGATGGGGCTGGCATCCCTGGGGTGCGCCTGTGGCTTGGGGTATTGGCGCGTGGGGATGGGGAGGAGCGCCGTGGTGGGGATTCTATGGCGGGTGGTGGAATCCTTATCCGGTGTATGCGGCTCCGTATTATTGGCTCACGGACTATCTGATCTCGCAGCAACTCCAGGCGGCGTATGCAGCCCGGGCTGATGCCAACGCGGACGCCATGGCGGCCGATGCCGCAGCCAGCGGTGACAGCGGAGGGGGCGGCGGAGACGCGGCTCCGGTGGCTTCCGGACCAGTGGCACTGACCCCTGAAGTGAAGGAAGCGATTGCGCAGGAAGTGAAAGCGCAGTTGGCGGCACAACAGACACAGGCCGCGGACCAGGGCGGCGCGCAAGCCGCTCCGGCAGCGGCGGCAGCTCCGGCTACTGCGAGCAACACTCCACCGCCGGCGCTCGACCCATCACAGCGCACTTTCGTGGTGGATACCGGTGTGACGGTCGTGGCCAACGGTCAGGAATGCGCGTTGTCGTCGGGTGACGTGATCACGCGGCTGACGGACACTCCGGATGCGGACAACAATGTGAACGCGAGCGTCTCGGCGACCAAGAAAGGCGACTGCGCGTCAGGGCAAACCGTTGCCGTGAAAGTGGATGACTTGCAGGAGATGTATAACCACTTCGCGGAGAACATCACCAACGGCATGGGTGAACTGGCAAAGAAGCAAGGGACCGGCGGTATGCCGGCGGCGCCCGATACGGGCACGCAGCCTGGGGCCGTTCCGCCTCCGCAGCCGGACACCACGGCGGCGGCAGCCTTGCAGCAACAACAACAGCAGGCCGATCAGACCGAGTCGCAGGTGAAGCAGGAAGCTGCGAGTCCGGGTGGCGGCACGCAATAAACCAAGCTGAACGATTGAATCGAAAAGGAGCGCCGGAAATGGCGCTCCTTTTTGGCATGTAAAGCTAATCTCCTTTTTGCTACACTTCCCAATCGCAGATCATCGCAGTTGCAGATAGTTTGAGTCGCAAATCGTGCGGTTTCGATCGCCCAGAGGAATTCAAATGTGCTCGGAGGATGTGGTCATGGCAAAGAGAGTCCGTTCCTTTATTTCTGTTTTCGCAATCATCATTGCAATGTTCCTGGCAATATTTTTGACCTCACTCTCCGCGGCGCAGGCTCCTACGCTCCAGGAGCAACTCGTAGCGCAATACAAGCTGGCGAAGATGGGTTCCGATACCGGCGGATTCTCCGTGGTCGAAAAAGGGACGGTGCTGAAAATCGAGAAGGGCGGAATCCTCGGAGTGCCTTATTCGGATCAGAGCATCCTCTCGACGAAATACGAAAGCGGCCAAGTACATTCGCCCAACACCACAGTCTCCAAGGGGCTGGGGTTTGCGATGAAGAAGTTCGGCAAAGAACAGACCACGCACCTGATGGCCGTCGGCGACAAAATTTATCCCACGAAGATTGAGGTCAACGAGGCCAAAGACACGATCGTCATGGGCATTGTCGAGTGCGATACCTGCAACAAGACCGATCCGCCGACTTACATGAAGGCAAATGTCGTCTTCCAGTTTCCCAAGGGCTCATTGTTATCGGCCAACGCGGGTTCGATTGAAGATGTCATCGGGCAACTGCTTTCCATCAGCACCGACGACCAAGGCGGAGGGCAGCAGGGCACAGACCAGGGTGCACAGCAGCCAGCGGCAGATCAGGGCGGACAGCAAGCGGCGCAGCCGCAGGGTGCAGCTCCCGCTCAACCCGCCCCGCAGGATCAGCCGGCCGCCGAGCCGGCGAGCATCGAGAAGGGGCAGACGCCCGATCAGGTGCAGGCTGCGCTGGGCAAGCCGGATAAGATCGTCAACTTAGGATCGAAGCAGATTTATGTGTACAAAGATTTGAAGGTTACGTTCTTGAACGGGAAAGTCAGTGACGTGCAGTAAGGATGGCACTTTGCCAAGAATCGGGGAACGTCCCGCCCGTCCCTGTGTTTTGTCACGCGCCATAGCGCTGCCTCCGTCGTCACGCCTTTTCGACGGAACGAAGCGTAGCACGTCGAGCGTGCGGGTCAAAGCAAAATCCGCTGCCTCCGCACCGTTGCCAGGGCAGCCAACTCGTGCTACATTTCGCGGATGCTGCGTATGTTCGCAGTCCGGCCGTCATCCTTGTTGGCTCTGACCATTTTTCCGTTACTACTCCATATCGTCGCCGTACCCCCGGCCGCGCAAGCCCAGTTCGAGACCAGGAGCGGCCTTGATGTGGGGGAGTCCTATCCATACTCCGTGGTCGTGGGAGACTTCGACCGTGACGGGACGCTTGATGTCGCCGAGGTGAACTATTTCCCGACGGGTAGCGTAAGCGTTTACCTGGGAGACGGAGATGGCACGTTCCGGCTAGGCTCCACGTATGCCGTCGGTGTGTTCCCCTGGTACGGTGTAACGGCGAGCTTCCGGAAGAACGGCATCCTGGATCTCGCGATCAGCGACAAGCTCACCAACGGTATCCGGGTGATGCTCGGAAATGGAGATGGGACTTTCCAGCCGCCAGTCTCCTATCCAACGACCGCCGAGCCCTACATGCTCGCGCTTGGCGGCTTCATGGGCAGCGGCAACCTCGACATCGTCACGGTCGAAGGAACGAGCACGCAGGGTGTGCCCTGCAACTGCGTCGAGGTGCTGCCCGGCAACGGCGATGGAACGTTTGGCGCGCCTGTCACCACGCCGGTCCCGTATGACATAGATGGCAGTGCCGTCGCGCCGGGCGACTTCAACAATGATGGCAAGCTTGACGTCGCCGTGGCGGGCGACTATCAGGTTGATATTTTGCTGGGGAACGGAAAAGGCGCGTTCAGTCCGGACGGATACTACGCGGTCTCCGCCACCCCGCAGTCGATTGCAACAGGCTACTTCACGAGCAATAAGAAGAAGCTCGACCTGGCCGTGGCGAATACCGAGGGCGAGAGCGTGA
>CAZGXY010000040.1:0-30589 GCA_964530145.1 uncultured Acidobacteriaceae bacterium | reverse complement strand
GCGGGACAGGTATTGGTTTCCGAGAACGCGCCTGTGGTGCTGATCGTTCCCACGCTCAGCGGAATCGTTGCCGCCGTGATGGTGATGATCTTCGGCGCACTCGACTTGCCCACCGCGGTGCTGGGGAAGGTGAGGCTGGTCGGCTTGTACTCGATCTGCTGACCGGTACCTTCGAGATCGACGGTGAGAGTCGGGAGCGCGTCGCTGCCCTGCACCGACAATCCCCCGTAGGTTGTGCCGGTGATCACGGGATTGAAGTTGACCGTAATCGTGCAGCTGCTGTTGCCCGAGAGCACCGAGCCGCAATTGTTAGTTTGCGTGTATGGACCCTTGGTGGAAATTGTGTTGAGAGTCAGAGCCGTGCTCTGAGTGTTGGTCACGGTCACGGTTTTCGCTGCCGTCGTGCCAAGGTAGAGCGATCCGAAATTGGTGATGGCCGAGAATTCCGTAGCGATGCCCACGCCTGTGAGATTTATCGTTTGCGGACTGGTTGGATCGCTGTCTTTGATGGTGATGGTTCCGCTTGCCGGACCGATCGCCGTCGGCTTGAAGGTGATATCGAGCGTGCACTTCTGACCGACGGGAATGCTGGTCGGGCAGTTGTTTTTCTCGGTGAAGGGCCCGCTCGCGGTGACGCTGGTCAGCGTCATCTTGGTGTTGCTGTTGTTGACCAGATAAAGCACGGTGGTCGGAGACGGCTTGCCGACGGTTTGTCCGCCGACGTAGACGTTGGGATCGACGAAGGGGCAACTGCGCGTGCTGAGCGTTACCGGATTGAGCGGAGTCTGCGAAAAGTTGAAGGAGTCGGTGGTGTCGTTGGCGACGGCGTCACGGTTGGTGAGGGGCGGAAGTCCGAAGCGCTCTTCGATGAATTTCAGAACCGACGAGAATTCATATTGCGTCTTCGAAATATAGCCGGCCTGCGCATACGGCGAAATGATCAGGAACGGGACGCGGCCGCCGAGGCCGAAGAAATCCTCGGTTGGCGGAGGCACGTGATCGTAGAAGCCGCCAAAATCGTCCCAGGCGATGAAGACTGCCGTAGTGGCCCACTCGGGGCTAGCCATGAGCGCGTTGAGTTGGGTGACGGTCCAGTTTTCGCCGACGCAGGTGCTCTCGGGAGGATGCTCGTTGTAGGGCGATCCCATGGTGATCCAGCTGACGGAGGGCAAGTTGCCATTTTGAACGTCGGTGATGAATTCTGTGGTGTTGACGACGTTCGTCGCCCAGAGCGGGCCGTTGCGAATGTGATTGATGGCGTCGAGCGTGTTGAACGTATAACCGGAGGTGCCGGTCGGAGGAGCGTAAAACTTCCAGCTGACGCCTGCGTTCTCAAGGCTGTCGGCAAGAGTCTGGAAATCCCAGCATGGAAACGGAGCGGTGACCAGTCCGGTCTGGGGATCGGAGACGCGGGCATACGTTGCTGCAGGCGCATCGCAGCCCCAGTAGTTGGGCGTCTGGGCTCCGAGGAGCGGGTTGAGGAAGTCTCCACCGGATTGCGCGCCGACCATGTAGAGGTGGTTGGGGAGGCTGGCGCCGCGGAGCGAAGAGAAGGCGTTGTCGGCTAGAACGAACTTCTGGGCGTAAGTCCAGTAGTTGGGCAGATCCTGCTGCTGCAACTGAGTCAGCGAAAGATAGTCTTCGTTGATGCTTCCGCCGGGGATCACGTCGAACATGTCGATTTTGCCGTTATCGTAGCCGCTGGAATAGTCGTACCAGCCGTGGCCAGCGATGTCGCGCGGAGTAGCGTCGGGCGTGTGGCCGAGGTTGATGATCTGCCCGGTTGAGATGGGCGCACTGGTTGCGCCGTTCGCGCCGGGGAAGGTGCCGAAGTAATTATCGAAGCTGCGATTCTCTTTCATGATGAAGACGATGTGCTGAATCACCGTCATATCGCCGGAAGGATGCTGCGGGCCGTTATTTTGCTCCGGGATTTGCGCGGGTTGAGACTTCGACTGCGCCGGGGCGCTGCAGACGAGTGCCATACTCAGGCAGATTGAGGCGACAGAAGCCCGAAAATGCATAACGAAAAACCTCCACATTTGTGAAGCAAGATGTTGAACTCAGACGCTAGAACCCAAGTGCTGGAACCCAATCCCAAGAACAGAAATCTAATTCACGGTGGTATTCGCCGTGGCGGATGCTTTGTTGCCGTTTGCCGAAGTCACGGCGGCGTTATCGGTGATTACGGTTCCCGAAGTCGCCGTCACGTTGACCACCAGGCTCATCTTGATTTTCGCGCCTATCGGCTGTGAGCCGAGGGTGCAGGTGACCGTACCGGATGCGCCCTGCGCCGGCGAAGTGCACGTGCCGGGACTCACGGTCACACTCTGGAACGTCGTGCCCGTCGGCAAAGTGTCAGTGATCGCGACCGCGCTGGCGACATCTGGCCCGGTATTGCCGGTGTTGATGGTGTAGGTCAGCGTAGCGCCGCTGGCCACTTTGGCCGGAGCTTTCATCGCGATGTTAAGGGTCGCGGTTGTGGTCACCTTGAAGGCGAAGGCGTCGCTCATGCCGGTGCCGCACGATGCACAATGCGGCTGGAAGACGCCGCCGGTCGTCGGGAAATTCAACGACGTGGTTGTGCCGGAGACAAATGCGTCGGCAAATTGATCGAGCGCGACGCGAATACCGTTATCCGGACCAGCGCCACCAAGGTAGGTTGAGTAGGTCTGTCCAGTGCCCTGCGGATTTAACTTGGTCAGGAAGGCATCGCTCGGTCCGCCGTTATAGGTGCCGAGCAAAGCGTTGGCCACGGGGAAATTCAGCGAATCGGTCTGGCCGGTAACGTAAACGCTGCCGCCCGCGTCGACCGCCATCGACATTCCGGGATTTTCATCCTGGCTGCCGCCTAGGTAGGTCGAGTAAATCAGGGCGGTGCCGTTCAGCTTCAGCTTCGTGATCGTCACGTCGCCGCAAGTATTGGTGCTGCTTGGGACACAGCCGGAGGACATGCCTCCGAATGTGCTTTGGAAGGCGCCCTTGGTGACAGGAAAATCGGTCGAGGTGGTGTTGCCGGAGACATAGACTCCAGTCGTGTCGAGCGCAATGCCCGCAGCGTAATCATAGCCGCTGCCGCCGAGGAAAGTCGAAAAGACGAATCCATTTCCTTTCGGGTTGATGGCGCTGACAAATCCATCGTAGGTGCCGTTGCAAAGACCATCCGAGCCGCATTTTGTATCGAAGGCTTTGGCAGTGACCGGAAAATTTGGCGAGCCGGTAACTCCAGAGACGTAAGCGTCGCCTTTCGAATCGACCGCCACGCCGTAAGCGGCATCACCCAAACCGCCAGAGCCGCCAAGAAAGGTGGAGTAACTCAGGCTGGTTCCGCTGCTGGGAATCTTGAGCACGAATCCGTTCGAGCAAACGCCGGTGGAGGTTGCGCCGCAACTGGTGTGGAGTGCTCCCGCGGTTACCGGAAAATTGACCGAACTCGTGTAGCCGACTACATAGATATTGTTACTGCTGTCGATGGCGAGGCTGGAGCCTTGATCGTCCGCTTCGCCGCCGAGATAAGTCGAGAAGACCATCGCCGTGCCATGTGAAGCGATTTGAAAAACGAACGCGTCCCCCGTCACCGAACCGCCGCCAAAGGTGCTTTGAATCGGCTTCACCAGCGGAAAGTTGGTCGATGTCGTGTAGCCGGTGACGGTCATGTCGCCGAGATTGTCGAGATGAATGTCGGTGGCGACGTCGTTGCCGGAACCGCCAACGTACGTCGAATATTCGGGCGAGTCGGCTTGCGCGTCAAATTTCGTGATGAAAATATCTTCTTCGCCGGCGTTCGCGGCTTGCAGCGGATTTTCAGTCGGAAAATCGGTGGAGAGCGTGTACCCGGTAATGAAGCAGCTTCCGAAGCCGTCGAGGGTAACGCCCAATCCGACATCGACGTTGCTGCCGCCGAGATAGGTAGAGTAAGCGGCCGTGGGATCGATCACCAGTTCACGGTTGCGGTCATAGGCCCCGACGGAAAAACCCACATCGCCGTTGGCTTCGAGCACGTAGCCGCCATCGATGATTTGTTTTTGTGAACCTGCAAGCTGATAGACGACCGGTTTGTGAAAGCGAACATCGCCGCCTTCAAGATGAGCGATCAGGTCGCCGGTATTGTCGATGACTGGAGAGAGGTTCTGAGCGGCCTGTGCGCCGGTCGTGAACTGGAGCGCAATCACATTAGGATCGGCGCCGGGCGCAATTACAAAATCATATTCAAGCTGCCGCTGGCTGCCGTAGTAGACGACATCGACGCCGGGATATACGCCGGCGTAGCGAATCTTTTCAAAGCTCGGCACGTTCTTTCGCCACTGGGCGGGATCATTTCCGATGAAGTAATTGCTCGAGCCGGGCAGTTGGTTCGACGCGGAGACAAGAGCGTTTTTGTTTGCGCCGAGGAATTGCATGTTCAACACCGCTTCGGTGCCAGCGGCGCTCCGGCTGGCAGAGCCGGCGTATCCGCCAACGTAGGGCATGGCGGAAGGCTTCGCGGCTTCCATCTTCGTTTGGTCGAGTTCGGAGCGTTTCGCCCGCGCTCCGTTTTCGAGCTTCATTACTGCGCCGCCGGCCGTGAGGAACAATGCGTAACCTGCACCACGGGAGACGAACTTCACGCGAGAATCGGTTTGCCCTCGATTTTCTTCGAAAGCCAGAGGAGATTTATGGAAGGCGTCGAGTCCCCGGGCTCTGGCGGCCGCAGCTGAATCCTGCTTGCTGGCGCCGAATTCCGATGCCTGCACATTGTGGGCAAAGATACCGGCTGCCAACACCAACACCGAGCCCGCTGCAAGCGCAATTACACACTTATCTCTCATCGGGAAATTTCCTTATCAACCGGGGAGGGAGTGTCTCAGTTTGTCCCGGATCACAATTTGTGTCTAGATTCAGAAGTTAGTATCGGCATGAGACAAAAGACTCATGTAGCGGGATGTCATGCCCGATGCATATGCCTGACGCGCACATTACAGCGGTCGCGAGACAAAACGCGCTCACGGGCAACGAGGGACGGTCGAAGAGACTCGCCCGATTCAAAGCGGAGATGCTAAGGCGAATTTTTCTCGAGTTCGCCCTTTCTTTCTGAGTTCACTTTGCGTTTATTTATTTACCTTCAAAGTGATTTTGGCAGTTTCCACGAGACTCTGGAAGGTTGAAGTAACTACAAGCGTGTAGGTACCAGTCGGCGTGGTGTTTTGAGTTTGAATACTGAGAGCGGCAGTGGAAGCGCTACTGCCATTCAAAGTCACCTGGTTCGGCGTGATCGTGCAGGTCGAGTTCGCAGGTGCGCCCGAGCACGACAGACTCACGAGCTGATTGAACTTGGCAACCGGCGTGAGCGTGATCGTCGAAGCGCCCGTCTGTCCCTCGTTGACCTTCACCGCATTCGGCGAAGCGGAGACGCTGAAGGTGGGGCCAGAGCCAGTCAACGTGACAGTCTGTGGGCTGTTGGGTCCGTTGTCGTTGAAATTCAGCGTGGCGGTTTGCGGACCGTAGCCGGTTGGCGTAAGGGTGACAGTGACTTTGCACGCCGCTTGCGGCCCCATCGATGCTGGGAGCGTGCCGCAAGTATTGGTGGTGGTGAACTCGCTTGAGTTTGTTCCGCTCACGCCAATTGAGTTCAGGCTCAGGTCTTCGCCGCCAGTGCTGGTGAAGTTCACCGAAAGCCCTCCGCCGGCTTGCCCGATCGGCCACGTTCCAAGATTGAGAGTGGCAACTGAAGGCGAGCCCGCTGGAGCCAGTGGTACGTAGCGAATGCGATTGTTGCCTGCGTCGGCGATGTAGAGGTTTCCGGATCCATCGACGCTGCTCCCCAGATTGTCCATCCTGACGCTGGTTCCGATAGCAGGACCGCCGTCGCCGGCAAAACCTCCGAGGGTCGCGTTGCCTGCGTTGCCGACCGCCGTGCCGATCTCATGCGGCCCGCCAATTCCAGTAGTTAAGACGTCGACTCTCTGAACGAGTTCATCGTTGCCGCCGGAGATGTATAAATCACCTTCTGGATCGAGCGTAACTAGCAATGGATTCCACATTCCGGCTTTCGAAGCTGGGCCACCGTCTCCGGTTGGGCCGGGCTTGCCGCCAAGTGCGTAGGCGTTCAAGATTCCCGCTGTTGTAACCACGCGGACTGCGTTGTTCCACTGATCGGATATGTAAAGGTTGCCCGAGCTATCGACGGCCGTGGCGCCGGGATGGTTGAGTCCGGTCTTGATCGCCGCCTTGCCGCATGTGTTGTTGAAGCTGCAGTCGCCCTGCGAGCCGGTTCCGGCAACGGTCACGATATATCCTGGCTTCGCGGAGATGCCAGCCAGCTTAGTCGTGGTCGAACCCATGTTAACTGCACGCACGCGATAGCCGAAATAATCGGCGATGTAGAGGTTGCCGGCACTGTCGGTGGCGATGCCGAGCGGACCTGTGAACGAGGCCGATGTGGCGGGGCCGTTGTCGCCGCAGCCGGTGGGCGGGGGACATCCCTCGTTGGCCGTTCCGGCCACAGTCTTGATGATGCCGGTGCTGAGATTGACCTGACGGATTACGAGATTGTTGGTGTCGGTGAAGTAGAGATTTCCGAGACTATCGAGCGCGAGGCCGCTCGGCGCGTTCATGGTTGCCGCGGTTGCCGGGCCGCCATCGCCGCTGAAACCTAAACTGCCGGTGCCTGCAATTGTAGAGACGGTATAGACACCGCTGTTATTGGTAAGCGCACGGACCCGGTTGTTGGCCTGGTCGGTGAAGTAAATAGTTCCCGAACCGCTTGACACGGAGTACGGATTGGCGAGTTGCGCACTCAGCGCAGGACCGTCTCCCAGACTGCCGCCGGCAATGGTCTGAATATTACCCGCCAGCGTGAACTGACGCACGCGCTGGTTGCCGGTATCTGCAACGTAGATATTCGAACTTGAATCGACGTAAACGCCGTTGGGTGCGTCGAGTTCAGCCTGCTGCGCCAGCCCGCCGTCTCCGGCAAAGCCCTGGTTGCCGTTGCCGGCCATCGTGTTGATGACGCCGTTGTTCCCATTAACGAAGCGGGCTTTGTTGTCGCCGGTGTCGGCAATGTAGCCATTTCCGTTGCCATCCAGATAAATTCCCTGGGGCAAGCGCAACAGACCTTTGGTGGCGAGCGAACCGTCGTTACAGCCGCTGGTCGACAGGGGGCAGGCCGCGCCGGTCTGTCCGGCGTAGGCAGCGATCGTGGTTCCTCCGCTGAGTGCGTTGGCAATCTCGCGAATTTCGTGATCGTGAGTGTCGGCGATAAAGATGTCTCCGGCAGCGTCGACGAAGATGCCCATCGGATTGTTTACTTCGGCCGCGCTGGCTGGGCCACCGTCACCGCAAGTGGGGTTGGTGGCGATGCTGCATGCCGTGCCGTCGCCCACGATGGTTTGAATATCTCCAGCCGGAATGCTCGTGCCGGCGACAGTGAGGGTCGCGGTGCCCATGTTTGCAACCCGAATTCGATTGTCGACCGTGTCAGTGATGTAGATATTGCCGGCGTTGTCAAGCGCGATGGAAGTCGGAATGTTGAGGTTCGCTTGGGCGGCCGGGCCGCCGTCTCCGCAGACGTTGGTTCCCGTCGCGATGTCGCATTTCGTGCCGTTACCAATGAGGGTGTTGATTATGCCGTTGCTGACTTCGCGAATGCGCGAGTCGGCGATGTCTGTGAGGTAGAAGTTGCCGAGGCTGTCTTCGACGATATCGGTCACCAGGCCGACGTTGGCTGCGGCGACCGGGCCGCCGTCTCCGGCAAAATAGCCCCATCCCAAGCCGGTGTAATTCTGAACCGTGCCGCCCGCGGTCAATTCAAAAACGTAAGCCGATGCCGGTGCGGTGATATAGAGATTTCCCTGTCCATCTTTGAGGACTGCGGTTGGTCCGGGAAGATCGAGGCTGAGAGGACTGCTGGGAGTAGTTCCGCCGCCAGCGATCGTGTTGATCGTGTTTGCCGCCTGCTGTCCGGCCGAGAGTGCGACCGCGCTTAGCGCAAAGGCGATCACGAGAATAAGGTTGGCGATCTTGATCGCGGGCGCCTGGCTGAAATTCTTTCGGGTCAGTTTCACAGAATCCTCCAACGGATTTTCGGAATTATGCACATGTATTCCACCCGGGGTCGAAAAGCTCGAAGCTGCAGGGGTCTTGATTAAATTTATTCGGGGAGGACACACGGATCGCCGCTCGAGATCGATATCCCGGGCGTTAGTCATATCACGGTATCCGCCTGTGCAGTAAGCTGCAAGAGGTCAAAAGCATGAGGCCAAAAGTCTCTAGCCGCGCTTGCTCCGGATTGAGGGTGGAAAGGCCTCTGCGTTCTCGCGCACAATGGGGACGAACAAGTTTTGGTGGCCCGAGGAGACGGTTACTGCCTGGTGTGGGGTGCGAGCAGCTTGCGGCGCGGCTGGAAGCCGCGCCGATTCAAAAACTTATTTCTTCTTGCGGCCGATCATGATGTAGAGAGCGCCGTCGGCGCCGCCGGTAAGCAACATTTCCACTTCAGTCATCCAGCGCGTAAACTTCGTGCCCTTATCGTGCGGCTCGAAAAGTTTCTCTTCATCGGTGAACGGGCCGGGATCGATCTTGGGAATACTCGAGAGATATTCGAAGCCGTTGGATTCGTACCAGTCGAGCAGCTCACTATAAGTATGCTTGCTCTCGTGCGGATGCTTGTATTGATCGTAGAACCAGGCGCGCTTGCGATCGGCGTTGTAATTCTTGTTGCGCATGTGCGCATCGAGGAACGCAAGCTTGTCGGCGGTGGCGCGGAAAAGGAAACGGCGGAAATCGGTCGTGAGACGGCCGATCTTGTTATAGAGACCGATGATGATAATTCCATTCGGCTTCACCAGGCGCGAGATCGACTTGAACGCACCGTAAGGATCGGCGGTGTGGTGCAGCACCCCGTTTGATATGACCAGGTCGAAAGATTCCGCCTTGAACGCAGGCCGGAAAAGATTCATTTGCACGAAGCCGGCATTCTTAATGCGGCAGCGGCTCTGAAAGCCTTTGGCCAGGCGCAGCGAGTGCAGGCACATGTCGGAGCCGAAGACGCGGCGGTTGTAATGCATGCCGAGAAAGTTCGTGAGCTGTCCGGTACCGCAACCGACTTCAAGCACGGCGGCGCCTTGCGGAATCTGCTCGTCGAGAAGCCGGGCGAACATGCCGCGGCGGGCTTTTTCGAGCAGGGTCTGTTCGGAATCGATGTCGTCGTAGTTTGGAAAGGGGTTTTCCTCGTAAAACGACTTCACTATTTCCGTGACATCGCCTTTTTGCGCTTCAGGATCGTTCGGAGCGAACAATTGCGGAATGCCGCTATCGATGTTGAAGCTCCGCTTGCAACCTTTGCAGCGTACCGATTCACTTTCGATCGCCACACCTGCCCCGCAGTAGGGACAAGCGAGCATGTCGATCGAGCGTTCCAGTAAGGTTGCCGGTGGAGCTTGGGTTGTGAGTGTGCTCATTTGCCTCTGCATCCTCTGCACGATTTGCGTCTGTGCGATTTACCTCAACTACACGAGCTGCTTGTCGATGATGAAGTTTCCCAGAACCAGCGCGTCCATCTCGCTCTTTGAGAAGGTATTGAAGGCGTTCGCCGGTGTGTTGACGATGGGTTCGCCTTTCAGGTTGAACGAGGTGTTCAGGATAACCGGAACGCCGGTTGCCTGTCCGAAACGCTCGATCAAATTGTAATAGCGCGGGCTCTCCGATTTGAAGACCGTTTGCAGGCGGCCGGTGCCGTCGACGTGCGTGATGGCGGGCAGGGTCGCGTGCTCTTTCTCTCTCACCGGCACCACGAATTGCATGTAGCGCGCGGGACAGTGCTTGGTGGCGTTGGGCAGGTCGAAATACTTCTCGGCGGACTCCGCCAGAACCGACGGCGCGAAGGGGCGATAGGGCTCGCGGAACTTGATCTTCGCATTGACGATGTCTTTCATGTTGGGATTGCGCGGATCGGCGATGATGCTGCGAGCGCCGAGAGCGCGCGGTCCCCACTCAAAGCGCCCCTGCGACCATCCGACGACCTTGCCGTCGACCAATTGTTCGACGACGCGATCGAGCAACTGGTCTTCGTTGGCGCACTGAATGTGCGGAATGTTGTTCTGCTGAAGGAAATCGCGAACTTCGCCGTCTGAGTTCTGACGTCCCCAGTAGGCGTGCTGCATGGTGAAGTTGCGCGGTTTGCCGAGAACCGTATTGTAAGCCCAGAGCGCGGCACCCAGGGCTCCGCCGCCGTCACCGGCTGCGGGCTGAATGTAGAGCTCTTCGAATCCGGATTCCATCAGAATTCGGGTATTCGCCACGCTATTCAGGGCGACGCCGCCAGCCATGCACAACCGCGTCATGCCGGTCGTCTGGCGCAGGTACCGCGTGATATTGAGCAGAACTTCTTCGGTAACTTTCTGAATGCTGGCCGCGATATCGGCATAGTGCTGGTTGATCTTCGAGAGTTCGTGAATGTTGCTCGGAGGCGCCCCGAAATACTGCGGGAAGCCGGTCTCCTCGGTGAAGAAGAGGCTCTTCGGCGGACGCGGCGCTCCGAACAATGTTTCGAACTTCTCGCTATAGGTTTTGTAGGTCGAATGATGGAAGCAGAAATAATCCATGTCGAGCGCGAAGGAGCCATCGGGATTCTGCTTGATCATCTTCCAGACTTTATCGACGTAGCGCGGCACGCCATAAGGGGCCATGCCCATGACCTTGTACTCGCCTTCATTGACTTCGAAGCCGAGAAACGCGGTAAACGCGCTGTAGAGCAAGCCCAGAGAGTGCGGGAAGTCGATCTGCTTTTGCAGTTTGACTTCAGTACCGCGCCCGATGCCCCAGGCTGCAGTCGTCCATTCGCCGACGCCGTCAACGGTAAGAACGGCGGCTTCCTCAAAGGGCGAGCAAAGGAATGCGCTGGCCGCGTGCGAAAGGTGGTGCTCGGAAAACAGAATTTTATCCTTGGGGATGCCGATTTCCGTTTGCAGCTTGTTGCCGACCCAGAGCTTGTCGGTCATCCAGGTGATCATGGACTCGCGGAAAACTTTGTACGACTTGGGATAGGTCGCGAGCGCCATCATCAGGATGCGGTCGAGCTTGCGGAACGGCTTTTCGAAGAAGACAACGTAATCGAGGTCTTCGCCCTTAAGGCCTTCCTGGTCCAGGCAGAACTTGATGGCCCTAGCTGGGAAGCCGTAGTCGTGCTTGATGCGCGAAAAGCGCTCTTCTTCGGCAGCGGCGACCAATACACCGTCTTTCAATAAGACAGCGGCCGCATCGTGGAAATAGCAGGAAACTCCAAGGATATACACGTTATTGCCTCATTGCGGCCTGCATGTCGCGGGCATCGCCAGTGTGGTCCAGCCATTCGGTTGGCAGACTTTTTGTCCGTAGGGGATCTGAGAACAGCCGCGTTCCGAGCCCGAACGGCACCAGAAGCGCATAAAAAATCGTGAGGATGACGCGGGCCTGAAAGTTACCGATACGGTGGGCGAGTTCTTTCCAGGCTTGCCAGAGTCTTTTCAGCATAGTGTTGACTTCCCTTTTTCGGTCCGATTCTTGATTCGCAATCTAAAAATCCAACTGCAAAACTTAACGCGTAGAAACCGCCGGCTGTGTTTGCGCCGGAGCAACCGACTGCGCCGCGTTGACCTGCGTCGGGGGACTCGAACATGCGGCTTCGTAATTCGGCAGATTCTCGACGGTCTTTAAAAGTTCGTCGGCAATGATGGTGTGTCCGGCGACCGTGGGGTGCGCAGGATCCATGAACATCGCGGCTTGATCCTGCTTGCTGATGATCGGAATCATGTTCACCATCGGCACGTTATTCTTGGCGGCGAAATCGATCATGGCCTTCTGGAATGGGTGCATCGGCATCTGCGGCGTCTGGCCGTCGGAACCGAGCATAAGAAACATGAGCTGCACGTTGTAACGTCGACACAGATCGAGGCTTTGCTGCAGATTCCCGTTGAACTGGTTGAGGTCGAGATCGTCCATCCCCTTGAGCGTGTCGAGCGTACCGGCCATCAGCAGGTGGCGCAGCCGGTAATAGGCGAAGCGGCGGAGCAGATCTTCGATTACGTAGTTGTAAATGGCGCTGCGGCGTGCGATCGACTTCCACTCCACGCGGCGCAGAAATTTTTCGCGGTCCTCACCTTGCAGCTTCGTCAGTTTTTCGAAGTTGCTGTTGTAGCTGTAGGCGACGATGGCTACGTCGGGACGCGTTGCAGGGTCTTCAACGACCTGCTTCACCTTTTCAGCCACCAGAGAATTCGGATAGGCGTTCACTCCGGCTGAAACCGACTGGAAGTGTTCTTTGGTGCAGCTTCCGTGGTTCAGCTCTTTTTCCATGATCGCGCTGTAGTGCGTGTTGTCGTCGACGCCCCAACCCTGGGTTGAGGAGTCGCCGAAGGCAATGATGCGGAACTGATCGCTCTGCTTCTGCGTGAGGTCGACGGGATAGCGGAATCCCTGATCGTTGATGGTGATCGGAAGATGGTTCACCACCGTGACCGTGCGCCCCGGCTCGGGAACCCAGAGCAGGCGCTCATCGGGACGATAGATTGTGTAATGGCCATAGCCGAAGAGCCGCAGGACGCCTTCAAACAGGAGGCAAAGAATCAGGAGCCCGAGAAGCGATTTCAGAAAGCCGTGTTTGGTGCCTTTTTTCGTGGAAGGATTGCCTGTCGCCGTGGTGCTCATTTCGGATGAAACTCCCTTGCACTTTCGTGGACGTTACTCTGTCTTAATTCAATTGATTGGGCCAGCGCAGTGGCTCGATCGGCATAGCGCGCGAATCTCTTCGAACATAGCTGCGATCGAGCCCGTCCGGCCCGGTAGCCTAGAACATGGTGTAAATGAATGGAGCGAGCGAAGAGCTTTGCGCGACAACGATAAAGGCCCCCAGCAAAAATAGCGTGACAATGATAGGCAGAACCCACCAGCGGCGTCCTCCAAAAAAGGAAAACAGCTCACCGGCAGTTCTCATATTCCGAGCAGCGCTGCGAACGAACTTCATGGATCTTTCTCCTGAGAAAATTGATTCTAAGTGATCGTACTCGGGTAATGCAGCTCCGCCCTTCCGGTCACATTCCGTGACACGCCGGGGGGACGAACAAACAGCAGCGACACACCGCCCAAAAAACGAAGAGACTTCGGATTTCTTGCTTCTCTTAACTTTGTTGGGGAGAGGTACTAGTGAGTCAGAACAGTCTTGCTCAATTGCCTCGAGATTACGTGTCAGCGCAAATTACTGCAAGTGGTAAGAAGTATAAGAGACCAAAGACCCTAACGGGAAAATTTCTTCTTCGCCGGGGTCACTTCGGCAGCAGTCTCAATGACTTACGGGTGCCGCTTTTTTCAATTTCTGCCGAGCGCTTCATTTCGAGAGACGAAAACTGAGACTTGCTCTGGTCTGAATCTCGACGGCTCTTCCGCCGACTACATAAGGTTTGAAGCGCCACTGCTTTGTGGCCGCAATGGCCGCGTCCGCAAGAAGGGGGTTTCCACTCACCAGCGAAACATTCTGTACTGACCCATCAGGAGCCGCCTGGATTTCGAGCACGACATCCCCCTGAATCTGTTGCAATCGAGCTTGTTCGGGATATTCAGGCTCGACGCGGTGTGCAAGAAGTTTTTCGGCCTCGCGCGGCAGGATCTCATAGATACTTTGCTGACCCGTAACTGATCCGGCAACAGAGGTGGCCGCGTTATCGCTCCCAGGCGACGCCGTGCCGGGCTGGGGTTGAGGGAGCTGGCGAAAGACTTCTTTACCATTCTCATAAATAGTGAGGCCGCCTGAGGGTGTCGCCCAAGCACCGGCAGGCTTTACCGCATCCGCCGCAGCATTTCCGCCGACGAGTTGTGCGGCGGGTGCGCTCGCAGTCGAGTTTGTGGGAGAAGCGACCGCGTTAGTCCTTGCCGGGTCCGACACATTGTTCTGACTTTTGGCGTCGGAGCGAGCGGCGCTCGATCGCCGCGACCCGAACAGCGTTTTGCCGAAGAGCCTTTCGCCCGCCAGCGTTGTGAGCACGACAACAAATAGCAAGACGATGGCAGCCATGGTCCAAGTAATCGCGGTCATGCCGCGATTGCGACCGCTCTCGATCACCGGCTCAAATTGACCAAACTCCTGGGTATTCGCTTGAGTTTGAGATAGTGACTCGGCGCCGGAACTCTCGTTATGAATGATGCGCTCGCTCCCATCCTGATGCCGCGTCCAGGCAATCTTTTCGATCACACATTGCGACAGTGCCTGCAGCACGCTTTCGTTGCGCTCTCGAAAGGCAGACGCATCCGGCGAGAAGGCTGCCAACACTCCAAATAATTCTTCCCCGAACGCCAACGGAAGCACGATCATCGATCGCACTCCCAGGCTGCGGCAGACTTCATTGTCGGCGCGCGGGTCGGTCTCGGCATCGTCGCAGCGCAAGGCCTGACGAGTGTTTATACACTCCGCGGTCAGGCCGGAGTCAGGGCTAACCTTCGCCCCCAACTCCGGAGCCATCGCTCCGCTGCTGGCGCGACACACCCAATCTTCGTCTCGCTGCAAAATGACGGCCGCGCCGCCGGCCCCCGTGGAAGCGCAAGCCAGTTGCACGATTTCATTCAACACGATTTCGAGGGCGAGATCGCGAGAAAGCTCTGGGGATAATGCCCCACCTTGCTTCGAGGAAAATTTCGCGGTCAGCTCCGCCAGATCGGATTGCAGGCTGAGGAACTCTCCATCGCCGATCCTCACGGACCCATTCGCCGACGCGTCACCCGGAGACTCGGCCTCGTCTGAATCCGGTCCGGGCATGGAGTGGTGAGCCATCGATGACTCGAGTCTGTTAGCGGAGTTTCTCCCCAAAACATGAGGTTGTCAATATGAAGTAAGTGGGGTGCAGTGAGTAAGGTTCGTTCGAGGGAAAAGCCGCAATTTACGTTCCGGTGCCGAGCAGTTCGATCACCTGCGGCTTCGAGGAGGCGTTGTCGATGATCGAGATGGTGCCCTGCTTCGCCCCTTTTTGCGTGGGAGAGAAAGTTGCGGTGATCTTACAGTTCGCTCCGGCAGCGACGCGCGAGCCGCAGGTTGATGTGACGGCAAACTCGGTGCTGGCCTTCATCGACTGAATTTTCAACTCAGTCGCGCCGGTGTTGGTGAGCGTGACGGTCTGCGATCTGCTGGTAGTGCCGACGGCCTGGTTCTTAAAGTTCAGCGGGGTCGTTGGGGAAAAGCTGACCACGCCGGTGTTAAGGAGAGTGATTACGGCCTCGCCGCGCATATCGACTATTACCAGATCCGGCTTATGATCCCCATTGAAGTCGCCGGCCGCGACGTAATTGCCATCGAAGGCATTACCTGCCTGATAAAACACGCCCAGCTGAAAAGTGCCATCGCCGTTGCCGCTAAATAACGTTACGCCCGGCGGATAATTCTGTAGCCGACCGGCGAGCCCGGAATTTGACGCGACCAGGTCGGCCTTCCCGTCGCCATCCATGTCCTGCACGATTACCCAGGTGGGCGGCGAAACAACATCGTAGAACACCGCCTGCCGAAATGTGCCGTCGCCATTGCCCAGTAAAACGCCCAGGTTCTCGCCCAAAGAATTGGCCACGACCAGGTCGAGCTTCTTCTCGTTCGTGAAATAGCCCGTAGTCACTGCGTCAGGATTTGCCGATACGGCGTAATGGCCGTCGGCATCGAACGTGCCATTACCATTGCCGAGCAGAATGCCAGCCTGCTGGACAGCCTGGAACTGGCCCGTCACCGCTGCATCGAGTTTGCCGTCGTTGTTAAAGTCTCCCGTGGCGATGGCAAGACCGCTGATGTTGTAAGGTATTGGGGTCGTGATTGGAGCACCGAAGGCGCCGTCGCCGTTTCCCGGCAATACTTCCACGCAGTTGCATGAAACGCCCTCGGTGCTGGCTCCCTCGACTGTGACGATGTCCAGCGTCCCGCCGCCCAGAAACTCGCCAAGGCTCAGCATATACGACTCGGCTGTTGTCGGATACGGGGTCGCACCCTGGAACGTCCCGTCTCCATGGCCCAACATGACCCAGACGTCATCATTCAATTTGTCGCTCACAACGAGATCAAGTGTCCCGTTGTTCCGGAGGCTGGCGGTGGCGGCGTACCAGGGGAAGGCCCCCACCGAATATGCCGCGCCTAGGTGAAAAGTTCCGTCGCCGTTCCCAAGCAGAATCTGCACGCCGCCCGAGGGGTAGGTGGTGATCACTGCAAGATCGAGGTTCCCATCGCGATTGAAGTCGCCGACGACCAGTGAATAAGGAAGGACCTCCCCGACGAAGGAACTGCCGCGGGTTTCGAGCTGGGCCAGCGCCATCGAGGAATGGAGCACGCTCAAGCCAGCGATAGCGGCGGCCATTTTCCAGGATCGCAATGTCGCCCGCATTTTGATCAGCACGGGCGAAGGTTAGCATGAAAGGATTGCCGGCTCAAACGTTTTCACGGCGAACCAAAGCTGCAAGTTCCTGCGCATGATTGCGGGGCGCTACCGTGGAGCAGACAGGTGCGGATGAGGAGGAAATCAGTATGGCTCTCAGAATGGGATCCTTCACGGGGTGCATTGTCGCCCTTACGGTTGCTACTCTGCACTATGCTCCGACGGCTTTGGGTCAATATGTTCCGCTCGCGAGTGTAAGCAGCCCCACAGGCATCAGTTGCTCTCAGGGCCGAAATTTCTACAACGATCCGAAAATGGTCTGCTCGTCGGTCACCTTTACCTGCCAGGGCATGGACGAAATCACGGTGCTTTACGGTATCGACACGCCCGCACCGCCCCTCAGTGGGACCATCGTAATGCTGTCGGGCGACGGGGGCGATACGCTCCCGGCCAGTTTTGGGGAATATATTCCAGGTTACCTGTCGGCTGGATACCAGGTCATCGAGGCTGAGTGGGCCCGACCTCGGGCGGCCAAGACTGGGAAAACACGAACAGCAACGGAGGAAGTAATCCCTACAGCATCCTTGCAGCGGGGTGCCGGCCGGCTACTTTTCTTAATTGGGTGCGAAATGGGAATCAAAACAGTGGAGTCGGCACCGGAATTTGGGCGAAGACGGGCGGCATGTGCGCCCACGGCAACAGCGGAGGTGCTGGGGCCCTCGGATATGCGCTTGCCTGGTACAACGCCGGCGTTGGCGGAGCCCCGGCGTGGGGCTCTGGCTACCTCGATAAGGTTGAAATGGAAAACGGCCCAGTCTTTAGCGACCTCCAGCAGGGATGCCAGGTCTCGAACGGCGCAAGCAATCAGGCGACCTACATCTGCGACCTAAATGAATCGTGGGAGCCAGGCTGCAACAACTGGCCGCAAGGTACTGCTGCGGTCGACTATCCCTTAGTCTATATAGCTCCCGACAGGTCCCCCGTGAACCAATGGACTGGAAACGCCAACTCCAATATCTGCAGCCCGAGTCCTACCCCTGCGTGCGGGCAGGTCAACACGCACGGTTACTCAAGCTGCACCGCCCAGAATCAGTCCTGGTACAGTCAGAGCATCGTAAACTTCCCGAAGCCGCCGGCGCTCCAGCCAAGCTTCAATTACCCGAACACCTCAATAACGGGGTGGGCGTGCTCGAACGTCACCGGCGAAGTGGAGAACAACTCGGCGCCCGAGGGCCAGCTGTTCTTCAATCAGTTTCAGAGCGCGTCGCAGCCGATTTCGTATTACGGAGTGTCCCAGTGTCCAACGAACGAAAACGTCGAATACGGAATTGTCTACTACGATGGGCAGTACTACGGCGGACCCGGCACCGGTCAGGGCGTCTCTCAGGCAATCATCAACGATATGACGACTGGGACCTTGTCCTGCAATGCACTAAAAAGGTCCACGAACTAGCCCTCATCGAGCTTTCGCAGCCCTCCACACGTGCTCCAGGCTTCCGGGGGCTGGCGCGTCTTTGGCGGGGTGACGTTGCCCCACCCTTTCGCCCGCCTTTGGCGAAGGGTGGGTGGTTACGTTGCGGCAACCCAGTCTCTGGATTCGGAAAGGTCGAGCCAGCCTTCAGCCAATTTCCCCACCCTGTCGCAAAAAACCGCGACAAGGGTGGGGCAACCCGATTTGGGAGCTTGGAGGCAGGCCAGCCGTTTCGATCGTTCCGAAACCCGCATCAACGGGGTAATCACTAGTACTCATAGAGTCTTTTGTCCTCTCCTTTTTGTAAGTGTAAGTGCTAAGATAAGTGCACTTTGGAGTTGGCGTGTCCCGCCTCCGAGGTGCTTTTTGAGAGCTTCCTCCCCGTGGCTTCTGTTGGAAACACCTGAAAACATAGCCGCTGCAACATCTTGAATCCAAGGGAGTTTGAAACATGCGGATCGCTGTGGTTGGTTCCGGATACGTGGGATTGGTGGCAGGCGCCTGCTTCGCCGATCTTGGCCACGACGTGATTCTCGTCGATAACGACGAGCGCAAATTAGCCGCACTAAGGAACGGCGAAACCCCAATTCATGAGAAGTTCCTGCCCGAGCTTCTGGAGCGTCACCGCGGCCATCGGCTGCAATTCTCTGACGATCTGCAGGAAGCTGTCCGCGCCAGCGCCGCGATATTCGTAGCCGTGGGCACTCCGCCGACAGAATCCGGCGACGCCGATCTTTCGTATGTGGAATCGGTCGCGCGCGAGATCACTGGAGCCATCAACGAATACAAAGTCATCATCGAGAAAAGCACCGTTCCGGTTTATACCAGCGAGTGGGTGCGCAAAATTATTCTGCGCAACGGTGCCGATCCGGAATGTGTCGACGTTGCTTCGAACCCGGAATTTCTGCGCGAAGGCACGGCGGTCACCGACTTCCTTTTTCCCGACCGCATCGTTATCGGCTGCGATACCGAGCGCTCGGCCAATGTGCTGCGCCAGGTTTATGAGCCGCTGACCAGCGGCACTTACTACCAGCGGAATGATTCGATTCCGGGCCCCGATCGGGCTTCGGTTCCTCCGCCGATTATCGTGACCAGCAGTAAGAGCGCGGAGTTGATCAAGCACGCCTCGAACGCGTTCCTCGCGATGAAGATTTCTTTCATCAACGCGGTGGCTTCGGTTTGCGAATCGGTAGGCGCGAATGTGAATCAGGTTTGCCAGGGCATCGGCAGCGATAGCCGCATTGGGCGGCGCTTCCTCAATCCCGGCATCGGTTACGGCGGATCGTGCTTTCCGAAAGATGTGATGGCGTTCCGCGCCGTGGCGCGCGAGTGCGGCTACGACTTCCGCCTGCTCGATGAAGTCATGCGCATCAACGAAGAACAGCGGCAACGCTTCCTGCGCAAAGTCCGCAGCGCCTTGTGGACTCTTCGCGGCAAGCATCTGGGTGTGCTTGGCCTGGCGTTCAAAGGCGGCACAGACGACATTCGCGAATCGCCCGCGCTATTTCTCGTGCAGGCCCTATTGCAGGAAGGCTGCAAGATCACGGCGTACGATCCGGCCGCGATGGAGCGCACGCAGGAAACCATAAGCTCCAATCTCAAGTACGCCAACTCGGCCTACGAGGCGGCCACGGGAGCTGACGCGCTACTGATTCTTACCGAGTGGGAAGAATTCGCCAATCTCGATCTCGAGCGGCTAACGAATGCTTTGAAATATCCCATCGTGATCGACGGCCGGAATCTATACGATCCCGACGTAATGGCTGCGCATGGCATCACGTATTACAGTGTGGGCCGCGCCGCTTCGCATCCCGACGGCATTCCAACCGGCGCGGTAAAGAATGGCTCGATGAAAAACGCCCACAAGAAAGCATGAGTTCACGACGCGCGCTGGTGACCGGCGGGGCCGGTTTCCTCGGGTCCCATCTCTGCGATGCTCTGCTCGGCGAAGGCTGGAGCGTGGTGTGCGTCGACAACCTGCTTACCGGCCGGCGCTCCAATCTCGAGCATCTCCGAAACGAAGCGGCTTTCGAGTTTGTAGAGAAAGACATCTGCCAGCCGTTCGATGTTGGCAGGGTCGATTTCGTTTTTCATTTCGCGAGCCCTGCGAGTCCCGTCGATTACACCGAACACGGAATCGAAACTCTGCAAGTGGGATCGCTGGGTACGTTTCATGCCCTCGATATTGCAAAGAAATACGGCGCGAAATATCTGGTCTCTTCCACTTCCGAGTGCTACGGCGACCCTCTCGAACATCCGCAGAAAGAAACTTATTGGGGCAACGTCAATTCAATCGGTCCACGCTCGGTCTATGACGAAGCCAAGCGCTTCACCGAAGCCGTGACCATGGCGTACCACCGCTACCACAAAGTCGATACGCGAATCGTGCGGATCTTCAATACCTACGGACCGCGCCTGCAGTTGAACGATGGCCGCGTGGTCTCGAATTTCATGAAGCAGGCTTTGCGTGGCGAGGCGCTAACCGTTTACGGCAATGGATCGCAGACCCGCAGCTTTTGCTATGTGAGCGACGAAATCGACGGCTTTCTTCGCCTCTCGAAATCGGATGAGCATCTGCCGGTGAATATCGGCAACCCGAATGAATTCACGATTCTTGAATGCGCGCAACTCGTGCTCAAGGTCACGGGATCGAAGAGCAAAATCGCCTACGAACCGTTGCCGCAGGACGATCCCAAGCAACGTCGGCCGGACATCACCAAAGCGAAAACGCTTCTTGGATGGGAACCGAAGATCCAGCTTGAAGAGGGCCTGCGGCTATCACTGGACTATTTCCGCAAAGCCGTGAACGAAGCAACTGCCGCTGCGAAATAAGTTTGAAAACTACGCTTTCCGCGAGCAAGCCTTCTGCGTCTCTGCTTCCCGAACGTGATAAATTGGCTTCGCCGAAAAAATGCAGTCATATCTGCCGACGGAGCACCGATGCGCACGCCCATCGCAAGAATCGCCAAGAAGGTCGTCACCCTAACCATCACACTGCTCGCACTGCCCTTCACGCTGGCCGTGTCTCAGGTAAAGCAAGAGGCGGCGATCGCCAAGCCAGAGCCTGCCAAGACAGAGCCCGCCCACCCCGAGCGATTCGAACCAGAGCAGCAGGCGAGCAAAGGGTCGGTCACAATCGGCGGCAATGCTATTAGCTACGACGCATTCGCCGGCACACTGGTCGTGCATCCCAAAGATTGGGACGATGTTCCCCAGAATGCCGACAAAGACGACAAGAACAAGCCTGCCGAGGCCAGCATGTTTTACGTGGCGTATTTCAAATCGGACAACAAAGGCGCGCCGCGTCCCGTTACATTTCTATACAACGGCGGGCCCGGCTCATCGACCGTGTGGCTTCACATGGGAGCTTTCGGGCCGAAGCGCGTGGTCACCGCCGATGACACGCACACTCCGGCTGCGCCTTACTCGATCGTGAACAACGAGTACAGCCTGCTCGACGTTAGCGACCTCGTCTTCGTCGACGCTCCCGGAACCGGTTTCAGCCGCCTCGCGGGAAAAGATAAAGAGAAGGCGTTTTACGGTGTGGACCAGGACGCCTGGGCGTTCAGCGATTTCATTTCCCAATTTCTCTCGAAGTACGGGCGCTGGAATTCGCCCAAATATCTCTTTGGAGAAAGCTACGGCACCACGCGCTCGGCGGTTCTGAGCAACATTCTCGAGACCGAACGTGACACCGATTTCAACGGCATCATTCTTCTGTCGCAGATTCTGAACTTCTCGCTCGATTCGGATTTTCCTGAATTCAATCCCGGAGTCGATGTTGCATATCAGCTCAATCTGCCTACTTATGCCGCGACCGCGTGGTATCACCACAAGCTTTCCGGTGCGCATCCCGACCTCTCAGCTTTACTCGCTGAGGTCGAGCACTTCGCAATGAACGATTATGCCCTGGCTCTTCTGGCTGGCGCTTCCCTTGCGATCGATCAGCGCCATGCGATCGCGGCCAAGCTTCATGAGTACACCGGCCTTCCCGTTTCCTACATCGAGAAAGCCGATCTGCGCATCAGCGGCGGGGAGTTTGAAAAGAACCTGCAGGATGAAAGCAATCTCACTACGGGCCGCCTCGACACGCGTTTTTCGGGGCCGAGTTTCGATCCGCTGAGCAAAGAAGCGGATTACGATCCGCAGTCGGCGGCAATTTCCTCTGCCTACGTTTCCGCGTTCAACGACTACGTCCGAAAAGACCTGAAATACGGCGAGAATAAAGAATACAAACCGGAAATCGAACTATTCAAATGGTGGAATTTTGCCCACAAGCCCCCGGGCGCGCCATTTGCCTTTCCCGGCGCAACCAATGTGATGCTCGACCTGGCGACGGCGATGAAATACAACCCGCAGCTCAAAATCCTTTTGAATGCCGGTTACTTCGATCTGGCAACCCCGTTCTACGAAGGCGTTTACGAAATGCAGCATCTGCCCATTCCGTCCGACTTGCAGAAGAACATCGAGTATAAGTTTTACGAATCCGGACACATGGTCTACGCTCACGAAGCTTCGCTAAAGGCGATTCATGACAACGTGGCGGCGTTCATTCGTGCGAGCGACAATTCAAAGACGAAGTGAGAGGTAGAGGATCGACTGTGCAGAAGTGCGAGATCGTGTCCCCTACTGGTAATAGGTCAGCGCTGCATCGACGTGGACCGTCTTTGAATCAAGGACGGAAAACTTGTTGTTGAATACCAGATAATAGCTGCCCGCGCCCGCGGGCAATTCGGTCTCAATCGCACCCATCGTCACTTTGCCGCTGCTGTAGAGCGGAGTCGCCGCGTGGCGGTTTTGCCAGTTTACGTAGTCGGTCTCTGGAAAGAGGAAGGCCTCAATGGTGTTGCCGGTGCCACCGCTCGCGATGAACGTTCCTTTCAGCAGCACGCTGCTCGCCTTCGCAGGAACATTGAGCTTGAAATAAGTGTAGGCGAGCTGATTGATGGTTACGGGATCGCTCGATACTGGAACGCTGTGCGGCTTTTTTGTGAGGCGGTCAAGCAGATTGGCGGTGTGCTCACTACGGAGTGTGTAAGTCGTACGGTGTGCATAATACGCGTAGTAATAGTAACCGCCGCCTGCGAGCAGTAAGATGCCGGCCATCACGAAGGCGACTCGTGACAACTGGAAAGCCATCTGCCCGCCGCGACGGCCTCGCGCCGCTCCGCCCGCCGTCGGAGCAACCAGATAACTGTCTCCGCACATCCGGCAAAAACGCGAATCGTTTGGGGTCTCGCCGCCGCAACTGGAACAAATCATAAAAACTCCACAGAACATCCAAGAGAGGGCCGACGATGTATTTGCCCCTCTTGACACCCAAGAAGCAATTGCTGTCGGGTAATCGGCTGTTTAGCTGCTCTCAGTCGTCGCGGCAACAAAATCGATCAACTGCTGAACGCCGTGGCGCTCATCTTTAGTATTTAGTTTGAAAGAAATACCCATCCCGTAGCCGGGATGAGAAGCCCGCACTTCTCCGCTCAGACGCAATTTCATGTCGTGGGTGCGCACGGTAATCTCGATTGCGCTGCCGGTCGGAAACACCAGCGTCATCTCGAGGTAGCAGCCTCCCGGACTGAGATCGCTCAGGTGGCAGTAATTGCGGACGTAGCTTCCGCGCTGGTAGACTTCGGCTCCCAGGCGGCAGGCGTAGCGCACTTGCCCGCGGCGATTGCCCGGCTCTGAGCGAAAACGGGCCACGGCCTCGCGGTCGCGCTCTTTCGCTTCGGGCTTGCCTGCACCAGGATTGCGCGGGATCACGTCGTCATCCGGTTTGATCGAATGAGTCACTTCAACTGCATTGGAACTCGCCTCCAGCTTGGGAGTCTCAATCACATTCTTCGCCAGCCACTCGGCTAGCAATTTCCGGGAACTCTGCGGCACATCGACAAACTGAACTCCCGCGCGCCCGCTCCAGTCCTGCCACACGACCAGCCCGGAGAGGCGGATGGTCTTCGGCTGGCCAGGCAATTGAAACTGAAAATAAACTTTGCACGTCGGCGGCAAATGCTTGCCAAAGTTCACGGCCATTCCGTCTTCGGCGACATCGACCAAAGTCGCTTTTGACTGCTCTCCACCCGCATAATCGATGGTTGCCTGGGTGTGGACCGGAGTCCGTGCTTTGCGCCGCTTGTCACGATACAGAACGGTTTGCGCCGCGACCAATGTGCTCATCGCGCGTTCGGTAGAAATCGGCTTGTAAAGGACGAAGTTGACGCCAAGAGTAAACATCTCGCGGATTTTGTCCTGGCCTGATGCGACCACTACCGCAAGGGTTGCTCCCGACATTCGCGAAGAATGGCTTTCGCCCAACAGCACCGCAACATCATCGTGGTCGTCGCAATCGATGATCAGCAGATCGAAGTGATCTTGCGCCAGTCTCACTCCGGCGCGCACGGAGTTCGCACACAACTCCACCTTGATATCGAGTTCTTCGAGGACGCCGCTCAGGATCTTTGCCGCAGTCGCATCCGCACAAACCAGTAGCGATGTGAGATTCATGCTGCTTGCATCGTAGGGTCACCCCCGTTCCAGTCACAAGTTACCGGAGTCATCCATCCGGGCTCGTTCTTTCGTTGAGATTTGCCTAACTCCGTTGCCCTCAATGGAGTGACCTGAGTCACCACTGCGATTACAAAAGACCAATGCTTTTGCGTTGCACCGTGGTGCTTTGACGCTCTCTTACACCCTCCCTACGATGAAGAAGATTCAGGGACAAGCGCCATTTCTGCCGGCGGCTGCCGCATGCGGAAGGGTTTTGGACTGACATCGGTTAGTGGTGATCAGCGGATTTCCCCCGAACAAGGGACCTATGCCATCGACGAGACAACGCGGCTTCTCAATGCTCGAATTGATTATGGTGGTTTCGGTATCGCTGATACTGGCCGCGGTGACCGACATCTCCATGCAACCGGTGTTGAAACAGGAACATGTCAACCAGGCCTACAACACCACGTTGATGGCTTTACGCCGAGCTCGCGATGCAGCGGCGGCCGATATGCGAATTTACCAGGTCACTTTTACGCAACCGGGCGCCGGCGTTGGAACGATAACCGTAACGCAAGATATCATCGGCGGCCCCACGATCTTCACCGCGACAATACCCGCGGATGTCACTTTTCACATAGAGCCTGGCATTCCGACATCTCCCACCACCGCGCCAACTACTCCGGATGGCTTCGGGACCGGCGCCAATGCATTTGACTTCGATCAGGTAACGGGCGGGGGAGGCAGCACGATCTATTTCTATCCCGATGGCTCGGCGCAGGATGCGGGACCGAACGGCGGCAACCCCAACAATGGCGTGGTTTATTTCGGAATTCCCGGCCAACTGGCTTCTTGCCGTGCGATCACCCTCTGGGGATACACCGGCCGTATCCGCGGATGGCAACTTTACCAAACTGCCGGAGTTTGGAGCTGGGTACAACAATGAGCCCCAATCAAAAAACAAGTTTGCGCAGGTCGAGTCAAGCTGGCTTCTCGTTGATCGAAGTCATGATCTCGATGCTGATCCTTACCGGCGGGTTGATGGCACTGCTCGCCGTCCTCGGCCTGGCCATGGCTGCGAATCAGACTTCGCAAGAAGACTTGGTTGCCCGACAGGTCGCGTCGGAAGCGATGGAGAGCATTTTCAACGCGCGTAATACTTCGCAAATCGGATTCTCCGCCATCGCGAACACGACCGCCGCACCTCCGGGCATTTTCCTCCCTAATCCTCTGCCGCTACTTTGCGCGGGCCCCGACGGCATTCTGGACACCATCGACGACACGGCTTGTTTAACGGCTTCGGGCACGGTTTGCCCTAACGGCGGCGTCGAATGCCTGACAGAACCCGGCCCCGACGGCATTCTGGGCACAGCCGACGATGTGATCGTGTCGCTGAACAACTATACGCGCACGGTCACAATCACTCCTTTATTGGAAAACGGCAACGTGGTGCCGACGCTCGTTTCGGTCAACATTACCGTCAATTACACCGTCCCCAATACCGGGCATATCAAGACGTATGCGCTCGTGGACTACATCTCTGCGTATCACTAGAAAGGAAGTCATGCGAGGCAAATCCAACCCGAGTCGGGGTTTCACGCTGCTGGAGATGTCGATTTCAGCCGCGATTGGACTCGTACTTATCAGTGCGGCCGCAAAACTGTACAGCAAGGCGCTATCTGTGAGCGTGACGACCTCGCAACGAGCGCAGCTACAACAGGATTTTCGTGCTGCCGCCAACCTGCTTCAGCGTGACATCAGCATGGCCGGTGCGGGCGCGCTCGGCCAGCAGGGTTTGTCGACCAGCGCAGTTGGTTTGCCCGCGAGTACGGGGACATTGCCGGTCTACCCATGCACCGCTTTGGTCACCTGCAACTACGTCAACAACTTGCCCGTCGCGTACCCGGTCAACCCTACGGGATCCACGGTCCCGTACCTGTATTCCATCATTCCGGGCTACGATTTCGGCATCACAGTCAATGCCGCGCAGGGGGCGACTGACATTATTACAGTCATCTCCGCCGATCCTAATATTCAACTGAACTGCTATAGCGGGACCATGAACGCTGCTGGCACTCAGGTGACCTTCCAGTTACCGATTGCCCTGCCGTCGACATGTGTTCTGCCAATCACCGCCTCCGGCGTCGCTCTCACCACGCCCGAACCTTTGAACGCCGCGGTTCCCATAGGCCTGCAAGTCGGAGACATGATTCTGTTCGGCAGCAATGCTGTCGGCGTGGTCACCGGCCCTGTGGGCATCTGCGCTCCGAATCCTGCGGCTACATACAGCGCCTGCTACACCGTTCCGTTCGCCGCGAACGCAGATCCCGGCCATATCAACCAGCCAACCGCCGCGAGCGGCAGCCTGGCGCAGTATGCCAATTCTGCTACGCCTTCGGCAGTGCGCCTGCAGATGGTTACCTACTATCTCGCCATTCCTCCCTCGACCGGCCTTCCAACGCTGATGCGACTGCAGAACGGTCAGCAACCTGCGCCGGTGGCGGAAAATGTCGTCTATCTCAAGTTCACCTACGACGTGATCAACAACGGGACCGTGACCACAAATCAAGCCAGTCTCCCCGCGGGCACCACACCTGCCATGATCACGAAGGTCAACATCCTCCATATGAGCATGCGGAGCCAGGGTAGAGACAACTGGTCGCGCAGTTCACTCGCGCAATATGGCGGCTATGAGGGTCTCGATCTGCAAACGTCAGTCGCCGCCCGCAACCTGACTTCGCAACAGGAGTATCCGATGTCCTGTTCAACCCCCCCGTGTTACTGAGACGCATTTTTTTGGGAAACGAAATAAGGCTTGGACTGGAAACGAGGAGAAATAAAATGCTTTCGGCCAAATTGAGATCACGAGGATTTACACTGGTCGCCTCCCTCTTGCTGACGATGATGCTCTCGGGGATTGCGATCGCTCTGCTCATGATGGTCACAAACGAGCAGCGAAGCGGCGGCACCGACCTCAGCAACAACTACACCTATCGGTCCGCTGAAGGCGCCGTGGAGAAAATGACCTCCGACCTCGCCAACAGCTTCCAAAGCATTCAGTCCCCCACCAACACCCAAATCTGCGCTTTGAGCGCAAATGCTCCTACCTGGGATTCCACCGTTACCTACCCGACCTACAGCGTAGCCCCGGTTGGCGCTACTCCAGGCAATCCATGCCCGCCGCTCACAGAAGTTTACGGACCGATTCAATCCGGTCCTGAGGCCGGACTGTACGGGCAGATCATGCCTGTCACCCTCAATGTGGTCGCGCAGCGTGCCGATGGCCAGGAAACCGTGAGCATGACGCGCACGGCGGAAGTCGCTTTGATTCCGGTCTTTCAATTTGGTGTATTCTCCGATTCCGATCTTTTCTATGGACAAAGTCCCAACCTCGGTTTTGCCGGCCGTGTCCATACCAACGGCGATCTTTATCTCGGCGTGGCGAATGGCGCTAGTCTGGTTTTTGGCGACAAGATGAGCGCTTTCGGCAACGTGATCCGCGAGCAGATGGATGACGGCATGGTTGTGGGCGGCGGCCTGGACGACGGCAACGTGCTCATTCCAACCACCAGCAACGGCTGCAGCACGCAGCTGAGCACCCTCATTACTGGGGGGAACCCGACGGCAAACTCTACGTGCGTGAACATTGCCGGCACCGCCCTCGGCGGTACGAACGGCAGCGTGATCGACGGCCATGCCTCAACCCAGAATACCGGGAGCTGGCAGAACGTTTCATTGGGAACTTATAACGGATATCTTATCGACGGTAACGGCACACCCGGCGCCACCGCGGACGGCCCGAATGGCACCGGGGCAACAGATCTGACGCTGCCCTTTGTAAATACCAGCACCGGCGCGACTGCGATCCAGATCATTCGTCAGCCGTTGGCGACCACCACGACCACGTCGTTGCTCGGAGGTTCACAGCTGGCTTATGAAGCGCAGATTCGCGTCACTCTTGGCGACACACAAGCTTCTGTGCATCTTCCCGATTGGAATGGCGACCCCAGTGGCGACTATCAACTCGTAGGCAATCTTCCCAACGCTCTGGCCAGCCTGAATCAAGGGGCCACCAGTGGAGGCTTCCAGGTGGGAGCTTTTGCGGTAACCGGCAACGGAGCCGCCAACCATTACTATTATTTCGGCGAGAGCTATTGCGCCGGTACGGCGCCGATCAGCGGCGGCAGTTGGGTTATTGGCGGCGCTTGCCAATCGACCAACGGCGGCGACACCAACTTCATAATACCGCCTCACTATGGGCCTCCCTCGCCTTGGAGCACGAACCAAGCCTTTCCGGCTCTGAACTCCACCAATTTCGGCGGGGGGCAAACCGGATCGGGAGCCAATACCGCGCTCGAGTGGCCGGTCATCGGCGGCTGGTTGCGTGTTGAAGCCAAGTGGAATGACGGTGTCTGGCATCCCGTCACCAACGAATGGTTGAAACTCGGCTTCGCGCGAGGTTTGAACGTACCAACGAAACCGGGCTTTGGATGCACGCCCCCTGCTACGAACACCCTAAGCACGGCGCCCACCTGCAACTACCTGGCCGATCACAAGAACGCGATTCTTTATTTCCAAATGACCAAGGACAGCAAGATGACCGGACAGCCCTCGGTGACCGCGGACTACCCGATCACCGGCGCTGGCCTCTATTACGACACCATCAACACCTCCTACAAGTCGCAATACAACTGGTATCCGCTCAATCTCTACGATGCGCGCGAAGGAGAAAACTACGACGCGGGAAGCTTTAACACAGGTGCGAATGCCGGAACAGGTACACCGAACGGCATCATGAACGAAGTGGAATTGGACGTGGGCAACCTGCAGCAGTGGCTGCTGGGAAATACCGGCACTACCGGCACCAGCGTGAACTATACCGTGCAGAATGGCTACATCCTGTACTTCTCGGACCGGCGCGGCATGCAGTTCGCAACCGCCGTCCAGGGCGCGAATTATCAGTATGAATGGGGCGAGTACGGCTTTGAAGACACGGTAAACTATGCAAACCTCAGCAACAATCTAAAGCCAGATGGCGGTCTCGATCCCGTCAACTACAATGGTGTCTCGCCGGAAGATGTCAACGGCAATAACCAGCTCGATAATTACGGCGTGAAGGGCGTAGGAGACGCCTGGGGCTCAGCTGCAGCCACGGCCACAGATACGACAAGCCCGCCCAATCCATTCTTGAGCAGGATCACGCTGGCCACGTACGGGATGGCTAATCGTATAACCGGCGCGCGCCATGCGCTCAAGCTGGTCGATGGCTCGCTCGGGCAAGTGCCGACCATGCCGCCCGCCAGCAATTGCACGCAAAACTCCACCAACCCCACAGGCTGCGGCGGATTTACCGTCGGCTCTGAGAATCCCGTCTACATTCTCGGAAACTACAATTCGAACTGCCCGGCGGCCGGTAATCCCGGTTGCACCACCAACAATGCGCACTACGATCCAACCTGGGGCAGCACTACCGCGACAGAACCGAACCATGCCGCGGCTGCGGTGATCGCCGATGCCGTAACCCTGCTTTCAAACAACTGGAGCGACGCTGGTTGTCAGACCAGTAGCGCGATTTGCACGGCGAACACCAGCCAAAACATCGGTTCCTTCGCTAACACAACCGGCAGTCTGAATAATCCTCTGAATCCAGGCGCCGAGGGCAATACGCCGAACCGGTTTGCCGCAACAACCTATTTCCGCGTGGCTGTGGCGGGAGGCAAGACGATTGCTTTTTATGACACCACCGGAACTCCGGACGCGTATTTCGGCATGGATGGCGGTGTCCACAACTTCCTTCGCCAGCTCGAAGATTGGAGTGTCCCCGGATCGGGCGGCAACACGCTGCAATCCATGTACTACAAGGGCTCCATCGTCAGCCTGTATTGGAACGCTTACGCGACCGGAACCTGGAAGTGCTGCACGTACGTCTATCACCCACCGAACCGCCAGTACTTCTTCGACAATCTGTTCGCTTTACCTCAGAACCTGCCGCCCGGAACGCCTATGTTCCGTAACGTAGACAACCTGAGCTACCGTCAAAACCAGGTGGCGCGCACCAATTAACGCGACGCAGAATAGAACGAAGGACCCCGAGTAACGGGGTCCTTCGCTTTTCTGTTGTTCTTTATTCCTGCTTGGTGGTTTCTGAGGCGGGAGGCTTCTCCGTTACCTGGTGCGGGATGGGCAACTGCGAACGATCCCAACCGCCGCCAAGAGCTTCGACGAGCGCTACGGCGTAGGTCATCTGCTGAACTTGAAGACCATTCAGAGTCTGCTGATCGGA
>CAZGXY010000039.1:0-9121 GCA_964530145.1 uncultured Acidobacteriaceae bacterium | reverse complement strand
CTGTTCGAACTTCGCATCGTCGACAAATTTCCTCTCCGCGTCCGCTCCCTGGTAGCCCGCGCGTGCGTCGCGCATCGTCTGGTTCAAGTGAAAAGGCAACTTTTTCTCCGCGATAATCTTGACGATCCCGTTCGCCTGCCTGCGCAACGCAAACGGATCCTTCGACCCACTCGGAACCATCCCCAGGGAAAACATTCCCGCGATGGTGTCCGCCTTGTCACCGATCGAAAGGATCGCTCCCTCCATCGAGCGCGGCACCTCGTCTTCGGTCGACTCCGGCTTGTACTGATCGTAAACCGCGTCGGCAATGGCAAGTCGCGTGGCTTCCGGCACCGATGAATCCAGTTCCTGCGCCCGCGTATAGAGCCCGCCGACAATGCCTTGCAGTTCGGTAAACTCTTTCACCAGTTCAGTCGTCAGATCGCCTTTCGCCAGGCAAGCCGCCTTGTGAACCACTCCCGGCCTTACCGCCATCCCGTTCTGCTTCACGATTTCGCTCAGCCAGCTGCACAACCGCTGCACCCGCTGCGTCTTCTCGTAGTAGCTGCCAAGATCTTTCTGGAACGTAACCTGCCGCAGCAGGTTCAGCCGCTCCAGCAGAGACATCTTCTGGTCAGTCTGCCAGAAGAATCGTGCATCGTTAAAGCGCGCCCGCAACACGCGCTCGTTGCCCTGGCGTATAAATCCCTCGGGATCTCCATCCGTATTCAACACCGCCAAGAAGTGGGGAAGCAGCTTGCCGTTAGCATCCTCGATCGCAAAATATTTCTGATGATCGCGCATCACCGTGACCAGCACTTCTTCCGGCAAAGACAGAAACTGCGAATCGAACGTCCCAAGAATGGCGGAAGGAAACTCCGTCAAATTCACCACGGTTGCGAGCAGCGCCTCGTCGTCGCGCCAGCGCGCTCCGGGAATCGTGCGCGTCGCGGCATCCAGCGCTTTGCGAATCTGCCGCTCGCGCTCGCCGCGTCCCAAAACCTTTGCCGACCGCAAAACCTCGACATAGGCCGACCCCGCCCGCGGAATTTCCACCGCTTCAGCCGCCAGAAATCGATGCCCACGCGTCACCTTCCCTGCGCGAACCCCATCAAACTCCAGCGGAATCGTCTCCCCATCCAGCATCGCCACCACCCACCGCACCGGACGCACGAACAGCTCTCCCGGCTTCCGCCAGTACATATTCTTCGGCCAGTAGATCGAGGAGATTTCTTTGGGAAGCGATTCCGCCATTATCTCGCTGGCAGTCCGCGTCGGCCTCGCAACTTGGGCTTGGACGTATTCGCCTTTAGGCGTCGCGACTTTATTTAGGGATGACACATCAACGCCGGTTTTCTTAGCAAAGGAATGGAGAGCAGGTGTAGGTTGTCCGTCTTTATACGCGACCGCCATCGAAGGTCCGGTTACGAGGTCTATGACCGCCGGTTGCTGTGCTGCCAGCCCGGTAGCGATAACGGCAATGCGCCTCGGAGTACTGAAGCTCTCGAACGCGCCTCCTGCCAACCGTTCTCTCTGAACTAGATCCTGGACGCGCTCGCGCAATTCCCCAGCCGCCGCATCGATCATGCGCGCCGGAATCTCTTCGCACCCGATCTCAAGTAGAAAGTCTGGCATGACTTACTTCGCGTTCGTAACGTCTTTCGCGGCTATATAATGTTTATGATCCGACTGGCGCTAAACTTTCTTTTTTCGATTTCTTCACTCTGTCAGGTGCAGGTTCATCGGGCGTTTCTGGTGCAGACTCGCTTTTCTGCTGATCCACCCAGGCCTTCGCAATCCCTACCGCCAGCGCCCGCACCCTCGCAATCACTCCCACGCGTTCGGTCACCGAAATCGCCCCACGCGCGTCGAGAATGTTGAACAGATGCGAACACTTCAGGCACAGATCATAAGCCGCAAGCAACGGAAACCGCGACTTCCCCCGCTCGATCCCGTCTCCAGCCGCCGGGTGCCCCACCTCTCGCGTCTTTTGCGAGACGTGGGAATGTTCGTCATCGAGCGCCGAAGCCCTTCCAAGCGATGCGTACCGCTCGATGATCTCCTTGCATTCCGCCTCATACAACTCGAAGTGCTTCCACGTCTTCGCCACGTCCGCGCCTTCGAAGTTATAAACCGAGAACTGCTGCTCATCGGCCAGCCGCACGTCTCCATACTTAACCTCGATCCCGCTCACAGGATCCCGCGCCCAAACAATGTCGTAAATCGAGTCCACATCCTGCAAAAACTGCGCGATCCGCTCCAGCCCGTAAGTCAGCTCCGCGGAAATCGGCAGCAGATTAATTCCGCCGCACTGTTGAAAGTAGGTGAACTGCGTGATCTCCAGCCCATCGAGCATCACCTGCCAGCCCACGCCCCACGCACTCAGAGTCGGAGCCTCCCAGTTGTCTTCTTCAAACTTGATATCGTGCTGCCGCAGGTCGATGCCAATCGCGGCCAGCGACTCCAGATAAAGCTTCTGCACATTTTCCGGCGGAGGCTTCAAAATCACCTGCAACTGCATGTGCTTGAAAAGCCGGTTCGGATTCTCCCCATACCGCCCATCCGCCGGCCTCCGCGACGGCTGCACATACGCCACCTTGTAGGGCTTCGGTCCCAGCACCCGCAGAAAAGTCTCCGGCGCCATCGTGCCCGCGCCCACTTCCACGTCATAAGGCTGCTGCAAGACACATCCGTGCTCCGCCCAGAAGGTTTGCAGGCGCAGAATAAGGTCCTGAAAAGTCAGCGAATTGGAGGCGGCTGGAGTCACATTATTGGTTGCGGAATTCGAGGGTCAACCAGTGATTGTAAAGGAAGGACCGGCGATACGTCAGCTTACCGGATAGCGGGCAGCGTCAAACGGACGACGGGCAGAGTTAGACGGTCCACCGGCCATCGGCCAAGTTTGAATTTTGCATATTGCGGGGCGTCATCCCGAAGCGCCCGCGTTCTTGCCAGCGGGCCGAGGGATCTCCCCCAGCAGGCGAACGCCGGTTTGTGAGCAGACTCCCTACAGCCCCGATGCACTCGCCGTCACTGCACCGTAACCGTCACGTGAGCCGTGCTCCGCCCGTACCCATTCGTCCCGTACAAAACGTAAGTGGTCGTCGCCGTCGGAGTCACCACCGTAGAACTCCCCCGCACCGCTCCCACCTGCGGAGAAACCACAAAATAAGATGCCCCGCTCACGCTCCAGCTCAGAGTCGCCGGCTGCCCCGCCGCCACCGTCGCCGGATTCGCCGTGAAACTGCTGATTACCGGGGCCGGCCCAGTCGGCACATTATTCGGCGTATACAGCGGATCAATCAGCACCACCTCGAATGCCGACGCCGGAACCGTCTTCAGCGTTCCCAGATCATTATTATTCCAGCGATTATCCGGATCGCCCGTGATAAACATCGAGCTGCCGTTGTCGGCCATGATCATGCCGTATTTTTTCAGCGCCGCCAGAATCACCTGCGCCTGCGCAGGAAATCCAGAAATGTCATACGAAGCCTGCAATCGCATGCGCATCCCCATCGGCGCGGCATAGGGATTTGTCGAATTCCCCGCCCAATGCGTCGCCGGAGGCGTAAACGCCGTCTCGCTATTCTGCAAAGTAAATCGCAGCGCATGCTGAATCGCGCCGCTCGCCACTTCGTCATACCGCGCGAGCCCGGCAAAAACTGGCAGCCCAGCCGCGTCGGCCGAAGTCCACGTATAAGGCCGTTGCTCATCGTTCAGCAAATCCCACACCGCGCCCGACCCCGCATCCCAGCTTCCGTTCTTTTGCGGATAAGAACTGTACAACTCGTATAGCCAGCAGTTATCGCGATCGAGCACCAGCACATGCCGGTCGCCGTTCCCCGGATCAGGATACCCCTCGATCGGCGCATTCTTCGGCACCGGCATCGGCCCCGGATCGCTCTCCGACCCATAAGCCGTGTACTTGATATTCACAAACGGAGACCCGCTCACTACAACATAAGGAATGCCAATGCTCTGCCCGTCATACAAACCCGCGCCAAAATCCGGATGCAGCGGCGTCGTCGCCCCAATAAAACTAATAATCGCGCTGGAATTCGGATCGACCGCCGCTCCCGAAATATCCTGATTCCAGGCATTGTCCGCCGGAAACGGGATAAACCCATTCAAACTGGCCCCCCGCCCCAGGCTCATCTGGCTGCAACTCTGCCCCTGCGCCGGAACCATCGCGAAAGTCGCCGCGCAACTTATAAGCAAGAACCCGCGAAAAATCATTCGTCGAAAAACCTGCATGGCAACACCTCAGGAAGGAAATGAGTAGACGGAGAAGACGCTGTTGACCGCCAGACTAGCACGGCGGAGCCTCGGCGCCAGACGATTCCGTGCCTCGTTCTCACTCGAAAGTGCAATCCAGTCTGTGCCATTCCGGACAGGTCTGAGGGTGCCCGATTTCCGGATCAGGCCTCGTCGCACTACGCCATCCCGACCTTGTCATTCCGAACAGTGCGCAGCAGGGGTGAGGAACCTGCTTTTCCCCTCATTATTCTCCCCGAAGTTGCCGCCCACGAATGCGGACGGCTAGGCAGTCGCGGGGTCCCAGCGACGCCTGCGCGGCGAAGGTGCATCAGAGCGTTCTCGCAATGCTTTCGTGCGACTCTGTGCAAGACCGACCGCGACCCGCCCCACAAGTCGGTGCCCTCTCGATTACCCACTCTCCGCCTCATTCCCCGCTAGAATGATCCTTCACCAGAACTCATTCCGTCCGCGAAACGAACTGTGAAACCCACCAATGGATAAACTCGTAATCCGCGGCGGCTCGCCGCTGCTCGGCACCGTCCGCATCAGCGGGGCGAAAAACGCCGCCCTGCCCTGCATGGCCGCCGCTCTGCTCACCGACGAGCCGGTCATCCTCGAAAACATCCCGCAAGTTCGCGACATCGAAACCACGCGCAGGCTGCTGGCCGCCATGGGCGCCGACGTCGAACTCGGTTACGGACGCGCCCATCACCGCACCACCATCCACGCCAAAAATCTGGCCGCTCCCGAAGCCTCCTACGAGTTAGTTAAAACCATGCGCGCCTCCACCCTGGTCCTCGGACCGCTCGTCGCCCGCTGCGGCCGCGCCCACGTCTCGCTTCCCGGAGGTTGCGCCATCGGCCAGCGCCCCATCGATCTCCACATCAAAGGCCTCGAGCGCCTCGGCGCAAAAATCACGCAAGAGCACGGCTACGTCGAAGCCACCGCCGGCCGCCTCAAAGGCGCGGAAATTCTCTTCGACAAAATCACCGTCACCGGCACCGAAGACCTGCTCATGGCCGCCACTCTCGCCGAAGGCGAAACCATTCTGCAGAATGCGGCCTGCGAGCCCGAAGTCGCCGACCTCGCCGCGCTGCTCAATAAAATGGGGGCGAAAATCCAGGGCGCCGGCACGCCCACGATCAAAATAAAAGGCGTGGCCAAGCTCAAAGGCGCGAAGCATCGCATCATCCCCGACCGCATCGAAGCCGGCACGTTCCTCATTGCCGGAGCCCTCACCGGCGGCGACCTCAACATCACCGGCTGCGATCCCGCTCATCTCGACGCGATTCTCGTCAAGCTCAAGCAGACCGGGGTGAAAACCAAATCGTCGAAAGATTCCGTCCGCGTCATGGGAGACAATCCCTTCACCGCATCCGATCTGGTCACCGAAGAGTATCCAGGCTTCCCTACCGACATGCAGGCGCAATTCATGGCGCTGGCCACGCAGGCCGAAGGCGCCAGCATCATCACGGAAAATATTTTCGAGAACCGCTTCATGCACGCCCAGGAACTGGTCCGCATGGGCGCAAACATAAAAATCGAAGGCCGCCGCGCCGTGGTCGTAGGAAAAACTCAGTTAAGCGCCGCCGCAGTGCTGGCGTCGGACCTCCGGGCATCGGCATCGCTGGTACTAGCCGCGCTAGTAGCCGACGGAGAAACCATCATCGACCGCGTCTACCACCTCGACCGCGGCTACGAGCACATTGAAGAAAAGCTCAAAGGCGTTGGCGCAGAGATCAAACGCATCGGCGAGATTTTCCCGAGAAAAGCCGCCGCCGTCAGCTAGTCAGCCTCCACGCGCACTGTCCGCGAATTCACCAGCGCGCGCCCGCCGAACCGCCCAAACCCGCACCGATTGTGCCATTGACAAGCATCCCGTCCCGGAGTATTTTCTCAGTCGAGATTGAGCAGACAGGTTTGAGTGGAGTGGCGCGAATTCGTTTCGTCTTGATTCTCGTATTGCTGGGCGCGACCATCTGCGTCTTCGCGTTTCCACGCGCCGATGCCCCTGAAACCGCCTTTAATGAATCCGACGCTCCTGTAAATCTTGCGCCGCCCGTGCGTCCCAGCATTCAACTGGTCGCACCCTCCGCCCTGCCAACGGTTACGCCGCGCGCGCTGCCCGCATTCTGTGCGCCATGTATTAAGAGTATGGTTCCGGCGCCCGCTGCCACGCCAAACCGGCATCGGCACTCTCTACAAAATCTCCTCTGCACACTCCTGATTTGAAATTGCTTCTCCTGGCCCTGCACATCCTTCCACCGCTCGCTTGATGGATTCTTCATTCCGCCACCGAACCGGGGAAGGCCCACAATTCCGCAGACCGCGGCCGCTCCCAGCCGCTTAGCCAAAGCCAGAGAGGCCATCATGAGAAAACCAAATTCCAGCGTTCGTACTTCGCCCCTTGACGATATTTTTCTTGACCATGTTTGTGGCAAGCGGTCTTCGAATCCGCTCTTGCACCCCAACGATTTGAGGCTGGCGCGCCTGCTGGTCCTCCTCCATGAGCTCGATCATTCCCTGCGTGGACTTGACGCATTGCCGGAACTCGAACTCAGCGAAATCGTCGGCAGCGCCATCGATCTGTGCGGTTTTGTCGATCCACTCGAATGCCGCGAGGTGATCGCCACCATCCTGGCCGCGCTCGAAATGCGCGATCCCATCCCAGACAGGTTTCCCAACTGGGTAGAACCCTCCCCAGTATCGTGAAGCACAAATTTTTCAGCCCATCACTCTGGCTTTGGGGCTGCCCCATTTCTCGCGCCCGTCGCGATTGATGGGGTTTTTTCCTTGCCGCGTTCCTAATTTTTGCGAACCGGCATCGCTCCCACGCTGGTTCTGCTCTTAATATTGGTTCTGCCCTCAAGTGTAGGCTGCGAGTTTGTCTGTGACGAGGGGGATGGCTGCGGCCTTTCGCGGGAATTTTTCTCTCGCGATTGCGATAGCATGGGCCAGCCGCCCTAAGCTGACAAACTTTTTACAAATCTCGGACACAGTCATTCCCTTCTCGACGTAGTGTTTCCACCGGCGGAACCGCGCCGTCCCGTCGAAGTTGAACATACCGGACATCGCACCTGCACGGTCGTCCCTGCGATGTCCGTTGTCTGCCGGCGCCAGGGCATCAGGCAACACTGCAAAATTCGGACATCGAGGAAATCATGCTACTCAAAAGAACCGTAGAAACAATGCTGCCGCGGGGCCTTGGCAGGATGCTGGTTACATTTGCGATTGCCGTGCTCCTCGTCCCCAGTTCCTGGGGGATCAAATCGGGGAAGGAACACAAGTTCACGGGCTCGCCCGATGGTTCGGAACCCTCCACTGGATTGGTTTCCGATGGGGCCGGCAATTTTTACGGCACAACCGAAGGCGGCGGTCTGACCGGCTGTGGCTTCAGCGCGCCATTTTGCGGAACCGTGTTCAAGGTAACTCCGGGTTCCAGCGGCAGTTTCACAGAGAGCGTGATCTACAAATTCAAAGGGGGCAACGATGGCGCGGGGCCGTCGGGCACTCTGGTATTCGACGGTGCCGGCAACCTTTACGGCACGACCCTCACAGGTGGAAGTGATCTTTGCAACAATGAAGGCTGCGGTACAGTGTTTGAACTCTCTCCCAACTCGAATGGCGGCTGGACGGAAACTGTCCTGTACAGATTCGCAGGCAGCACCGATGTACAGCAGCCCGCTTCCGGCGTGATTTTTGACGCCGACGGAAACCTTTACGGCGCGGGCGGCGGCGGATGTATTGAGGAATGCAACGGTGTGATTTTCAAGCTGGCGCCGAGCGGTGACGGTATCTGGACGGAGAGCATTCTTTACAATTTTTTGGGCGGCCTGGATGGTTCAGCTCCCAGCGCCGTTATTTTTGACGGCACAGGAAATCTCTTAGGCACCACGGCGAGCGGCGGCGGCCCTAATACAATTTGCGACTGCGGCACCGTGTACCAGTTGAGCCCTTCCAGCAGTGGAAGCTGGACGAAAACTGTTCTCTACAGCTTCGACGACGGACTTGGTGGCGGGTCCCCCAGCAGCCCCGTCATGTTCGACAAGAACGGCAATCTTTTCGGTGAGACCTACGACGGCGGATCGTTCGCCTGCCCGCAAAGTGGTTGCGGCGTGGTTTACGAACTCACCCCTGAATCCGGAAGCTGGAAATTCAGCGTGGCGCACACCTTCAACGGAGTCAATGGCGCCAAAGGCGCCCAGCCCTCCGGAGGACTGGGAATGGACAGCCAGGGAAACATCTACGGCATGACCGGTAACGGTGGCGACCTCACTTGCAATAATGGCAATGGCTGTGGCACGGTCTTCGAACTCTCGCCCAGGACCGGCGGCGGCTTCGCCTTCGGCATGTTGTACGCGTTCACCGGCGCAACCGGTGCGGATCCAAATGGAGGCGTCATCGCCGACGCAGCCGGCAATCTCTACGGAACCACCTTCGCCGGAGGAGCCTCAGCCTGCAATTGCGGGGTGGTATTCGCAATAGAACCGTGAGCTTGCGCCGGGCGCAAAAGTCCCACGCAATTTATTTCTGGGGGCTGGTCCAGCCTTGGATTTTTCATCCCTGGCGCTCTTCCCAACTGAGGCTGCCCCAGCTTTCGCGGTTTTCGAAAGCTGGGCACCACGGACCTGACCCGTGCGCTCCTAATCCTTCTGAGCTGCAAGCCCATCTCGTATGGCCGCCTCAAGTGTGTCGATGTTTATGTCCTTCAGAGCTTTGAAGCGAATGGGGGCTGGCCCAGCCTTGGATTTTTCATCCCTGGCGCCCTTCCCAACTGAGGCTGCCCCAGCTTTCGCGGTTTTCGAAAGCTGGGCACCACGGACCTGACCCGTGCGCTCCTAATCCTTCTGAGCTGCAAGCCCATCTCGTATGGCCGCCTCAAGCG
>CAZGXY010000038.1:0-42799 GCA_964530145.1 uncultured Acidobacteriaceae bacterium | reverse complement strand
TTGTCCCTCTTCGCGCCGGCAACGGAGTAGTGCAAGGACAACAAGCGCAGGCCGCCGCCGCCGTACCGAATGGCAAGAAAATAGGGCCAGGTCAGCAATTCGCCGCCGGCGCCCGTTATATGTCGCTGTTCTCGTTCTTCGGCAGCACCGTCCGAAACTCCGGAAGCTGGTCCAAAGTCGAATTCGCCTACATCGGTCTGAAGTTCATGATCGATGGACAATTGCACTACGGTTGGGCGCGCGTCAAGTTTCCTGATCCGGGAGATACGCACTATCCGAGCATTTACGGATACGCTTATGAGACAGGGTTGGCCTTCGGGAAGCGAAGATTGAGCTGATCGCTGAATCAATCTATCTCCTCTGCCATCCATCGTTTGTGGTTCCCGCTCGTGTCTGCGGCGGTAAAGCACTGAGCCCCACAAAGCGGGCTTCGGTGGAACTGACGGGATGCTTCGACTCCGCAGCATCGTACTGCGGACGATGCTACTGCGCTCAGCATCCCAGGTAGCGGGAAGGTTATCGCGGCAGCTTGAAGTTGACCGTGATCTGCGTCTGGATGTCGACGGGCTCTCCGTTGAGCAGATAGGGTTTGTACTTCCACTGCTTCACGGCGTCCACGGCGGCGCGGCCGAGTTCTTTGTCTCCGCTGAGAACTTTGACGTCGGAGATGTCGCCGTTCTTGCTGACCGTCGCCAGCAGCTGCACAGCGCCTTCAACGTGCATCTGAATCGCATTTCGCGGATATGACGGAGGGACTTGCTTCATAAGCAATCCGCGAGATACGCCCTGCGAGACCGTCATTTTCTGCAGGACGGGTGTGGGCGCATTGGACGAGCCCATGAGATTGGGAAGCGCGGCGGTGGAGTTCGACGTTGCCGTCATGCTCAAGTCTGGCGCGTCGGCCGTGTCGATGGTCTTGCTGGCCGGTTTGCTGTGGTCGTTCTTAATCACCATAGGGTGAGTGGCGGGTGTGTCTGCAGAACTTTTGTTTTCGCTGTCGACCGGATCGGCCACCGCTTTTGGAGACTCTGGGGCGGGAGCTAGCTTGCTGGTATGAGCTAGCGTTTTTGCGGGACTTGCAGGCAACGGAGTGTCAGTGACCACGGCATCAGGTATGCCGGTGGCAGCTGCCGGTGAAGTGTTCGCCGCTGGGGCCGGTGCGCCCGGTCGCGGCGCAGCAGGGACAGGTTGCGTTGCGGCGGGTTGCACAGAAACAGTCGAAACATTTTTGGAGACGCCGAACTTCATCCAGGTCGCGTAGCCTGCAGCAGCCAGCACAACCACGGCAGCTACAACTATGAGCTTGGTCTGGCTTCCGCCGCTCGCGGGCTTGGCAGAGTCAACTGTGCCACCGAAGGTGAATGCTTGGCCGGCTGTCGCGGTGGGTGCATCGGGCGCGGAAATCTCCGCTTTCACTACTTCGCGTGCACCTTCAGGGGCAGGCGCTACGATTTTTTCTTCGACCGGAGGCGCCGACTTCACTTCGCGCGCAGGGGCGGGAGCGCTGGCCGCTGCCCCCGAACTCTGGCGTTGAGTAAGCACGGGAGAGGACGCGGCGATGATCCTTGCAGGAACCGACGGCGCACAATTTGTGTGTTCAGAAAAATTGCCGCTGGCTGGTCCAGTGGCTCCCATCGTGATGGCGGCGGGCGCGTCATCTTCGATCTCGGCTGAAGCGGACGATGCAACTGCGGCCGGTTGCGACATCGGCCTCTGAATTGGGGCAGGAATTGGCCTCTGAATCGGAATTACAGGCTCAACCATTTTCGGCGGAGGCGTGGGACGCATTTCGGTTACGTTCGCCGGGGTTGCGGGCCTCGCAGTAGCAGGCGCCGAAGGCTTCGCCGCCGGTGTTGCGGCGGAAACCGCAGGTTTTGCCCCTTCATTCTTACGCAACAATCCGCGGGCGACACGCAGAGTCCCCTTGGCCTGCTCGACATTAATCGGCTTGGTCAAAACCAGGTTTGCACCGATGCGGAATGCCTTGGCCACTCCAGCTTGCCCCTCGACAACCGCCACAGCCAGAGCGGACGAGTTATTCGGCGCGTTGCGCGCGCTTTTGAATAACAACGTCGCATTCTGCTCGTTGTCGCAATCCACCACTACCGCGTCGAAACGCTCTCCCATCAATCGTTTAACGGCGGCGAAGGGTTCGGTGCAGGGAACGACACTGAAATCCAGCTCGCCGAGAACCTGCGTTACCGTGCGGGCAGTTTTTTCGTCAGGACAGAAGAGAAGGGCTTGGTAACTCATATTAGTGTCATCGTAGGTACACCCGTAAGTCGCATCAAGTTACGGTGGTAATTCGGAAATGGGTGCTTTTCCTTGTCTGAAAGGGATTTTGCAGCTTCGCGATTGTGCGCGCCGTTTGCGGATACAATGCCGCTCATGCGCATCCCGCTCTGGCTGAAAATCTTTTGGACGGCATGGGTTCTGGTGTGGGCGCCGGTCTACTGGCGGCAATATGGGGCGCAGAACTTTCTGTATTTCTGCGACCTGGGAAATGTGCTCGTCGCGATTGCTTTGTGGAAGGAAAGTTCGCTGATCTTTTCGTGGCAGACGTGCTCACTACTGATTTTTCAGATTTTGTTCACGATAGATCTGGTCCTCGCGATCGTCACGGGACGGCACTTGATCGGCGGAACGGAATACATGTTCGATCCGCACATACCCTCATGGATTCGGCTTTTGAGTTTGTTTCATGTTGTCACGCCGGCATTGCTCTTATGGGCGATCTGGCGACTGGGTTACGACGTCGGAGGTTGGAAATTAGCGACGCTGACTGCCTGGATTGTAGTGCCGGTGAATTATTTCTGGCGGCCGCAGTACGACGTGAACTGGGCTCGCGGACTCTTTTTTCACGAACAGCGCGTCATGCCGGGATTTCTATATTTGCTGATTTACCTGGTCGCGGTTCCTGTTTTGATTTACTTTCCGACGCATCGATTGCTTTTGTGGCTCACGCGGCGATGGCCGGAGAGAAATTAAGATTGCGCGCCGGATGTTTTTGATGTGCGGTCGTTTGGTGCGAGCGACTTTTGAGATGCGGCAATGATTCTGTCTTTGACCGGCGCGGCATCCTGGCTTAGATAGAGCGTCTGAGAGGAGGAGGCGAGGCTGGCTTCCGATTCCTCGACAAAACGCATGATCTCAAGCAGCAGGGTTTCGCGTACTTCGGTGAATTCGTTGAAATCCCGCGTGAGAATGTAGCAGAGTAGCTCCACATTAAGAGCCGACGAACTCAGTTCCACCAGCCGAACCCGCACGCTGGATTCTTCCACCTTCGGACTGCCGGTCAAGACGCGGCGAATTTCTGCGAGCAGCTCGCGAAGCTGATCGGCGGTGGTGTCGAGATGAAATCCGAGGATCGTTTTGAAGAGAATTTTATCCCGGCGGCTGAGATTTTCAACATTGATGGTTGCGACCGTGCCGTTGGGAATCGCAAGCAGAGTGCGCTCTTCGGTGCGCACCCGGGTGGAGCGCAGGCCGATATCTTCGACGACTCCGGTGCGGTCGCCGAACTTGCAGACATCGCCCACACGAATGACTTCATCGCCCAGTACTGAAACGCCGCCAAACAAATTTGCGATGGTCTGCTGCGCGCCGAAGCCGATGGCAATGCCGCCGATGCCCAGTCCGGCGAGGGCGGTGCTCATGTTGAAGCCGAGGATTCCGAGAATCGAGAACCCGGCCATTATTACTACCAGCACCTTGACGATGCGCTCGCCCAGCAGGATGAGCGAGGCAGTTCCGGCGCGTCCGGTGGCAAGGGCGCGAGTGCGGACGCGGTGCAGAGACCAGCGAAGAATCCGCCAGAAAATCCAGTTCGCCCCGATGATGACGGCGACCGCCGTGGCCTGCACGTAATAGTGGCGCTGCAGCAGCGGCATACCGAGATAGCCAGCGAGAATGCGGTGAACCAATGTCGACGCCAGCAGCCACGCCGGGCCTGAGACCGACCGCCAGTTCACAGCCTGCGCCTGCCCGCGCCTGCGCACCCACCAGCGAACGGGGATTTGCAATGCAAACAGCAGCAGCCAGCCCGCCGCGGCGGCGACCGGAATCATCACGATCAGCGCAAACCACTGCCATAAAGGCATTCCCGCGAATCGGTGTTTCACTATCCAATGGGGAAGGCGTGTCTCCACCTGCCGCGCTTCGACCTGGTCGTAAAGTTCCGGCACTTTCTCGAGAGTTTCGGAAGAAACCAGCCAGATCTTTCCCGCAGTTGGATCGGAGACGCGCACCAACTCGAGCGAGACTTCGACGTCGCCGGACGACATCATGCCCAATCTCTGTCGATCCAGGGGAACGTCCTCCTGAGGACCGCCTTCAGGTTGGCGGCTCGGCTTCAGGTTGCCCGAGAACGAACGGTCCATCACGAGCTTGAGCTTCATCGCCAGATCGTCGCCCTGAGCCATGCGGCGCGCGTTGCTCATCTGCAGATATTGAGCGGCAAAGCTGTAGTCTCCGGCTTCGGCGGCCTGGAGAAAGCCAAAGACCGTTCCGTAGGGAGTATCGCGTCCGAGGCGATCGGTGGAGGTTTTGGAGGGACTTGTCGAGCTGGAAGGTTCGAGGATTTGGCTCAGCGGGCTCTGCGCAAACGAAAGAGCGCAGCCGGCGATTACGATTGCGATGAAAGCTGTTTTCTTGAGACAGTTGAGCATGATCTTATTCGGCGACGCAACGCCGCGCGAAGCCTAGTGAAGAAGAAGCTCCACTAAATACAAGTGAGAGTTCATTGTATCGAAAGCGGTTGCAAGGAGATGAAGTCAGCGGTGCTTGGGACGAAAGATGTGTGTGCTGGTTCCGAAGAAGACTTCGGCCGATTCCATGACGGTCTCCGAGAGCGTGGGATGGGGATGGATCGTCATCGCGATATCGCTCGCGAGAGCGGCCATTTCAATCGCCAGCACGCCTTCGGCGATGAGTTCTCCAGCGCCCGCGCCTACGATTCCGACGCCCAGTACGCGCTCGGTTTGCGGATCGATGAGCAGCTTCGTCAAGCCATCGGGCCGGTCGATCGTGACGGCGCGACCGGATGCTGCCCAGGGAAATTTTGCAACTTTGATTTCGCGATTTTCTCTTTCAGCCTGAGTTTCGGTCAGGCCGGCCCAGGCGACTTCCGGATCGGTGAAAACTACCGCCGGGATTGCGTTGGGCTCGAAAGCGACTTTGTGACCGGCGATCGCCTCGACGGCGACCCGCCCTTCATGCGACGCCTTGTGTGCGAGCATGGGCTCGCCAACTACGTCTCCGATGGCATAGATCGAGGGATCGGCGGTCTGCAATTGCTTGTTCACTTCGAGAAAGCCGCGCGCGCCGATTTTTACTTGCGTGTTCTCAAGGCCAGGAATTTCGGAATTCGGTTTGCGGCCGACGGACACGAGCACCCGATCGAAAACTTTTTCGCGGTTGGCGTCGTCGATTGTGGGGCCCTCGAACTTCGCTCGGATCCCTTTTGCGTCTTCCTGCAACGACGCAACCGTAGTATTGATGAGAATTGTTTCTAACATCTTTTCGAGGCGCTTGTGCAGCGGAAGTACGAGATCGCGGTCTGCGCCAGGAAGCAGACCGGGCAGCATTTCGACTACGGTCACGCGCGTGCCGAGAGCGGCATAGACGGAACCGAGTTCGAGTCCGATGTAGCCGCCGCCGACCACCAAGAGGCTGCCCGGAATGTCTTCGAGATTGAGAGCGCCGGTAGAATCCATGAGACGCGGTGAGTCCAGCTTGAACGTTGGGATTATGGCGGGACGCGAGCCCGTGGCGATGATGATGCGATCAAAAGTGAGAGTCGTCTCTGTTTGGCCGAGTTTGGTTACGCGCAGTGTATTGGAACTTTCGAATGCCGCGCGGCCCTGGATGTATTCGACTTTGCGCTGTTTCGAGAGAATTCCGAGGCCGCCGGTGAGTTTCTTAACGACATTTTCTTTCCAGGTGCGCAGGCGCGTGAGATCGATCTTCGGCGCCGGAAAATCGATGCCCCAGTTTTTGGCCTGCTCGGATTCCTCGATCAGCTTGGCGACATGCAGAAGAGCTTTCGACGGAATGCAGCCGCGATAGAGGCAGACGCCTCCGGGATTGAGTTCAGGATCGATCAGCGTGACTTGCATGCCGAGATCGGCGGCGAGAAAAGCGGCGGCGTAGCCGCCCGGGCCGGCGCCGATGACTGCGAGCTTTAGGGATGACGTGTCGGACATGTGCGGAGAGGCTTCGATACTTCAGAACCTCCAATACATAACGAAACTATCGGCTGCGTTATTGCTATAGAGATCCTTCGACTGCGGTTTTACTTCGCTGATCGCGAGGCAAAATCCCCATTCAGGATGACAATTCTATATACACTGCCTCACCCCTGGACCGAAAGCAGGAACGGCTGCTCGAACGCCTCGGCGACCCAGCGCAGGAAACGCGCGGCGTCGGCGCCGTCGATCAGGCGGTGATCGTAAGACAGCGATAACGGCAGGATCAGCCTCGGCTCGAATTTACCGTTATCCTTCGATCCGATCCACTCCGGCTCCATGCGAGAGCGCGAGAGGCCGAGAATCGCCACTTCGGGATGATTCACAATCGGAGTGAATGCTGTTCCGCCGATGCCGCCCAGGTTCGTGATGGTGAATGTGCCGCCTTCCATATCGGCGAGCGTGATTTTTTTGTCGCGCGCTTTTTGCGATAGTTGCGAAAGCTCGACTGCCAGTTCAACAATATTTTTCTTGTCTACATCGCGAATCACGGGCACGAGCAAGCCGCGATCCGTATCGGCGGCCACGCCGATATTGATGTACTGCTTGTAGATGATTTCCCCTTTCTCAACATCGATGGTGGCGTTGAACTGGGGGAAGACTTTCAGCGCGGCGGCGCAGACTTTTAACGCGATTGCCGTGACCGTCATTTTGCCGCCGGCCTGTTCGGCCTTGGGAGCGAAGCGCGCCCGCAACTGCTCGAGTTCGGTGATGTCGGCGCGATCGTGCTGGGTGACGTGCGGAATCGTATTCCACGATTCGGCAAGGTGCTCCGCCGTCTTGCGGCGAACGCCGCGCATGGAGACGCGCTCGATTGGCCCCCACTTCGAGAAATCGGGAAGCTGAGGTGCGACGAAATGTCCGGCGCGAGCTGGAGCCTGCGCCGCCGATCCGGCCGCGGCCAGCGCAGCCTTGGCGTGAGCTTTGACGTCTTCTTCGCTGATGCGTCCGCCGGGTCCGGTGCCTTTGACCTCGTAAATATCCACGCCGATTTCGCGCGCTAAGCGCCGGGTGTGCGGTGCGGCAGGAATTGCTTCACGATGCTCGGTTCCGGCGACCTTTCCGAGCTGCACGGGCATGGAAAACGAAGCGGGGCGTTGTTGCGGCTGATCGGGCGGCAGCGCCTCTTCTTCGGTTTTGCCCTCGGCGCGAATCGCGGCTTGGAACGCCAGACGCGCACCATGCTGTCCGGAGACGTGCTCGACGGGCTGGCTTGCGGGACGGACTGGTGCGCTTTGCGATTTGGTCGCGCTCTCGAGCGTAAAAATCACTTGCCCGACTTTGATCTTCTCGCCCTCTTTAACTTTAACTTCTCTTACGGTGCCGCTCACCGAGGAGGGAACTTCGACGACTGCCTTGTCGGTTTCGAGTTCCATGACGGGCTGCCCTTCTGAGACTTTTGCTCCGGGCGCGATCATCAGGCGCACAAGGTCCCCTTCGGAGATGTTTTCGCCGAGTTCCTGCAGGCGGAATTCGCTGGGAGCTGCGGTGTCGGTAGATCTGGTTCGCCGGGTGTCCGGCCGGGTTTCCGTCGTTGCTCGTGAAGAGGAAGGCTCAGGTTGCGGCGCCGGTGCCTTAACTGCCTTTGGTTTTATAGCAGCGGCCACAGTCTTCGTACTCGATGAAGCTTGCGCAGCGGCAGCGGAGGTCTTCGCAGGAGGTTCAACTGTTGGTGACGTCGCGACTGCGCCGTTGCCGTCCGCAGTGAAAATCGTTTGGCCTACCTTAACTTTGTCGCCTTCCTTGACCAAAATCTCCGTGATCTTTCCTGTCACCGACGAGGGAACTTCCACCACCGCTTTGTCCGTTTCTAACTCCATCACGGCCTGACCTTCGCTGACATTCGCGCCGGGAGCGACCATCAGGCGGACCAGATCGCCTTGTTCAATATTCTCTCCGAGTGCGGGAAGCTTAAATTCGATCACTGAATCCATTCCTTATTTTTATCTTTCTCGGCTTATGTCTGTCGGATCTTCTACGTTCAGCTAATCGCCGGATTTGGCTTGTTGGCGTCGATTTGAAGATCGGCGACGGCCTTCTTTACACAATCCGAATTGATTTTCTTTTCTCGCGCCAGTGCGCTTAGCGTGGCCAGCACGATGTGTTTGGCATCCACTTCGAAGAAGTCGCGCAAAGCCGCCCGGTTCTCGCTGCGGCCAAAGCCATCGGTCCCTAGAGAAACCAATTGTCCCGGCACCCACTTCGCCAGAGACTCGGGAAGCACCTTCATATAATCAGATGCGGCGATGAACGGCCCGGGCGCGGCATTTCCATTCGTATCTTTCAGGACCTGTGTTACGTAGGGAGTCTTGGGCGCTTCGCCGGGATGCAGCATGTTCCAGCGTTCGCACTCATTGGCGTCACGATAGAGTTCTTTGTAGCTGGTAACACTCCACACATCGGCGGCGACCCCGTATTTTTCCTGCAGAATTGTCTGTGCCTTGAGCACTTCAAACATGATGGTTCCACTGCCGAGGAGCTGCGCGCGGAGTTTGGCGTCCTTATTCTCCGAGGCCTTGAAACGATACAGGCCGCGTAGCACGCCTTCGCGGACGTTTTCTTCTTTCGGCATTTCCGGCATGGGAAGCGGTTCATTGGTGACGGTGAGGTAATAGAAGATCGACTCGCCGTCGACGTACATGCGCTTGATGCCGTCCTGAATGATGATCGCGATCTCGTAGGCGAATGCCGGGTCGTAAGCCATGAGATTGGGAACTGGAAGTGCAAGCACGTGGCTGTGACCATCCTGATGTTGCAGGCCCTCGCCCGCAAGCGTGGTGCGGCCGGCGGTGCCACCGACGAGAAAACCGCGGCAGCGCATATCTGCGGCGGCCCAAATGAGATCGCCGATTCGCTGCAGGCCGAACATCGAGTAATAAATAAAGAAGGGAATCGTGTTGATGCCGTGGTTGGCGTACGCCGTTCCGGCTGCGATGAATGAACAGACCGAGCCCGCTTCCGTGATGCCCTCTTCGAGAATTTGTCCGTCCTTCGCTTCTTTGTAATAGAGGAGCGTATCCATATCCACCGGCTCGTAGAGCTGGCCGACGCTGGAGTAAATCCCGACCTGGCGGAAAAGAGCTTCCATGCCGAAGGTACGGGCTTCGTCGGGAATGATGGGGACGATCAGCTTTCCGAGTTCCGGGTCGCGCAGAAGCTTTCCGAGCAGGCGAACGAAAACCATCGTCGTAGAAGCTTCGCGGCCCTCTGTGCCTTTGTAGAATTCTTCGAAGTGAGTCTCTGGCACGGCTTTCAGCGGCTCGGCCAGGACCTTGCGCTGTGGCATGTAGCCGCCCAGTTGCTGGCGGCGCGCCTGCATATACTTGATTTCCGCGCTCTCGTCTAGCGGCCGGTAGAAAGGAGCATTGTGCAGCTCGTCGTCAGGAATCGGTATTCCGAAACGTGAGCGGAAGAGCTGCAACTCATCTTCATTCAGCTTCTTCTGCTGGTGCGTGATGTTTTTGCCTTCACCGGCCTCGCCGAGGCCGTAGCCTTTGATCGTCTTCGCGAGAATGATAGTGGGCGAGCCTTCGTGGTCGACCGCGGCACGATACGCCGCGTGCACCTTGATGGGGTCGTGCCCGCCCAGCCGCATGCGGGCGAGTTGCTCATCGGAAAGATGCTCGACCATCTTCAGCAGGCGGGGATCGCTGCCGAAAAGATTCTGACGGAAGTAAGCCCCGCTCTCGACAAAATACTTCTGATATTGGCCGTCGCTGATTTCACCGAGCCGGCGAACAAGCAGGCCGTCGCGATCTTTGCGAATCAAGCTGTCCCAGTCGGAGCCCCAGATGACTTTGATGACGTTCCAGCCGGCACCACGGAAAATGGCCTCGAGTTCCTGAATAATCTTTCCGTTGCCGCGAACCGGGCCATCGAGGCGCTGCAGGTTGCAGTTCACGACGAAAATCAGGTTGTCGAGATTTTCGCGCGAGGCGAGAGTGATCGAGCCGAGAGCTTCCGGCTCGTCCATTTCTCCATCGCCCATGAAAGCCCAGACTTTGCCGCCGCGAGATTCCTTCAGACCGCGATTTTCGAGGTAACGAATGAAGCGCGCGTGATAGATCGCCTGGATCGGGCCGAGGCCCATGGAAACTGTGGGAAACTCCCAAAAGTCGGGCATCAGCCAGGGATGAGGATACGAACTTAACCCTCCGCCCGGCTTTAGCTCACGGCGGAAGTTTTCCAGCTTCTGGCGCGGGATGCGGCCTTCGAGAAACGCGCGCGCGTAGATTCCGGGGGCGGCGTGTCCCTGAAAATAAACGAAGTCGCGGTCTCCGCTCTCGGTCTTCGCCTGAAAAAAATGATTGAAGGCGACTTCGTACAAAGTCGCTGCGGAAGCGAAGGTCGAGATGTGGCCGCCGATGCCTTCCTGAATTTTGTTGGCGCGCACCACCATGGCCAAAGCGTTCCAGCGAACCAGGCTCTTGATGCGGCGTTCCATCTCCTGACTGCCGGGGAATGGAGGCTGTTGCGGAGCCGGAATCGTGTTCTGATAAGGCGTTGTCGCCGAGAAGGGAATGTTCACTCCGGCTGCCCGGCGCGCATGCAGCGCCAGTTGCTGCAACAGGCGCCCTGCGCGAACCGGGCCACCTTGCGAGAGAACGTAATCGAGCGAGTCGACCCACTCGCGGGTTTCCAGTACCTCTAGACCGTCAGTTTCCGTCTGAGCCACGTCGGACCATCCCTCTTGAATAAGTGCGGAACATCCATGATATTCAATTGCCAAGAATTTTGCTGAACGGAAGTAACTGGCGGAACGATTTACAATGCCCAAATTGCGACCTTGCGCCCTTAATCCAAGAGGGAACGCGAGTTAAGGAAAACTAATAATGCGATTCATTCTTCTCGCACTGCTGATTCTTCTTATGGCTTTTCTCATTTCGAAGCTCTTCTCAAGGTCGCGGATGCCGGGCGTTGGCAGCGATGCTCCTGAGTTTTCGTTGAGGTCGCAGAACGGCGATCCAGTCAACTTGAAAGATTATCGCGGCAGTTGGGTGGTGCTGTATTTCTATCCCAGGGATCAGACTCCGGGCTGCACGCGCGAAGCTCACAATTTCCAGGCAGACGAACGAAGGTATGCCGAGCGTCACGCGGTCATCTTGGGCGTCAGCGTGGACGATATCGATTCGCACAAGAAGTTCTGCGCGAAAGAAGGACTGAACTTCAAACTTCTAGCGGATACAGGCGGCAAGGTGAGCAAGATGTATGGCTCGCTGACGAACCTTGGCATCGTAAAATTCGCGGCGCGTCATACCTTTCTCATTGATCCACAGGGCAGAATTGCCCGAGCCTATTCGAGTGTCGACCCGGCTCGGCACAGCGAGGATGTTTTGGCTGCTCTCGACCAACTTCGGAAGCCGTAAGGGTTCGCGATGAGAAACGAACGAACCATTTGCGGCCGAATCGAAATCCCGGCTTTGCTCGAATGTAAAAAGATCGGAAATCCTGCGGAATCAGATTGACAGGGGCTGGATTCCATAGCAAAATCCCTCGCAAAAGAGGTGATTTATGGAACTTCCTTCCAGCCCTTCCATATCTCGGCACCAACCTTCCGAGCAGTTCGATCACCGGCTTCACATGTATTCGGTTGCGGCAGGCGCAGCTGGAGTTGGGCTATTGGCCCTGGCGCAGCCAGCGAATGCGGAGATCGTCTACACGCCCGCCAACGTCACGATCTTGACGCGGGGCGTCAGCACCTACGCTCTCGATCTGAGTGGAAGCGGAACAACGGACTTTTTCCTGAGCGCGATATCGAAAGAGAGCGTCGACACGTCTGGGGGTACTTCGAGAATAATCGCGCGGGCGGCCGCTCGCAGCAATGCGGTCGTGGGTTACGGCGGAAATGCCGCGGCGTTGACGGCTGGCCAGCACATCGATGCGCAACGTAAGTTCAAGGGTTCGATGATGGCCTCGCTTCATACATTTATTGGCACCGAATTTACCTTCAGAGGCCAATGGGTCAATGTCAAAGACCGCTATCTCGGCCTGGAATTCCAGATCGATGGCCAAACGCACTACGGATGGGCGCGGTTCAGCGTGGTGGGAAAAACCATGACCGCAAAGCTAACCGGTTACGCCTACGAAACTACCGCGGATACGCCGATCGCTGCGGGAAAGACTTCAGGTACGGATGTGGCCTCACGCTTGCCGATCACAGTGCCAGTCTTTCAATCCGAGGCCCATGGTGCCTCGTTGGGCGCTTTAGCGGTCGGTGCGTCGTCGCTCTCGGCGTGGCGACGAGAGGAAACAGCGCCGGAGCTGCCAGCGTAAACTGGAAAAATGGGAATAGCAGTTGAGGAATCTGGCGTGGAAGCGCGCGCCAGTGAACGCGGCAGTTACCGTTTTCCTCCGGGCTTTCAGCGCAACCTTCTGTGGTACGCCTTCCGCAAGTTCCGGCCGGCCAATCCGATTTTTCTCTTCCAGCACCTCGCCGAGACCTACGGCGACATTGCGCATTACAAGCTGGGGCATAACCATATTGTTTTTCTGAACCATCCCGATTACATCCGCGAAGTGCTGGTGGTGCAGAACGATAATTTCATCAAGGAACGTACGGTTCAACGCTCAAAGATGTTGCTGGGTGAAGGAATGATCACCAGCGAAGGGGTGACGCACCGTGCGCAGCGGGTCGCGGCGCAGCCGGCGTTCCATCGCCAGCGCATCGTGCAATATGCGGACGTTATTGTCGAGGAAGCCTCGCGCATGCGCGACTCGTGGCATGCGGGCGAACAGCGCGATATTGCCATCGACATGATGCACCTCACGCTGCAGATTGTGGCGCGTACTTTGTTCGCGACTGATTTGCGATTCGAGGTTTGCGAGCTTGCGGCGGCCATCAATCGCATCATGGGGCTATACAATTTCTTGGTCATGCTTCCGGCGGCGGAATGGCTGGTGCATCTTCGTCCACCGGGACTGGCCGCATTTGTGCGGGCACGCAAGCGGATCGACGCCGTTGTCTATCGCATGATCGATGCCCACGTCAAGTCGGGAAGAGATTCCGGGAGCCTGCTCGATTTGATGATCGCTAGCTCTCCGCCAGGCGATGAGGAAGCTCGACAGTCGCTGCGAGATCAGGTCATCACGATTTTTCTCGCGGGTTACGAAACCGTCGCTAATGCGATGTCCTGGACCTGGTATCTGCTTTCGCAAAACCTCGAGTGCGAACGCCAGTTCCACAAAGAGATCGATTCTGTTTTAAACGGCAAATTACCCGCATTCGAGGATGTCGCCCGTCTTCGTTATACGGAAAGCGTGATGGCGGAGTCTTTGCGGCTTTACCCTCCGGCGTGGGCGATGGGCCGCTACGCGCGAAACGATTTTGAGTTAGGAAATTATTTTCTGCCGGCGCGAACCACGGTGCTGATCAGTCAGTTTGTGACTCACCGCGATCCACGTTATTTCGCAGATCCACTGCGCTTCGATCCCGACCGATTTTCTGAGGCAAGTACTACGGCTCGGCGGACGAAGTTCATTTATTTTCCATTCGGCGCGGGACCACGGCAGTGCATCGGCGAGTCGTTTGCGTGGATGGAAGGTACGCTGATTCTTGCGACAATTGCAGAGAAATGGAAGCTGCGTTTGGCGCCAGGACACAGGGTCGAACCGCAGCCCCTGATTACGCTGCGCCCGAAATTCGGAATGCGAATGCAGGTCGAGAGCCGGTAACCCGCGCGGCATGTTCGAGTGGCGAAAGTCGAATTCTCCCGATCGCTTGCGATTCTTAAAATCGGATAGGGCTGGCTGCTACAATCGGCGCATGCGAGAAAGTTCAGCATGCATCGTTCGCCTATTCGTCATCGCGCTCGGCTTCATCGCTCTGAGCGCGGCGCCTGCGAGTTCGCAAACCGGCTCGCCAACGCCGTCGCAGAATGCCGCTAGCGGTAAAGAATCTGCGCCCGATGTTCCTGACGCAATTCAGGTTCCAGCCGGCGAAGAGGTTGTCTTCTTTGCCCATGCAACCGGATCGCAGATCTACACTTGTCAAGCCGGCGCCGAGGGTAAATTCAGTTGGGCTCTCAAGGCTCCTGATGCTGAGCTTCACGATCGCAACGACAAGGTCATCGGGCAGCATTCTGCCGGACCGACCTGGAAGCTGAAGGATGGGAGCGCGGTGACGGGCAAAGCTGCCGCGAAAATTGAAGCGCTCGACCCGGATTCAATTCCGTGGCTGCTGGTCAAGGTGGTGAGTCACGACGGAAAAGGCGCGCTGTCGAATGTTACCAGCGTCCAGCGCGTGCATACGCACGGTGGACAAGCTCCCGCTCAGGGCTGCGATGAGGCGCACAAAGGCGCCGAGACCAAGAGCAGTTATACGGCGGACTACTATTTTTTCGCCCCCGGCAAATGATTCGATAGAGGAGCGCCGAGCATCGAAACAGCGGAGGTCGTCTTACCAACTGAGAATTCTATGCGTGAAGTAGTGATTGCATCTTCCGTTCGTACTCCTGTAGGCAGAGCCTACAAAGGCACGTTGCGTGCGACTCGTCCCGATGAACTTGCGGCAATCGCGATCAAAGGTGCGCTGGATCGCGTGCCAGAACTCGATCCGAAAGAAATTGAAGACGTAATTCTCGGGTGTGCGATGCCCGAGGCCGAACAGGGCATGAATGTGGCTCGCATTGCATCTCTGCGCGCGGGCTTGCCGGTGGAGGTTTCGGCGCTCACTATCAATCGCTTCTGCTCGTCCGGGCTGCAGGCGATCGCAATGGCTGCGGAGCGCATCATGAGCGGCGGCGCGGAAGCGATGATTGCCGGGGGCACCGAGTCGATGACCATGATCCCGATGGGCGGCCACAAGATTTCGCCGAACCCATGGCTGGCGCAAAATTATCCTGACGCTTACCTCAACATGGGGCTGACGGCGGAGCGGGTCGGGCAGCGCTGCGGCATCACGCGCGAGCAAGCTGACGAATTCTCATTGCGCAGCCATCAGAAGGCTTTGGCCGCGATCCAATCGGGCAAGTTTGAAGATGAAATTGTGCCGGTGCCGGTGAGCTTCACCACTCCGAATGGGTCGAAACCGAAGCGGCAGGAAATTGTTTTTAAAGTGGATGAAGGCCCGCGTGCGGAAACTTCTATGGAGGCGCTGCTCGCGTTGAAACCTGCATTCCATTTAAATGGGACTGTCACAGCAGGAAATTCTTCCCAGATGTCGGATGGCGCCGCGGCAGCGGTTGTGATGTCTGCAGAGCGCGCAAAGGCAATTGACGTGAAGCCCCTGGCGCGCTATGTTTCATTCGCGACAGCGGGTTACAAGCCAGAAGAAATGGGGCTTGGCCCGGTGTTCGCGATTCCGAAGGCGCTGAAGATGGCCGGATTGAAGCTGTCGGATATCGATGTAATCGAATTAAATGAGGCGTTCGCGGCGCAATCGCTCGCAGTGATAAAGGAAGCTGGGCTCGATCCTGAGAGGGTGAATCCGAATGGCGGGGCGATCGCGTTGGGGCATCCCCTCGGCTGCACGGGAGCAAAGTTGACCGCGACGCTTATCCGTGAACTCAAGCGCCGCGACGGGCGCTATGGGATGGTCACCATGTGCGTTGGCGGCGGCATGGGCGCGGCTGGGATTTTCGAAATCTTGAACTGATTCGAGCGTGCGGGATCACGATGATCTCGCGTCGCAGTTTACGAATCTCTACGCCCGTTTTCACACGTTTTGCGAGTATGATGGTGGTTCTACGTTAGTTCGGTCCGGCGCACGGCAAAAAAGAGTTCCCACGCTTTTCAGAGGTGTATGATGCGTCTCTCTCGTCTTGCCTCAATTGCCTTCCTACTGATTCCAGTAGTCATATTTGCCCAGCATTCCTCTTCTGCTGGCGCTTCAGCTCCGAGCGGGCTTTCTTCAGCATCGTCGCTTGCCGCCTCCAGTTCATCGTCTGGTGGTCCGCACGCTACGCCGAATTCCGCCGCCCGTTCCGCCCAAGATTCCTTTGCCTCGAACACAACGGCCATCCGAACTGACAACAAGGAGCCGGAAAAAGCGGTTCACACGGACCATAAAAAACCGCAAAAACCAGCATCGGACGTTGCTGCCAATCGAGCTTGTATACCCACTCCGGCCTGTCCTTCGGGCTTCGTTGGAGGAGATGGGAGATGCGTCACCGGCATGGCCCCGAGTACTAATCAATGCCCGGCCGGCCAGCTTTGGGACGGCTTTCAATGCAAGGTGCCAATCAGTAACTGTGTGTCGACTACCGCTTCGCTCAAGAGCGGCACTCACAAGTAAACTCGTTTCGGATTGCACTTCGAAGCGTTCGGCGGTCTTGGCAACGACGCACGAAGAGTGTCTATACCTACCCTGAAAGTCCCTTCAAAACGGCCAAGAAATGCGACATGACAGGGATCCTTCCGTCACTACCGTTCATGAGCCCGGCGCATTAGAATGAAACGTTCAAGGATTCATTTTGCAGGCCGGTTTATCACGCGGCTGCGAAGGATGGACTCATGGCCACGACGACCACATCTCCAAATACACGAGTTTCCGGCGGCAGTTTTCTGCTCGAATCGCGACGCCCGGAGGAAGTTTTTACGCCTGAAGATTTCAGCGAGCAGCATCAGTTGATCGGACAAACGGCGGAAGAATTCACCGTCAACGAGATTCTTCCGAACGTCGAAAAGATGGAGCACAAGGATTTCTCCGTCTCCCGCGACTTGCTGAAAAAAGCCGGCGAATTAGGTTTGAGTTCGGCAGAGATTCCTGAAGCGTACGGTGGGCTGGAAATGGATAAAGTCACCGCCGCCGTGATCGCCGACCATATCGCGAAGTACGCCGGGTTTGCTACGACCTGGGGCGGGCACACCGGCATCGGAACGCTGCCCATCGTTTATTTCGGAACCGAAGAACAGAAGCAAAAATACTTGCCGCGACTCGCCAGCGGAGAACTCGTTGGCGCTTATGCTCTGTCGGAGGCATCCTCCGGCTCCGATGCGCTGAACTGCCGCGCCCGTGCTGAACTTTCGGCCGACGGCAAGCATTACATTCTTAACGGCGAGAAGATGTGGATCACGAACGCCGGCTTCGCCGATTTATTTACGGTATTCGCAAAGATCGATGGAGAGAAGTTCACGGCATTCCTGGTCGAGCGAAATTTTTCCGGCTTCTCCATCGGCGCGGAGGAGCACAAGCTCGGCATCCGCGGCTCGTCGACCTGCCCGATCATTCTGAACGACTGCAACGTTCCGGCTGAGAACCTGCTCGGAGAAATCGGCAAAGGGCATGTCATTGCCTTCAATATTCTCAATATCGGCCGGTTCAAGCTGGGCGCGATGTGCGTGGGAGGCGGCCGCGTTTCGCTGGAGCACGCGATCGCATATGCTAAGCAGCGCAAGGCATTCAATAAAGTCATTGCCGACTTCGGTTTGGTGCGCGAAAAGATCGCCAACATCGCGGCCCTGCTTTTCGTCGGCGAATCGCTCGTCTACCGTACCGTCGGGATGATGGATCAGGCGCTCAGCGAGGTCGACAAATCCGGCTCTGATGCCATGAAAGAGACCCGCAAGGCCATCGAAGAATATGCGGTCGAGTGCTCGATCATCAAGGTATGGGCTTCCGAGATGGTCAACTACGTCGTCGATGAAACGCTGCAGATCTACGGCGGTTATGGGTTTGTTGAAGAGTATCCTGCCGAGCGGGCTTATCGCGATGCGCGCATCAACCGCATCTTTGAAGGCACCAACGAAATCAACCGGCTGATCATCACCGGATTTCTGCTGAAGCGCGCGATGAGCGGCCAGTTGCCGCTGATGCCCGCCATCAAGAAGCTGATGGAGGAAGTGCTCTCCGGTCCTTCGGCCGGCGAGGAGCTTGAGGGAGCGTTAGCGGAAGAGCGCAAGCTTGTTGGCCAGGCTAAGAAGCTCGGCCTGTTCGCAGCGGGCGCGGCTACGCAGAAATACATGCAGGCGATTCAGGATCAGCAGGAGATTATGGGAGCAATCGCCGACATGACGATTGAGACTTATGCCATGGAGTCTGCGGTGCTGCGGGCGCAGAAGATCGCCGAGACCAGGGGCGAGGCCGCAGCTGAGCTTCCGATCGCGATGACACGGGTTTATCTTACCCAGGCCATGGAGAAAGTGGAATCGGCTGCCAAGAAAGTAATCGCTGCAGTTGCAGACGGCGACATGCTGCGCACTCAGCTTGCGATTTTGCGGCGCCTGGCGAAGTACGAGCCGTTCAACACCATCGAGCTGCGGCAACAGATTGCGCAGAAGATGATTGAACGAGGTCGATATTCTCTGGCGTGACGCGTCGCCCTACTGTTTCGGAAACTTCGGATCCGCTTTGACCTCTTCAATCTGCGCGGTGTGACGCGCCGAGTGAGCCGATATCAGAAGCAGCCATTGATAGCCGTCGAGCGTTCCAAATGCCGGATGGTCGAAAAAGTGATCGCGCAGATCGTCGCTGGTCGTGCTGATGTAGTGGATGTTTGCGGCGCGGGCGTCGTCGAAAGCTTTCGTTAATTCCGCTTCCGTTGCCCAGCGACCCGTTGGACGCAGAAATTCGGGCGCCTGCGCTTTGTGGCTGCGATCCGGCAGCTTCGTCAAAATCAATTCATCCTTGCCTTTTACCTGCTCCCGCTTCTCGGGAGCCGCGGGAGACTGCATGATTGTCTGCTGCACGAGCCCGCCGAGCGTGGACTCTGACACCGTGATGTGCTCGGCAACCTCTGCCACCGACCACCGATCAGGAGCGGGCTTGAATGTCCACTGCTTCTCGGACAATCCCGAGATCGATTTCAGAAAATTATCGCGAGAAGTCTCAAAGTGTTTGATGGCAGCTTCGCGTTCCTGTGACGTCAGAGGAGCCGATGTCGGCGGCTGCGCTGGAGCTGAGTTCTGGGCCACCGAAGCCAAAGACAGGGCAAAGAGCAATGCCGCTAGAGCAACGGGCGCGATCAAGTTCTTTCTCATGGACACGCAAGGTCTCCTTCCGCACGCGGGATGTATATTTGCAAAACGAGGATACCAAAAATCAGCGGCGATTTTTTAATTCTTCCATTACACTCTGGATCAACTCTTTCGCGTCGGTCAGATTCTTCATGATGATCTGAATATCCATGACCGGCTTGCCCGGCCAACGCTGGCTTTGGCAATAAACGCCGTGCTGTCCCACTAACGCCATCGCATCGGTAATTGTATCCATCGTCACCGCGAGGCGCCCGCGCGGCACGCCCATCATAGTCTCGTAATGTTCCAATTCTTCCTGCTTGTCTTCGAATACGGGCATGGGGTGATTGTAACTGCGATGCCCGATGGAGCATAATCTGCTTTCGACTAACAGGTTCGCACGTCGAATGATCAGCGCTTCCTGATTGTCAATCTGATTGTTTGGAGACATCGATGCAAAAACGAATCGTTCATCTCGGTATCGTAGCCACGCTCTTCACCACTGCCGCTCTCGCCCAGATGGGCAAAGCCCGTCCCAGTCCTGCCGCCTCGGCCACCTGCGATCTCGGCGGCGGCAAAACCGTTACGACAAATTATTCCAGCCCGCGCGTGAAAGGGCGCAAGATTTATGGCGACCTCGTGCCCTTCGGCGAAGTTTGGCGCACCGGCGCGAATGAGGCCACAACTTTCGTTCCGAGCGCCGATGTCCAGGTCGGCGGGAAAAGCGTGCCTGCCGGCAACTACACAATCTTCACCGTCCCAAACGCAGACAAGTGGACGTTGATCGTCAATAAGAAAACCGGCGAGTGGGGCATTCCTTACAAATACGAAAGCGACGAACTCGCGCGAGTCGATATGAAAGTCTCCAAGCTACCGTCACCGGTGGAGAATTTCACAATCTCCTACGCGAAGTCTGGAAATGGCTGCACGATGAACATCGACTGGGAGACCACACGAGCGGCGGTGGATATCACCGCGAAGTAGGCGATCGTCGTTTCAGCTGAACCGTGCAACGGTTCACCGTTGCCGCCGTGGAATTTTATTGTGATGCGCCGGGCTTCCAGCGCAGCACGGGCTTCCTGGCGGCGGCGGTTTCGTCCAGCCGCGAGACGCGAGTCCAATGAGGTGCGTCGAGCACCGTCTGCGGATCTTCCTCAACTTCGTCCGCGATGGACTTCATGGCGTCGATAAATAAATCCATCTCTTCTATCGACTCGCTCTCCGTCGGCTCGATCATTAACGCTCCGGGAACGATCAGCGGAAACGCCGTCGTGTAGGGATGAAATCCATAATCGATGAGCCGCTTGGCGATGTCCATCGTGCGCACGCCTTTTTTCGCCTGCAGCTTGTCGCTGAAAACGACTTCATGCATTGTTGGAGTCGAATAGGGGAGATCGTAAGTGCCTTCGAGCCCCTTGCGAATGTAGTTCGCGTTGAGCACGGCATCTTCCGTCGTTTGACGCAAGCCATCCGGCCCGTTCGCCTGGATGTACGCCAGCGCGCGAACAAACATGCCGAAGTTGCCATAGAAAGCGCGCACGCGTCCGACCGAGTGCGGGCGATCATAATCGAACCCCAGCGTGCCATCAGGCTTTGTAACCACGACTGGCGTGGGCAGGAATGGCTTGAGCGCCTTCTTGATCGCGACTGGTCCCGATCCGGGGCCGCCGCCGCCGTGCGGCGTGGAAAAAGTTTTGTGCAGATTGAGGTGCATCAGGTCGACGCCGAAATCGCCCGGCCGCACCTTGCCGACTAAGGCATTCATATTCGCGCCATCCATGTAGAGCAAGCCGCCTTTGGCGTGAAGGATGTCGGCAATCTTGTGTATGTCCTGCTCGAAAACTCCCAGCGTATTGGGATTGGTGAGCATCAGCGCGGCCACATCTTCGTTCATCTGCGCTGCCAGAGCGCCAATATCCACCATGCCGCGCGAGTCCGATTTGAGGTTCTCGACGGCATAATCGACCATGGCGGCGGTTGCGGGATTCGTTCCGTGAGCAGAGTCAGGGATCAGAATCTTTTTTCGCGGTTTGCCCTTGGAATGGTGATACGCACGCACCATGAGCAGTCCGGTCATTTCGCCGTGCGCGCCAGCGGCGGGCTGTAGGGTGATGGCGTCCATGCCGGTGATTTCGATCAGGCACTCGCTCAGTGTTTTCAGAATCTGCAGCGCGCCTTGCGAAATCTTTTCCGGCTGGTAGGGGTGGCCGTTGGCGATTCCTTCCACGCGGGCGACCGCTTCGTTCACGCGCGGGTTGTACTTCATGGTGCAGGAACCGAGCGGATACATGCCGAGGTCGATGGCGTAGTTCCAGGTGGAGAGGCGCGTGAAGTGGCGAATGATTTCAATCTCGCTGACTTCGGGCATGTTGCCGAGGTCTTTTCTGGCGCTCGAACCAAGCAGCTTTTCGGCGTCAACCTCGGGTACATCCAGAGGAGGCAGTTTCCATGCCGCCTTCCCCGCGGAGGATTTCTCGAAGATCAATCCCTCGTTCTGATTGACGTGGCGCGTGGCTTTGCGAATTGTGTGCTTCATCGCGCCACCTCCTCTTTGGCTTCTTCTTTTTCTGGCTCGGATCCCGTATTTTCGGCTAGCAATCCAGTGGCTGCGTCGATCGCACTGCGCGTGGTCAACTCAGTGCAGCACCACAGAGCCGCATTACCCAACTCGGGATAGAACTTCTTCAACGGGAAGCCGCCGATGAGTTTGTGCCCCAGCAGCCGGTTGTTGATCGCGTGCGAATCTTCGGTGGTCTTCACCACAAACTCGTTGAAACGCGGTGCGCTACTGAAAAGCACTTCGCCATGCTTGGCAAATTGCGAGGCCGCATAGGCGGACTTGGCCAGATTTTGTTTCGCAAGTTCCTTCAATCCGACTTTGCCGTAAACAGTCATAAAGATGTTGACCATTAAAGCGACCAGGGCCTGGTTGGTGCAGATGTTCGATGTCGCTTTTTCACGCCGGATGTGCTGCTCGCGCGTGGCCAGAGTGAGCACGAATCCGCGGCGGCCCTGCTTATCGGCCGTCTGCCCGACCAAGCGCCCCGGCATTTGCCGTACGAATTTTTCGCGAGTGGCGATCACGCCGCAGTATGGCCCGCCGAATCCCACAGGCACGCCGAAGGATTGCGCTTCCATCGCGATGATGTCTGCACCGCGCGGGGGCTCGACGATTCCCAGCGAAACTGCCTCGGCGATGGAGACGACCAGCATCGCGCCATTCTTGTGCGCCATCGCGGCAATCGCTGCCACATCCTCGATCGTCCCGAAGAAATTTGGCGATTGAATCAGCACGCATGCGGTTTCCGTGGTGATCGATTTTTCCAGCTCTTTCAAATCAACGCGCCCGGTGTCGTCGAAGCCTGCGATCGAAAGCGGCATGCCTTGATGGGTCGCGTAAGTCGCCAGCACTTCTCGATATTCGGGGTGCAGGCTGCGCGCCACAATCACGGAACGCCTGCCGGTGAGCCGAACTGCCATCATCACCGCTTCGGCCGCAGCGGTTGAGCCGTCATACATGGATGCGTTCGCCACCTCCATGCCAGTCAACTCGCAAATCATGGTTTGAAACTCGAAAATCGATTGCAGCGTGCCCTGCGAAATTTCGGCCTGGTAGGGCGTATATGCCGTCAAGAACTCGCCACGAGAGATCAACGAATCGATGATTACCGGCCGGTAATGTGAGTAGGCGCCGGCGCCAAGAAAGCTGGTATAACCTTCGGCGTTCTCACGCGAGCGCTGGCGAAAGTAATCGACGATCTCCGATTCCGCCATTTGGCGCGGAATCTTGAGGTCGCGATTCAGCCGGTATTCTGCGGGGATAGGGAAAAAAAGTTCATCGACCGACTTCAAACCCATGGTCTTAAGCATGGCTTCGCGGTCGGCGGGAGATTTTGGAAGGTAGCGCATAGGAAATTATTAGATGTAACCGCGAGTCAGTTCGATTGTGCCGCTGCCAGCCAGCGTCATGCCGTGTTCTGGATCACCATGGCGGCTCTTCTTCTCGGTTTTTCATCCCCAGTTTTCAGTGCCCGCCTTCTTCTTCCACAAATTTATCGTAGTCGGCCGGCGAGAGCAGGGAAGCCAGTTCCTTGGGGTCTTTCAGAGTGATCTTAACCATCCACGAGCCGTGAGCGTCTTTATTTACCTTTTCCGGCGAGGTTGCGAGTTCGCCATTGATCTCGGTTACCGTACCCGAGACGGGAGAATACAGATCGGAGACCGCCTTCACCGACTCCACCGTGCCGAACGACTTGCCGGCAGCCAGTTCCGCGCCGACCTTGGGCAAGTCGACAAAAACGATGTCCCCCAGCGATTCCTGGGCGTGGTCTGTGATGCCGATGGCCGCCGTATTTCCGTTCGGCTGGATCCATTCATGCTCCTTGGTGTATTTGCGATCGGTCGGATAGGCCATAGTTCGTTCCAGCTCCTGACAAAATTATCTTGCACTCCCCGCGTGCCCAGACGGGTTAACTCTTCTTCGGCCGCTTGTAAAATGGCGTCGGAACCACCTGCGCGCGAACTCCCTGTCCGCGAATTTCCACGTTAACCGGTGTGCCGAGAGGTGCCAACGCAGGTGGAATGTATGCTAACGCAATATTCTTCTTTAGAAACGGGGCCGGGGAACCGCTGGTGACGTAGCCGACCTCGCCCCCGCTATCATCTACAATCTTGTATCCATCGCGTGCGATGCCGCGATCGACCATCTCCAGGCCAACCAGCGTGCGCTTCACACCCTCAGCTTTCGCTTTCTCAAGCGCCAGGCGGCCGACAAACTCCGGCTTCTCCATCTTGCAGAAGCGGTCGAGCCGGGCCTCCCAGACGTTAATGGTATCGGAAATCTCATGGCCGTAAAGCGACAAACTGCCTTCGAGGCGAAGCGTGTTGCGCGCGCCCAGGCCGCACGGCACGATGCCAAATTCTTTGCCCGCATTCAGAATTTCGTTCCAGACGCGTGCGCTGGTAGCTTCGTCGGCGGGAATGTAGATTTCGAAGCCGTCTTCCGCGGTGTAACCGGTGCGGGCAATGAGAATATTTTTAAGGCCGCAAACTGAACCGCGCGTGACCCAGTAAAATTTCACTTTGCGCAGGTCGGCGTCGGTAAGCTTTTGCAGGGTATCCACGCTTTTCGGTCCCTGGATGGCGATCTGTGTGAAATCATCGGAGAGGTTTTCCACCGCGCAATCGAACTGCCGCGTGTTGTCCCGTACCCAGTTGAAATCCTTCTCGCGTGTTCCTGCGTTGATCACCAGAAAATATTCGTCTTCGTCCAACCGATGAACGATCACATCGTCCACAAAAGTGCCCTGCGGATAGAGCAAGGCGGAATATTGCGCCTGCCCGATGGCGAGCTTCGACGCCTCATTCATGGAGATGTGCTGCACGGCATCCAGAGCCTGACGTCCGGCGAGCCGAATATCGCCCATGTGGCTGACGTCAAAAATGCCGACTCCGGTGCGCACCGCCATGTGCTCATTGATAATGCCGCAGCCAATCGCCGCGGGATATTCGACCGGCATATCCCAACCGTTGAAATCGACCATCTTCGCGCCCATCTGGCGGTGGACGGCGTTCAGCGCGGTTTGGCGAACGACAGCAGGAGTACTGGCGGGACTGGCTTCTACAGAAGACAAATCGGACCTCAGACGATGAGCAGAGAGTGGTCTGCTTAGATGCGCGACTGTTTACGGTAACACGCGCTTTTTCGGCGGGTCAAACCGATGAGATCTTCACCACAGAGGACACGGGAATCACAGAGGAAACCAAGGATTTGTGGTGGTGTGTTCAATGTGCGTTGTCTGGTCCTGAATGTTACCGTCCGAACTGCACCGTGACATGCGCGCCGGCGGCGACGTGGGATCCGGCCAGGGGCGATTGTTGCCGGGCGATGCCGCTGCCTACAGCTTCGAGTTCGAGTCCGGCCTCCTGGGCCGCTTCCACTGCGCCGCGCACAGTCTTACCCACGAACGACGGAACTTCGATGCCCCCCTGCGAGATGTCGAGCACCACGGTTCCCGCGGGCTGTATTTTGGCCAGAGGAATGGCGGCGCCGGAAGCGCTTTTTTCTGGCTGCTCCTGTTCGATCTTGGCCTCAGCTGACCCGGTTGTTGCAGCGACATGCTCTCTTAGCGCCGCCTGCACCACAGGTTGCGCTTCGGATGGCGGACTTGACGCCCGCACAGTTTCAAAGTCTCCACTTACCTGTGCCGTTTCCAGCGGCTCACCAGGATGATCTGGAGTTCCTTCCTCGAGATCTCTATCCTTCATTCTCGCCCGAGCCAGCAGCAGTTGATGTTGCGGCGCCAGCGGTAGATCGTGCGGAACGTGGAGATATTCGAGCACCTGCTGCGTCACGCGATGAAATACCGGAGCGGAAACCTGGCCGCCCTGATGAAGGCCGACTGCAGAATCCAGGATCACGGCGACCACGATCTGCGGATTGTTGACTGGAGCGAATCCGGCGAACGAGCCCACATACTTCGTTTTGGAATAGGCGCCCGTGGCGGGGTCTACCTTTTGCGCGGTTCCGGTTTTCCCCGCCGACGAATAGCCCTCAAGAATTGCTTTGCGCCCCGTGCCTTCGAGCACAACCTTCTGCATCATCGCGCGCATCTCGGCCGCGGTGTAGCTCGAAATCACGCGATGTGATGGCCCGGGATGAAATGACACAGTTTGCAGCGAGCCTTGCGGCTCGACTTTGCCGGTCAAGATTCGCGGCGAAACCCAAACGCCGTCATTGGCGAATGTCGATACGAGGCCCGCGAGTTGAACCGCCGAGATTCCAATCTCCTGGCCCATCGAGATCGCCGCAATCGAAACCTTCGACCAGCGGCTGACCGGCTTCGTCATTCCACGAGTTTCACCGGGCAGTTCGATTCCAGTTTGCTGTCCGAATCCGAAGGCGCGAATGTATTTGTAAAATCGATCTTCGCCGAGGCGCAACGCAATTTTGATGGCGCCCACGTCGCTCGATTCGGCGAGCACACCCCAAACCGGCAGCAAACCGTGCGGCTTCGAGTCGCGAATGCGCATGCCGTTGTAGACGATCGATCCCATCTGGCAGTCGAAAATCTCATTCGGATTCGTCAGCTTTTCTTCGAGCGCTGACGCAATTGTGACCAGCTTGAAGGTTGAACCCGGCTCGTAAATATCGCTGACGGCGCGATCCGTCAGCGCCGCTGGCGTGATCTGCTTGCGAAGATTCGGATTGAATGTTGGGCGGTTCGCCAGCGCCAGAATTTCTCCGGTATGCGGGTTTTCAACAATCACCGTGCCGGCAATCGCCTGGGTATCGTGAATCGCCTGGTCGAGTTCTTTCTCGGCAATGTACTGAATGTTCTTGTCAATTGTGAGAACTAAATTTTCTCCCGCCTCCGGCTGCTTTTCGATATCGGAGAACCACTGCCGCCGCGCGTCAACCGAGATGAACATCTTCCCAGGGCGGCCGCGCAGTTCATCGTCAAACTCATGCTCGATTCCGCTCTGGCCGGAATCCTCCATTCCCACCGATCCGACGACTTGCGCCGCCAGATCGCGTGCGGGATAAAAACGCTTTGGCTCCTTCTGAAAGTGGACGCCTTGCAGGTTCAGCGATTTAATCCGCTCGATGGTTTCATCGTCGGCTTTGCGAGCCACCCAGCAAAACGTTTTATGGGCACGGCAATCGGCGAGGACGACATTGCGGTCTTCGCCGGTAATGCGTGTAATCAGCGAAACCGCGGTCGGAAGATCCTTCACCTCACCAGGTACGGCAAAAGCCGAATCGACCAGCACAGACATCGCCAGTTCGTGGCCGGCGCGGTCGTAGATCACGCCGCGCTTGGGGGAAAGCGGAATCGCCCGTTGCTGCTGATGTTCAGCCTGTTTTACGAAGCTGCCGTAGCGGAATATCTGAAGGTAGACGAGCCGCGCGCAGATCGCGGCGCACCATAACAGGAGCATCGCTCCAAGGAGATAAAGGCGGGAATTCTTTCCGACTTGGTAGTTATCAGTCATGACGGACCAGTCAATTTGTCATTCCGACGATTTGTCATTCCAACGATGCGCCCAGCGCAGAGAGGGAAGCGGCCGTTTGCTGGCGGCGGCAGAAAGCGGGTTTCTCGTCGCATTCGCTCCTCAGAACTGCAGCCGTTGAAGATTTGACTCCACCGTAGACAAACATGGCGGTCCCACCGCAAGGCGGACCGCCAAAAACACTCTTCGTAGGCACATCTGTCAGGCTCTACTGCCCGGGAAGCACAATTACCGGAGCCGCGTTCGCCATCACCGGTCCGCTCGCATCGGAAGGCGCGCCATCCATACGAATCACTTGTCCTGGCTCCGGCGGCACCAGACCCATGCGCCTTGCGATTACGTCGATACGCTCGGGATCGCGCAGGGAAGCGTCTTCCAGACGCAGAGCGCGGTTCATCTCCGTCAGATTGTTAAGCTGGCGCTTGGCCGATTCGATCTGGTAGCCGTATTCAATTGCGCGGAAGTGCTGCCACGCATAAGTGAACACCAGCAGAAACAGGCAGGCGAGCGCGGTGACGAAGTGCTTCATCTCGTGGTTGCGGCGCGGGTCTTCCACTTTGACGAGGCGTGAGTTGTCGATCGACTTCGCGAAATAAATCTCCGGTGTTCCCGTAAAGAAGCGACTGCGCCGAACCGATGGGATCGCGCCGCCGAATGCCGCTGCTGCTGCCATTTATGCCGCCCCCGCATAAACCGGTTCGCTCGTGATTTCATGAACCGGCGAGTCAAAAAGCTGGCGAAGTTCCATTTCGTCGAGGTACTGCTTAAGCTGAACGCTCCGTTCGGTGCGTTCCACCGTCGCCATCAAGTCTTTAATCAATGTGCCTGTGTACATCTTCCTGCCTCAGAATTGGATTCCTACCACGGAACCCTTAAACCTGATTTCACTTTGCGGATCTTATTACTCGGTCCGCTTTCCTAAACCTGAACGCCCGGCACGGCCACTACAGCTATGCCGGGGACTCCGGCAGGTTTTCCGGAATCAAACTCTCAAATTTCTAAACTCTTTCCGCGGCTCTCAGCTTCGCGCTGCGTGCCCGCGGATTACGATCCTGTTCTTCTTCAGATGCGACGACCGGTTTCCTGGTCAGTACCCGGTAGTACTTGTCCTTAATACTGCCCTCACGGAAGGCATCCTTTACGATGCGGTCTTCTAGCGAGTGAAAGCTGATCACCACCACGTGTCCACCGGGCTTCAGGATCCGCGGCGCTGCTTCGAGCAGCGCCTTCAGATCGTCCAGTTCACGGTTTACGAAGATTCGAAGAGCCTGAAAGGTTCTGGTCGCCGGATGAATTCGCCTTTGTTCAGAATTCATTGGCCGGGCCGCGGCGGATATAATCTGCGCTAATTGCGTGGTAGATCGTATCGGCCGCGACCGGACAATGGCTCTGGCGATTCTCCGCGACCTCCTTTCCTCTCCGAATTCGTAAATCACATCGGCAAGCTCGCGCTCGTCGAGGTGGTTTACCACTTGTTCGGCGGTGCGCTCGCTATGCGGGTCCATCCGCATGTCGAGCGGTCCTTCCGCCTGAAAACTGAATCCGCGTGCGGCATCGGAAAGCTGCAGGCTGCTGACGCCGAGATCTGCGAGAATGCCGTCGATCGTTGCCGCCCTCTGCCCATCCGCAATTTCTGCGAATGACCGGTGCACCAGCGTTACCTGGGGAAAATCCGGTCCGCTCAGCTTCGCTCGCGCAATCTCCAGCGCTTTCGGGTCTTTATCGAGGCCAATCAAATGTCCCGGTGCGCCGAGGCGTTTTGCGATTTCGTAACTGTGCCCGCTCAGGCCCACCGTGGCGTCGATATAGGTCCCGCCACGCTGCACGTTTAAAAAGTCGATCGCTTCTTTTAAAAGAACCGGAACATGGCCAATCTCTCTGCCACCATGCCCTACCCCCTGAGGGGTGTCTGTTGAACCCTCGCCCACTAGATGCCCAGTTCGTCGAGCGTCTTCGCATCGTCAGGCGTAATCTTGTCTTCCAGAACTTGCCGGCGATACGCCTCGAGGTTGCGGACTTCCAGAAACTTCTGATAGCCCACCACCGCCACGTCGCCCTTCAGTTGTGCCGCATCTCGCAGCAACTGCGGCAGCAAAAGCCGCCCTTGCCCGTCCATCTCCACTTCCTGGCCCCAGTACCCGGTTGCGCTCAGAAACTTTTTCTTCGTCGGGTTGAAGGTCGAAAGCCCTGCCAGTTTCTGCTCGATCTGTTCCCACTCCTCGAAGGGATACAGTTGGGCAATGGTCCCGTCTAAACTCGTGATGTAGAATCGCTGGCCGTACTTCTCGTCGATCACCCGCTTGAACTCGGCCGGGACCTTTAACCGTCCTTTTTCGTCGACGCGAGTTGGGTGATTGCCGCGAAACATAAATCTCGCTTGTCACTACCGGGGAGGCAAAAGTGACGCAGAGTTGGGTCAAATTCGGGTGCTTCGGGCTGTTTGTAACGCTTTTGGGTCGGTTTCCCACCGGCTCCTCTTTATCAGCTTCCGTTGCCACGAATCGAACTGTACTGACCACTCTGTACCACTTTGTACCACATCTTACCCGTAAGTTGTTGATTGTCAAGAGGAAAGTTCAAGGTTGAGCGAGCGGTGAAGTAGCAATGAGGCCGAGCGCTAGGGTTTGTGGATAACCACAAGAGAAACCACAACTAATTGGGTTTACCGCTTAGAGTCATTCGCTATTTATTCGCTTCGATTTTTCTTGCACTCCGCGCCGGGCGCGCAGTTTGTTGTGGAATTCGCGGCTCGATTTTTTACCAGCGCCGTCTAGGGAGCACTCGCTTCTCCGGATGGCGACATAGACAAATCGCTCTAGACGGTTAGGAACGACCGCTGCCCGCGATTCAGCGAATCAACGTCATGAAGAATCTCCCATTCCATCATGGTCAATACCATGCGAGTCGCGGCCGCCGTCAACCTCGCTCCCCTTGGGAGCTTTCCGTGCTTTACGAAGACGACGCCATCGTAGCCCTTAACAAACCAGCCAAGCTTCTGGCAGTGCCCGCGGAGAACTCCGGCGCGCCATCGGCCCTGTCGCTTCTTTCGGAAGAACTAAAACAAAAGAGGCAACGGGCCTTCGTCGTACATCGCATCGATCGATACACATCCGGGATCCTGCTGTTTGCCAAGACTTGGCCGGACCGGCAAGCGCTGATCCGGCAGTTTCTCGAACATACTCCTGTAAGGCAGTATCTCGCAGTCGTGCGCGGGCATCTCAAGCCCAAAGAAGGCGGCCTCGTTCACCATTTTCGGCAGGAAGGAATGTTCCAGAAATTAACCGGGGAGCGCGACCCGAAGGCAACCCGTGCTGAACTTCGCTATTCGGTCGAGCGCCGCCTGCGCGGCGCTTCGCTTGTCCGGGTCGCGCTGGTGACAGGGTTGCAGAATCAAATCCGGGTCCAACTTTCGGCGCTCGGCCATCCAGTCATCGGCGACAGAAAGTATCACCCCGAGGAGGCGTCGGAGCGGCGAATTTCGCGCGTGGCTCTGCATGCCGCGCATCTTGAGTTTGCTCATCCACGCTCGGGACAAAACGTATCCATTGATTGCGAACCGCCCCTGGACTTTCAGTCCCTGCTGCAGGCATTGAAGCTGCCCTCTCGCCCGCGCCCGTGAATCTCTCTCCGTGCTGCGCAAATCAATTCGAGGATCCCCTTCAGGTCATTACCGCTGAAGGCGCCGCAGAAATTTTATTCCTGCTAAATCGGATTCTCCTCGAAAAGGCGAGCAACCATGGCGGAATCGAGATACGCTCGAACCTCAACGATCATGCCGTTCACAAAGCGGCACACCCAACAGTAACGGTTGTCGAACCGCATGCCATTTTTCGCTGTAGCCAGGGAATGCAACTCAACCGCCGCCCAGTCTTCACTCACCAGCACATGCTCAGTTTGAAGCTGCGTCCCTTTCGGCAAGACCTTCGCCAGTTTCTCGAAAGTATGCGCCAGAAAATCCTCCTTGCTGTGATAGTGACCGGCAAGAGGATGCGTTCCCTCGACGATCCAGTCCACGTCGTCCACGACGTGATCGAAGAACCCTTTGCCATCTCCAGATTCCAGATTCTTGAAGATTTTGCTAACGTAAGCAGTGTTCAACTCCTGAGTTACAAAAGATCGTGCAGCGGACATTTCAACCTCCTTCAGACTTTCTGATCATCGGCCTAAAGAGTACCTAGATCTAATCTCCAGTTAACGTCATTGACCTCAGCGACTGAGATGGCATCGCAACTACGGCACAACTTGCGGTTTGTCAGCACCCCGGCACTCGTCCGTGGGCCAGAAGCCCGACTCCGGTGAACAATTCCCGCTTGGTAGACTCGCCCGCGCAATGAGGTCAACCCTTTTCTCGTGGCGTGCCGGGAGGAATGCCGTCACGAGAAAGCTACCGCGCACCAGCCCGCCGCGGCAACATGCGGCTGAGCATCCCGTCCCGCACAATCAACGTGTGAAACAGAATGGCTCCAAAATGGGCGAGGAATGCGAGGAATAGAAAATAGGCGAGAAACGTGTGCGTTTTCCGCAAGACCGCATAGAGCATTACGCTGTGCGGCAGGATGGGAAAAAGGTGCAATGACCCGAATAGGACAATCGGATATCGCGCGGCGGACAACATTCCCCACCCGACCAGCGGCTCCACAAATAGCAACGTATACAACAGAACTTCTGAGGCGTGAGCGGCCATGCGCTCCTGCTGCGACATTGTGGCGGGAAACGGCGGCAAGGTGCTCAATTGCCGGTTCACGAACCGGATCACCACCAGAATCAGAACCGAAATTCCCAACGGGCGATGGATCGACACCAGGCTGTGATAGTCACCGAGCGACGCGACCATCGCAATGCCGATGCCGAGCATGGTCAATACAGCCGCGGCCATCAGCCAATGCAGGAACCGCATGGACCCATTGAATTGTGGCCGGACGCTCGTCGTTCTGGCGCTCATTTTCGCACCTCGGAAGGAGTGATTTCGCTCGGCTCTTTCGTTTCGCCGGCGCGCCTCGTAAACGACTGCGAGTAAATCGCAGAGCGAGGGCTCAGCAAGGGATCATTGGAAGGCGTCATTCCGGCAGGCAAAACCAGGGGGTCGAAATTGATGTCGCGCGCGGGACTGGTTTCCTCGCTCTCCACAGAATCGAGCGTCAGCGTTCCCACGTCCACCTGCTCCCGTCCTTCAGGCCAGGGGATGGTAGCGTTGTCGGTCGGATCGCCGGGCTGAGCGACGGTGATGATAAGGTGCCACTGCAACGGGTGCTGGTGGATGCTCGCGATCAGCCCGTCGAAAAGGAAATTCTTGTCCTGATTCTCGCCCTGGCTTGTCCCGGCCTCATACGGCTGCGCGGGCGTGAGCGTCCAGCGCACGTAGGTGGAGGCGCCGTCCGTGTCGACGAACCGGAAGGCATTGAGACCGTAGTAGGCGGCGTTGTCGAATCCGGACGGCGGCGCATGGCTCTTGATGATGGCGAGCGCACGCGCGGTGTCCGGGTGGCTTGCAACAAACGCCGCTGCTTTCGCCGGATCGGGCTTGTGCGTGTTGGGGTCGGGCTGTGATGCCACCAGATTGTCGTAAAAGGCCTGCGCGTCCTTGAACGGGAACACCGGCAGATCGATCATTGCGGTGCGCCACTGTTCGCCGTCGGGCAAGGAAAACTGAAGCCCCAAGCCGCGGACGTTAGTCAGGACGTCGGCGGCCTGGGGATTGCCGCCGCCCAGGGAAAAGCGGCCGATCACCGGCACGTGGCCGCTCTCGAAGACGACAGCCTTCGAAAGGCGCGCCCCCTGCCCGTTGCTATCGAAAAATCCTCGAACGCATACTCCCTTCGCGTGATTGCGACGGAAACCCGAGTGGACGCCGCCCACCTTCTCAAACTCATCGACGAACCGTGCAGGCGTTAGTTTATCCGGGCTGAACCACCCGCCCAGATAGAGAAACGTTCCTGCAACACCCAGAAGCAGAATGCCAATACCCGCCAATCGGGCAAACATGCTTCTCGCAGTCAGGGGCGCTGTAGGCTTTTCCATCGGAGCGGTTTCACTCATAGCGACTCTCTCCGCCGCTGTTTGCGATTTTTGCGTCCAGGTTGGCTCCCAGCCGTGCCATTGCGGCCTCCCTTTTGGTTTGGAGATGGAGATAGGAAGTTGATGCAGCGACAAGCAAAAAGGCAGCGCTTTTTTTAATAGAGATAATGCGCCGGTTTTAATGGGCGTTTTGATGGAGGCGCGGGTCGGAATCGAACCGACGCATAAAGGTTTTGCAGACCTCTCCCTTACCACTTGGGTACCGCGCCCCTGCGTAATAACTTAGCGTTCCGTGCGGAAAATGTCCATCGGAGTGCGCGCTCTGGGGAAGGATGGAGCGGGAGACGGGATTTGAACCCGCGACTTCGACCTTGGCAAGGTCGCACTCTACCACTGAGTTACTCCCGCTCAGCGAATCCGATTATAAATCAGCGATACCCATGCGGCAATGCACGATTGCCGCGCCGGCAATCCAAAGTGTTATCGCTAATGCGTCGCCCACTGCGGATCTTCTTCCGGCCGGACAATATGCCCGTCCCGCATGTGAATGATGCGGTCTCCGTAGCCGGCGGCCTCGGGATTGTGCGTAATCATCAGCACAGTCTGCCCCAATTCCTGATTGGATTGCCGCAGCATCTTCAACACGATCGCAGAGTTCTCGCTGTCGAGGTTCCCCGTGGGTTCGTCGGCCAAAACTACCGACGGCTTGTTGATCAAGGCGCGTGCCAACGCAACCCGTTGTTGCTCGCCGCCCGAAAGCTCATTGGGACGATGGCCCAGTCGCTTGGTCAGTCCGAGCAGGTCTGTGATCTTCTGAAAAAAAGCCGGATCGTGACCGTTGTTGCCCGAAATCTCCTGCGCAATGGCAATATTGGAACGGGCGCTGAGTGTGGGCAGCAGGTTGAATTTTTGAAACACAAAGCCGATTTTGCGCTTGCGCATGCGCGTGCGCTCCGCATCGGAGAGCGACGCGATGTCATCGCCGTCGAGAATCACTTTGCCGGAGTCGGCGTGGGTTAATCCGCCTAGAAGATAGAACAGAGTCGATTTGCCACTACCTGACGGCCCTACGACACTGACAAACTCCCCGCGTTCCACGTTGAACGAGATGCCGCGGAGGGCCGGCACTTCGATCTTGCCAATGTGATAAGTCTTGTGCAGATCGATGGCTTCAATGAATGCTCCCATGCCACTTTCGATCTTACACGATGCGTGAGGCAGTCCACCGCAGGGGCGCCGCGGTCAGGAAGAAGCGGCAGATCTCGCGTGTCAGGCTGCGCCGAATTGCGGCGGCAGTTGGCCGGAACGTTGCTGCATTCGCTTGGGACCGCGTTTCCGTACCAGGAGCAAGCGGATTCGTTCCAGCAGGTCGGCGGGAGCGTACATCCCGCGCGCGAGAAATACGTCGGCCTGCGAATCGTGATCGTAGGCACGAACTTTGCTCGAAATGAGAATCGCCGGAGTTTGCGGCGAAAGATTCTTGATCGCTGAGATTAAGTGTGGACCATCGAGCCCAGGCATGGTCATATCGGTCACCACCAGATCGATGCCGCCCTGCCTGAAGCGCTCCAGCGCCTCCTCGCCGCGGCCGTAGGTGGCGACGCGATAGCCGCGAGTCTCCAGCATGATTTTGCGGTAGGAAAGCGATTGTTCGTTATCGTCAACGCAAAGGATGGTGCGCTTTGGTTTCATTCACCGCCCAAATCCGCCTCGATCATGACCGGGAGTCAGCGGAAGTTTTCTCTATTCGTGAAGAATTAATTAATGAGCGAGTTGGATACTATCGGTCGGGCGCAACTCTGTAAAGTGGCGTCGAAGCAAATGGCAGCTTCTGGCTATTGACATTTTTTCCTGTCGCGAAAGGTGCCATTTTGCGAAGGCCGCAGAGCATTCGCCGCTTACAAGAAAAGTTCGCCGCGCATAATTTCAACAGAGTGTCCACCGACGCGAACATTAACTGCGCGGTTATCGACGCGCGAGGCACGAACAAAAATCCGGCTAGGCCGCTTCATCTCAACGCCCTGCTCGATCAGAACGCGCTCATCGGGCTGGGCCACACCATGCTCAACCATCCAGGCGGCCGTGCATCCCGCCGCTGAGCCGGTCGCCGGATCTTCTCCGTTATAGAAGAGCATGCGGGCATGCAGCCGGGCTTTCCGGTCGACCGCTTCGCGCGTGACAAAATAAAAAAACCTTCCTTCGGTCCTGGCTAGGTATTCGGCGGCACGGTTCTGATCGATTTGCAGATTCTGAGCCACGGCTAGTGACTTGAGCGGCGCCACGGTGAATGCCATTCCGGTGGAAACGCTTTGAATGGGCAGGGAATCGTCGAAATCCTCTACGCGCAATCCTGTGGCCAGCGCGACATCTCGCCGGTTGTGCTCCATTCCAAACTTGGGATCGATCTGCCTCATCTCGCCGAAAGCTGGCTCTCCGTCACGATCCTCGAAGCTCACGGGCACCCTGCCGGCGTTTAAATCGAGAACAACTTCTTTCGCGCCGTTTTTTTCTTTACTTTCGCCGCGCAGCGCAAAAGCGGTCCCGAGCGTAGGATGGCCGGCGAACGGCAACTCCTCCTGCACCGTAAAAATGCGAACTCGAACGCCCTGCTCGCGTTCTATGGCAGCATCGCGCGGCAGAATGAAAGTCGTTTCCGAGAGATTCATCTCTTTCGCGATCGACTGCATTTCGTCGTCGCTCAAGCCTCGCCCATCGAAAAAAACTGCCAGTGAATTACCCTGCAGTGGATTGGAGGAAAAAACGTCCCACTGTGCCATCGCCAAACGCCGTGCCGATTGAGGCATACGAATTCTCACCCAGGTGCGATCAGAGTGCTGCCGGAAGCCGAACGCACGCTTAAGCTCCGGCGATCCGCTAAAGAGCTTAAAGATGCCGGCGCTTCTCGCACGATGCAGAAAGTGTTTCCGCAATAAGGATCGAATGGTCGCCGCGCGGTTGACAGTGCCAATGCGGACTTCTATCCTACTTGCGTGTTGGTCCTTTCCACAGTCGCGGTCACATGTTGTTGCATGTGTCTGGCGTCGTGTGGGTAGGGTCGTTACGGATTTTCTTCAACCCACCCGGCGCAAAAGAGGGTGGGTTTATTTTATCCGCCCTTATCCGTATCCAAGCCGGGCGGTAGCGATCAGGCCTTAATTCCTAAGGAGACGACTATGAGCACCACAACGGCAAACGAGACTACTCACAGCGTGCCGCGCATCAACGATGTAGCGCCGGATTTTACCGCCGAGACTACGCAAGGACCGATTCACTTTCACGAGTGGATCGGCGATGGCTGGGCGATTCTGTTCTCCCATCCAAAAGATTTCACGCCGGTATGCACGACGGAGTTGGGCTACATGGCGCGACTTCAGCCGGAATTCGCCAGGCGAAATACCAAGATTATCGGACTCAGTATCGACCCCGTCAGCAGCCACGGCAAGTGGGCGGCCGATATCGAAGAGACCCAGGGAGCTAAAGTTAACTATCCGATGATCGGTGACACGCAGCTCAAGATTGCGAAGCTCTACGGCATGCTGCCGGCCGGAAGCGGCGAAACCAGCGAAGGACGCACTGCGGCAGACAACGCCACCGTCCGCACCGTATTCGTAATCGGTCCGGATAAGAAAATCAAGCTGCAACTGAGCTACCCCATGAGCACCGGCCGCAATTTTGACGAGATTCTTCGCGTGATCGATTCCATGCAGCTCACCGCGAAGCATAAGGTTGCCACTCCGGTGAACTGGAAGCAGGGCGACGATGTGATCATTCTGCCTGCGGTCTCAAATGAAGAGGCGCAGCAGAAATATCCCGGCGGGTGGAAGACAGTGAAACCTTATCTGAGGGTTGTGCCGCAGCCGAAATAGACTCGCGGCGCGGGTTTGCGGAAGCGCATGCGGTCCGGTGATCGTCCCGGTCTTCAAAACCGGCGGGCGGCAGGTCTCCTGTCACCGGTGGGTTCGACCCCCACTCGCTTCCGCCATTTTCAGTGTCTTTCGTCCTTGTTCCTTTTGCCGCTTGATAGCGTCCGTTCGTAATGCGTACGAGACCGCGCTCGCGAATAACATCTTGTTATTGCAGGCTGAATCTCACGCTTGAAAGTCGGGTCTCTTATGCGAACAAGAATTTTCATTTTGGCGATCGTTCTCGCACTTTGCGCTGGCGCGGCCTTCGCCCAGGACGACCAATCGCTTGGCGACCTTGCCCGGCAGCAGCGCCAGCAACGTGAGCAGTCGAAAACCGCCAAAACAACAGATGCCAAGCCGGCCAAGGTCATCACCAATGCTGACCTTCCTTCGCACTCGGACGAATCCACCGCAGAGGCCAGCGACCCGAGCAAGGCGGATATGCCGGTCCCTTCAAACGGAGAGAAACCTTCGAGCGAGCATGTGAAGTCGCAGATTCAGGAGCAGAAGAGCCAGATCGCAGAATTGCAAAAACAAATTGACGAAGTGAACGCGTCGATTCGCTTCGCTCCTGGGAATTGCGTAAGGAACTGTGAACAGTGGAACCAGCATCAGGAGCAGAAACAGCAGCAGGTCGAGCGGATGCAGTCTCAACTGGAAGAACAAAAGAAACAGTTGGAAGAGATGCAGGAATCTGCGCGCAAGCAAGGCTTTGGAAGTTCGGTTTACGATCCGTAAACCTGGCCCAGCCAAGTTTGCCTTAGCAAAAAGTTACGCCGCTGGAGACGAAGCCCAGCGGCGTTCTTCTTTGGTCGATTGGAGAGTCTATTTCTGCGCGTCTTTGTCCTTGTTTTTCGCGTCATACGGATCGGCATACCTCAGAACCTTCGAGAGGTCGATGCCGCGAACGATGCTATCGGAGTGATAAAACAATCCCCACGAATCGATCGTGGAATTGTCCGGGAACATGCACGCTTCCAGAACCTGGTCAATCGAACGCCGCGTCACCCATCCCCCGCCTGCCGCTGTGGCACCGCCCCACAGGTCAGACCCGCCAAGCTGCGTGCAATAGAGAGATGCCGGATTTCCTTCGCCTTGTCCGTTCCAGGCTATGGCCGCGTAATACGCCAATGCGGCGAGCGTCGGCTGCGTCGAGTACAGGGTCTCAAGCGAAAGATGAATTCGCGAGCCGTCGGTGGATGAAGTGTACTGGCAAAACTCCTCGGTGCCGGATAATTTCAGCCAACTTGAGATGGGCCCGTTGGTGCCATAAACCGGAATTCGGTTTTCTACTTCCCCGCCGGTGGTGGTGCAATAACTTTCCGGAGCGGACGGTTTGGCGCCGCTTGTTTTTGCCGTTTGCCCGCCAGCGACGGCGAGAATTCCAAACATCAATAGGACTGCTGTTGACCCAGCTCTTTTTATTATTCTCATTCCAATCTCCCCCCAGATTAGCTGTACCGGTTTCCTGAAAGCCGGGAAAGTCTAACACGATACGGCGATTTCGTTGGGGATTTATTTCTCAAAACCCGCTTCCGGAGCTGAATTGGAGACGATGGTCTCTGGCCGACGCCAGCTCGCGAGGTCCTGCCTGCCCAAAAAAGCTGCGCAACTCCTTTTTTCTGTTTCGTCTTCCTTCAGCTTCAAAGTCGTGCGAAATTAATTGCATGGCCTTAGTGGTTCGCCCCTCGAAAATCCATTCCGTCGGAGTGTTCACTACCACGTCAGTTCGCAAAGGCGCCCGCATCGTCGAGTATGACGGCCCGCGCATTTCGGCCGAGGAGGCCGACCGGTTGTACGACGGCGCATCCCGCACCTATCTTTACGGAATCGGCGACGGCAAGACCATCATTGATGGCGAGGGCCTGGGCGCATACCTGAATCACTCTTGCGATCCCAACTGCGAGATCGACGAAATCAGAGATCGCGCATGGATTTTTGCGCTCCGTGATATTGCCGCGGGCGAAGAGTTGCTGTGGGATTACAACCTGTACGACGACGAAGATCCGGCCCCGTGCCATTGCGGCTCGCCGAAATGCCGCGGAACGATGTACTCGCGCGAGTGGATTGCCAAAATGCGGCGAAAAGCAAAGAAGAAAGAAGAAAGAGGCGCAGCCGAGACGCCGCCGAGGCGAGTAAGCGCCGTGAGCAGCCGTTCGCTTGCAAGCAGCTGCGGCGCTCGGAAGATCGTGAAATAGTGCGTTTCTTTCCACAGGCATTTCTGGCATAATTGATCGTGCACCCCACCTGCACAAATTCTCAAACACAATTTAGAGCGAGGAACAGATGCCAGCGAAGTACATCTTTGTGACGGGCGGAGTTGTGTCTTCTCTAGGCAAGGGATTGGCGGCGGCATCGATCGGCTGCCTGCTCGAAAGCCGGGGACTGAAAGTCAACATCATGAAGTTCGATCCATATCTGAATGTGGACCCGGGAACGATGTCGCCGTTTCAGCACGGAGAGGTTTTCGTGACCGACGATGGCGCGGAAACCGATCTCGATCTTGGCCACTACGAGCGTTTCACGCACGCGAAACTCTCCCGCGACAATAACTGGACCACCGGCCGGCTCTACGAGCAGATCATCGCCAAAGAGCGCCGCGGCGATTATCTCGGAAAAACCGTGCAGGTGATTCCGCACGTCACCAACGAAATCAAAGCTGCGATGAAGAAGGTCGCGCAAGATGTCGATGTCGCGATTGTCGAAATCGGCGGCACGGTCGGCGATATCGAGTCGCTGCCGTTCATGGAAGCGATCCGGCAGATGCGCCAGGAACTAGGCCGCGACGATACCTTGTTCGTTCACGTGACGTTGGTTCCGTTTATTGCGGCGGCACAGGAATTAAAAACAAAACCGACGCAGCATTCCGTAAAAGAATTGCTTAGCATCGGAATTCAACCGGACATTCTTCTCTGCCGGACAGATCGTTTTCTCGCCAAGGAGATCAAGTCGAAAATTGCGCTCTTCTGCAACGTGCAGGAAGATGCGGTTATCACGGCGAAAGATGTTGCTTCAATTTATGAAGTGCCGCTCGTCTTCGCGAATGAAGGCGTCGACACGCTGGTGCTGAAATATTTGCGCCTCGAAGCGAAGGACCGCGACCTTTCCAAATGGGAAGACATTGTTCATCGTGTCTATAACCCGAAAGACACAGTCACAATCGGGATTGTCGGCAAGTATGTGGAGTATGAAGACTCGTACAAGTCTTTGAAGGAAGCACTGATTCACGGATCGCTTGCTCACAACCTGAAGCTCGAACTGAACTGGATTGAAGCCGAAGGATTGGAGAATGCAGAGCCCAGCAGTGTCGAGGCGCAGCTTGAAGGATACGACGGAATCCTGGTGCCAGGTGGTTTCGGCAAGCGCGGCATCGAGGGAATGCTCATTGCAATTCGTTACGCGCGTGAGAATAAAGTTCCGTACTTTGGAATTTGCCTTGGCATGCAAACCGCTTGCGTCGAGTTCGCACGCAACGTGGTTGGATTGGCGGAAGCGAACTCGAGCGAGTTCGACCAGGCGACTCCGCATCGAGTGATCTACAAGCTGCGTGAATTGCGGGGAGTGGAAGAACTTGGCGGCACCATGCGCCTGGGCGCGTGGACGTGCAAGATCGAGGCCGGCACCCTGGCGCAGAAGATTTATGGCAAGCTTGAGATCAGCGAGCGCCATCGGCATCGCTACGAATTCAACCGCGAATATGAAGAGCCACTCGTAGCCGCGGGATTGCGAATTTCCGGTTCAACGCCCGACGGAACTTACGTCGAGATGGTCGAACTTCCCGACCATCCGCATTTCATCGGCTGCCAGTTTCATCCTGAGTTCAAATCGAAGCCGTTGGAGCCGCATCCGCTGTTCAGTACTTTCATCGGCGCTGCGTACGCGCACGGAACGAAGCGCCGCGCAGAGAAGGAAGCAGTCACGGTGGAGATGTTCCATCGTCCGGAGAAAGTAGCGCGGCGGTAGACGCAGAGCGAATTCACGGGCTCTTGATTTCCTCTTTCCAAGTCGACGGCGTTCACATCGGTACCGGCGATCTTTTTCTCATCGCCGGACCCTGCGTGATCGAAAGCGAAGAGCACGCCATCCGCATGGCCGAAATCATCAAGGGCGTCACGCGCTCGCTCAATCTTCCCTTTATTTTCAAAGCCAGCTACGACAAGGCGAATCGCACGTCGATTCGCAGCTTCCGCGGCCCGGGCATCAAAGAGGGCCTCCGAATTCTGAAGAAGATTAAGGACGAGATTCACGTTCCCGTGCTCACCGATGTGCACGAAGTTCCAGATGTCGCGAAGGTGGCCGAGGTCGTCGACGTTCTGCAGATTCCCGCATTCTTGTGCCGGCAAACCGATCTCGTGGTTGCGGCGGCGTTGAGCGGACGCCCTGTGAACATCAAAAAAGGACAATTCGTTTCACCTTGGGACATGCGGCATGCGATCGAAAAGTGCCGCGAGGCGGGCAATTCAGAGGTGTTTCTCACCGAGCGCGGCTCGACCTTCGGCTACAACAATCTTGTGGTCGATATGCGCTCGCTCGCCATCATGCGCAAGTTCGCGCCGGTGGTTTTCGACGCGACGCATTCGGTGCAACTGCCATCGGCATCGGCCGACGGAGACCACGCCGTCAGCGGCGGCCAGCCCGAATTCATTCCCTTGCTCGCCCGTGCCGCAGTCGCCGCAGGCGTGGATGGAATTTTCCTCGAAGTGCACGACAACCCGAAGGAAGCAAAATCGGATGGGGGCAATGCGCTGGAATCGACCAAGTTGCGGGAAGTGTTGAAGGAACTATTGGCTCTAAGGAAGGCGCTAGAGGATGCGCACAAGACGCTGTAGTGCCCGGTCGAAGTATCGGGGCGCTGCCGCCCTGCAAATGGTGACGCCGAAGCTGATCATCGGCGCTAAAATGGAGCTGGTTCGGAGGCCACGCGCCATGACGGCTGTCGCCAATCTCATAATGCTTTCGGGTCTGCTTGTCACCCTCGGTGTCGGAGCGGCGACAGAGCCGTTCGGGTCGCTAAGTCTTGCGGAAAAAGCACTTCTAAAGCCGAAAATCGAGAGGTGGGTTCGCGATCAAATAAAGCACGATTGGACCGACCTATGGGAAATACAGGACCAAACTCCAGAGTTGAAAAACGAGTTGCTTTTGGGACGTAAAGATGCGCCTGATATGGACAGAAAGCAGTACGCGGAAGCTATGCGAGGAACAATCGGCACCGGATACCCAGAAATAAGAGGATTTACGGTAACCGAAGTTGACAAAGAGAGCGACGGATATCAAATGGTAGGCTGTGCAAAATTGCAGCGTGAGGGATGGAGAGCAACAACAATCCAGTATATTCACGTCAGAGTCGTGGACGGCAAAATTCGCTTCGGATGGCCTGATGGAAGCGCTGAGGAATGCAAGCTTTAGGAATCTCCTGTTGGCGGTTCGGGACGGTTTCGCCTGCTGACAAATCTCCGTGAGCACAGCACTGACCGCATATGTATCTGCCTAGCATGACTGATTGGCTTAAAGCGCACGACCAATCATCCACGGCCTTTTCAGCCCTCGCGATGCGAGCCACGTCGATACCGCACATCATGACCAGGAATTCGTCCCGGCAGACGAAACAATTTAGCCCAGCGCTTCAGCGCTGGGTACGATGAGAGAAAAAAGCAACAAGTCCCGGAGGGACGACACAATCAACCCAATACGTACGCCGGATCATACTCAACCCCGTACTTCTTCAAAAAC
>CAZGXY010000037.1:0-46465 GCA_964530145.1 uncultured Acidobacteriaceae bacterium | reverse complement strand
GGCGGAGACCGTGGTGGCCGTGGCGGACGCCCGGGCGGCGGCGGCGGTGGTGGGCGTGGACGCGGCGGTCGCGGCGGACGTCATGGTGGCGGCGGAGGCCGCGATCGTGGTGGACGCGGCGGGGGCGGGGGAAGACACTAGAGCCTCTGACGCGGATCTGAATGGATGACACAAAGGCCACGGCGAAAGTCGTGGCCTTCCTTACGAGCAGAGTCAATTATGACCTGTGCGCTTCAGGCATAATGGCTCTGCATGAAAACGTCAGGCGACCATTTGCTGCGGCTGATCGCGATCTTCAAATTTTTTAAGACTGGATTGCTCATTGGGCTGGGCATCGGTTTCTTTCGGCTTCTTCACCAGGACGTCGGGGACGTGCTTATGCGCTGGAGTGAGGCGCTGAGGCTTGATCCGGGAAGCCACTTTGTCAATCTGGCTCTGGAGAAAGCGGCGCATGTGACACCGGAACAGGTCAGGAGGCTGGGGCTTGGAAGCTTTCTCTATGCGGGATTGTTTCTGGCGGAAGGCACCGGTCTTTGGTTGCGAAAGCGCTGGGGCGAGTGGCTCACCGTCATTATTACGGGTTCATTGGTGCCGGTTGAGATCTACGAAATTTACCGGCATTTTGGATATGCCAAAGTCGTGGTGCTGGTGATTAACGTCGCGATCGTCGCGTATCTGATCTATCACATGCGCGCGACTGACTTGAATCGGCGAACGGCCTGATCAAGGAAGCGGATTGTTACCTGGGTGGCTGTTACGTCTTCGGATGAGCCAGCGCAGGGCCTGCGTGGTGCCGGCGGCAAGGCCAAACGCCGCCATTACCATTACGGGCGCAAACCATTGGCCAAGCAACTCGTGCATGCCCTCGGTGCTCGCGGGAGAACCGATCACCAAGTCGTCGTGCCCCCACCACACTCCCACGTGCGGGCTCCGGGAAATCTTGGCGAGAATCGTGAAGGTAAAGCCCAGCGCCGTGCTGTAACCAACCAGGGCGAGAAAGAACGCCAGCATTCCTTCTATGCCGATGCGAGCCCAGTGCCACGTTGTGCGCAGCAGCAGCCACGGCGAAAAGCTGTTGCCGGCCTCGGTGAACATGCGTTCCGCCCGGTAGCGATGAGCCAATTCCTCCGGAGTTCCCAGCAGCCGCAGGGCGCGCTCCGCGGCTGCGGCATCTTGACGACCCGCTGTTGAATCCACCAGATGGGCACGAATTTCGCAGAGAATGTCTTGCCGCTCCTGCGGCGCGATTCCGCGCAGCGCAGCGTCGAGCCTTCTCAGATAATCTTCAATTTGCAGATCGCCGACTGACGTCGCATGGGTCATAGCAAGCTCCTGAATAGCTTCTGCGAAAAAAATTTCTGAACCGGGTTTGCTTCTCAACCAGGTTCTGCTCGCGAACCAGGTTCTAACGTCCTCTGGAAACTTTTGCTTCTACAACCGGCTCGATAAGAGCCGATAAATTCGCGGCAAATTCACTCCACGCCTCCGCCATTTCGCGAGCGCGGCGGCGGCCGGAGGCAGTGAGCCAATAGTATTTTCGGGGATGTCCGGCTTCGGCCTCGACCCATTCGGATTGCAGCAAGCCCTCAGCTTTCAGCCGCGAGAGGATTGGATAGAGCGTGCCCTCGGCGATATCGAGTTGTGACTTCCCGGAAAGCTCGCGCAAGACTTCCAGGCCGTAGAGCCTGGATTGCCACAAGCTCGCCAGGATTGCCATCTCGAGGCAGCCCTTGCGAAGCTGGGTCTCCCAGTGCGTGCTGCGGTCGCCATTACCGTTGTTTGGCTGATACATTGCAATACAAGGTATTATGCGATGAAATGGTTCGCGGGTCAAGCGCGAGTTTTCGCCCTTGCACGCAACTCCGGCGAGAAAGCCCGGTTTTTTTGAATCTGGATGAAGGCTCTCAGCCTTGGATGCCGACCATGAGGGGCGTTGAGGTGGGAGCGGAAGAGCCAGCTTCAGGCTCAACGGTGATGGCGAAGGTTTTGGCTTCTACACCCGAGGGCAAGGTTGGTTCGACGACTGCCGCGTTGCCGCGGGCGTCTGGCTTGAAAATCCCGGCGGGGATTGGCGCGCCGCTCTGGGGAATCAGCCACAACTCGTAGGCTTTTTGTGGAGGAAGTTTTGGCATGTTGCCGGCGATAAAGACGAGCGTGCCGGTTTTACGCGAGTAGATCGCCTTGCCTTGCGGCTGCGGAGGAGTGTTGCCGGCCACGAGGGTGAAGTGTTCGGAGTCAGGCGATGCCAGCGAGGTGACGAGCTGCTGCGCTGCGACCAATTCCCGTTGGGCTTGCGCCAGTCGTTGCTGCTGACCTGAGGCTGCAGACTCGAGACTGGAGACAGCCCGCTGCAAATCTCCGTTTTGTCGGGCGAGTAGCATCACCACGAGTACGGCCGTGGCGGCCAGCACCCATTCGAGCGGCTTCCACCAAGGCCGGCGGGCTGCGGCAGCAGACTGAATTCGACGTGGTTCCTTCTTGATCGCGGCCATGAGCCGATCGCGGGAGCGCTGAGGCGGCTGCGGGCCGCTGACCGAGAGAGCCAACAGGGCGGCGTCTCCGCGCAGTTTTTCGAGTTCCTGGCGGCAGGCGGAACACTGATTCAAGTGTTCTTCCAGCGCCCGGCGATCTTCGCCTGCGAGCGCACCTATCGCGTAGAGCGAAAGGTCGTCGGCGAATTGTTCGTGCACGCTCATCGTTTCAGCCTTGCGGCGCCAGGACCTTCCGCAGCGTAGTCAGCCCGGCGCGAATGCGAGTCTTGATGGTGCCCAGAGGCTCTCCAGTTTTTTCGGCAATTTCGCTGTGAGTTAGCCCCTCGAAAAAAGCCAGCTCCAGCGCGGAGCGCTGTGACATGGGCATACCGGAAAGCGTGGTACGAATCTTTTCGAGCGTTCGCCCCCAGTCGGCGCCGCGAACCATGTCAGGCTCGATGCTCACCACTACATCGTCGATATCCGATTCCGGGCGGCGTTTGCGCAGCGCGTCGATGGCGCGGTTGCGCGTGATCACGGCGAGCCATCCGGCGAGGCTGCCGCGATTCTCGTCAAACACCTCGGGATTGCGCCAGAGTTTCATGAAGACGTCTTGCAGAATATCTTCCGCTATGCCGGTGTCTCCTAAAACACGAAGCGCGACCGAATACACGAAGCCCGAGTAGCGCCCGTAGAGCTCTCCCATGGCTTGCTCGTCACCGGAGCGAATCGCCGACAGCAGCATGGCGTCAGTCAAGGCCACGTTGGGAGTAGTGCGAGACAAACCGGTTATTGCTTCCTTTCAAGATACGTTCCGGCGGCCACCGGCGGATTGCTCCGCCCTAATTTCGATCGAATTTCGACTAAGCGGGCCGGCGAAAGTTACCGAGTACTGGTTACGAAAGCGCACCCATCGTATCAGAATCGAGGGATAAGCCTGGCTGCTGGTTGAGTTCAAAAGTGAATTTGTAAAAGAGAAAAAATAGGCGCTCTGTCACGAGCGCCTTAGAGTCTGCATATGGGTTGTGAGTAAGCTGCTTAATTGGGCAAAAGCACGGTATCTACCACCTGGATAACACCATTGGACTGGTAAACATTCGGGATCGTGATGGTGGAGACGTCGCCCTTTTCATCTTTGAGAACCACGTTCTTGCCCTGCATCATCGCGGTGAGGGTGCCGCCGCTCACAGTTTTGAGTTCGGCCTGGCCGTTGCCGGCTTTGATCTGCTTCTTGAGATCCAGCACGCTCAGGCGGCCGGAAACGACGTGATAGGTGAGGATCTTGACCAGCGTGTCCTTATTCTCAGGTTTCACCAAGTTATCGACCGTGCCTGCGGGAAGTTTCGCGAAGGCTTCGTTGGTTGGAGCGAAGACAGTGAACGGTCCGGGGCCCTCGAGAGTTTCAACCAGGCCAGCGGCTTTCACGGCGGCCACCAGCGTGGTGTGATCGGCGGAATTCACCGCGTTCTGAACGATGTTCTTGGTGGGATACATTTCCTGACCGCCGACCATCGGGTTCTTATCGGCGGCGAAAAGAGCGGTGGCCGACAGGGCGATGATCCCAAATACTACGAGCGCGATATTCTTCTTCTTCATGATTTTCTCCTTGGATTGAAATCCGTTGCATGGGAGATACGCGATGAGGCGCCGATCGGATTTCATGTGCGGTCGAATTGGGCTGGTAGCGGCGGACTTGGGAATGTCTGAGCCGATTTGCCAATACGGATGAAATCAAGAAACGGATTTGCCCCAAAAAAGAAAATTCTGCGCAGATGAATGGTGAGTTAAAGAAATGGACTAAAGCCGGGATGCGCCCGCGATATTCGTTAATTTCTTTTGAAATCCTCAATCCAAAAAGTAATCCACCTTCGTAACGTGAATGATGGTAATTCGCGAAAGCGGAGGAATAACAATGAAGTTCCAGGTTCTTCGGCCCATGGGGTTCATGGCAGTCACTCTTCTATCCCTGACAGCATTTGCGCAAGACAACAGCAAGATCGCGCTTAAACCGAATCAGACTCTCGGCTACGGTTCCGACCAACTTATCACCTTCACTTACACGCAAAGTTTCGATTGCGTCGATCAGCCCACCGACGATTTAAACTTCAATGGAATTCCGGCGGCGTCCGATCCGGCGGAATTTCAGATTCCGATATGCCAGGCGGGAATTCAGCCCACGCAGGATCCAGCCGGACTTGGTTTCGGCAAGAACGATCCTACGGAACCTCTTTATGTGCTGGTGCCGATGTTTTCGGCCGACAACGACCAGAATCCAAACGACGCGATTTCGTGCACGGGAGTGGTGACCGGAACGAATTGCGGCGCGGCGCTGGGAAGCACGTTGATCAGCCTGTTCGGAGCTTTGCCCGAGGCGTTCAAGGCGAAGCCGCTGGTTTATACGCAGTGTCCCGATCCGGGGCTGCCTCCTGGGACTTGCACGATGCATACTTCGCGCGTGGACTTGGGCTTGGCTCTGGAGCAACTGGGCTTGTTGCCTCCGCCGGCGGCGAACTATTTTGTGCCGTCGCCGAATCACAGCCACATTGTGCTCGATGTGGACGTGAACACCCCGCAAATCTGGTGGGAAGTTGTGCCGGTGCTGGTGATGGATTCAGCCGACTGGCCGAACCGCGACGGCAGCAGCGGAATCACCTCATTCACAAAACTGCAGGCAGCGGAGAAGGCGGGGAACGCGATTCAGGTTCCGTCGAATTTCTTTCTGTTCTTCAGTACTTACGAAATGCAAGGAATGCATCACTAGAAGCCGGTCGCGACAAACTCCCCGCCCAGGCGCCTGGGCGGGGATAGCAGTGTGCCTCGTAATTACTTGTTCCGTTCCGCGATGGTGACCTCCCAGCCTTCGGGATCTTGAAAGGCAAATTCACGCATGCCGTAAAACTGTTCCTTCAACGGCATAGTGATTATCGCTTTGCTTTTCTGAACAGCGGCCAGGACTTCTTCGATGCCTTCGACTTCGATGAAGAGAGTCAGGCTGCCGCCGATAGGCTTCGAGCCGAGCGCGGGATAGTCCTGGGCGACGGCTTTCTGGTCGTTGAAGAAAATCTCGACGCTGCCGTTGACGATGGCGCCGAAGACGTAGGGCGCCTGGTCGGGGACGGTGATGGTGGCTTGAAAGCCGAGCGTGGAGCGGTAAAACTCCATGGCCGCGGCAACGTCGCGGACGACTAGATTGGGAGTGAGTTTCTGGAATTTCATGTATCTCCTTAGTTCTTGGTGGGCGTGCGGCCTGGAGTTAGCGTATTGGAGGCGCGGCGCACACCGTTTTGTGTGCTCGCAAATCCTCCATCCGCGCTCCTTGCGAGGAGAAACGCAGGTAGGGCCGCCTCATTTTTTGTGGCGCCGGCCACTAATCATGACGAAGATGCCGGTGCGCGGAGCCCGCGAGGTACGGAAAAGAATCTTAGCATGGGTGTCAAGCTCTTGTAGGCATCTATTGGCGCGCTGCCTGGCACAAGGGCGTACAACGCTCCGGAGCTATAGTGATCCTTCGACTCCGCAGAAACTTCGCTTTGCGAAGTTTCCACTCCGCTCTGGATGACAGCGTGACTCGTCGACAATTTTGATTCGATGGCAGGGAGCAAAATCTGCTCGATGGTATGCAGCATCGGCAGCGAGGTTGAATACAGGGCCTGAGGTAGTGGAGGCGTAGACAGTTCCGTAGCTTGTGAGATCCACGGCGCCACAGATTTCTCTAACACGCTTAGTTACAGCGAGTCACGCCGGTTGCGTGGCGGTGAGTTTCTTCTTCACGTTCTGCGAAGGTTTGGCAGACGGTTTGCTCCACCACGGTAAGACATTTTTGTCGCAGACTCTGTGGAGGATCTATGAAGAATCAAGTTCGGCTTTTGTGGCTGGGCACTCTGGCGACGTTCCTGAGCCTGGGCCTGGCGCTTAACGCACAACAGACAGCACCGCCATCGTCTCCCGATTCAACCGCGCCCACTTCGTCGGCGCAACAACCAGCCGCACCCCCGACCTCGGATCAACCGGCTCCGCCTCCGACCGAACAGGCGACACCACCTGCTTCGAGCCAGACGGCGCCGGCGACACAGTCGCCTTCTGGCCAGGCACCGGACCAGTCGGCCGCACCGAATGCCGGCGCGCCTTCACAGGACTCCGCGGGGCAGGCCAGTGGCGTGCAGTCCTTTAGCGGCATAGTCGTGAAGCAGGGTGACAAGTACATGCTGCAGGATGAATCCAGCGGCCAAACTTATGACATCGATCATCAGGATGAAGTGCAGAAGTACGCGGGGAAGCGAGTGAAAGTGCATGGAACGCTCGACCCCACCGGCAAGATGATTCATTTGCAGTAAGCCCGTCGGCAAGTTGGGAGCAGAGCGAAGGCCGCGACTTTTGGTCGCGGCCTTCGCTCTTATAGGTGACAAATTGACAATGCCGGTCAGTCTGCCGCGGAGACCGATGGAGAGGCTTCATCCCAGATGCGAACGCCGTGAGTTTCCCGAAGCAGCAGGCTCCCTACTACAAACGTGATGCCGGCCACGATCATCGGATAGTAGAGACCGGCGTAGATGTTTCCGGTGGCTGCGCAGGTCGATAACCCGATCAAGGGCAGCAATCCTCCGAAGACACCATTGCCGATGTGATAGGGCAACGACAACGACGTATAGCGGATCTTGGCAGGGAAGGCCTCGATCAAATATGCGGCGATCGGCCCATAGACGAGGCATACGTAAAGCACCTGGATGAAAATCAGAAACACCAGCATAGGGACATTCGGATCTGGTGCTTCTTTGGCAGGCACGAGGGCGCCGGCCGCGTCAGTGGTCAAAGGTGTGAGAGCAATCGCTCCCGTCACTTTGTTGCGAGTGGATTTTACTGTAACCACGTTGTTGCCCGCGGCGCGTTCCATCGCTTTGTAGATGGGAATGTAAGTGAGCACTCCCAACAGGCAGCCAGCCATCATCAGCTTCTTGCGGCCGATTTTATCGGAGAGCGCGCCGACTACGGTAAAGAACGGCATGCCGATAAGCAGAGCGATAGCTACCGCGATGTTGGCGGTCTTCACGTTTACTTTCAGAATGGTTTGCATGTAGAAGAGGGCATAGAACTGGCCGGTGTACCAGACCACGCCCTGCCCGGCGGTGGCTCCGAATAAGGAGATCAGGACGAGTTTCAGGTTCGTCCACTTGGTGAAGGCGTCTTTGAGGGGTTGCGCGGAAGTCATTCCGCTTGCTTTGAGTTGCGCGAAGATCGGCGATTCCTTCATCTTCAGCCGGATATAGAGCGAGATCATTACCAGGATGATCGAGATAAGGAACGGAACGCGCCAGCCCCAGGCCGAGAATTCTTCTTTCGACATGGAGTTTTGCGTGACCAGAATCACGATCAGCGAGACGAAAAGGCCGAGCGTCGCCGTGATCTGAATGAAGCTGGTGTAGAAGCCGCGTTTGTTGTCGGGAACGTGTTCGCCGACATAGACGGCTGCACCGCCATATTCGCCGCCCAGCGCCAAACCTTGCAACACGCGGATCAAGAGAAGGACGATGGGGGCAAACCATCCGGCGGTTGCGAAGGACGGCAGGAGGCCGATGGCGAAGGTGGAAAATCCCATGATGGAGAGCGTCACGAGAAAGGCGTACTTGCGCCCGACCAGGTCGCCGATGCGGCCGAAGAACAACGCGCCGAAGGGACGTACCAGGAAGCCGACGGCAAAGGTGGCCAGGTAAGCGATGTAGGCGAAAGTGTCGTTGCCGGGAGGATAGAATTTCGGCCCGAGAATAGCTGCGAGGCTGCCGAAGATATAGAAGTCGTACCACTCGATCATGGTGCCGACCGACGAGGCCATGATCACACGCCAGATGCTGTACTCCGCCCTACCAGTTCCCACGACCGCGGTACTCGCCATATCTTCCTCCTCGTTGAGTTGCAGTATGCGTCTGAAAGTATTCCGCTGGAAGACTAGAACCAAATCAAAACGCTGAAATGAAAAACTGCCTGAAGACGGCCGATTATGATCATGGTTGTTTTTGCAAAATTGCGTTCACGCTTAAGTTCGATCCTGCGGTGACGGTGAGATCGCGCTTCCACTCGCTGAAACCGGGCATGGAAAAAGTAACCGCGTGAGTTCCGGCGCCGATTTCGATTTCGGATGGCGTGCTGCCGACGAATTTGCCGTCGACTGTAATTTCGGCGCCCGAAGGCGTTGAACTGAAATTGCACTTGATACCGTTTGGAACGGAGGTTTGGGCAGTAGTCGCGTGTGCCGAAGGGGCTGGAGTGGCTGAAGCCGCCGGGATCGGGGCCGCTGCTGGCGTTGTTGCCGCTGCCGGAGACTTCGCCGCAGGGACATTCTGCGGCAGCGTGGTTGCAGCCGTCCGAGGGATTGTTTCTCCCGCCACCAACGAATACAACTGCCTTTGGGGCTTGCCTTTGTCGTCGACATAGTACACGGTAATGCCGTGTTTCTCTCTTCTGGCGTCGAAAGTTTCGCCCTTGGGTAAGGGTATGCACCGCGAATATCTCGAGTCGATCCGGCAACTGATGTGGAACGGCGGCAGGTCTCCCTCCTGCACGAGCAAGGTACTCGTCAGTGGCACGTTTGTAGTGGAACGGCAATAGGCATCGAAAGTAAGCTGCTCGCAATTCTGCGGAACTCCGTTGTTGTTATCGGGAGTCGAGGCTCGAGTTACAGAATCCAGCACCGTGATCTGCATCTGGGTTTTGGTTGAAGTGGCACTCATAGACATTGCCACCACCAGAAAACCCGACTGCAAAGCTGCAACTGCACGCATACTCATCAGGCCAACTCCTCAGACACTACGCATGCATCTATTGCCAGGCTTTACCCGGCGATTTCCCAAGACGGCCCGCAAATCCGGTACATTGTGCTCCCTTGGCTCGCTTCGCACAATAGCTCTCCCCCGCTGACCGAGGGTTGGGAGGGCGGACTTATCTGCGGGCAATCGCCATTGCGATTGCCCGAGTGAAGTTCGTCCCCTTGACCGTTCTGGGAACTAAACAGCTAGAACGTAAAAATCGGGCCGAATTCGGTCCGGTGATCCTGCCATTCGTTCGAGGACTTTCCGGCAATTGTGTATAGTGTCAGGCCGTCCTCAAGGCGAGTGGCGTAGACCGACTGCTCGAAGGCGAAGGTAGCCCACGTGTTGAGTTTGTAATAGAGAGTGGCGATAGCGCTCTTGCCCATCAGGAGCGGTAACGGTGCCGCGACGTTGGCATTGCCGGTGAAGCCAGGATTATTCAGGTCCTTGTCGCTTACCTGATCCTTGCCGAGAGTGAACATAAGCTGCCAGCCCGCATTGTGGCCTAACGGATTGGCATTAGCCCAACGGGAGAGCGGCAAGCCGAGCTGGGCGAACCCGCCGAAGGCGTGAATGGGTTTCTGCGGAGCAACCACGACCTGCCCAGCAGCGTTGGTTCCGAGGACGGCGCCACCGGCTGCAGCCAGCGGACCGCCATCGGCAGTTTCGAAGGGACCGACGATGTTCGTCAGCCCAGCGGTATCAGTGGCGAAAGTATTGAGCTGGCCGCCGAGGTAGAAACGCAAGTCACCTCCACGATAAGCGGTGCCGACCAGGGTAAACCATCGCGTGGGTATTTGCGCCACCACCTGTCCTCCCCACATGGTGCTGGAAGCTTGAAAGCCATTCGGGAAGGCTGCTTCATAGTTTGCCGGCATGAGAGCTGTATCGGCAGCGCAAGGTGCGGCGAGGCAGTACGACGAGTTGGGGACGATCGAAGTGCGCCTGGAATGGAATCCAGCCAGAGCGATTTGCGCTGGGGCGACACCCTTGGCCGGGTCGAGCTGGTAGCTCAAGGCTGCCCGGGCTTCCACTTCGGGCCGGTCAGAGTCGGCGCCTTCGCGCTCGCCTTGCCCGAGTTGACCCGCAAGGCCGACCGATCCAAGCTTCAGGATTTGACCGGAACTCGGCATCATGACCCCAAACTGACCTTCGAGGTTGATCTTGTTCTTCCGGTCGAGCGTCTGGATGATGCCGCCGCGCAGTTGCGGCGAACGGGTGTAGATGTTGCCCCAGAATGCGCCATTGAAGGTGGTTTCGACGATGTTCATCAATGCGCCGGATCCGAAAAGCGTCCAGTCCTGGCCGCCTACGAAGAAAATGTCGGTGTCTTCGCCGGCGTGGTAATCCAGGCGGACGAAGGCCAAACGCAGTTGCGGTTCAGGGTTGCGGATCGAGGTAACGTCGCGGTTATCGACTTCGCTGAAATTGCCTTCGAAGTCGCCCTCGATCTTGCCGGTCAGAACAATATTCTTGGAGATGTCGGGCCATTCGATGTTCAACCCAAAGCGCGTAGACCGCGCCTTGACGTGGACTTCGGGATCCGCTGTTGGTCCTGTATTCAAAGTCGAGTTCGGTCCCGCATTCAGCCAGATACCGGGAAATGGGAAGTCATCGCCATCGGGGTCGCTGCTATCGTGTATGACCGTCGCTTTGACGAAGCCGTAAGGGGCAAGCGTGATCGGCCCAGCCTTAATCCCAACCAGGCCCCCCGCCCTGGGAGCGTCGACCGGGAATACGCGGACTGGAGCAATCGCCGGAATTACCGCCGGAGGAGCCAGCGGAGGCGCGCCAGTTATTCTTGCGGTAGTGGGCTTCTGCGGCTCGACGGACTGGGGATCCGATACGGATGAAGAGACGGCCACAGGAACCGGGATCGGTGCCGCCGAGGCGGCAGGTTGCGGCGCCGCCGCCGGTTGGGCAGTCGAGTTCGCGGCTGCAGACAAATCCGCGGCGGTCACCAGGCCTTTGCGATTGAGGGCGTCGACCAGCAATTGAAATCTGGCGTCGGGCGAGGCGTTGTGAATGGCATTGGCCTCGCTGGGAGCAAGAACGCCTTTCATGACGAGCACTCCGAGCAATGCCGTGACATTGGCATCGCCCGCGGTTACGGCCAGACCGGGACTGGCCGCGGCGGCAGCGGGGTCCGCGCTACTCGCGGCTGCTGCGTCATTACCTGTACTTGCTGGTTTCGCTTCGGAACTTCCCGCCATGACGGGCAATGCCGCGATGGCAAGCAGTAATAAACCCGACAACAACCTTCTAGCTATCGACATGGACGTTGTTTCCTCCAATGCGCTGAGTTGGGGCTGCCTGGGAAATATGCGGCGCAATCATAGTCTCCATACGATATTTGTCAAGTATTTGCTGAAGTGCAGGCGAGTGAAGACCCGTCAAGGCAAGTTAGGTTGATTTATAAGCTGACCAAAGCGACTGGGTTTCCCGAAGCACCTGGCCAGCGGAGATCGGTGCCGTGCAGGATCAAATCGGGAGCGGTTTCGCGCAGGTCAGACAGCACGGCTTCCAAAGCGAAGCGGTTGCCGTGGATGTCAGAGGCGATGGCGATGCGCATCGATTAGTAATAGAGCGCCTTGAAATTGCCAGTTGGTGTTTGGTTAAAGGCCCTGCTTCTCGCAAAAGAAGCGAGAAATGGAGCACCCCCAAGCGGAAGGTAGTGCACCTACAATGTCGTGTGAGTACCGGTCATGCTAGTACCGGTCGTTGGTGTCGATGTTGAACCCGAGGATGGCGTTGATTTCTACCGGCTGCGCGCTGCGCATGGCGGGGCGGAATTTCCACCCCGGCAGAGCGGCGACGATCTTTGCGGTCATCGTGGCCGGGCCGGGTTCGAGCACCTGAATGTTTTTTACATTGCCGGACGAATCGAGGCTGCACTTCACCACCATGCGGGCGCGGGGAAGACCGGTGGGCAGGTTGGTGCGAATGCCTTCAGGTCCGATGAGGCTTCCAGGGTGCGCAGCCGCCGCGCCGGGATTGGCTTCGGCGAACTGCATCACGACTGTGCCGATGGAAGTGTCGACGTAGACAGTGTAGTTGTCTCCGGGGAGCTTGCCGTAGAAATTGAATGCGCCGCCCGAGCGCGAGGTGGCGACGATGGTGATGGCCGGGCCTTCGGCGGTTTTCACGTTGGAGCGCTTGGGAAGACTAGAGGGATCTCCGTTGCCATCGGAGCCAAAACTGGGCAAGGTGACGATGGTGCTGCCGCCGCGAACGTCGACGCCGGGCACGGCAGGAGTGCCGGCGGAAAGATTGCCTGCGCCGCCGGGGCCGGAGACGGGAGAAGTTCCACTGCGGGCATTTGTGTCGGAGCCGCGCCCGGCGCCGCTTTTCGCCGCGCCTGGATTTTCGGCGTCCTTTGCGGTCAGCCCGCTGCCCGAGCCTTCGCCGTGGCCAACGCCTGTGCCTCCGCCGGAGCCTCCGATGCCGGGCTTGTCAGTGCCAGCAGGAGACATCGCCAGCGAACCTTTACCGCCGGTGCCGGGTACGGCCAGGTTTGAGCCAGGCTGCGCGGAGACCACAACTCCAGCATTGTCGTTATTTCCGTTCGGGTTTTTCGGCGGAGCGAGCGCTGAGCCTGCGTCGCCGGGACCACCGAATCCCGATCCTCTTCTGCCGGAGCCGTAGGAGGGCGAAGCGGAATCGACCGCTGGAGGCGGAGGTACGACATTGCCGGCGAGGGTGCCGCTTGCAACGCTGCGGCTGCCGGACTTCGATCCACTGACGGACGGAGGTGGTGGGACGATGCTTGCGTCGAGCCTTGGATCTGACGACGAGCGCTGCGAAGCTCCGACTCCGCCTGTAGGATCGGATCCCGTGACCGAGGGAGGCGGAGGGACGATGCTTGCGCTGGGAGCGCGCGGCGTGATGCGCGACGCGCCACCTGAAACTCCATTTGCATTTAGTGGAGCCGGCGGGACTACGTTAGCTGAAAGCGCACGCGCTCCAGAGTTGCGGCTTCCGCCAGAAACATTCGGGGGCGGCGGAACGACATTCGCGGCGAGACCGCCGGTGGATGCGCGGTTTGAGGAAGAAACGCCGGGCGGCGGGGGAACGACCTCCTGCGGGCCAAAAATTTTGCCGATGATGCTGCTCACAAACGAAGGCGACTGGCTGGGCGGAGGGGGAACTACGCTTGGAGAAGCTGCGGCGCTGCCGCTTTCGAGGCGGCGTAGATCGTGAGCGGAATCTGCAGACGGCGGAGGCGCGACGACGGACGGCGCGGGTAAATTGAGCCTGGCGGTGCGGGCCGACTCGCGTTCTGGAGCGCTGACCGGCGGCGGCACTACGGCAACGTTGGACATCTGCACACGCGTCGAGGGGACTTCCCGATTGACGCTCGAGGGCGCGGGGGGAATCACGCGGGCGTTTAACGTTGGATTGGAGCGGACTTGCTCGTCCGTGACTTGTGAAGGAGCTGGCGCGATCACATTGGCGTTGAGTGAGGGCGCCGCGCGCCTGTTGTGGCCTGAAACTTTAGGAGCGGGAGAGATGATGCTGGGATCGAGGACTGGTGCGAAGAGTGTGTGCTCGTTGTAAACGACCGGAGCCGGGGGCACCACGGCTGCGTTCAACGAAGGCGCAGTGCGGGCGCTGTTCACCGAAACTGAAGGCGCAGGAGCGATAACGGAATCGAGCTGCACTCCCCGCCGCGAGTGGGTGCGTGCGGCGTTGGGCGCTGGGGGAATAACGTTTGCGGCGAGAGTTGGCGCGGTAAGTGCGGAATGCAATCCCTCGGCTGACGGCGCAGCGGGGGTTGACTTGAAAGCTAGAAGGTTGGCTACTTCCTGGCTGGAGGATGGCAGCTTGAGATTTGGAGCGTCAACGACTTTGGCGGCGAGCGAGCTGCCGCGAGCGATACGAATCGATTGCGTGCGGTGGTGCGCTTCGCGGCCTCCGGCGCGGCCGGATGCGCCGGCTTGCGATCCGCCGAGATCTTCGGTGCGCGGCAGTTCGTCGCCGGAGTAGTAGATCACTTCGTCGGGCTGCAGCCGGGGAGCGGCGTAGGGGCGAAGGCGGTCGATCTCGCGGGGAAGAAGCAAGGCCGCGATCAGCAACAAAAATTGCAGGAGCAGCGCCGCGGAGAGGCCGCGATAGGGAAGCTCTCCGTATCCGGCTTCACCGGCGAGGCGCGGCCCGGAACGGGCGAAAGCGGGTCCGATCGAAGTAACGAATTCTTCCCAGCGCGGCGACCACTGCACCAGGAGCTTGGGGCCTTCTGGCAGCTCGCGGATGGTCGTAACTGTTTCGAGTTGGAGAGTGTGGCTCAACTATCCTCTCGCCTTTGCTATGCGTGGGCGGTTGAAGCGGGGAAATGCCCCGTGAGTTCGTTCGGGGCGGTCTGCCGCTTCGCTCGGAATGATCGCTATCACGCCGGTCTTACACCTTCGCTCGGAACTACGACGGTTGAGGGGGAGGGTTCGTTACTCGAGTTGCAAGAAAATGATCCGCACAAAAGCCGATTACGAGGACTCCTTCATTCTGATCTCAATCCGGTCACCCAATGCAGTTTCCGTTCTGGCTACCGTGTGGCTGGGTAGTTCGAGAACCGACGCTGCCTGCATGCGGACGGGGGAGAAGCGCCAGGGTTGGAGGTCGTGCTCGACGTGCACCACCCGCCCGGCGTGGTCTAGATAGACTACGTCAATGGGGAACCGCATAGCAAGAGTATGAACTCCATGGCAGGGGCGAATCCAGAGGCCGCATCCGTTACGGAAGTCATGGGCGGATCTTCCGAGCAAGCCGCGAAGGCGGGTGAGGTGCGTATCGGCAATGGTGACATCGGTGGCGAGATAAATGTTGCGGGTTTGGTTGAAAGCCTGGCCGCGCGAGGAGTGGAGATGCATGCGAGCAGATTTTACCGTGCCGGTCCAGCTTGGAGAAGATTGTGATTGGATGTTTCGCCAGCCGTGCTGCTCGCTTTCAAAATCATCAATGTTCTCTGTCAATAACGGCGTACGCCCTGACATTTCCCCAAAACTCGATCCGATAGAACACAGCTAAGGCGTCGTCATGAGCTACCGCACGCTGGACACGGAAGTAAGAGCCAATGCTGTATGTTTTACCGAACTTCTCCACAATCTGCCGGATGCTATCCGGTACGTCTTGTTCGTTAACGAAAAACACCTGGACCGAGTATGGAGGCTCAACCAGTCGCTTAGCAATCTTCCACTCACACCCTCGGGCCATCTTCTCGGCTTCCCGAACAATGTCTTCTCGCTTGAATAGCAATGAAAGCTGAGGCGAAGAGGTTTGCCAGGGTCCGAGTCCGGGGAACAGCGATTTCTTTTCCTCTGGGCTATGCTCATCCCAAAGCTTAACATCGCCAAGTACTTTCTTTTTGTCGCCTTCTCGCACCTTTAACTCTTCCGGGTCAATCTGCCTGCGCTCTTCCTCGCTCAGATTAAGAGCCAGTCCCTTTCGCACTTTTTGATACAACGCCATCAATTCTGGTTTGGTCAGGTCGAGGCACAGGGCCATTCTGTTGAGTAGCACCTTCTCAACCCCGCCGAGTTCAACATTGCATTTGTGGCACGCTGGTACAGTCCAGCGATTTAGATTCTGTGGCGTGCTCTCAGGGAACCAATGCTTCGGAAACACGTGGTCTAAGGTTGCCGATGTATCCGTTAGCATTCCCGACTTCGGTGGTTTCGTCAATTCCACCAGGCAATGCACGCAGCGGTTGATTTTCTTCATAGCCGCCAAATGGTTCGACCTAATTCAAAGCGTTATTGATGATGCTGAGTTCATTTTTTGTGAGTTCCACGAGCATGGCATCCATTTTCTGTCACTCGTCGGCTGTCGGTAACAGGCGATTACGCCCACTGGCCTTGCCTCCGCAAGGCACAGTCGACGCCCTAGCCCGTTGGTGCGTTATGCCGTGTGCTGTTCGACGTAACGGTCAAGCAGCGCGCGCAACATCCGTTGATAGGGGACTTTTGCTTTCCTGGCTTCCTTCTTCAGGAAGTCGATGCTGGAGCGGGTAAATTCAGAGGTGACTTTCACCGTCTCCGACTTCCTCACCAATTGCGATGGCGGCGGAAGAAAATCCTTGATGACCGTGAGCCTGCCTTTGGGAGCATCTTCAAGTTTGTTCCGTCTCATAGAACTTGCTCCATTTTCTCCATCTCCCCGCTCCGATAATGCGAATGTTGTGGCCCCGCGTGGTGAAACGCACAGTGAGGATGCCTTTGGGAGTCTGACCTATGCAAAAGAACCGAGGTTCGTCTTCTGAATGGGCTTCATCCTGCGCAATAATGCGGTTTGGATCGTAAAACGCTTCCTGAGCGTCGGTGAAGGAAATTCGATGCCGCTTTTGGTTGATGGCATCTTTCTCCTCATCCCACTCGAAAGAGTATATCACCATATATTTATCTGTAGGAAAATATGGCTGCGATTACATATCGATGGGCGGTAGGGTCGGCTTATTTCCCAGCCAGCGAATGATATGCCTGAATCAGTGCGGGGCCGATGGTCACGAAGAGAAATGGGACAAGAATGAAAAGCACGAGCGGAGGAACCATCTTGATAGTGGTTTTCGCAGCCTGTTCTTCGGCGCGCTGGCGGCGGGCGGTTCGCAGCGAATCCGAGTGAACGCGCAGAGCCTGGGCGACGCTGGTGCCAAAACGATCGGTTTGGATCAAAGTGCCGACGAGAGAACGAACGTCATCGACCCCGGTACGGTCGACGAGATTGCGCAGCGCTTCCACGCGCGGTTTACCGGCCCGCATTTCAAGATTGACCAGATGAAATTCGTCGCTGAGATCGGGATGGGCATGGTGCAGGTCCTGGCCGACGCGGAGGAGCGCCTGATCGAGCGCCAGGCCGGCCTCCACGCAGATTACGGTTAGATCTAGAGCGTCGGGGAGCGCGAAGCGAATTCGCTGCTGCCGGCTTTTGATCATGCGCTTCAGGTAGAAGCGAGGAAGAAAGAAACCCAGCGCCGGAATGCACACCAGCAGCGGCATGCTGGTGAATCCTGAGAAAAGAATGACGCCTGCGAATCCCAATGCGCCGAGGGCGAGGCGCGCTCCGAAATAGTAGCTCACATGGCGAGAGTCGCGAAGGCCGGCCTGGATAAGCCACGCGCGGGTCCGGGAAACGTCCGAGGGTGAAAGGGGAATGGCTTTGCTGAGAGGGTCGAGCGCCTGTTCGAGGCGCTCTTTCATTTTTAGCGCCGGCTGCCTCGGCGCAATCTGCGCGGCGCCAGCCAATGATCGCAGGCGCGCTCCCAGCACGGAACTTGGCGTAACCGCCGCTGCGCCGAAGGCAAAGACCACCAGGACGACGGTCACGAAGATGACGATGGTGAGAATCAGCAGAGGCATGCCTATACCTGAATCCTGATGATCTTCCGGATGACAAAATAGCCGATGGTCTGCAAAGCAACCGCGGCTACAACCAGGAAGTGACCGATGGGATCATAAAAAAGCGGATGCACGAATTCCGGGCTGAACAACTCCAGAACCAGAACGACCACCGGCGGCATTCCCATGAGCAGCACCATCGTCAAGCGGCCCTGGGCGGTGTGAACCCGCACCTGGCGCTGAACCTTGAAACGTTCGCGGATCACGTAGGAAAGATTGTCGAGAATTTCCGCGAGGTTGCCTCCGGTTTCGCGCTGCAGCATGACCGCTGTGACGAAGAATTTGATGTCGACCAGCGGCACGCGCTCGGTGAGGTTCATGAGAGCGTCGCGCACCGGCATGCCGAACTTTTGTTCTTCGTAGAGCTTGCGGAACTCGGTCGCCAGAGGCTCAGTGGTTTCGTTGGAGATCATTTCGAGGGCGGTAGTAAAAGCGTGGCCGGCACGCACGGCGCGGGCCAGCGTGTCGATCGCCTCGGGGAAAAGCTCTTCAATCTTTTCGAAGCGCTTCTGGCGCCGGTATGAGACGAAGGCGTAGGGAAGAAATGAGCAGATGACGATGGCAGCCCAGGCGATGGCCGGATTTCTCGTCCACAGAATTGCTATAACCCCAGCTGAGATGCCGCAGAGCGCGCACAACGCCAGAAAATTCCCCGCGCGCAGCTTCAATCCCGACTGCAACAACGCGTCTTGAATCGCGGAAACGCGGGCGGAGCGGCGGAGCAGAAGATCGAAGGCGGGAATGTTGCTGAGTTGTTCATCGCGCAGCAGCGCGAGTTCCTGGTTGGGCTCGCGTTCCGGGGCTTTCTGTGCGGTCGCCAGACGGTCTTTGATGAGGCGCGCCTGGGCGCGGCGCTGATCGAAGAGCGACGCGACCGCGAAGGTTGCGAGAGCAACCACCACGAAGACGGCAAACGCGATTAAGGCTGCGGGCATTTATACGGTGCTCCGTAGAAACTGCAAATTGTTAAACCTCCGCCCTCGACTCGAACAGCGCCGGGCGCAGCCGCGCTCCGGAGGTTGCAAGGCGCTCGGCAAACAGCGGACGGATCCCGGTCGCCTGGAAGGTTCCGTGTACCTTGCCATTTTCATCGATGCCGCGGCGGTCGAAGGCAAAAATCTCCTGCATGGAAATCATGGCGTCCTCGATGCCGGTGACCTCGGAGACGGAAGTCACTTTGCGAGTGCCGTCGGACAAGCGAGCGACCTGGACGACGGCGTGAATTGCGGAGGAGATCTGATGGCGAATGGCACGCTCGGGAATATTTAGGTTGGCCATCGAAACCATGTTTTCGACGCGGGACAGCGCGTCGCGCGGCGAGTTGGCGTGGACCGTGGTGAGCGAGCCTTCATGGCCTGTGTTCATGGCCTGCAGCATGTCGAAGGCCTCTTCGCCGCGGACTTCGCCGACTACGATGCGGTCGGGGCGCATACGCAAACTGTTGATGACCAACTGGCGTTGACGGACCGCACCTTTCCCTTCGATGTTGGGAGCGCGGGTTTCGAGGCGGACCACATGCTCTTGCTTGAGCTGCAATTCGGCGGCGTCTTCGATGGTCACGATGCGCTCGACGTTGGGAATATACCCGGAGAGGACGTTCAGCAAAGTGGTTTTGCCGGCGCCGGTACCGCCGGAAATCAGAAGATTCAATTTGCCTTTCACCATCGCCGAAAGAAGCTCAAGCATCGCCTCGGTAAGGGAGTGGTTTTCGATCATGTTGCGCGCAGTGACCGGGTCGCGGCCGAAACGCCGGATGGACAGGCAGGCTCCGTCGAGAGCGAGCGGAGGAATGATGGCGTTGACGCGCGAACCGTCTGGGAGGCGAGCATCGACCATGGGCGAAGATTCGTCGACGCGACGGCCCACGCGGGAGACGATGCGTTCGATAATCTGCATCAGGTGCTGGTTATCCTTGAACGACAGCCCGGTTAATTCCAGTTTGCCGGCGCGCTCAATGTAGACGCGATCGAAGCGGTTGACGAGAATGTCGGAAATTGTTGGATCCTTGAGCAGCGGTTCGAGCGGGCCCAGGCCGAATATCTCGTCGAGGATTTCGCGCGAGAGGCGCTCGCGCTCGGCAAAGCTGAGAGGAACGACTTCGCTGTTGACCGAGTTGCGAATGAGGACGAGGACTTCTTCGCGCGCGGTGTCGCCGCTGGCGCGGCCAAGTTTTTCGAGATCGAGACGGTCGAGGATTTTGCGATGCAGGTCCGACTTTACCTGCTGGTACTCGGAGCGCTCGAAGGTCTGCAAGTTCGCCATAAAATGTTATACGGTCTTGAACAGCGACCAGGCGGCACGCTTCACGTCAACGTCATTGCGCGTGAGTTCGTGTGCCAGGCCTGAGAAACAGCGCGCAATCTCCGTGTGGCTCTGCTCCATCACGGGAGCGCCGCGGTCGATTGCGGAAGAAATCGCGAAATATTGATTGGGAACACGCCACAGCAATTTTACCCCGGCGGCGTTTTCCGCATCGGATTCGGTGAATCCCGGCACTTTGCGGAAGCGGTTGAGCACCAGGCGAAGGCGCTCGCGGTTGCCGGTTTCCCCCAGATATTGCTGGACCCGGGCAGCGCTCCACAGCGAAGCGACGTCGGTGCAGGCCACAAGGAGTACGCATTCCGACAAATTCGCCACCAGGCGGCTGGCGGCATCGAGCCGCGATGAGTTATCGACGACGATGTAACGGTAGTGCGACGCCAGCATGTCGAAGAGGCGTACGAACTCGGCGGTCGAGGGCTCGAGGGCCGCAGGAATGTTGGCTCCGGCCAATAGCTGGAGGCCGCCACCGTGGCGGGTCATAAAACTTTCCAGCAGGGAACTATCCATGCGGTGCAGATTACGGGTCGCGTCGGAGATGGTGAACAACGCCTTGAGATTCAGGTGCAGCGCCGCGTGGCCGAGGGGGGCGAGATCGACCAACGCGGTTTGACCATGCGACGCCTGCAGCGCCAACGCGAGATTTACGGCCACTGTGGTCGCGCCGCTGCCGCCTTTCGCATTGACCACAAAGAAAACTTTGCCCCGCGGTCCTTCTTTTTGAACACGGCGCTGCGCGGTGGTCAGGCGAACGAAGGCTTCCAGAAGATCGGTGGTCGTGGTGGGGCGCTCGATGAATTCGCGGGCCCCGGCGCGCATGGCGCTTACGATGACCTGAGGCTGGTGGAGGCTTCCAATGGCGAAGACCGGCGACTCTGGAAGTTCCTGATGCAGCAGTTCGATCGCTCGCATGGCCGTACCTGCGTTGTCGGAGGGAATATCGACCAGCAACACGTCAGGGGCGGCAGCTTGGACGCGGCGGGTAACCGGATCGGAAGCGGAGACGGGAAAACTGGCGCAGGTGTGGACCGTGCGAGCTACGCTGGTACCATCCACCAGCACCTGCAGAACAGTGCGCTGCTCATTGTCCGTGGCGACGATAACGACTGAAAGCTCAGGCATACCCGACTTCGAATGCTCTCTATTTTTTCATTTCTTCGTTTGCAGCTTACTTCGTGCGGGAGCAAACGTGCTCTCCGCCTACATCCCTGAAGGCTTCTTTCCGTCGAATTTCCCATTATTCAGGAACGGCGCCGGATCCTTAGGCCCGGGCGGGGGTTCGGTGTTCGGCGAAGTCCGATGAACCGTGCACAGAACCATCAGCTCAGAATTGCTTTTGGAAAGACTTTTGCTTCGAAAGAAGGCACCCAGGATCGGAATGTCCCCGAGGCCCGGAATCTTGTTCCAGGTGTCGGTAACCCGGTTGTCGATGAGGCCGGCGATCACGAAACTTTGGCCGTCCTGCAGTTCAAACTCGGTTTCCGCTTTGCGCGTGCTTAACGCGGGAACGGTGAAACCGGAGATAGTCAGCGCGTCGGCGAAGTCGAGCGTGCTCACTTCGGGCGCCACGGTGAGGTGGATATTGCCGTTGGGCATGATGACGGGCGTGAACTCGAGCTTCACGCCGAATTCCTTGAATGAAATGGTGACGGCGGTGAATCCTGCGCCCGGCTGCACGATAGGAAACGGAAACTGGCCTCCGGCGAGGAAGCTGGCTTTCTTGCCATTTACGGCGATAAGAGTAGGTTCGGAAAGGATTTGCAGCAGGTTCTTGGTCTCGAGCGCCTCGATCACCGCACCCAGGTGAATGTTGGGCTGGAACAAAAACATGTTCAGAACGCTGCTGACGGTCTGCGAGGCCGAAATCGGCGTGTTTTGTCCCTGAGTCTGACTGATGCTTTGCGAACCGAAACCGCCATATTGGCCGGTGGTCGTGGTTCCTATGAGATTGGCTGCGCCGGTTGAAAAGACATTCAGCCCGAGTTGAGTGAGGGCGGAGCGATCGACTTCCGCGAACTTGACTTCAAGTAAGACTTCTTGAGCGCCTACCGGACCGAAAGTGAGAACGTTGATTACATTCTTCGAATAAGCGGAAGCCAGCTCTCCGGCGCGCTTAGCCACATCTTCGGTGCTTACGTGCCCGGAAAGCACGATCGCCGCCCTTGAAGGAGAGACGGTAATTCGCTCGTCGGGGAATACGCGGTGCTCCTCTTCTGCGCAGGCTGTGACATCCACATCCACGCGCAGATCGAAGCTACGGGAGCGCTCCAGCTCATCCCAGATCAGGAGAGAGACTTCGCCCGGCGCTCGTCCATGAACCAGAATTTGGGTGGGAGTAATGGGAGTGGCGAAGGCCACATTGGGATCGGTGACCGAGATGCGTTTGATTGTTTCGGTGGTGTTGATGAGCAGCGATTTGTCGACCATCACCCGCAACGGAGCCGAAGATTGAACCTGCGCCGATTCCGGCGGAAGCGTGGTTTGTGTGGCGCCGGCGGTGCTTTGGGGCGGCTTTGGGTCTGGAGCGGCCGGCTGTTGCTCCTCCGCCAACGCGAAGCGAGGAGCGGTGAACACCACAAGGAAAAATGCTGCGGCAGCGGTGCTCAAGAGCGGGTTGCGAAACTTCATCGTCTGATTCCTCTCCACGTGAGGAAAACTTCCGTCAAATCGCCGAATCCAGGCGCCAATCGATTGCACTATTTCGGGGCGTCACCATTCTCATCCGGAAACTTCACCACGTCCGGCTTCTTGTCGCCCTGGTAAACCTCAACACTAAGAACCGACGGAGCGGGTGCGGGGGTTTCGACTTTGTGCTTCGCCTGGTGAATTACCGGTGCTTTAGGGACTGCTGGGGGTGGCGTTCCCCCCTTGTACAAACCTCTGGCATTGGCCGCGTCTACCGGATCCTGATGGGTATCAAGCGGGTTGCGCAGCACGAGCTGAATCTTTCCTTCGGAACTTGCGAGCGTCAGCCGTTCGGCGTCTTCCGGCGAAGCCAGAAGCGTGATCACCGGCGTATTCTGCGCCTCACCTGCGGCGTTGCGCTCGAGGGTGTGCCCGGAGGCGATGACCGCGACATTCTGTAGAACGGTAGTCGTTTGCGACTCACTGCTGCCGTTGGGAGTTCCGGTCAGCAGTACATCCACACGCGTGCCGGGACCGACGAAACCCGCAACCGAGACGACTTCATTCACGCGCACCGAAACGGCGCGCATTCCTGGAGGGATCAGGGATGGCAGTCCGGCTCCGGCATTCTCGGGAGCGAGCTTGTTCGGAAGAATGAATTCGCCTCTGGTGATTGGCAGAATGACGCCGCGGCCAAGCACCTGCGAACGCTTAGCGGGAGTTCCCGCCGGAAGAGAAGATGCGGGATAGCGCACTAAACGCACATCGTGCTCTTCGATTCGGGCGCCGACCTGAATATCGTCGGCGGCAACCACCACATCGACACCGGGTTCGGTATTGGCTGCGCTGCGTCCCTGCAGGTTGCGGTAGACGGCAACACTGACCAGGGCTCCCAGAGCCAGGGCCAGGGTTCCAATCATCAATAAACGAGTGCGATTCATAATGCTCCGTCAGAACGGGCAACAGCATAGCGCCCATTCCTGGCAGGAACGCCTGAGTCAAATTTTCGCTGCGGACTTTCGTTTGTTGTTACTGGATCGAACTGGCGACGTTGGAGAAGACATTGTTCGCGTTGGAACCAATCAGCCGGATGGTGCCCACCACGATCACGAGGATCACGGCCAGCATCACGGCGTATTCCGCGATGTCCTGTCCTTCTTCTGCACGCCATAATTTACGCAAATGTTCCATTGCTCTCGCCCTCCCAGAACGAGATCACACGTTCCCAACAAAGATTCCAGGCAAATATAGGCCTTCGGCCAGCCGGGATTTATCCCATGTACTCGTACAGCGCTGCGGGGGAGATATTAGCACCCATAATAACCTGCAAAAGCCTTTGACAGGTGTAATTTCTTGCATACCGACGGTAACCGTCGTGCATCGGCGCCTTGTGGGAGCTATTTCGGTCCAGGAGGGGCGGGAAGAACGGCGGCACGTTTTGACGGCGCAGTCAGAATTATGGCCTGCGAATCTTCGTAGGCGACCTTCCAGCCGGGCGCCTGGCGCAGTCCGGTCGCAAGAGCCGAATTTCCCGGCACGAGTATCGTTTGAATGTTCCACTGCTCCAGAAGGCTTTGCCAGTCGTCTTTGAGTTGGGAGGCGTCGGCAAAGTCGTGGAGCAAATGCTCGCCGTAGACATCCGCACGTCCGTCGACGAATACGCGCGTGGTGGGGTAGAGCTTCCAGATGAGATATCCGCCCCAATCGTAGTGGTTGAAGATTAGTCCCGCGGAGGGGTGTGCCTGCAAAAAGTCCACGGCGCGGACGGGGAAGTTCTGCGCATCAGATCGCGGTTGGTCGCGAATGACAGAAGTAATGCGGACGGCTGCGAATGCCGCCATTGTTATCACGATCGCCGCGTTCAGGCTTGCGCGGAATATTTCTTTCCGGGCAACTCTTGGCGATTGTCTGGCTGTCCGGTCGCTCAACCATGCCGCAACTTGCATGGAGACGACGGGAACAGCGCTTAGCGCAAACAGAGGGATCAGCCTGATAGAACGCAGCGCGGCGAATAAGCTCACGATTAATAGAAGAAGATCGCGAGCTCGAAGATTCGAACGCGACGCGCAACCGAACACTGCAAAGGTCGCAAGCACGATCAGCAAAAACGGAGCGTATTCGCCGCGGTGAAAGTTGGGCGAGGCCCATTCGGCGATGTAGTTTTGCATGGCGGCAGATTGCAGCGTCTCGATCGGATACCAGAAAAGTTTGATGCCGTTGGGATTGAAGGGAACGAGCAGCAAGTCAAGCGCCAGAACGAGCGCGGGAAAGCGCAAAGAGCGCATGTTTTTCTCTCCGCCCGTTGCGCCTTCGATCCATTCGCCCACGAGAAACAGCGCAGATAATGCAAGGCCGAGCGCGAACCCGGCGTGGAGATTTACCCAAAGCAGGGTGAGCGGGAGAGTCCAGTAAAGAAGTTTGGGATTGCGCTCGGAGCGCTCGAGAATCAGAAGCCAGAGGCTTGTGAGAAGAAGGGAAAGCATCTGCGGCCGCACTCCCCACAACGGCCGCGTGGCCAAGGCCGCGCAGAGAGTCGCGACTCCGGCAATGTAGGGTTTTGGTCCGCAGCGCAGGTACAGCGGCAGAAAAGCTCCCGTGATGACCGCCGCAAAAGCGACGATTAGTCCGGCCCACCCGGCAACACGCCAGAGGCTATAGATCAAAACTTCGCTGAGCCACTCATGCGCGATCCAGGGTTGGCCCACGCGGGTGAACGAAAAGGGATCGGTGTGAGGAACGCTCTTGCTCTCGATAATCAGCTGTCCGGTTTTGAGATGCCACCAGAGATCGGGATCGGCGGCATTCCGCGCCGCCAGGGCGAAGAGACCGAGGAAGAGAACGACGACGAAGATATGGTGGGTCCGCACTATTCCTCTCATGGGCACTCCATCATAGCGGGAGTTTTCCATCCAAGGTACAATCGCGGTCCATCGTGGACGGCGTAAAAAAGCGAATGACCACCATGAGAAAGTGGCGCCTAGCGCGTCTCTGCATCGCGGGCATTTTGTGTTTGCACGTCCTGTTTGTCATAACTCTCAGGGAGCGCATCGCACGAGGATATCCCGACTTCTCGGTTTTTTACACGGCCGCCAGGATTCTGAACCAAGGCCTCGGCCATCAGCTTTACGTCGCGGATGTGCAGAACCGGGTGCAGAAGGAATTTACCGGGAACCTGCCTTCCCGACCCGCAGCACTGCCTTATATCCATCCACCCTTTGAAGCCTTGATCTTTCTGCCCTTGAGCCGATTTGCTTATCTGCCCGCGTTCTTGATTTGGAACTTGCTGAACATCGGAATTCTCTTCAGCGTGGCGTTGCAGTTGCGGCCGAGCATTGGTCTGCTTCGAGTTATCTCTCCCTGGCAATGTGTGCTCGTCGCGGCCGCTTTTTTTCCGGTTTTTGAATGCTTATTGCAGGGGCAGGACTCGATTTTGCAGTTGCTCGCTTGTGTGCTCGCCTGGACGGCGCTTGAAAAGCAAGAAGATTTTCTGGCGGGATGCTGGTTTGCTCTCGGCGCTTTCAAGTTTCAGCTCATGCTTCCAATCGTGCTCCTCGTTGCCATCTGGAGACGAAGCCGGGTCCTGCTCGGGTTCGCGGCTGTTTCGGCTGTGCTTGCGGCAATTTCAATTGGGCTGGTGGGGTGGCGGGGCCTGTTGCGATATCCAGCATTCGCTCTGCGGGTCGCCGACACGCCAACCCTGGGAGGGGTTCCCGCCGATTTTCTGCCCAACCTGCACGGCTTGTTCTTGGGATGGCCTCTCCGCTTGAGTGGAAGCATTGGGATCGCGGCAATATTGTCGAGTTCCGCCGCTTTGTTTCTTTTCTTTGCCATCAGGGGGCGACTGCGCGGCGCACCTGAGCAGAGCGCTCTGCGGTTCTCAATCGCCGTAGCAGTCTCCGAGTTGATTGGCTGGCAGACGAATATCCACGACTACACGCTGCTTGTATTGCCAGCGCTTCTGATTGCGGACCGCTGTTGGCATACGCCGCCTCAGCGAACCGGCGGCAGATGGGCTCTGTTGTATCCCTTGTTTCCGCTCTTGATCAGCCCCGTGTGGTTTCTGCTCTGGCTGGTAACCGGGAACGTAAATCTAATCGCCATTTTGCTGTTGTGGTGGCTGTGGAAGCTCAGCCGGGAAATCGGTGCAGGGCCGGAGGCTGGAGTTCAACCTTCGCTGCCGGTACTTGCCCCAGGCGGGTCCGGCGCGTGACGCGGGCGAAAAATAATCAGCGCCAGCATCGGCAGGTAAATAAAGATAACGATCCATCGCCCTATTTGATTGAAACTGTGCGGAACGTGATACCAGCGCCACACGCCGGCTCCCCAACTGAGCAAGGCTGTCCAGGCAATCTCGCGACGGGTTTTGGGAATGAACCAGAGAATGAATGCGTCGTAAAACCAGCGTTGTGGCATCAGCGCCGTCAACAGGAGCATGCGCGCATCACGCTCGCGATAGCGGAAAAGTGCCAGAGCAAGCACTGGCCCCGGAAAAATCACGAACGGTATAAATCTCGCATACAGGCCGGTGTTGCCCCACCACTTCCATGGCCAGCCTGGGAAGACCAGAAATGTAAGAAGCAGCACCACCGCACACGCCAGCAAACCTCGCCTCGTAGGTCGGATGAATATGACGGGCAAACCCAATTGCGGTTTCGCCAAAGTAGCCGGGAGCAGAGTCGCCACGAAGGCGCTGGCCAGAATCAGGGGTGTCCATTGTGCCTCCAACAGACCTGCCCAATAAGGATATGCGAGGAATACGAGAAGACGGTGATATCCGTGGCGGGAAATCCCAAATGCCAGCAGCGCGGAACTGATGCCGTAAAAAAGACCGCCGGCAACCGTTAGCGGCATCCAGCAGAATGGCAGACCGAAGAGCGCTGCGGGGAGCGGATACAACTGCATGTGCCGGAGATACGGATTGCGATGCGCCAGCAAGTCCTGAGCCGCCCAGATAGCCCAGGTAAAGTCGCCGGCGCCGTGATGAGCGCGATCCAGCCAGAACCAGCAAAACACGCCGCTAGCCATGCCGATTGCGGCCGACGCTGAGATCCGATTTCCCATGGGCGGACTTTGCCCCACCAGTTGTAACATGATGTCGTGAATCGAAGGCGGAAGACCATGAAAGTTACTCGGAGAGCGCAGAACTGCGCCAGGCTTGCATAAACGCTTGCAATCCGTTGCAGGTGTAATGTTGGCCGCAGTGGCGGCGGCGAGCATGTGGTTTTACCTCATCGATATCTTGAGGGCTCGCCAGATCGCCGACTCCCAAGCCCGGGGAATTCCGCGCGGTAATTTGTCTGACCTCTATCCCCGTTGGGTGGGAACTCGAGAGTTGCTGCTGCACCATCGCAATCCCTATAGCCGCGAAGTCACGCTTGAGATTCAGGAAGGATATTACGGAAGGCGGCTAGACCCCAGTCGACCGAATGATCCGAAGGATCAGCAAGGGTTTGCATATCCAGTGTACGTGGTTTTTCTGCTGTTGCCTCTGGTGGGCTTTCCTTTTCACAACGTGCAGATATTTTTCTATTGGCTGCTCGGCGGCTTGACCGCTCTAAGCGTCGGCTTGTGGTTGCGCTTTCTGCGCTGGCGATTGGCGCCGCTGCCCGCCGCTGCGGTAATTTGTCTGACACTGGGGAGCTTCGCCGCGGCCCAGGGCATCAAGCTGCAGCAACTGAGCCTGTTGGTGGCAGCTCTTCTGGCGGCATCCGCAGCCTGCGTGGCCGGCGGATTTCTCTTTTGCGGCGGAGTGCTGCTGGCGCTGGCAACCGTCAAGCCGCAACTGGCGTGGCCCCTGACAGTCTGGTTTCTGCTGTGGGCCGCAAGTGATTGGAGATCGCGACGAAGGCTGGTATTCGGCTTTGTACTCCCCATGGCCCTACTGCTGGCTGCGGCGCAGGTTATTCTGCCCGGCTGGTGGCGAACGTTCGCCCAGGCCGTCGCGCAATATCACCAATACACGCAGAACCAATCGGTGATTGAAGTCGTGCTGAAGCAGGCGCTGGGCAATGTAGGGAGCGGGGCCTCGACGCGCATTTGTGCACAGCTTCTCGCCCTGTTTGCCATCCTGGCTTGCGGCCTGCTGCTTTTTCGATTTCGCCGCCAGGCAGCCTCCGAACAGGGTTTCATCTCTTTCACGGCGCTCGTCCTCGCTCTGACCGTGCTGGTAGTCCCCATGTATGCGCCCTACAACCAGCTTCTGCTCCTGCCCTCAATTCTGCTGCTGGTCAGGGAGCGAGCGGCCTCCCCTTCCCGCGTCTTTCGCCTGCTCTATTTCGCGGGCGTTCTGTTCGTAGCGTGGCAATGGCTGGCCAGCCTTTGTCTGGCTGCGGGCTATCGACTCGCATCGCAACAGTGGTCTCTGGACCGCTGGACGTGGCCATTATTCACAACTCTTACCGTCCCCATATGGATATTTGCTCTTATTTTCTTCTGCGCCCTGGGAATGCGCTCCCGGCATCACAGCGAGGGTTAAAAAAAAATCTGTTGCCCAGGTCGTCAAACATGCGAACAATTGCGCTTACTCTATTTCGTGCATCAAGATGATTGTGAACTGCGGCCCCCGGCGAGAATTACGGTCCGTATAACGCAGGTTCAAGCCGCCTCAGGCTTTTAACGCGATGAATGGCTCTTCCCGTCGGGGCCTGATTCCTGTCATTATGCTATCGACACTGGAATCGGGATGGGATGAGCCGTGTCTAATTCATGGTGCTGAACTCGATACGAACGCCGCAAAGCTCTGGCTCGGGGGTTTTTCCCGCGCTGGTGCTGGTGCAGGGCAATGAGCAGCGGAATATTGTCCTGAACCGGACACCGTTCAGCGTCGGCCGCAAGGTCGACAAAGATCTGGTGATTGCCGATCCCCGCGTGTCGCGCGATCACGCCATGATTGTGCTCGAAGGGGAAGGATTCTTCGTCGTCGATCAAGGCAGCAAGCACGGCACGTTCGTCAATGGCGAGCGAATTCAACGGCAAAGGCTGGAGCGCAACGACCGGCTCGAATTCGGCGCGCGGGATTCTACTTACGCCATTTTCAATCCAGCCCATGCCTCTTCCAACACCGCCCGCGAATTCCTCAGCCAGATTTCGGGAATTCAGATCTCGCAGGATTCCACCGATCTGGAGAAGCTCACGCTGTTTCTCGAAGCCGCGCGCAAGCTGAATACCGCCGGAGTGCTGGACGAAATTCTGATGACCATGCTCGACGTGACCCTGCGCCTGACGCGCGCCGAGCGCGGCTATGTTTTTCTGAAAGACGACGAGGGTCAACTGCGGCTGGCTGCGGGGCGCAACAATAAAGGCGAAGCGCTGCTCGACGACAAGACGATTTCGCACTCGGCTCTCGAAGAGTCGATGCGGCTGAATTCCGAGTTCCTGCTTACCGATACCGGCAGTTCGATGGACGTTGCCGCGAGACAAAGCATTGTCGCCTACGATTTGCGCACTGTGGTTTGCATTCCCTTGCGCAAGCGCCAGGTGCAGGCGAATCGCGATCAGACTCCCGCGCCGAATGCGGCGCCCGAGGTGATGGGAGTGCTTTACATCGATTCGCGTTTTGCCTCGCGGGAATTCTCCGGCGTCGGTCACGATGTGGTGAGGGCCATCGCGACAGAAGCGGCGTCGTTGATTGAAAATGCCCGGCTGGTGCAGGCCGAAGAGGAATCCCGGCGCTACCAGCAGGAGCTTTCGATCGCGGCAACTATTCAGCAGCGGTTGATGCAGGTAAAGATTCCCGAGGTCCCGTTTGCCAAGGTCGGCGGAAGAAATCTTCCTTGCCGCGATATTGGAGGCGATTTCTACGATGCGGTGAATACGAAAGACGGTCTCGCGGTGGTGCTCGCGGATGTGAGCGGCAAGGGAGTTTCAGCCGCGTTGCTGGCTTCGACTCTGCAGGGAATGATCTACTCGCATCTGATTGCGGGCATGCCGCTGCTTGAAGTCGTAACCGCGGTGAACCGCTATTTCAGCGAACGCCTGATGGGAGAGAAATACGCGACGCTCTTGTTGGCGCGGCTGCGCAGCGACGGCGATCTCGAATACGTCAATTGCGGTCACGTGCAGCCCCTGTTGATCTGCGGTAAGGAAGTGATGCGCCTGCCGCACGGCAATGTGCCTGTGGGCTTGCTCGCGGATGCGACTTTTGAGAGTGCCCGGTGCCAACTGAGATCCGGCGATCGCTTCATGCTGGTCACCGATGGTGTGACCGAGGCGGAAAATTCCATGGGAGATTTCTTTGAGGATTCCCGCCTGGAACTGGCTGCCGCGAATAGCCCGTCGTGGCAGGGAATTCTCGCGGCAGTTTCGGAATTCTGCTCAGGAAATCCGCTCAATGACGATTGCACGGTGGTGGAGCTGATTTATTCGACGCCACCCTCGCAGGCATAGAGTCGCTTATCACGGCCCAGTGTCTTATTCCACGAATCACTCCACGAATCACTCGACGATCACGCTGAAGTCGGTTCCCTCCCAGCGATTCTCCTTTGTCCAATAAAAGGTGAATGTAGCTTTGCTTCCGGCCGGCAGCGATGCTGTCGGCAGGTCGAGAACATAAGTGCCCAGGCCTGTGTCTCTGGCATTGCTGTCCTGCGCGCTATTCCAGCCATCGACGCTCCAGTGCACCAGCGCGGGATTGAAAAGCACCAGGCGCAGAGTCTTGTTGCGAGGGACTGAGCGAGTTTTATTGTTAAATCTCCAACCGAAAAATTTTCGTTCCGGCTTCTCAACCAGATAGCGCTGCACGGTTTGTGGAGGCTGGTCGAAAATCTTGCCGTCGCGCAGCGACCGGCGGAGCTTCACATATTCGGCGTGCGCCCAGACCAGCGGGCAGGCAGAGCCTGTCGGTTTGCCGCGAAAAAGTTCGAGCGCGGGGATATCGTCGGCGTCCCAAACCTGCTCGGGAAGCAGACGGCTGTAACCGATGGTTGAGCCTTCCATTACTGCCAGCAATTTTTCCGCTTCTTTGGGGTGGCCAGCGGCGAGTTCGTAGTGAGCGCGTTCACCGGCCAGCAGCGGCCAGGGCCGGCCAATACCGGCCCCATCGAACGCCGAACCGTCTTTGCGTTCGCCATAGCCGTCGCCGTTGTAGCGATACCAGCAGGGGCCTTGCGGCAACTGAACTTTCAAAAGCGCGTCGATGACGCGAATCGTGTTGAGGATGCGTGGATCGTCGGGAGCCCGTAATCCGAAGCGCACCAGCGCCAGCGAGTCCGGGCTGATGAGGTGAGAGGCCCGCTCCATATTGTTTTCCCCGAGAGGGCGATTCTTGATGGGAACGAAGCCCTGGGTCGGTGAAGCGGCGGCATCGTCGCCATCCGATGGCGCGATGCGCACGTAGTAGCCTTCGACGCCGACCTGCTGCGCAAGATCGCCTCCCGTGGCGTAAGTCCAGCGCTCGATATTGTCGTTCCAGGCGTCGGCGGCGTCGCGAAGGGTTGAGGCGGCGTCGCTGTGCCCTGTGAGTTCGGCAATTTCGGCGGCGGCGAGCAGCGCAGAAATCTCCGCAGCCAGCGTAAAGGGAGAGTAGCCCGCATCTTCTTCCCAGCGATCCTGTTGCGTGACTGGGCCGTTGCGCAAAATGAAGCTGGCGGCCTTGCGCACCATGGGCCACCAGCGTTCGAGCTTGCCCAGTCCATTCGCCGAGTGGCGGCGCAGCAGGTCGAGGAGCAAGACGGGAAAAGAAGTCTCATCCATCTGGATGCCGCCCCAGTAGGAGCGCCCGTCGAGCCACAGATTTTGCGCCCAACTGCCGTCCGCTTCCTGTGTGGCTTCCAGGTAACGCAGCACGCGCACCGCATCGTTTCCGGCGCCTGCGGCGAGCAAGGCTCCAGCGGTTTCGACCAGATCGCGTGGCCATACCAGGTGGTAGCCGCCAAGGTCTTCATCGCCTTTATTGAAGCCCCATGGGATCGAGAGGCTGGCGATGATGCCGCCGAGAAAATCCTTCGACTCGTGCGTGCGTAGAACCGCAGTGGAAGCGCGGTAAAGATTGGTCTGGCGGGAAGGGTTGTCGAGCGCAAGCAGCGTCTTCTGCCAGTTCTCCCATTGCGTCACATAGTGCCGGCGCACTTCATCGTATTCTTCGAGCAGCGTGGAGCGGGCTTGCTGGCCGGCTTCGGTCCAGGTGCTGCCGAAGCCGAGAGCCATAATGAACTCGCCGTTGCACGCGCCCAGATCGACTTCTCCGGTGCAGGCGATGTTGCCGTTTTCCGCGCGCTGGTACTCCCACAACATCTGGAAGTGCGACGAGACGTCTTGCCACCCATCGGAAGAACCCACAAATCCGACCGACATTTTTCTCCAAGGCGCGGAAGACGCGAGCGCCAGAGCGCTGCCGTCGTGCTCGGCAAAAAACATGGGCACGCCTTTGTATTCGCCGACCCATCCGGTATTTGCGGCGCCGCAGTTCGCCAGATGTGGCGACAGAAGCGCGTACAGGCGATAATCGGCGAGCTGGCCCTGCAAAGGTTCGAATTGGATCTTCTGCAGCACCACATTGCGGTATGGATCGGTAAGGATCTCTTTGCGAATGCGGTAACGTCCGCTGGTCTCTGTATTGATGAGTTCGAAGCCTGGAATGCCGGGCGCGAATGGTTTGTTTTCAAAGGTGCACTGCCGCTTTTCTTCGGAGACGAAAGATTTGCCGTCTGTAACCAGGAAGCCGAAGTCACGAGTGCAGGCCTGGTCGACCCGGGGAAAATAAACTTCGTTTAAAATGCCGTGGCTCAGCGTAAACCATACTTTGCTGTGCTGGTTAAGGGCCGTTCCGACGCCGGATTTGGCGCTTGACGTCCAGCGCGGAGGAATTCCCGGCCATCCGGGGGCAAAACGGGGTGAAGAATCGCTCATGAAGTTATTATCCGGGTGACCCGCGCCTATCGCTGGTCTAGCATAAGCTGATTTCCCGTAAGAGTGTTGCCGCGCAGCAAAGATTCAAGCCGCCGTAAGAATTCGCTCCAAAAAACAATTCTCTACCGGGAAGCGATTCTCTTGTGTGTGTACGTACAGGTCCTCGGATGCATCATAGAAGAAAGGCAGGTAGCCAGGTCCCGCTTTAGAAATCGAGTCCTGAGAGTGTTCGTAAATTTTAACGCATGAAAATTCCTGAAAATCGTTTGCGATTTTGCCGAAGCCTAATTCGCGGAATTCTTCTATTCGGTATGGTAGCGGCGTTGTGCGCGGCGCTCGCCCCGCGGGCACAAGCCGCTTCGCCTGATTCCGCTGGAACAGCCCTCGATCGCGGCTTCACGGGCCTTTACAATCTCGATTTTGCCGGCGCCCAGAAGGATTTCTCCTCGTGGCAAATTCAGCATCCCGATGATCCGGTGGGCCCGGTGAGCCAGGCAGCCGGATATCTTTTCTCCGAATTCCATCGCCTGGGCGTGCTGGAGGCTCAGTTTTTCGAGAGCGATGCGGCTTTTTTCGCGCGCTCAAAGTTGAGCCCGGATCCTGCGGTGCACGAACAGTTTCAGGCCGCGCTGGATCGGGCGCAAACACTGGCGCATGACCGCCTGAATAAAGACGCGAAAGATCGCGACGCTTTGTTTGCGATGACGCTCTCCTCGGGATTGCAGGCGGATTACGCGGCGCTGATCGAGAAGAAAAATCTGGCTTCGCTGCATTACACCAAACAGGCAACTGTCTGGGCGCAGCAGCTTCTCGCCATTTGCGACGACTGCAAAGACGCTCTGGTAGCGACCGGATTCAGCAAATACATTATCGGCAGCATGACCGCTCCCGTGCGCTGGCTGCTGCGGATGGGCGGGTTGCCGGGCGACAAGCAAGGCGGTATCGCCGACCTGCAACTGACCGCCGCGCACGGGCGCTACCTTGCGCCATTCGCGCGCATCTTGCTGGCGATCGCTTATGTTCGCGATAAAGACAAGCCGCACGCTCTCCAGGAACTCAATTCGCTGCGCACCGATTTTCCAGGCAATACGCTTTTCCCGCGCGAAATTACGCGGCTGCAGTCCGCGCAGTAAACCCACGCACAGGCTTCGACTTATCGGCGTCATTCACCAGAAATTCATATGGCTGTAACTGTCCTGTAATATGGCTGCGGCTAAAGCTGATAGAAGGGGAACGTAATCCATTTTTGGAGGAATCATTGAGTTATGCGTAAATTCGCTTGGCTTTTGTTGTGCGCTGTTGTGGCGCTGCCGCTGGCGGCGCAGACTACGTTGAACGGAGCAGGCGCAACCTTCCCATATCCCATTTATTCGAAGTGGTTCAGCGAATATCACAAGGTGCATTCCGACGTGCAGATCAATTATCAATCGATTGGGAGCGGCGGGGGAATTCGCCAGGTCACCGAAGCCACGGTGGATTTCGGCGCCAGTGACATGCCGATGACCGACGAACAGCTCAATGAGGCACAAACCAAACTGAAAACAAAAATCCTCAATCTGCCCAGCGTTCTGGGCGCGGTGGTTCCGGCTTACAACATTCCCGGGGTGAGCGGCGAAGTGAAGTTCACGCCGGACGCGCTGGCTGGAATTTTTCTGGGGAAGATTACGAAGTGGAATGACAAAGCGATTACGAGCGTGAATCCGGGGATGAATCTTCCGGATAAAGAAATTATTGTGGTCCATCGCTCCGACGGGAGCGGGACGACTTTCATCTGGACCGATTATCTTTCGAAGGTCGATTCCGACTGGAAGACCCGAGTTGGCAGCGGCACATCGGTGAAGTGGCCGATCGGCTTGGGCGGCAAGGGCAACGAAGGCGTGGCGGGCTCGATCCGGCAACTGCAAGGGTCGATCGGGTACGTTGAGTTGATCTACGCTGTGCAGAACAACATCACTTACGGCAGCGTGCGAAATGCCGCTGGAGTCTTTCTGAAAGCTTCGCTCGAAGGGGTGACGGCGGCCGCCGCATCGGCTCCGAAGATGCCGGCAGATTTTCGCGTCTCCATCACCAACGCGCCCGGTAAGGATGCGTATCCGATTTCAAGCTTCACCTGGCTGCTTATTCCGCAGCAATCCAAAGACGCAAATAAAGGGAAGATTCTCGCCGATTTCCTGAACTGGATGGTCACCGACGGGCAAAAGATGACCAATGCGTTGTCTTATGCGCCGCTGCCGGATAGCGTTGTGCAGAAGGAAAAAGAGGCGATCAAGACGGTCAAGTAGAGAGCCAATCTCGCCCGCGCCTCAACTCTGCGCAATTCATTCCCGTTCCGGCCGTCAAAATGGGCCAGCGCTTAACCACTGGCATTCGTGTATCTACGCGCGGGTGGCGAATGCTTTATACTGGACTTCCGCTTGGCTTGAGGCCGGGCAAGAAAGCGTAAGACCCTCGCAGATGGCTCGTATTTCGCTGGAAAGTCCTCATTACTACCTCAACCGTGACACTTCCTGGCTCGCGTTCAACCGGCGTGTGCTCGAAGAGGCGCAGGACCAGGGCAATCCGCTGCTCGAGCGGCTGAAGTTTCTGGCAATTTCGGCCAGCAATCTCGATGAGTTTTTCGAGATACGCATCGCGTCGATGATGCAACAGATCGAGGACGGCTACAACGAAGCCGGGCCCGACGGTTTAACGCTCGGCGAAAAACGCGACGTCCTGGCCCGTCTGACGCACGAATTCGTCGACGATCAATACGAGACCTGGAACATTCTGCGGCCGGCGATGGCCGAGCAGGGAATTCGCGTCCTGGCGCTGCACGAGTTGGACGCCGAGGCGCGCCGTTTCGTCGAGGAATATTGCGAAAAGGAACTCGATCCGCTGCTGACGCCGGTAACCGTTGATCCGTCGCATCCGTTCCCGCGCGTAATTAACAAGGCTCTGTGCCTCGGGTTGCTGTTGCGGCGGCGGCGGCGCTCCGCGCTCACTTATACCGGAGTTGTATCGGTGCCGCGGGCTCTGCCGCGCCTGGTGCGGCTACCCTCGGAGAATACGACCGACTTCATCTTTCTCGCCGATCTGGTCGCTCACCACGCGCAGAAGATGTATCAGGGCTACGACATCGTTTCGTCCGCCCCGTTTCGCGTAACCCGCAACAGCAATTTGTATTTGCAGGAAGAGGAAGCGCGCAGCCTGCTCGAGTCGGTGCGCGCGGAGTTGCACAACCGGCGCAAGGGCGATGCGGTTCGCATGGAGATCGAGGCCGACGCCGATCCGGAAGTGATCGAACGTCTAAGAACTGTGTTTGAACTCGATCCGTGGCAGGTTTATCCGGTGAATGGCCCGGTGAATCTTTCCCGGCTGTTCAACGTCTACGACCAGACAGACCATGCCGACTTGAAGTATCGCCCGTTCACGCCGCGCGAGTTGCGGCTTACGGCGAAGTCGCAGGATTTGTTTGAAGAGTTGCGCCGGCACGATATTCTGCTGCACCATCCGTTCGATTGCTACGACGCGGTGATTTCGTTTATCGAGTCGGCGGCCGAAGATGACAACGTTCTATCGATCAAGCAGACGCTTTACCGCACCAACGAGCATTCGCTGATCGTACCTTCGCTGATTGAGGCGGCCTCGCACAAGGAAGTTACCGCGGTCGTGGAATTGAAAGCGCGCTTTGATGAAGCGCACAACATCCGCTGGGCGCGCGACCTGGAAGATGCGGGCGTACAGGTATTTCACGGGCTGGTCGGTCTCAAGACGCACTGCAAACTTTCCCTGATCGTGCGCCGCGATCCCGATGGAGTGCCGCGCAGCTACGCGCACATTGGAACCGGAAACTACAATGCCAGCACGGCGCGTATTTATACCGATCTGAGTTTGTTCACTGCGAATCCGGAAGTTACGCGCGCGGTGCACGACGTGTTTAGTTTTCTGACCGCTTACGCTGAGAATCCCAGCTACGAGCCGCTGCTGGTCGCGCCACTCGATCTCGCCGAGAAATTCATCGGGCTCATCGACCGCGAAGCCGAGCATGCGCGCCAGGGGCGCGAGGCGCGCATTATCGCCAAGATGAACGCCTTGCTGGATAAGAACGTGATTCAGGCGCTGTATCGCGCTTCGCAGGCGGGCGTGGAAATCGATCTGATCGTCCGTGGGATCTGCGCGCTGCGCCCCGGAGTGCGCGGCCTGAGCGACCGCATCCATGTCCGCAGCATAGTCGGGCGTTTTCTCGAGCACAGCCGCATTTATTACTTCGGCAATGGCGGCGACGAAGTCATCTACATTGGCAGCGCCGACTTGATGCCGCGCAATCTTTACGAGCGCGTCGAGGTGCTGGTGCCACTCCGCGATGAATTTCTGCGCGAGCGCGTGCGCCGCGAGATTCTCGACGCCTATCTCGCCGATAACCGGAAGGCCCGCATTCTGCTTCGCGATGAAACCTACATACGGGCGTGGCAGCCATTGCAGGGCAAGCGCAATCGCAAGCCTCCAATCGGCGCGGCCGCATTCAGCGCGCAGGATTTTCTCATCAGCGTGGCGGAAGGCAAGCAGGCGGCGCTCCCCATTCCGCAGCCCGCGCCCAGGAAGCGGAGGAGTGCAGTTGGAAGGGACCGATAATTAAGCGATGATTATTTATTTTCTGCGTCATGCCAGCGCGGGCGAGAGCCTTGTCAATCCCAAGAAAGACGAAAGGCGCGCCCTCGATAAAGAAGGTGTCGAGCAGTGCGGCTATGTGGGCCGCGCCCTGGCCACTCTGGATGTGCAGGTCGACGTGATCATTTCCAGCCCTCTGAAGCGCGCCACGCAAACCGCATCGCTGGTCGGCAATGAGATGGGTTACGAAGGCAAGCTGCAGATCGAGGCGGCGCTAAAGCCTGGCGCAGGCTTTGCCGACTTTCGCAGGTTGCTTGAGAAGTATGCCAGCCAGGAATCGATCATGGTCGTTGGCCACAACCCCAACCTGAGCCAGTTTCTCGGCACGGTGATCAGCGAATCCGGTTGTGAGGCGTCTGTCGACTTAAAAAAGGGAGCCGTCGCGCGAGTCGATATGCGGCGCAACTCCGGCACGCTCTTATGGTGCCTCACGCCGAAAGCGTTGCGCACCCTCTACGCCGCGGCCGTCGAAAGTTCCCGGCCGAACACCTCGCGGAAGTAAGCGGCGTCTTTCTCGATCGCCCAGAGTTCGAGATCGACTCCCATGCGGCGGCGCGGCACGAGTGTTAAGTGAACCTCCGCCGCTCGATGGCTGACGCGAACTTTTTCCACTGCGCGGCTTCGCCCCAGATTCAGAGCACGCGCCAGCCGCAGCAGCAGAATCGCTTTTTGCACCCCCGCGCGATCCGCGGGATCGATCTCTTTTAGCGGCCATTCTTCCGGGAGTGGCCGCGATTTTCCGAGAAAACGCGCGATCGTGGCGATGATGCGGCGCTCCTGCGGCGTGTAGCCCAGGATCTCCGAGTTCGAAATAATGTAATACGAGTGCCGGTGATGGCCGTTGCGATTCAGGTAGTCTCCGACTTCGTAAAGCATGGCCGCAGCCGAGAGCCACTCGCGGAATTCCACCGGCAGGCCATGGACGGAGCGCAAAGCCGAGAAAAGAAACATGGCGGAAGCACGCACGTCGAGGGCGTGCTTCATTTCGACGCGGTAGTGAGCGACCGCTTTGGTAATGGACTCCCATCGCTCCGATTCGATCTGCCTTCGCGAACGAGTGCTGCGGTCGTAGTCCGCCGCCATTTGAGCCAGCAACCCGTCGCGCAAACCCAGCGGGGAATAACGAAAGCCCTTCAGATTACAGCGGTCGTGAAGCTCGTGGTAGACGAAAGCCCCGGCGACGATGATCTCGGCGCGCCGCAAGCCGATGCCCTCTATTTGCCTGCGCTCATCGAGCGGCAGGCGCGCCAGGCGCTTGGCGATGCGTGCCATCTCGGCGCGAGACACGATCGTCCGCTGCCGGCTTTGTGCCTTGCGCAGATAAGTAGCAACGGTGGCGAGCGCCGCCGCCGTGCCGGAAGTAGCGATCACGTTCTTCGCCCGCGCAGCCACAATCCGCGGGGCAATGCGGTTTACTTCGCGCGCCACGAATGCCTGCAGGCGCTTCAGTTCGCCTTTGCGCGGCGGGTCGTGCCTCAGGAATTCATCCGTAAGGCGAACCGCGCCCAGCGGCAGGCTGGCGGTATCGCGAATCTGTCCACGTCCTGAGATAGTCAGCTCGCAGCTTCCGCCGCCGAGATCGATCATCAGCGTGGACGAACCGTCCAGCCGCATGTTGGAGACGAGGCCGAGATGAATCAGGCGCGCTTCTTCCAGCCCCGAAATGATTTCGACCTTCCACCCCGTAGCCGATCGGACCCACTCGAGAAAGGCCTGGGAGTTGCGCGCGTCGCGCAGCGCACTGGTCGCGACGACGCGAACCGAATCGGTGACCACCTGCTGCGTGGCGCGATGAAAGCGGCGCAGCACTTTGACCGTCTCGGCCATCGATTCAGGAGTGAGAAAGCCGGAACGGAAGACACCCTCGCCCAGCCGCGTTACTTCACGGTCTTCGAGAATGGGGCGAAGACGGCCGCGGGTGAGGCGGGCAATCTTCAGCCGGACGGAATTCGAGCCGATATCAACCGCGCCGAAGGCTGGCATGAGTGAAGGCCAACAGTTTACATGAGCTTGTTTCAGAACAGTGCGATTCCGGTTTGAAGGAAGTTGAGAAATTCTTACGCAGCGGAAGATTCGCCGGTGTTTGCCGCGGCCGGCGCGGGAACGGGCACAGGCTGCTTCTGGCTTCGTGCAGTTTGAGAGTGCATGTGGGTAAGCGCGGCAACCGCCCTGCGGAATTTCGCTCCGGTCACATTGTGCAGTTCCGCTACCAGCGGTGATTCGGGAACGCCGCCAAGCTGCTCCTTGGCAGTCTGGGCCAGGATCAGCCAATCATGCCAGTCGCCGAGAGCATCCTGCACGCGCTTTACCCCGGCGATGAATCGCTCCGCTTCCGGCGAACGCTCGGCAAATTCCGCGGCGTAGCGCGCGCGTTTGCTCAGGATGCGGTATTGATGCAGGATGGCCTCGTCGACCGGTGCATTTGCTGCGCCGATCTTCCCGAGCATGCCTTGCGCCACCGAGAGCGGATCCCGGCACTTTTTCGGATCAAAGTCTTTTTCGGCGCGTTTCAGCCGCTTGCGCAGGTCGCGCACCGTGGTTCGATCGAGTTCCCTGCGTAATTTCTTTTCCTGGCGGTCGCGCAGTTCGATCAGATGATTCACCAGTTGGGTTTTTCGGCGGGGCTGGCGCGCCATTTTTACGCTGCGTAGAGCCGCCAATTGAACATCCAAGTCACGAACTTTGCCGGCACGCTTGCGGATCGAGCCCAGTGACTTCAGAAGCTTCTTGTGGCCACGGTCGGGATCCGGACAAAGATCCTGCAATAGAATTTGCAGACGCCGCGTTCCAGTGCGGAAGCCATGCACATTCTCAGCTTGCGGCTTCGAGCCCAGCTTGGCCAAATCTCGGTCAAGCTTCTCGAAAACAGAACGGCTTCTTTTTGCGGCGATAAACATAAAAACCGAATGGGGGACGAAGATACGACAGGTCGGGAGGAAAGGCAACCCGAAAGCTGTCCCATTTTAACATCCTGTTAACAGGATTCTGGTAAGGTAAGGGCGCATGGCTGATCCCGCCTTCCAGCGCCCCGAGGTGGCATATTCGCAACCCGCTGAAACGAAGGCTGTTAGTGGGCTGGGGCCGGTAGCTGTGCCGGCTCGGTCCTTGCGTGGAACTACCGGCGAAACCGCCGACCGCGTCTTTAAGTTGGCCATGCTATTTTGCGGTGCCGCCGTACTTGGAACGCTTGTCCTGATTGTTTACGAATTGGTTTTGCGTTCGGGGCCTTCGTGGCATGCGTTTGGATTCAAGTTTTTCGCTGGCCGCGATTGGGATCCCGTCAACGAGCAATTCGGCGCGCTGCCGTTCGTCTACGGAACGCTGGTTTCTTCATTTCTCGCCCTGCTGATTGCGGTGCCGTTGTCGATCGGGGTTGCCGTCTTCACCACCGAGATGTGTCCACCTGTGCTGCGCGGGCCGCTTTCGTTTTTCGTGGAGTTGCTGGCGGCGATTCCCAGCGTCGTCTATGGGCTCTGGGCCATCTTCGTGCTGGTTCCCATCTTGAGCAATTATGTTGAACCATTCCTTTCGAAGACTCTGGGCTGGACCGGATTGTTTGAAGGACCGCCTTATGGGATCAGCATGCTGGCTGCGGGAATCATTTTGGCGATCATGATCATTCCGATCATCTCGTCTATCACCCGCGAGGTGCTGACGGTTGTGCCGCAACATCAACGGGAAGCGGCGCTGGCGCTCGGGGCCACGCGCTGGGAGATGATTCGGGTTGGCGTGCTGCGCAACGCGCGCGCTGGAATCGCGGGAGGAATTATTCTCGGCCTCGGCCGCGCATTGGGTGAAACGATGGCCGTGACGATGGTGATCGGAAACCGGCCGGAGATTGCGAAATCGCTATTTGCTCCCGGATACACCATGGCCAGCGTTCTGGCCAACGAATTCAGCGAGGCAACGGGAGACGTTTACCTGTCGGCGCTGATTGAGATCGGCCTGGCTCTGTTCCTGGTTACAATCGTGGTTAACGCTTTAGCGAGACTTCTGGTCTGGTCGGTAACGCGCGGACAGCCTGCGAGCACTCATGCCTGAGACAGCCTACATGTCAGCCGGCCGCGCGGTTCCACCGATCGCGCTGCGCCGGCGCGTGGTTGACCACGTGATGACCGGTTTGTCGATTCTGACCGTGATTCTGGTTCTCGCACCCTTGTTCGCCATTTTTGCCTATCTGGTTTACCGCGGCATCGGCTCCATCAACTGGGCCTTTCTCACGCAGACGCCAAAGCCGGTGGGAGAATCCGGCGGCGGGATGGCCAATGCGATCGTGGGTTCCTGCTTCATTCTTGCAATCGCCAGCGTGATCGGTGTGCCGATTGGCGTGGGCGCAGGCATCTATCTCGCAGAGTTTGGGCGTAATCGTTTCGGCGACGTCATTCGTTTCACCGCTGACGTGCTTAACGGCGTGCCTTCGATCGTAATCGGCATTGTGGCTTATTCGATTGTAGTTTTGTCGCAGCGGCATTTTTCGGCGCTTGCCGGCGGCGTGGCGTTGGCGATCATGATGATCCCGACGATTACCCGCACGACCGAAGAGATGCTTCTGCTGGTGCCGCAGGCTCTGCGGGAAGCGGCCTACGGGCTGGGAATTCCGCGCTGGCGAACCACTCTCTCGATCACGCTGCGAACCGCAACCTCGGGGGTGATTACCGGAATCATGCTGGCCTTTGCGCGCGTAGCGGGTGAGACGGCGCCATTGCTCTTTACCGCGTTCGGCAATCAGTTCTGGAACCTTCGCATAGGCCAGCCGACCGCCGCGCTGCCTTTGCAGATATTCACCTACGCGATTTCTCCTTACGACGAATGGCACAAGCAGGCGTGGGCCGGAGCGCTGGTGCTGATTGTTCTTATCGTCAGCGCGGTCGCGGCGGTGCGCTTCGCTGTGCGCCGTGGTACTTTCGGAGCGGCATAATGGGCGTCGGAATCCAGGTCGAAAATCTGAATGCGTGGTACGGCAAGACGCAGGCGCTGCATGACGTTCGTCTGGCAGTGGCCGCCAACCATGCGACCGCGTTGATTGGGCCTTCCGGTTGCGGCAAGTCGACGTTCATCCGTTGCCTGAACCGGATGCACGAAACCATTCCCGAAGCGAGTGTGACGGGAAGCGTCCGCATCGGCGATATCGATGCTTACAACGGAACCTCACCCACGCAACTGCGCCGCCGCGTCGGCATGGTGTTTCAGAAACCGAATCCGTTTCCTACCATGTCGATTTATGACAACGTGGCCTCCGGCTTGAAGCTGAATGGGTTCCGCGACCGCCGCAAGCTTGACGAGATCGTTCAGCGATCGCTCGAATCGTCCGCTCTGTGGAGCGAGGTGAAAGATTATGTCCACAAGAAATCTGGCGCGAGCCTGTCGGGCGGGCAGCAGCAGCGCCTGTGTATTGCGCGCGCTCTCGCAGTCGAGCCTGAAGTTCTTCTGATGGACGAACCTTGTTCCGCGCTGGATCCGATCTCGACGGGAAAGATCGAGGAGTTGATCTTCCAACTCAAAGAGCGGTATACCATCGTAATCGTCACGCATAATATGCAGCAGGCGGCGCGGGTTGCCGAGTTCACGGGATTCTTTTTGCTGGGCAAGATGATTGAATTCGACAAGACGGAAAAAATCTTCACGAAGCCGTCGGATAAGAAAACCGAAGATTACATTACGGGAAGATTCGGATAATTTAAGGTTCGGATAATTTAGAGTTGAGTTGCCCGGTTTTTTGGGGCACGCAGATTTAGAGGGGAAAGGCTTTCACCATGCGCACGCGATTTCAACAGGGGCTTGACGATTTACGGCAGAAGCTGCTCCGTATGGGTGGACTGGCGGAGCAGGCGGTGGATCGCGCCCGGCAAGCCTACGTCGATCGCGACTTGAACCGTTGCCAGATGGTGCTCGAGGGCGAGAGCCAGATCAATGACTCGGAACGCGAAATTGACGAAGCCGCCTTCGACTTGCTCGCCATGCAGCAGCCGATGGCTGTCGATCTGCGGTTTATTCTTGCGGTAACCAAGATCAATTCCGATCTGGAGCGCGTAGGCGATCAGGCGGTCAACATCGCCGAGCGCGTGATGGATATGATCGATCTGCCTACCGCCGATCTACCGGTTGATATTGCGCGCATGGGCTCAGCCGTTAGTGCCATGGTTCGCCGCGCATTGGAGTCATTTATTGAAGGAAAGGTTGAACTTGCGCAGGCCGTCCTCGAAATGGATAACGTGGTCGACCGCATGAAGGACGATGCCTTCATCCAATTGGTGAAGACCATGAACCAGCGGCCGGAGGTGGTTCGCCAGGCGCTCGATGCTCTCCTGGTGGCGCGCAATTTGGAGCGTGTTGCCGATCATGCGACCAACATCGCCGAAGACGTGATCTTCTGGGTGCAAGGCTCGGATGTTCGCCACAACGTGAACGCAGAGGAGCACGGCGGGCACGTTTCGGAGCAGGAAGGTCCGCGCCGCATCACCGGCGTGTAGAGATCATCGCGCTCGATCTCTGCAACACTTTGACCCAGGCTCAGCCTTTCAATTACGCTGCGTAGCGTCCCTTGCGATCCTCCCGGAGGCGCCGTGATCCGATCTTCTCGCATTCTTTTTCTTTTGACAGTGGTATTTTCTGCAGTCGCGGCTTGCGCTCAGGAAGCTCCACCCGCGAGTTCGTCTGTCGACCTGCCGAGTAGCAAGACTTTATCGCTGCCGTCTCCGGGATACATTGCCCGCACCAACAGCTTTCCTGCCACGATCGCGCTCAGCCCTGACGGCGGTTACGCGGCGTTGCTGAACGACGGCTATGGCACCCAAGAAACGAACGCAACCCAGTCGATTGCCGTGCTCGACCTGAAAACGAATCAGCTTTCGGATTATCCCGACAAGCGATTTGGAGAGGATGTACATCAGAGTTATTTTCTCGGCCTGGTCTTCGGCTCCGACGGCAATCATCTTTACGCTTCGGTCGGCTCGGTCACCGATTCGACCGGAGAAAAAGCAGGAGATACCGGCAATGGCATTGCTGTGTATCGCTTTGAAAATGGCAAGGTCGTGCCGGAGCGATTCATCGCCATTGCACCGCAGCCGCTGGCCGCCGAAAAGAAAGTTGCCGTCGAACTGCGGAAGACTCGAGAGGGGACCGCCGTTCCGTATCCAGCAGGATTGGCTGTGATTGCTGCGAAGACTGGCGACCGGCTTCTGGTTGCCGATGACCTTTCGGACGACGCTGTCTTGCTCGATGTAGCGAGCGGCAAGATTGTGCAGCGCTTCGATCTCAGCACGAACGATCTGGTGCCATCGTCTTTTCCTTACGCCGTGGTCGCAACGCACGACGGAAGCCGCGCCTGGTGCAGCCTGTGGAACGCCTCGCAAGTTGCCGAATTGGATCTTGCCGGCGGGAAGGTTGTTCGCTGGACCAGGTTGAGGGAGCCAAAAGATCCGATCGCTCCCGGATCGCACCCTACGGCAATACTGTTAAGCGGCGATGAGAAATTGCTTTATGTGGCGCTCTCAAATGCCGACTCTGTAGCTGTGGTATCGACTCAGAGCGGCCAACCGATTGGGTTTCTCGATACCGCCGTGCGCAGCCAGCAGTATGCCGGAAGCTATCCCAGCGCGTTAGCTCAATCGAGAGATGGGAAGCGTTTGTTCGTGGCGAACGCTTCTTCGGATGCCGTAGCTGTCTTCGATATTTCCGCGCTTGGCCCGAATTCTTCCGCACCTGAGAGTGCCGGATCGGCTCTAGGTTTCATTCCCACGGACTGGTATCCCAGCGCCTTGGCCGTGCAAGGCGACGATCTACTTATCGCCACCGCTAAGGGACAAGGTACGCGGCCGAATCCGGGTTCCGGCAAAACGGCATGGGAGATACGGCATCACGAGCACCCTTACATTCCCACATTGCTGCGCGGCTCGATTGCGCGGCTGAGTATTTCATCGACACTCGGCAAGCTTGACGAACTCACTCGCGTCGTGGAACACGACAATCTGCTGCACAACGATCCGGGAAAAATTGAGTTCGCCGGCGGGAAGAATCCGATTAAGCACGTGATCTACGTCATTAAAGAGAACCGGACCTACGATCAGATTCTTGGCGACCTGAAGGTGGGCGACGGTGATCCTTCGCTCACCATGTATGGCGCAGACATAACGCCGAATGAGCATAAGCTGGCGTTGCAGTTTGGCGTGCTCGACAATTTTTACGACAGCGGAGAAGTTTCCGGGGACGGCCATCTCTGGTCGACTGCGGCAATTACCAGCGATTACAACGAGAAGACATGGCAAATTGCCTACCGCGGCCATGAACGTACCTACGATTTTCAGGGAACCGTGGCCGATGAGTATCCGCTGGAGCACAACCAGCCCGATATTGATGATCCCGCGACCGGATTTCT
>CAZGXY010000036.1:0-47800 GCA_964530145.1 uncultured Acidobacteriaceae bacterium | reverse complement strand
CCAAGAGTCGCTCTGAGGAATTCCCGTGCAGCAAAAGCAGCACTGCCAGCGTCTTCCCGTCTGGAAAATCGCTGGCAGTGGGTAGTCATCCCCAATTGCGCCAATTCTAGCTCTGGACGCGGCTTTTGGACCGTCTGTTGCCGAACATAGGTGTATAATTTGCGACAGCTTGAGGGGGTGTACGAGCCGCCTGTGGAACGCTCCGGGCGGCTTTGTTTTGTCCGGGCGTAGAATCTTCAGAATTCGGGATTCGAGAAACGCCGTGTCCTTAACTACCGGTGTACGATGGTGGAGAAAAACAGCCATGAAAATATCAAAAGTGTTTTCTGACTTTAGGAAGGTCACCACGCAATGCGAACTTCGTCGAACGCTTGAATTCATCATTGGTAGAGTTACCTACCGCGTTGAAGTTCTGTACTGCTACTCAAATCCTAAATCCCCGTGGGTTGCTCAAGCCTATTCCGAAAAACGCAGCGGCTGGAAAAGCGTCCCGGACTTCCCCTGGGTCAGCGAAAAGAACGAAGAGGCCGCTGTTCGGGCCGCCTTCGGTTTCCTAGAAGACCTACAGTGACCCGCTATTTCTTCCACGTGGCCGTGACGAGACGGTCCAGGCGGTCCTGTCTGCCCTTCATCCATTTCGAGTAGTGCTTTTCCGTGGTCTTGATGGATTCATGCCCAAGCAGCTTTGACACTTCCTCAAGCGGAACGCCCTTTTGCAGAAGATCCACGGCGAACGTGTCCCGCAATCTGTGGCTCTTCAAGTAACCGTTGTTAGCGAGTTTCGCAGCTTTGAACAGCGGCGCGATATACAGCTTGGCCCAACTTTTCGTGATGCTTTCTTGCTCGCCTTCGCCGGACCAAAACACATATTCCTTGTTGCCGTTGAGGACCTTTAACAGCTCTTCTGCAACATCTTCCGGGATGGGTACAGATACATGCGTGCCGGTCTTCTGGCGAGCTGTGACGATGCGGTACAGCTTTTTCTGTTTATCGTGCTGCACCTCATTGCGCTTGAGGGTAAGCGCGTCCCGTATTGCCAGACCGGACCACCTCATCAGTTGGATAAGCGCATGGACTTGGGACCGCCGCTCCGCAGTGATTGTGGTCTTGATCGTGGCGAGCAAGCGCGTGTATTCCTCATCCGAGAGGGGCAGCGTGGGCGGCTCTTCAACTTTGATCTTTGGCAATAGAGGTATCCGTGGAGTCCATTGCGATTCGTAGCAGTAGCGTAGGAATGACCGCACGCGCTCGCGCACCTTGGAGCGCGTGTATGTGGATGGGTAGAGATTCGGCCAAGTGGCACAGAAGCCGGTGAGCAACTCCCGCGTGATTCCCTGGACGGTGAAAACGCGGTTGGCTTCGCAGTATTCGCGGAGGCGTGCCAGCTCGCGGGTATATTTTCCCGTCACAGATGCCGTGACGCCCTGGACTTTCTTGTCCTTGAGGAATATGTCTACGGCATCTTGGACGGTGCGCGTCGATTCTTCCGGCGTTACTTCGGGAGCGCGGCCCGCGAGTTGGTCTTCAATGGTTCGCTTTCGCTCTTCGGCTTCAGCCCATGAGCGCGTCTTGGCCGATACCCGGTGCTGTTTCCGGTCTTGACTCCAGCGTAGATGCTTGGGGCAGCTACACCGTTTGCAGAACTCGTCACCCCGATACTTGCAATCCGCGCCGTGCCTGACAAAGATCGTGATAACCGGCGCACCCGGCTTCACGCTCCACTTCCGCGTGTTGGCCCGCATTGTGGCTTTTTGCTCGTCCGTGAGAACGTCCATGAATCAACGGTAGCACGGATTTAGCACGGAAACGAGTTATCTTTAGTAACAGGCAGTGTTTATGCGGGTGAAAATATGGCGGAGAGGGTGGGATTTGAACCCACGATACCCGTTAAGGTATGTCCGCTTTCGAGGCGGATCGTTTCAACCGCTCACGCACCTCTCCGCATGAAAAAGCTCTTCGCTGTCCGCTTTCAGCCGCCAGCTAACCCAGATTCCTCGCTTCGTTCGGAACGACAAGGCTGGAAGTTGACGACTAGCTGGCTGGCCACAACTACCGGCGGCTCCTAAAAAACTCCTGCAACAACTCAGCGCAGCGGCCCGCCAGAACCCCGCCGCGCACCGCAATCCGGTGGTTCAGTCTTGCATGGTTTACCAACTGCATCACCGAATGAACCGCGCCCGCTTTTGCATCGTCCGCGCCGTAAACCAATCGCTGAATTCGCGCGTGCACCAGCGCTCCCGCGCACATCGGGCACGGTTCAATTGTAGCAAACAGAGTGCACTCGCCCAGTCGATGGTTGCCCAGCGCAGCCCCTGCCTGACGCAACGCAATGATCTCGGCATGGGCCGAGGGATCGCTGTCTGCGATGTTGCGGTTCCGTCCCCGGCCAACGATCCGGTCGCCGCACACAACCACGGCGCCAACGGGGACTTCCTCTGCTTCCAGGGCGCGCTGCGCTTCCCGCAACGCTTCCTCCATCCATAGCTCGTCGTCGCGCGCTGGCTCGCTCATCGTCGGTTGCAATTTTACATGCGCGAGGAGTTGCTCGACCGCCGAAGAATCATGCAGGTAATCTTGCAGCTAGATCAAATTCAGAACCGAGCGCACTGCATCCGGAACAATTGCGCGGAGAACCGCCGGCAGCAAAATGGTCACCACCGGGTAGGCGATGGCGACTGCCGAAAGCGCCAGCACCATCAGCGCGTTGGGCTTCAAATTGGCGAGATAGGCTCGCATATCGCTCTCTGGTATCGGATACGCGAGAACCGAGCTGGAAGTTCCCGGAATCTGGCCCTTTTTACATAAAACATTTGAAGCCACATGCCCTATCCGCAACTGGCAACCGGCAACTGCAAGTGGTATGCTTACGGCGTCATGGGCATGCCGAGCCTGCTTCGTAAGATATTTCTCGTCGACCTTCTGCAAGGTCTGAAAGTCACCTTTCGTTATCAGGATCCCAAGGAAATCTACACCGAGCAATATCCCATGGAGCGGCCGCAGGTGGCCGAGCGTTATCGGGGCGCGCCGCGGCTAAACGTCAATCCCGATACGAACGAAACGATGTGCATCGCCTGCGATCTGTGCGCGCTGGCGTGCCCGGAAAATCTTATCGTGGTGTCGAGTGCGCGCAATGAGCACACCCGCCGCAAGGAGCTAACAAACTTTACCTACGACTTGAGCCGGTGCATGTTCTGCGGCCTCTGCGAAGATGCCTGCCCTGTAGACGCTCTCGAACTCACGCAGGATTTCGAACTCGCCAGCTACACTCGCCAAGGTTGGATCTGGGATCGCGAAACGCTCGAAAAAGGCCCGCAGCCGACAGAATATAAAAAGTAATTTCGCTCTCTACGCTGTTGCACTCGCAATCATCCGGTCCTTACGGTACTTTTTCTACCCGCCATCGCTCACTACCCGATTCCTCACTTCTGGATACGGCATCAGCCGGATGCCAACGATTTCCGCCGACGCTCAGACTTACGCCATGGCACTTCCTAAGCCAGCGACTCCGCCCGCTCACTTAGCGACTGCCCGAGATTTCAAAGGCTGGAGGCCTCTCAATATGTCCTCAAGAAAACTAATGTTGTTGTCAATAATTTTGTGCTGCGGAACCTGGCTAATGGCGCAGGCTGGAGCAGGAGGAGGTGGCGCCGCACCCGGCGGAGCAGCACACAGCGGAAGCTCGGCAACCCCCGGACAATCGTCACCTTCAGCGCCGCCTACGGGAAGCTCCACAGCACCCCCGACCGGAAGCAGTACCGCTCCACCAACCGGAAACGCGGGATCGGGAAGCTCGACCGCACCGGGCTCGACGCAACCTTCAACCACGAATCCGAACGGCGCCACTCCTGGAACAACACCGAATACTAGCCCGAGCACTCCGGATTCCCCTTCAAACCCCGGCGTGGCACCAAATGGTGGGTCCACTAATCCTGGGTCGACTAATCCTGGAATGTCCAACCCAGGCTCGAATCCGGGAACTTCGAATCCGGGATCGAATCCTGGCACGAGCAACCCCGGCACGACCAGTCCGAATAACACCTCGCCGAACGGCCCCGGTCGATAAGGCTAAGGAAGTTTCTGACAGAATCACAGCAGACGGGCCCGAATTCCGGGCCCGTTTTTTATTACTGGCGTGTTGAAACGAAAAGTGGTGTTAGGTAGCCGGCTGCTGCTGGGTCATGCAGTGCATCGTGCCGAGTCCCCAGATCAGGTCGCCGGAATAAATCGGCACGATCTCGCGTGCAGGAAATAATTCGGTCAAGGTGTCGAGCGCGCGGCGGTCGTTGGCGTCGTTGAAGACCGGCACCAGTACGATTCCGTTCGCGATATAGAAATTCGCATAGCTGGCAGGCAGTCTCCGCTTTTCGAAAATAACCGGACGTGGCATCGGAATCTGGACAACATTCAAGGCCTTGCCATCCTGGTCTCGCGCGACCCGCAGCCGCCGAGCGTTCTCGCGCAGCGGTTTGTAATTCTTGTCCTTCGTGTTGCCTTCGACCATCGTCACAACCGTGTCTGCCGCGACAAATCGGGTGAGATCGTCCACATGCCCATGAGTATCGTCGCCGCAAATTCCGCGCCCCAGCCAGATGACGTTCGGCGCGCCAAGATAATCTGCAAAAATCCTTTCATAGTCCTTACGAAACATCCCGCGATTTCTTCTCTGAACCTTGCTTAACAAACATTCCTCGGTAGTCAGCAGCGTGCCGCGCCCGTTCACGTCGATCGAACCGCCCTCGAGCACAACGCGCTGGCCTTGATGCGCAGGCAGGATCTCCTGAACTCGGCCAGCTCCGGCCATAAGGCCGCCGATTGTTTCGTCATTCCGCCAGTTTGAATACTTTGCCCACGCATTGAAACGAAAGTTCGCCGCGGCCATTTCGGAATCTCGCCGCACAAAAATGCACCCAGAATCGCGGAGCCAAACCCGGTCCGTAGGCCAACGATGAAAACGAACATTTTTCAAAGGGACGCCGGTGCGACCAAGCAGTTTGCGAACCTCGCGTTCACTTGCCGAATCATTGACGATCAGTTCCACTCGCTCGTGGCGCGCCAGATTGCGAACAATCTCTGTGTAAACCCACGGAATAGGCTCAAACTTGCCCGGCCAATCTTCGCGATTGTGCGGCCATGCCAGCCAGGTAGCCGCATGCGGCTCCCACTCGGCGGGCATACGATAGCCGAGAGGGCCGGGAACAACAGATGTTGGGTGTTTTAGCGATCGAGTAACAGGCTTTTTTCGAGGAGGCCGTGGCACGATCGTTCTCACGCCCGGTCAAGCATCCGGCTCGAGATCGGCGCGTAGGCGTCGATCCGACGATCCCGCAGAAACGGCCAGTTCCTGCGAATATCTTCGAGCACCTTCAAATCCACATCGCCGATCAGAATCTCTTCGCGGTCGTGCGATCCCTCCACAACAACGCGCCCAAAAGGATCGCAAAAAAACGAGGCTCCCCAAAACTCCAATCCCTGCCCCGGCGTTGATTTACCGCGAACATTGCCCGTCTCAAATCCAACGCGATTCACCACCGCGACATAAACTCCGTTGGCGATGGCATGCGCGCGCTGGATGGTTCGCCAAGCATCATGCTGCGCGACGCCAAACTCGGCTTTTTCCGCCGGATGCCATCCGATCGCCGTGGGATAGAAAAGAATCTGTGCCCCTTGCAGTGCCGTCAGCCGCGCTCCCTCGGGAAACCACTGATCCCAGCAAACCAGCGTGCCCAGCCGTCCCGCGCTCGTATCGAGGGCGCGAAATCCTAAATCGCCGGGAGTGAAATAAAACTTTTCATAGTAGAGCGGATCATCCGGAATGTGCATCTTGCGGTAAAGACCGCTCAACGATCCGTCGGAATCAAACACCGCCGCCGTATTGTGATAAACCCCGGGCGCGCGCTTTTCGAACAAAGACGCAATCAGCACAACCCCATGACGCCCCGCACAATCGGCCAGCTTGTCGCTTGCCGGACCAGGAATCGGCTCCGCCAGATCGAACAGACTGTGATCTTCGCGCTGGCAAAAATATTGTGTCTGAAAAAGTTCGGGGAGGCAGACGACTTTCGCACCGCGTCCCGCAGCTTCGGCGACGCGGTCCATCGCCTTCAATAGATTTTCTTCCGGCTCCGGCCCGCACGACATCTGGATCAGAGCCACACGAAATTTATCGGGGGGCAATCGAACCACTCCTTGTGAATTGCCTAAAGACGATAGAATAGCAGAGCAAAACGAATGCGGGTGCAACCGCTCAGCCGAATCATCTTTTCGACAAATCGGCAGCGCACCGGACACGCCCGGAGGTGAAACCTTGAAGCACGGGAACCATGACCACGCACAGCAGGGAAAAGGCCATGATCACGCGGCGCACGCCGGAGACGGCCTGGAGCGCCATTTACACAATCCTATCGCGGATAAGCTCATCCCTCTCGAGCCGCTTGACCTGAATAAAGTGCGTTCGATCGACGATCTGGTGCGCGCGATGTCGAAAACTGCGTTCACCGGACGGCAACTCGGCGAGGCCGCCGACGTGCTCGAAGCCATGGCCCGCGACGAAGAGTGTTTCATTGTGCTCACGCTCTCCGGGGCAATGACGGTTGCGAAGCAAGGCCTGATCGTCACCGACCTCATCGATCGCGGCATCGTGAACGCAGTGGTTTCCACCGGCGCTCTCATGGCTCACGGACTCGTCGAAGCCACCGGCCGTGCACACTTCCGCGCCAACCCTGACGTTTCTGACGAAGAACTTTACGAGCAGGGCTACAACCGCGTCTACGACACATTAGAGCCCGAACAGAATCTCGACGACGTGGAAGAAGTCATGTCAGCCGTGCTCGAGGGCTGGGACCACAATGAAACCATGTGCTCCTACAAGCTCAACCACGCGATCGGCGCCTATCTTCAAAAACATTCCGGAGATCAGCGTGGAATTTTGAAATCGGCGCATGCCATGGGAGTTCCAGTCTTCGTGCCGGCTTTCAGCGATTCCGAACTTGGACTGGACACGGCCCTGAACAACCGCCTGCGCGAATCGACCGGACGCCACAAAATCCGCTTCGATCCTTTCGAAGATCTTGAGCACTTTGCGGCCACACTCCTGCGCCAGAAAAAGTTGGGCATTATCACGATCGGCGGAGGCGTGCCCCGTAACTGGTCACAGCAATTCGGTCCATTCTGCGAACTGCGGCATCGACGTTTGGGAGAAAATGTGCCACTGAAGCGATACCACTACGGACTACGAATTTGTCCAGAACCGGTTTACTGGGGAGGATTATCCGGCAGCCCGTACAGCGAAGCGATTTCGTGGGGCAAGTTCGTCCCTCCAGCAGAAGGCGGCAGATTCGGAGAAGTTTTTGTCGACGCTACGGTCGGTTTACCGATCATCGTTGCAGCCGTATTCGAGCGCCTGGACAAGAAAAGCTCAAAGGCAGACAAGACGAAAACCGCCGCAGCACGCAAGTAGGTTTTCGAATCTCTATCGGACGCTCAGACCCGTAGCCGGAATCGGCTCAGCATTTCGCGCCGTCCGAGATTGGTGACGCTTAAGGCTCTGCTGTCGAGATCCTGCGACACCCATTTTCGTTTCAGCAACAAATTCAGCAGGGCCGCACCCAGCGCTCCTCCAAGGTGTGGCCTCCGCTCACTCCAATCCACGCACGCGTAGGCGAAGCGGCGCCTCAGTTTGCGGGCTTCCTCAATATCGATACCCAGGCGTTGCAGCGCTTCCCTTCCCTTCTGTGTGATATCGCATGCGTGATCGGCTCCAGCACCGGTCAGCCAGCCCAGTGAAAGCATTTGATCATGCATCGACACGCCAAGCGCGCCGGCGACGTGATCGTAGCAAGTCCTGGCCGCGCGCAGGCCGCTTGGCGTGCTTGGCATAAAGGGTTTGCGCACACCACCCGCAAGTACGCTCAGCGCTTCCAGAGCATTCGCCACATTCGCTCCCTCCAAACTGTAGTAGCGATGCTTGCCTTGCGCGAAGACCTTCACCAGACGTTCCGTCGTCAACCGCTGCAAATGCACGCTGGCAGTCGAAGGACTCACCCCGGCGATTACGGCAAGTTCCGTGCTGGTTCTTGCGCGCCCATCGACCAGGCAATAAAGCATGCGGGCGCGAGCCGGCTCGCCAATCGCCGCCGCGATCTTGCTTACTCCGGAATCATGATGGCAGGTCACTACATCCATGCTTTGATCGTAAGCGAAGTATGGGTTAATCGCAACGGGCATTATCGATCAGGTGCGAGAGTTCGCCTTTAGCAAAATCTGCCCGAGGAAACAATTCAATGAAGATTGTCTGCTTCATCCGCTATCAGATTGACCCATTCCAGCGAGATACTTTTCAAAAGTATGCGGAAACGTGGGGACGCGTCATTCCCCGCTGCGGCGGCCACCTGATCGGATATTTCCTTCCTCATGAAGGTACGAACGACATCGCATGGGGATTAATCCGATTCGACAGTCTCGCCGCCTATGAAGATTATCGCGCCCGCCTGAAAACCGACGCCGAAGGCCGCGAGAATTTCGCCCTCGCACAAGCAAAAAGATTGATTCTCCGCGAGGAAAGAAACTTTGTTGAAATCGTCGACGGAACGTTTAACCTTCCCATAAGCTTTCACGGAACCCAGGCAAATCCCGATGGCGACTCAATCCGATAAGGGGCGGCTTTTCCGAGCCCTCCACCAGCGAGAAGAAGCATTCATCATTCCCAATCCATGGGATCCGGGCACGGCAAGGCTGTTGCAGTTGCTGGGTTTTGAGGCACTGGCCACAACCAGCGCCGGTTTCGCCTTCTCATTAGGGAAACCAGATGGCGCCATCAGCCGCGAGCAGACCCTGGAGCACGTATCCGCGATCGCATCCGCAACCGATTTGCCCGTCAGCGCCGACCTCGAGCATGGATTCGGCGATTCGCCTACCGCCGTAGCGGACACCATCGTGCGCTCCGCCAAAACTGGCATAGTTGGTGGATCGATCGAAGATGTATCAGGCCGCAGCGATAAAACGCCTTATGAGATGCAGCACGCCGCCGAGCGAATTCGCGCCGCTTCAGAAGCGGCACGAAATCTGCCGTTCGCCTTCACGCTCACGGCTCGTTCGGAAAATTATATTGTGGGCAGGCCTGATCTAAAGGACACCATCAAGCGCCTGCAGGCTTATCAGGAAGCGGGCGCCGACGTTCTTTTTGCTCCAGGTCTCACATCGAAAGAGGATATTGCCGCAGTCGTCAGCTCTGTCGACCGGCCGGTCAACGTCATCATGGGATTGCAGGGCGCACAACTCAGCCTTGCCGAGCTATCTTCGATTGGAGTGAGGCGCATTAGCGTTGGCAGTGCCTTATCGCGTGGCGCGCTAGGCGCCTTTCTTCGTGCCGCTCAGGAAATGAAGGAAAACGGCACCTTCGACTTCGCGCGGGAAGCCGTGAGCTATCGCGAAATCAGCGCCATGTTCGCGGCCAATCCCGGCGGCGACGGTTCCGAGTGAGTTGCGCCATTAGAATCTGAGCCCGAACTATTCGCGCGACTTCTCGTCATCCCCCGCTTCTGAGAAATCGTCGCCCATCTGGAACATGGCCGCTTGCGCTGCCGCGGCTTCCCGAAGTTCGTGCATATCGTCTACGCCGCCGGTTTCGGGTTTGTCCTGTTTTCGTTGGCTCCTGCGCTCGGCTTTATCTCGTTGTTTTTGTTGCCGCGTTTGTTCTTTCTGACGCTTCGTAAAAGTGGATCGGCCTCGTGGCATATTTATCCCCTACAAATTTTATTATTTCATGGCTGGCTGGGAGTTCAAAAACCCTAGATAATGCCGCTTTACCAGAGGCTACCAGCGCGGCTCCCGTGGCTGTCGCGGATGGCCACGATAATCGTCGCGGCCGCGGCCTCCGCCTCCACCGCCAAAGCGCTGTCCACTACCCCCACCGCGTGGGCGATCGGTCTTCGGCTTCGCCTCGTTGATGGTCAGCGGGCGCCCGCCCAGATCGGTTCCATTCAATGCCGCGATGGCCTTATCGGCGTCAGTGGCATTCGTCATTTCCACAAACGCGAAGCCGCGCGAGCGGCCGGTGTCGCGGTCGGTTACCAGACTGACTTTTTCCACCGGGCCGTGCGGCTCAAAGACGTTTCGCAGTTCGGCTTCGGTAGTGCTGTGGGGAAGATTCCCAACATAAAGGTTCTTCATTGCATTTCCTCTCTCAATAGATCGTCCAAAGTCATCGCCTGGGTTGATCTTTGCTTTGCCGGACGTGAGTCCGAATCCCGGGGCGGCACCGGCTTGTCTTGCATTGCCCGGCTTCGCGCGGAACACGCCGAGCGGACCGCAGAAATTCGCCGCGAAGCTTCAAGAATTCCCCAGCGCTGTGTCAACCCTTTCAAATTTACCGCGAGCGCGGCTTTCACATCACCGCTCAGAGCCACCTCATCGGCTTTCGCCAGCACTAGTGGTTCCAATTCGTTGGGCAAATCGGCAAGGAAAGCCGGTTCGCCCACCAGAAATGCCAGCCGCTGCGGAGGCGTCGCCCCGCGCACATCGTCACAGAACTGATCTCGATGGCCCGGTCCTCTTTCCATGCTGACCAGAACCAGATCATATAAATCCGCCCGCCACCACGAACGCGCTTCTCCAATATCGGCCGCGCAATCGACATCGATTCCGAGTTTCCGCATGACGTCGGCTCGCAGCTCCCGTTTGCGCGCTGACGCATCCACCAGAAGCACTCGCTTCTTCTTCGGCGCACCGGCCTTCTTGACTTCGTCCAGCCTTACTTCGTCCAGCATGGAAAGCACAGGAGCCAACAGCGGCGTGTTCATGCCGGCACCGATTTTGGCTTCGCCTCAGTTCGAGCATTTGCCGCTGGGCGTTGCGTCGCCGCGCGCTGCAGCATCTCACGATTTCGCTTCCGGCGCGCAAGCTTCTGCTTGCGTTCGCGGTTGAATCTGGACTTGTCACCATTGATAGCAGACATTATGAACTCCTCTGGAAGGACTGGTTTGCGGTGCGGGCCGGATTAATCAATGGATTCGTAAGCCGTGCGCAGCTCCGCCATCGGCCATGAAATAGAAATTGCCCTGGGAAATTTGCCGTCGCAAGAACGCCCCTCCCGATCTCTCAATCGCGAAGGCGCAGGCAGCCTGGTGGCATGTCTTCGAGGTCAAGTACACCAAGTATACCCTGTTTAACGGCATCGCGCTTGAGCATATGACCGCAGACCAGAACGCATTCAATGCAAATTCTCCACTGTATATAGAACTGATGAGTACCTCGGAAATGGATACGCGTAATATTTCAGATCGGGAGTGGTCACAAAAAGTTGATCGGCGCGGGATTCACTGTCGATGTGTTTCCACACTTGCCTGCGGCCACTGGCCACGTCGATGAGAGTGAGCACAAAGTCGCGGCCGGTCGGGTCCGCGACCAGCAAAGACTTTCCTCCCTCAGCGAACCGAATGGGAAACTCCTCGTCGGACGCCGCTTTCAACCTGACAGGTTGGCCGCCATTCGCGGAGCATAGATAGATTCCGTCGTGCTCCTTGCGCAAAGCCGCCATTTTTCCATCCGCCGAAAGCGCCGGATAGGAATCCCGAATATTGGCCATTAACAATATGGATGGCCCGCTTGCAACCACCTGCCGGTAAGCGTTCCAGCTGCCCTGTTCGGTTTGAGCTTCGTAACTAATCTGCTTACCATCGTCCGACCAGCGAACCCTGTTGAAGGCGATAAGTCCCGGAGTCGCCAGATCCCTGGGCTCACCGGGACCAAGCGGTTCAAGCTGGAGAGGCCGCTTCGGATTGCTCTGATTCGAGCCCAGAACCACCCACTTGCCATCCGGCGAAATTGCTGCTGCTCCGATCCCTAACCGAACCGCTGGAGAACCATCGGTGGGACGATAGTAGGACTGGTAGTCACGCGCGATCGCATAAAGCTCTCCCGACTCATAGAACGAGAGCAGATGGCCGTCGGCGGAGATCGCAGTTGGTTGCGTGTCGTCGTCCCACGAATAGGGATGATCGGACTTGTCTCCCGGGAAAAAACCTATCAGTTGCCGCCGCCAACTTTCATGAGAGAGAAGCACGAGCCCATCTTTCGAAATGTCGTACAGCCGGATCGACGGCGACGTCAGCACAACTCTAGGCTTGCCGCCGGGCCGAACCGCAAAGAGCGTGTCCGCCCACCCGCCAGTCTCGGTGGCGGCGAACCACAACTCTTTTCCATCCGGACTCCACGCCAAACCTTCCACGCTGGAACTCTTGAAAATCACGGAGTGTTTTCCATTCATATCCAGGAGATCGATTTGGCCGTCGTCATTTCCGGCAATGGGGTGGTTTTCGAAAGCGATCATGCTGCCGTCTGGAGAGAAGCGGGGATGTCCGAACCATCCTGCATTTTGCCGGTAGATCACATGCCCGGGAGGAAACTCCAGCCGCGGGCCGTCGGGCGAACTGACTGAGATGATCATGCGTTTGCCATCGGGATGCCAATCGGCCTGCGCCACGTGCTCGGCCAGCGGGCGGGGAGACCCTCCGGCCAGATTTACAGTCGCCAGCATTCCGCCGCAATTGAGAAAAAAATTTTCTTCGCAACCGAGGAAAATCGCCAACTCATCGGCAGACGAGATCGAAGCGACCTCCGCCGCCGGAATGCCCATCGACCGCGACTCCGCGCTACCCACCCTCGCCACTGACATCTGTGCGGGCTCGCCTTCCCATCGCCCGCTAAAAACGATGGTCTGCCCATCGTGGGAGAAGCGCGCTCCTGAAAGCGTTCCCTCGCGTAAAGTCACACTCGTATAATGAGGAGCCGGTTTCTGACGCAGCGCCACGAACATCGCCCCGGCAGCCAGGAGGACTACCCCCGCAGTGAACGCCCAAGGCAGAATCGTGAAACGCGATTTTTCAATCTGCGCGGGATTCTGCGCTGTCAGTTGAGGAAGCTCTTCTGCAATCCATTCCAGGTCGAGCCTGACATCGTGCGCATTCTGAAAACGGTCGTCCGGATTCTTAGCCAGGCATGAACTCACCACGCGCTCAAACGCTGCTGGCATCAGTGGCTTGAGCGTTCGCATCGGCTCCGGATCCTTTTCCAGAATCGCGCTCGCCACGCTGATCTGGCTCTTGCCCTCAAAAGGCCGCTTGCCAGTGGTCATCTCGTAGAGCACCGCACCCAGCGCAAACAAATCGGAACGCGCATCGGCTTCCTTGCCCTCGATCTGCTCCGGCGCCATGTACTGGATCGTGCCAATTACCATTCCGGCGCTGGTGAGCGGCGACAGGGGCGTGGCCTCGCTCATGGTTTTCGCCGCCGACAACAGTGGAGCGCTAGCCGATGAACCCAGCCCTGCAGCCGTCGGCTTCGCCAGCCCGAAGTCCATTAACTTAGCGCCGTTCTTGGTCAGCATGACGTTCGCCGGCTTCAAATCCCGATGAACAATCCCAGCTCTCTGCGCAGCTTCGAGCGCCTCGCAAACTTCAATCCCAATCTTCAACGCCTCCTTCAACGAAACCGGCCCCTTCCGCAAACGCTCGGCCAACGACTCGCCTTCCAGATGCTCCATCACCAGAAAGTCGACGCCATTCTGATGTCCGACATCATGCAGCGTGCATATACGCGGATGATTCAACGACGAAATCGCCCGCGCCTCGCGCTCAAAACGCTGCTTCAGATCGGGATTGGAAGAAAGATGGTGCGGCAGGACTTTGATTGCGACAGTCCGATCAAGCCGCGTATCGCGGGCGCGATAGACTTCCCCCATGCCGCCAGCGCCCAATGGAGATTGGATTTCGTAAGGGCCGAGTTTCGTGCCAGAGGTAAGCGCCATGCGTGGGCGCAATTATAACGTGAGGCGTGGGTGCGAGGGGCCGTGGCTCCTGGCTTACACTTCGTCGTTCGGAACCCCAGTGTCACCCTCCGCCGATTAACCTTGCTAATCCTTCGCCCCTCCGTGTACGATCTAGGTGTACGTTAGACCGAATCGGTCGTGAGCAGTTCTTGCCTCAACAGCCAGTAATCTGCGCAAGTTTCTTCCGAATCCCTCCAGCGTAACTATCAAAAAAGGAAACAAGAGTACACAACACATGGCAGAACAAGGAACAGTAAAGTGGTTCAATGACGCTAAAGGCTACGGCTTCATCAGCCGTCAGAATGGCGAAGACGTTTTCGTGCATTTCTCCGCGATCCAGGCTGGCGGTTTCAAGAGCCTGCAGGAGGGTCAGACCGTCCAATTTGACGTGACCAAGGGCCCGAAGGGGTGGCAAGCAGAAAACGTACAGGCGATCTAAGCCGGCGAATTCTTGCGAGAGAGGCGATCTCATCGGAGATTGCCTCTTCGCTTTTACGGCGACTTTCCTCAAGGATTTCCCAATGCTCAGCTCGTCTTCGCCGCTCCCGGAGCCGCCAACGCGACGGAAGCCTCGGTGGTGTACAGCAGGAAGGTGAAGCTCTCCTGAAGATATAGGTGGACAGAAGAATCGGTATGGCTGAGATAACCGATGGAAACGTCCTGGCCGATGTGAAGTTCGAAATCCCCGCCACGAGTGGTCAACACGAAAGCCCCCGCGATGGCCGGCGCCCAGATGATTTCATCTTTGACCAGCCGCTTGACGTGTTCCAGCACCGGGTATCCGTGGTCGCTGGTCTCTGCCAGGGCAGTATAGGCATCGGCGCCGAGCAGCACCGAGTATGGGCCGTTGACGCCGACTAGCCGCAATCGGCTCAGACTTTGCGCGATGGCGTCAGGATATTCGCGCACGTCGGCGGGAAGCTTCATGATTGGATTGCTGGTTCCCTGGCGGATGCCTCCAATATCGGCAGCGGCATAGCCCTCGAATATAGCGCGGTCCTCGGCAAAAGCGATCTGTCGCGCCGCATCCTTCGCCGGTTGCCAGTCGGCGTCATTCGCACCGCGGTCGACATCGTCAATCGCCTGCCGGTTCAACTCGAAGGGCACCCGCAGTTCTACCAGCGCCTTCACCTCGCGCTGTCTTGCAACAATTCCCTTGCCCGGAGCCGCGATCGTCCGCAGGTGGCCGGTACCGACCGCAGAAACACGGCTGCCGTCAGGACCCTTTACGTCAACGACGCGCCGCCCGGCAAAATAACGCTTGAGAGTCCGCGATGTTTCCTCTTCGATCTGAGTCCATGCGGATTCGGAAATGGGTGCGAGTTCGCGATGGAGGTTATTCATGTCGTTTGTCTCCTTTAAGGGAACCTATGCCGAGCGAACCGTCGTGCGCCGGCGGAATCGGGGACGAAGTTTCAGCCACATCTGGACCTGCCCCGGACTTCGCAATCGTGAACTGGTTCGCATTCGTTTGATTTTGATCGGGTTGACCCTCATCAGTTGGATCATCCTTGGCCTGATCGTCGGCAACGTTCTCCAGAAACGTCGCGGTCGGCACAAAGAACAAGTTGCCCGTGACGGCGCGGCTGAAGTCGAGCAACCGATCGTAATTTCCCGGCGGACGCCCGATGAACATATTCTCCAGCATTTGTTCGATGGTGCGCGGCGATCGGCTGTAGCCGATGAAATAAGTGCCAAATTCACCGTGCCCCGGTTGGCCGAAAGGCATATTGTCGCGCAATATCTTGATCTCTTTTCCGTTTTCGACGATCGTCGTTAGCGCGTTATGTGCTGACGTTGGCTTGACGGAGTCGTCGAGTTCGATGTCCGCGAGTTTGGTGCGCCCGATAATGCGCTCCTGCGCCTCCGTAGATAACGCATTCCATCCGTCGAGATCATGGAGATATTTTTGTACGATGACATAACTGCCTCCTGCGAAGGCAGAGTCCTCGTCACCGACGATTACAGCCTCTACCGCAGCCGCGCCCCTGGGATTTTCCGTTCCGTCAACGAAGCCGATCAAATCTCGGTCATCGAAGTAACGGAAGCCTTGCACTTCGTCCACCGTAGAAACGGCACTCCCAAGCCGCGCCATAAACTGGGTGGCGAGTTCGAAGCAGAGGTCCATACGCTTGGCGCGGATATGAAATAGCAAGTCACCCGGAGTAGCAACCGCGTGGCGCGCTCCAGATCGAAACTCGCGGAAGGAGTGCAACTCTGCCGGCCGCGGCAGGCCAAAAAGACGGTCCCACGCCTCCGACCCAATCCCCATCGCACAAGAAAGGCTCGCTTCGAGGTCGCGAAATTCCACCGCCCGCACAAGCGCGGCCAGGTCTCCGCAGAACGAGCGCACGGCGGCGCGATGCTCAGCGCCCGGGTTGATCGTTACAACCAGAAAGATCGCAGCACAAGTCAACGGTGCAGTTACAGGCTGCACCTGTGCAGGTAAGCCACCTGCCACGGGAGGCGCGCTCGTCGAATTCTGCTCCATCGCTTCGATTATGATCCTAACGGAAGTAGGCAGGTGCGGAACGCCAGCTTATCATCGCCCGCCGATGTTCGTCCAACGCCCGCGCGTGTATCCGCGATAGATTTTGGAGAAAATGGCGAGCGGCGAATGATGCTGCGAACGTCACCCCGTGTCCGAGCGCAATCGCTCCGGCCGGCAATCCGGTTGTAGCCACCTCCGAACCACCGGAGGACACGCATCCCGACGCGGGCGTAGCGGCGAACGCCAATCTTCCGGTTCCTCCGGGCGCAACACGAAAAATGGTGCAGACCGGTGACCTCATCTATCGGGGTCAAATTGGCGGAGCAGGGTGCACTGGCTGCCATGGCGCCAATGGCGAGGGAACTCCTTTGGGGCCTCCTTTAACAAAGCACAAATGGCTGTGGAGCGATGGCAGTTATGCGGGAATCAAGAAGACGATTATTGAAGGCGTAGCGCAACCAAAAAAATATCGCGGTCCCATGCCGGCAATGGGAGGGGCGCAACTTACGCCCGACCAGGTCTCAGCTGTTGCGGCGTATGTATGGAGCCTGAGCCGGTCAGGAACGGCTAATCAGAAGTAGCGCATCTTTAATTGCTCGGCGGAAATGAGGGACTTGGTATCGTTCACACCCTGGCTTCATCACCTAAGCGATTAATTCCCTTTATTCGGCGTAATGGGAAAGTGAAAGCCAGATTTGGAAAAGTTGTATTCGAAGTACGCGAACGGATAGCCGTAATCGTGACCAGCGGTAGTGGTAGCGAGAAATTGTCCAGCGAACATACGGCCATAACCGAAACCAAAGCTCAGTCCTTTATTCAGCTTGTATTCGGCAATCGCATCGAATTCGTTGCCGATGTGCGGGCTGGCGCCGGGATGGGCGGGAACCGCAATCGCTCCACTGCTGGCATAGTAGTTGTCATTCGAAGTAGCCAACCAGTAGCCCTCAAACTGTTCTATGAATGTCCATCTGTTCGTAGCGTATTCTTCCACTCCGGTTCGGAATTGCACAAGGTTCCGGCGACCCACCAGATCGGCGAAACCAAACTTATCGTGATTCGAAGGATAGATCTGGTCAAACGTATTCCACTCGTGGCCGTTCGGATTTTTTGTTCCAGAGGCGTAATTGCCTTCGAGAAAAACGTGAGGCGCAGCCGCAGCCTTCCGAAAGGTCTTGCCCACGCTGGCATAGCCCGCCCACGCGGCAATGGATGATGCGCCAAGCGAGCCGGTCTGTCCGTCGAACTCCAGATCGTAATCGAAATTAGCAGGTAGATCGCCCTTGCAGTGAAGGCCAATCGTGACTTCGTTGAGGTGGCCACGATTTACCGTCTCTCCAAGTTCCGGGCTCTTAAACGCGACTCGCCACAGAACATAGGGCTCGAAGTCGGCCTTGGGGACGATGTTCTGGAAGCTTCCGTACACTCCGTACATATTGTTGCCCGGAAGTGCGTTGTGTAAGTCACTGTTGTCGCCGGGCACTACTGAAGAAGCGAACACGCTCACGAGGTAGCCCGGATGATGAATATCGACCCGCGCAACGTTGAAAGTGCGACCAACGTTAAGCCAGTTGGATGGGCCGATGACGCGCTCATCGCCGAACTTCAAGACCTGGCGGCCCGCCAGAGCATCGATCCAACCTGTTTCGGAGCTACCTACCTGAGGATAAGCCTGCCAGAGGGTCCACTTGTCCTCGTAGGGATTGGCATTGGCGATGTGGTGGTTGAAGAAATTACGAGAATCCTGCACTTCGCCAAAGAAAAGCAGCCAGTTCTTCGGCTTGATGCCCACATTCACCCGCAGACGGTACAGGTAATAGAAATCGTCCGTGCTTTTGAACCCGATTCCCATCGCGCCCTCGAAACGGCCGCGAAATTCCCCGCCGATGTGGAACCAGCTGGGCAAAGATCGGTCCAGCGTATTGATGGGGAACAGCCAATTCAGGGAGTCTTCCTTTGCGGTCTGGTCAGATTGGGCCGGATCGGTCGAATTAGCGCTCGATTCAGAATTCGCTTTCACATCCGGAATCGTTTGAGCACTAGGACGCTCCCGAACCATACACGAAACAAAAAGGAGAACCAGGACGACGCGTTTTCGCATTGCAATCTTTCAACGCAGAATCGGCTTAGGCGCCCGCCCCGGAGCGGCGATGGTTACGGAACTCGGCTTCCACCGTGTGCGTCTGGTTCAGTGCAGTTGGGTTGCCAACGGGCTATTGCCTTCACGTCGCTTCCACTACTCCGTTCTCACTGCGTGCGGCTCGAAACAAAAGCGCGGGAACAGTCTTTCTGATGCCAGTGCGCATGGTCGGGAATGTCTGTTTGGTCTTCGGGAATTCTGCGAAGCCTGGCATGACCGGCGGATAGCGAGATGAGTAGCAGCGTCGGGATATGGACAGAACTGTCAACGCATGGACTTCCGCCTTGGGCACAACCGCTTGATTAAGATGCTTGGCATTGAGTCGACGTGCCATGAGTCGCCCCTTAGGCTGCAAAAATGCAAGCCCCAACCAGGGGGTTACGAATGGATTGGGCAAAACACGGAGTCAAAATCGTACATTCGGATGAACTTGACTTGAACACGCCTCAGACGCCGGGCATGACACGTGCTGCCGCAATCACCCATGCCAGAACCGGAGCAAGCAAGTTGTGGGCGGGAACAATGATGGTACAACCGGACGCCAAGACAGGTCCACATCATCATGGACAACTGGAGACTGTTCTATACGTCGTCAAGGGCCGCGTTCGAATGCGCTGGGGCGATCAACTCGAATTCAGCGAAGAAGCTCGCCCGGGTGATTTTGTCTACGTCCCACCCTACGTGCCGCACCAGGAAATCAACGCCAGCCCGGATGAAATGTGCGAAGCCGTAGTGGTGAGAGATGGGCAAGAGCCGGTCGTCATTAATTTAGATATTGATACTCCAGAACCCGCGAGTGCGGGGCACCCTGGCATGCCGTTTCACCCGGATCATTAAACATCAGGCTTATCGGCGCAGAGCCAGCGCCTACAAACCGAGATCGCTGAGGCTGGGATGATTATCGGGACGCCGCCCCTGCGGCCAATGATACTTGCGCTCGGATTCCTTAATGGGAAGATCGTTGATGCATGCAAAACGCGCGCGATTCAGCCCGAATTCATCGAATTCCCAGTTCTCATTGCCATACGACCGGAACCAGTTTCCGGAGTCATCGTGCCACTCATACGCAAAGCGCACCGCAATACGGTTTCCCCCGAATGCCCAAAATTCCTTGATCAAACGATAATCCAATTCTTTGGTCCACTTGCGTTTCAGGAAGGCGATAATTTCCTGTCTTCCATTTACAAATTCTGAGCGATTCCGCCATCGAGAGTCGAGGTTATACCCGCCGGCGACTTTTTCGGGATCGCGCGTATTCCAGCTGTCCTCCGCCAGGCGCACCTTCTGAACTGCGGTCTCGTAGGTAAATGGAGGCAGCGGAGGACGCGCCTCCGGCATTTGAGATTTTGAAACGAGGACTGGTGTCGGACGGTTTCCCACTTGATTAAGCCCCGATCTGTATCTCCGATAGAAACCAGACGCGCCGCTCGGTCTCGTCGAGCCACACTTCGATCAAACTCGCGGTGGCAACATCGCTGTACTTGTCGCAAAGCTCGTGGGCGGAGCGCAGAGACTGGATCAGGCGCTGGTTGTCGTCGCAAAGCTCGGCGACCATGTATTGCGGCGCCATCGAGTCGTAATCGTTGTCCTTCAATCGTTGATGACGTGAAATATCGCCGATCGAGTGGAGCGTCGTTCCCCCAAGCTTCCGCGCCCGTTCCGCGACAACATCCGTCATAGCGAAAATTTGATCGCCATGTTCATCCAGAAGAAGGTGATAGTCGCGAAAATGACTTCCACTCATGTGCCAATGAAAATTCTTGGTCTTGAGATAAAGCGTGAAGACGTCAGCGAGCAGATGTCGCAGTTCGCGGACGATTTCCACTACCCCGTCGCGATCGAGGCCTCTCGGAATATCCTGTCTGGTTCTATCCTGGACAATCAAGTGCGCTGCAGAATTGGTCACCATGCTTAGTCTCTCCCATCCCCTTCCAGATTCTTTGCGCTTTCCCCGCCGTGCCTGGATCCGCTCGGCCGAAATGGAAAGCAAACCCGCAGATTCGAGTCACATAATGGCTTGCTTTACGTAGCCGAATCCGCGGGTCGCTCCTTCGCGTGTAGAGCGAGCATTTGAATTGCCAACGCGGCCGGACAGCGATGTGGGTGTAATGTGCTGAACCGTCAATTGTTCAAGATGCACGGAAATGCTGATGGAGGGACGGTTGGTGTGGAGGTGTCAATATTTCGACAGCTGGGTCTGCGATCCGCAACGTCAAGCTGCGGGCGATGACAAAGCCACGGCCGCGGGCAATGTGAAATGAAATGTCGCGCCCCGTCCCCGATTGGCAGAAGCCCACAAACGGCCACCGTGGGATTCGACAATCTTCCGGCTGATGGAGAGTCCCATGCCCGTACCCTCCGCTTTGGTAGTGAAAAATGCGTCAAAAATCCGGTCGCCTTCTCCGTTGGCAAGGCCGATACCGGAATCGCTCACGGAAACCAGAAGTTGACCATCCTCACTGCACTTCGATGTCACGCTCAGTTCACCCTTTGAATCTGTCATCGCTTCGAAGGCGTTGAGCATCAGGTTCATTAAAACCTGCTGGAGCTGTACGCGATCCGCTGTAACCGGTGGAAGTCCTGGGTCGAGCGCCGCACGGATCGAAATGAGGTTCCGCTCCGCCTTTTCGCGCAATACAATAATCATTTCCTGAATGATTTCGTTTACATCAAGCACTTCCCGGTCCGATGTCTCACGCCTGTAAAGCGACCGCACCCGCTCGATAACCTCGGCGGCGTGAGTGGCGTCGTTGATCATTCTTAACGCCGCCTCGCAACCTCCCGCTACATCGGGAGTATCACGCCGCAGCCACCGCAGGCAGCTTTTGGCGTCCATCAGCGCGGCGGCGATGGGCTGCTTAATCTCGTGGGCCAGTGAGGCAGCTAATTCTCCCATCATGCTCACGCGATTGATGCGGGCCAGATCTGTCTCTAGCTGGTGCAATCTCTCGCGTTCCGCTTCCGCCTGCTTAAGTTCCGTAATGTCGATATTCGAACCGATGTAGCCGGCGAATTCTCCTCCACCGCTGTATCGCGGAATGCCGCTTTCAATCACCCAACGGTATTCGCCATCCGCTCGCCTGAGCCGGTACTCCATGCTGAAAGGCTTTCGCGCGTGGTAAGCAGGGAAAAAACCATCCTGACAACTTTGCACGTCGTCAGGATGCACGCCCTCGATCCATCCTGTGCCTACTTCCTGCTCCAGGGTTCGGCCCCTGAACTCGAGCCATGGTTTATTGAAATAATTGCAAAGGCCATCGGTTCCAGTCATCCATATTAGGACGGGGGCCATATCGGCCATCTCCTGGAACCGTGCTTCGCTTTCCCGCAACCGTTCTTCCGCACGCTTCCGTCCTGTGATATCGCGGTATATGGCGTAATTCACGACGGCTTCGCCGGAAGCCGTTCTCACCGAAATCGCGAGCAGAGAGACGTCAATCTCCGTTCCATCTTTGCGTCTTCGAACCGTTTCGACCTCCACTCGTCCGCCGTGCTGAAGCACGCGGCTGTATGCTTGCGAGGTCTCGATCTCAGCCTCGGGAACGATAAGATCGTTAATCTGGCGCTGCAATACTTCGCCAGGTTCATAGCCGAACATGCGCGTGAATTCTTTGTTGACGCGCACAATCCGGTCCTCGGTACTCAACACGGCAACCGCTTCCGGGGACTGTTCAAACAGCTGGTCCAAACGCGAAGTCTGTTTCTGCAATTCCTCCTGGGCGAGTTTTAGCTCTTCGATGTCCGTATTTGTCCCGTACCAGCGAATAATCCGCCCCACGGAGTCGCGCATTGGAACAGCTTGAATCAAAAACCACCGATAGCATCCGTCTGCTCGCCGCATACGCGCCTCGGCCTCGAACGAGGTCGAACCTGCCAATGCTATTTGCCATCGCGCTCGCAAATTGGGCACGTCTTCTGGGTAATAGGCCGAGGCCCATCCCCACCCCTTGATCTCATTCAAAGACATCCCCGTGTAGTCAAGCCACCTTTGGTTACAGAATTCTCCGTGACCATCGGGAAGGGCGCTCCAGACCAATCCCGGAATCGTGTCCATCACGCCGCGCAACGGAAGTTCACGTCGCTCTCGGTCTTTGGGGGATTCGGTGAAGCGTGACCTTTGGTCTTGCCCTCCCACTCCAGCGGAAGTTTTGTGAATGGATCTTGGGTGTTGCATCGGATGTGCCCCCTTCTTATTTTCGCGGCACCTATATTTCGAAGCGGAGAAAAACGAGATAAGAATTGTAAAAGAAATCGAAGGCGTTTTGACTACGACAGTGGTCGTATTGACGTCTCTGGTCGTCAAGCGTACTATCTGGCGCTAACAGCCGTCTAGTATTCCTTTTTCAACTCAATTCAATCTGGTCGAACGCACCGCGTATTCGGCGCATCGAGCGATCGCCAGTCGCCTCGTCGCGCCATCAGGAGGAGATATGTTGAGCCGCGAAGAATGGCTGCCCCTTGCCCGTAAGCTCGATTGGAACTTCTCGTATGTGCAGGAAGATGAAGTTTTCCCGGAGGTGATCAGCGGAAGTCCGTGGCTCCCGCATGCAGAATGGAAAGACTGGGAAGAGTCATTCAAGACCTCGTATCGCGAATACGTCGACAACCAATACGAAAAAGATATGGCGGTACAGGCTGTGCACGATGCGGTAGGGCGCATCGAAAATGTTCAGAAATTAGCGTTGCCATGGTTGAACAGTCTAAAGGTCCATGCCGCGGCGTTACCTCTAGCGGAGTTCACCGGAGTCGTCGGGAATCTGCGGGGTGCAAGGTTTGGCCGCGACAGTGCCTGGCGAACCATGGCGACTTTTGGAGCTCTCGATGAATATCGCCACACCCAAATTCCACTGCTCCTGTTTCATCCACTACTGCGCTTAGATTCCCAGTTCGACTGGGCGCACAAGTTTTATCACACCAACAATTGGTTTGCAGTTGCCGCGCGACACTTCATCGATGAGCTAATCCTCGGACAGAACGCGATCGAATTCCATATTGCCACCAACTGCGTGTTCGAAACTGGTTTCACGAATTTGCAATTCGTTGGTCTCGCCTCGCTTGCTCGCGAATCGAGCGACCATATGTTCGAGAGGATGGTCACGAGCATTCAGACGGACGAGGCCCGTCATGCACAGATCGGGCACCCCGTTCTGACAACCGTCATGAAGCACGATCCCAAATACGCGCAGTACGTGGTCGACAAGTGGTTCTGGCGAAACTGGCGTTTGTTCTCGATTTTGACCGGACTCTCGATCGATTATTTGACCGCGCCGGACCAACGTCCCTACTCATTCAAAGAGTTCATGGAAGAGTGGATTATCGATCAGTTTCTGCGCACCCTGGACGAGTTTGGGCTTGAGAAGCCCTGGTATTGGGATCTTCTGCTCGACGAACTCGACATTTACCATCACATGATCTACGCCAGCGCCTACAGTTACCGCGCGACATTGTGGTTCAATTTTGTAATGCCAGGCCCGGCAGAGAGGAAATGGCTGCGGCAGAAATATCGTAAATATTGGGATGACATGGATGCTGTCTGGGAGCAAATCAGCGAACGCTGGAGGACCGTGGGGCCCGGAGCGGAGAACGAATTGACTGTGCATGGCAGCGCCATGCCAACTTTTTGCGATCTGTGTCAGTTGCCCCTGAGCGCCGGGACGCCGCGTAAGAATACTGCGAGGGTTCTCGTCCACGGCGGGCGCAAGTATATTTTCTGCTCGGAGCCATGCCAGTGGATTTTCTTGCGCGAGCCTGAAAGATATGCCAGCCACAAGGATGTCGTGAAGCGTGTCCTCTCGGGAGAAGCCCCCTCTGACCTGGCAAGACTTTTGACCGAATATTTCAATCTCACTCCGGAGACTTGGGGCAAAGACGTTCATCATGGCGATTACGAGTGGCTCGCAGTTCAAGAAGAAGTCCGGAAAGACTCTGCCGCTTAAGCTTTTTGAAAAGAAAGTCTATGCCCATTCCTCTCTATGGTTTTCTGCAGGGCGACACGGTTGGCCTTCTGATTCTGGCGGAAGAAGCCGACACATGTCAGGAGCTCGCGCGAAGACTTCAGGATGCGGCTAGTCTCCGGGTCGCGGCCAAAGCGCAGGTTCAGGTGGTTTTTAACGACAAAACCATGGACCCGGCAATGACCGTTGCGCAGGCCGGGTTCGAGCCGTTGGACCGGTTTGACGTTGTATCGGAATAGAAGCGATGGCGTTTCAAAAGGTCGCCAACATAGAAGACCTCTGGAGCGGTGAAATGCTGGGCGTAGAGGCGAATGGCGAATGCATCCTGCTGGTTAATGTCGATAATCACATTTACGCCTATGCCGATATCTGTCCTCATCAGAAGAGTCGACTCAGTGAGGGCGCTCTGACGGGCAGGACTCTCCGTTGCGCGCGGCATCATTGGGAATTCGATGTCTGCACCGGATCTGGCGTCAACCCTCGGAACGCATGTTTGAAACTGTTCCCAATCAGGATCGAGGGAAAGGACATTTTTGTCGACACAGATGAAGCTGCGAGGTCAGGAACTAGTGGGCGCGGAGAGAAGGAAGAATGACCGAAGAGCCTGCGGGAATCTATGACCGAGTCGGTCCCGTTCTTCAAGTGGGAACGGTAACCAATGCGATCATCGCGGCGATTAAGGATCTCAACGAAGACGTTATGGTGGTGGATCGCGGCGCCTATGTAAGAGTGCTGGTTCCGCAATGCTGTGTCGTGACCCGGTTGGCGATCGAAAAGCATCTGGGACGCCCCATTCGTTTTCCCGGCGAACTGGAGACGGTTATGTCGGCCTTCAAAGGTTCGCTTCAGCTGAACCAGGACGATGCGGCATGGCGATTTTCCGCCCGAACCCGCAACTCCGGTTGACAATTTCGTGCCATTCCGTCGCTAAGGAGCGTATATGTCTCACCAGAAAACGTATTGGCATCTTTTGCAACAAGAGCGAATGCCGACGGAATACGAAATTGTGACTTCTAAATTGCTCTGTTACACCGGCGAGGGCTTCACGGGAAAGCGCTTCGAACTCGATGTCCCCCTGAAAGACTGGTACCGCCGATATCAGGAAGAGTCACCTCTGGTGTGCAGTTCATGGGAAAAGTTCTGCGACCCGCGAGAAACGACCTACACCAAGTACACGAGTTTGCAGAGAGAGAAAGAAATCTTCGTTGACAGCATCCTGGAGGAAATCGAGCTAACCGGCTACGACGCGCACCTGCGCCCCGCATGGCTGCATACTTTCGTCAGAGTGGTTGCTCCCTTCCGCTATCCTGGCCATGGTTTTCAAATGATCGCATCCTACATCGGCCAAATGGCTCCCAGCGGGCGCGTCACCATCGCGGCAGCCCTTCAGTCCGCCGACGAGATGCGCCGCATCCAGCGGATCGCCTATCGAATCCGGCAACTCCAGCAAATCTACCCTGGCTTCGCGGCCGACAGCAAAGCTCTGTGGGAGACGGACTCGCGCTGGCAGCCGCTGCGTGAAGTGGTCGAGAAATTGCTGATCACATACGATTGGGCGGAATCTTTTGTCGGATTAAACGTCGTGCTCAAACCCCTGATCGACGAGTTTTTCGTGAAGAATTTGAGCGATGTGGCTCTTGCTGAGGACGATTACTTGCTCGGGCAGATATTTTATTCGCTAAATGAGGATTGTCAGTGGCACCGGCAATGGAGCGAGTGCCTGGTTCGGATGGTGGTCGAAGATAACGTGCGCAACAAGGGCACGATTCAGAGGTGGGTCAATCAATGGTATCCGCTCGCCGCTCGCGCGGTGCACACCCTTGCTTCCCTTCTTGAAGACAGCGGGCAACAAGTGAACACATCGCGCCGAACGGAACTCGCTCTTGATCGCTACTACCGGGGCTATCTTCAATCGATGAATCTGGAGCTCGCTGGGTGAACCTCAAAACCCGCCGCTAAACGCACGCGCTCCTCGTGATGCAAATGGCAAATGCCCGTCGCGCCGAATTTTTTCGATCCGCAAAAGAGCCGGCGGAACCGCGTCTCGCCGAGCGATTTAGCGCTGCGGAACCGCGATGAAGGTATTCCCGACTCACAAACGTTGGCAATTGGCCTCAGCTATCTTTCTCGCCCTCATCGCCGGCTATGTGGACGGCTACGGACTTCTCTTCCTGGGAACCTATGTCTCATTCATGAGCGGAAATACAACTTCTATGGGCTTAAAAAGCGGACAGGGCAACTTCCAGGCGGCTTTATCTCCCGCAATAGCGGTTCTGTCCTTCGTCGCCGGTAGTTTCGTCGGGAACTTTTTGACCAAATCGAAATTGGCTCATTCCCATCGCGCGATCTTCGGCTTGATTGCGAGCTTGCTGGCGACGGTTCCTGGTCTCGAATGGCTCGGATATCGCAATGTTTCCGCCGAGATTGTCATGCTCTGCCTGGCGATGGGCATGATGAATCCGGCTCTGACCAAGATCGGCGCCGAGTCGGTGAGTATCACCTTCATGACTGGCACGCTAAGCAGAATCGGCGGTCACCTCGCCGCAGCCGCCGTAAGCGAACCTCTCACTGCAAAGGACTTTCCAGGAGATTCCCACCTCAATCACGCTCGCACGGATGCAATCGTGTGGTCAGGATTTCTGCTCGGAGCAGCTCTCTCCGGCGTGGCGCATTTTCACTTCCAGATGTGGGCGCTCCTGCCTCCCTGCGTCTTCATGGTTGGTCTGGCTCTGTTCAGCGAGGCCGCGGCGTGATCGATTCACGCATTTTGAGCTTCCCGCTTTAATGCATAGTCCAGCATTTGGTCAAGAGCGACCCACGCCCGTTCAAATTCAGTTTGGGAGATTGTTCCGTTTTTGCGCTCGATTTCAATATTGAAAAGCCGCTCCCTGATTTGTTCCATCGGTTCGGAATTCGTTGGTGCAGTAACGGATTCCCGCACCACTTCGCGAACTCCTTTTCCCTGCAGAAAGTAGTTTAACTCGTCTCGCATCGCTCTTTGCGGGGATGATGCATTTTTTTGTCGCATGAATGCACGTGCGGCGGCCTGTTGCCGCCACGCAACGCAAACGGCAGAGACAATCACGGTTGCTGCAAGACCACAGAGAATCCACCACCGGTACGCTTGCAGAATGTCGCCAACTTTAATCCGTGGGCCCGACCCTCGGCGCGGACGGTCGTTCGAATGCGTGGCAGGAGTCACGCCTGCCGGGCTTTCTTCAGGCGGCATCGAACTCTGAACCCCGCGCTTTCGAGGGGTCGGAAGTACGCCCTCGCCCGAAATGTTGAAAGCGAGATTCTGCCGTTCCCTGGTGTTCGCGGCAAGCTCCACGGCGGCATCGGGCCCGTTAGGAAGGTTCATCGCTTCGAAGCCTGTCGAAGTTGCGGCCTTAAACTGCATCGCCTTCGGCAGCATCACCATGAAGTGCTCGACAGGATAAATCGGCTTGGGATCAAGTTTTGCGCTACCCGTGTAAGGCAGCTGGTAGCTCACTTCGAACCGTGTCGACCCCGGCCCGAGCGGGAAAATGAAAGAGTAGCGATTCTTCTCCCTCTCCGCCACCGGAGTGGATTTCATCGGGGGACTGTTTTCGATGATGGCCACACCCGAGTTTTCGATGATACGGGCCCCATCTGGGATGTAGAACTCGAGATTGCGCGCCTTCAGCTGAACCCGCGGCGGATTCGAGGTATTCCGCACTCCGATGTCGCGAGTCACCATGAGCTCGCCGTTGGACGCCTGGATGCGCATGATGTCGGCCACTACTCCAATTCCATTAACGTTCTGCGCGACGTCATATACCTTGATAGCGACTGACGCCGCTTTCGCATCCACGACCTGATCATAGGCGACGCCCTGATGAATTGCGCGCACCAGATACCGGGTCTGCGCTTTGTCGGGTTTCAAAGTGAAGCGTCCCTGAGCATCTGTGCTAATTCGTCCCGACTTTCTAATACCTTGATCGAGACTAAAAACAATAATTTCGTCTCCGGCGGATGGCTTTCCGGTGCTGGAATTGTTCACCGTACCGGAGAGAGTCTGGGCAGGGGCGAAAGATGCCTGCAGCAAGACGACGAGTGCAAATGTGGCGAGGGCCGCACGCCGCAGCGTTTTACTCGGGGCCAAACCCGCGAGTGCGAAGCTTTGCATTTTAGACATGTCGATCCTCCCGCCGGCAAAGGGGCTGCTTCCTGAGACGTCCCCGGCCACCTCGGCCTCAGAGTAGGGAAATGCAAGACCAATCGCGTCACTGTGTGCTGAATTGCTTAACGTCGCTCTTGATCCCGTCGCTTGTGCCAGTGGAACTCGTGGACTCAACTGTGTAGTAGTACTTCGTCTGCGGACTGAGTCCGTCGACGCGCACCCGAAAAATCGTATCGGGATGGCTCCGGTTTAAATGAACAGGATTTTTCGCGGTTTGGTTCAGTTCCTTCGGATCCGTGCCGAAGTGCACGACGCCGAAATGCACGTCCGTGCCGCCGGGGTTATTAGTAGTCCACCTGATAAACGCAAAGCTGGTTCTTGCCGTTTCGAGTTCCGGCCCTTGCGTGATCTCGACGTGTGCAGCCTTCGGCGCCGGGGGAAGCAGTGTCTTAGGGCCGTAGGGGCTAACTTGAGCGGCTATTGAGTTTGAGAAAAGCAGGCCGCCGGCAGCAGCGATAGTCAACAATTTCACGCGGATTGCGTTCATGTGCATATCTCCCAGGGAATTAGAATTTCATGAAGTCACGAAACAAGGCGCATGGAGGTAGCCCCACGCGCCTTGGTGCTCCATCTAGGGCTTCTTCACAAGGTTTTCCAGCACCTGGGCGGAAATCAGTGTGTTGTTCCCCTGCGTCGAGGCGTTACCGCCTGACATGCAAGTTCCCGTGTAGGTATTGATGTCAGGGAAAGGCGTGGTGTAACCGTCATTGAGCGTTTGGAGAAAGGCGACAATCTGGTTCTCCTCGGTATCCGACAGGCCGAGGTTGCCGGTCGTCGTATCCACATTCTGCACGACTTCGGGCGTCGGCCAGCAGGTTACCCGTTCTACCGTTCCTGCCGGGCACTCTCCGGATTCAACCGGATATGGGTACACGTCGCGAGTGTTGTAGAAGTGAACGAGTTGTTTCAGGCTCTTGATGTAGCCATTGTGGAAGAACTCCTTTTGAAAGTAGGGGCCCGGTGCCTCAGTGGTGGGGCACTGCGGTGGGGTCAAGCCCACATCGCGCGCCGTCGCAACTTGCATTTGGCCGTCGACCGTTGCTGCGTACTGGGTCCAGGTTGAGTTGGGATTAGGAGCGGACCCGAAGCCGCTTCTGAGGAAGCTGCCTAGTCCGAAGTCGGTGTATTCAAAACCTTCTGGATTGGGCGTAAATCCAAAGAAATCCGGAGTGGCCTCGTAATAAAAAGCGACTCTGGGATTCTTCGGCAGACCTTCGTTGGCCGAACCGAAGCAGGTAAAGACAGGAGTTACGTCGGCGGCGGTACTCGTATCTGTTTGACTCGAGCTCAGCGTAGTACCCCTACCGTCGAGGTGGCATGAGTTGCAATTGCCTTTGCCGTTGAACAGGGCGTAGCCAGCGGCTTCATCGGAGGTCAAGGTGTAGTTGCCTTTGAGGAAGGCGTCAAACTTTGAAGTGAATGGACTGACCGAGAGGCTGTGCTCGAAGGCGCTAATGGAGTGCCCCCAGTGGTCGTAATCCTCAGTTGCTTGGGTACGGTCTCTCGGACTCAAAGTAAGCGGTTGAGCGTTCGAACCGAACACGGAATCTCCTTCCGGGAGAGCGCAAACCTGCGCGACATCGGCTGGCCAAGTGATGCCGCTTAATGACCCGGCGCCCCAAATTTCCTCAAAGAGAGGTGCGTATGGAGCTAAAGAGAGCTTGTACGCGATGCAGGCGGTGTCAGGGTTGTCCATTTCGTCAGGATCGACGGGAGGAAATTGCGCCTGCTCGGCGTCCGGGGCTCTGGTTAGATATCCGGTGGCACGCGAATCCCAGAAATTTCCTCCAAAAAAAAGACCTTGCTCCGCGTCGTACTGGAGTGGAGGGAAGTAGCTGGAATAGGTATACCTCTGCGCCGTGCGCTTGGCCGCCCGCTGGCGAGTCGACGATGGATATGCAATCTCCAGAAGATTTACTGTCGGGATGGGTCCACTAAAGCCTGCATACGGCATATGGCAAGATGCGCACGCTTCATTCTCGTTCGGCGAGATGGTCTTGTCGTAATTCATCAGCTTACCGAGTATTTCTACCGAGGCGACGCCGGTGTTTTGAAATATGGGCGGTTGACCGCTCACAACTGGCGGCGCTATCGCTTTCCACTGTGTAATGGCTTCGGCTTCGAGGCCATCCACTTCACGCAGCACCCTGGCCAGCTCTGAATCCAAATCGGCAGGAAGGATCCCAGGTGGATAGGGATTGTAGACCGGCGCAGGAGGCGGCGCAGCGCCCTGGGCCAACAACTTTGTTTCGGGCAAGGAGGTGCTTATCGCCATCACAAGAAGCACAGCGACTGGTACTATCTTCAACCGTCGGCGAGTCATGAATTACCCCTTTCGTGAATTGAGATTCGAGTGAATAGGGTGGGCGGCGTACTGGATTGTGAATCGCGACTTTGTTCCAGGACCCCGACCGCAGATCAAGCGTTCCTTGGCTTCTACCGAGAAGCCGCAAGCGATTTTGTTGTTTGTGGACAGGTCTAGATTGAAGGAATCTCTACCTCACAGCTGACGCCCGCTGCCGGAAGAAACACAAATGTTTTTGAACACCTGTGCGGCGATTGGTTCTCCTACTTCTGTGTCCGCGATGTTTTGCGGTACTTCATCTAGTGCAAATCGATTACCATCCGGTTGCCACCGAGCATCGTTCACTCGGTCATATGTCGTAACAAGGAGTGCATCAGGTAAAAAAGGCAAAATAATAAAACGGAGACGACGCCTGAAAGGGAGTCAACCTTATTGACACACGCAGATATAGCGGGCACTCGATTTACTCACCAGTTGATGAAGTCCCTGCGATCGAAGGAGTAAGTGATTTAATTTGTGACAGAAAGTGATCCATATATGCTTGCCGCTATCAGGCTTACGATAAGCCCGATACCAATCATGAAAGCCGCCCAGCTGACGACCTGCACCGTGAGGATAATGCGACTGGCGATTCTTGCGCCCATATAACGCAGCTCCTGCGGTGGGTGAGCACTTTTAAGGCCGCGTGAGCAAACGGAATTCATCGCCGGAAGGGCCGCTCGTAGCCCTGATGCCTGTCCACAAATTGACTCTCGATCGGCCTCGGTGTCGAAATGGGGACAGCTGGCTCCAGAGCAGGCAGGCAACGTCCCTGACTTCGTTGGCACCGGAAGTGCTGTTAATCGCGAGATAATGCTGGCGCGATCCATTGACGCTGATGTGGCAAATGGCTACCGCGTTCATGAAACACAATGAAAATACGAATGAGAAAATCTGGGAGGATAACGTGAATAATAAGAAAGTTTCAGCAAAGCTGGCTGGAGAGGTTTCATTGGGCAAGGAGCTTTCGGTTAATCGCCTGGGCTTCGGAGCGATGCGGCTGACAGGCGAAGGTATCTGGGGTCCTCCGAAGGACCGGAAAGCCGCTCTCGCGGTACTGCGTCATGCAGTAGAGTTGGAGGTCAACTTCATCGATACTGCGGATTCCTACGGTCCTCATGTCAGTGAGGAATTGATTGCGGAGGCGCTGTTTCCTTATCCAAAGGGGCTGGTCATCGCAACCAAAGGCGGCTGGAATCGTCCCGGCCCGAATCAATGGACTCATGACGCAACCCCCGAGCACTTGCGAAATGCAGTGGAGGGCAGCTTGAGCCGGCTGAAACTGGATCGCATTGACGTTTATCAACTGCACGCTCCGGATCCGGTTGTGCCATTCGAAGCCTCGCTTGAAACCCTGGCCGAAATGCGAGAGCAGGGCAAGATTCGCCTCATTGCATTGTCGAATGTTACCCGCGAGCACATCGAGAGAGCGCGCAAAATTGTTCCCATCGTCTCGGTGCAGAACCGCTACAGTTTTGCCGACCGCGAATGGGACTACGTGGTGGATTACTGTGAGCGCAACGGAATTGTTTTCATCCCCTGGTTTCCTCTCGGGGCAGGCAGGGTCGCGGGCGAAACGCTCAATGAAATTGCACAAGCGCGTAAGGCGACGCCTAAACAAGTAGCGCTCGCGTGGCTCCTGCGGCGCTCCCCGATCACGCTGCCCATTCCAGGAACCAGTTCGGTCGAACATCTTGAGGAAAACATCGGGGCGGCGTCCGTACGCCTCACCAACGAAGAGTACGACCGGCTCGCCGAAGTTCCGGAGCTAGTGGCATCAAGATAAGGCAATAGCAGTTCCAATTCCATCTAACAGCACCGGTGGGGCCGAACTCTGGGGTCGAGTCCGTCTTTCGACACGCGTCATTCCGCGGTCACCGCTCACGCATTCGCGAAAATACGATCGTGCATCGGTTGTCTGATAGTGGCGAATTTGCGTCATTATTCGTGGCTGACCTCGTGTGCCCCATTTGGCAGATGAAATGCACCTTGACGGCAACGATGTAGATGGTTCGAGGGTTCAGGAATTTATGTTTGTAAGATCACTCGCAAAAACCTTTGCCGTTTTGATTCTTATGGGAACCACCGGGCATTTTGGGTTTGCCCAGCCAGCAAACGACTCCGGGGCAACTCTATATAAAACGAATTGCGTCACCTGCCACGGGGCAGACGGCCGCGGAACACCGACTGGAAAGAGCCTGCAGGTCGCGGACTTCCACTCACCAAAGGTCCAGCAACAGTCTGACGCGCAACTGGCTCAAGCCATTTCGGAAGGTCGAGGAAACATGCCTCCGTTTGGAGACCGGGTGAACAAGGATCAGATCGACGCCTTGGTCAAATACATTCGCAACCTGGGTGGAACGAAGTAGCTGCACCGATCGATGGAGAGACGACTCGAATCGTGGAGATGGCGTCAATGGAAAGTTTAATCGCGGACCAAGTGAAAATAGGATTCGTTGGCTTGGGCAATATGGGAAGCCGCATGGCGCAACGGCTGCTGGATCGCGGTTATCGTCTCGAAGTATGCGACCAGGATCCCACGAAAACGGAAGCCATGGCCGCAAAAGGCGCCTTGGTGGCGAAAAATGCTTTCGAACTCGCGCACAATGTCGATGTGCTTCTTTCGTGCCTGACAAACGACGAAGCGGTACGGGACCTCTACACGGGGGCAAAGGGAATTTTTGCGGGGGCACGGACCGGTACGGTGGTGCTCGAGATGAGCACGATCTCTCCACAGAGTTCATGCGAACTTCACAATCTGGGCGCAAGGCGCGGCATCGAAGTTATGGACGTTGCGATTTCGGGCAGTACGCCCGCCGCCGAAAAAGGCATCCTGACTCTGCTCGCAGGCGGAAACCCGGAGCTTTTCCGCGCTGCTAAGCCAATTTTCGAGGCATTGGCAAAACAGCACTTCCTTCTGGGTGGCCCTGGCTCGGGAACGGCAATGAAGCTGGTGGTAAACACGCTGCTGGGCGTGGGCATGCAAGCCATCGCGGAAGCGGTCGTTCTTGGGGAAAGAATCGGCCTCGATCGCAAGTCTATGCTCGACGTCCTGTCGCGGACGGCCGTCATCACCCCAGCCCATGTCGGAAAGCTCGCGAGAATCGCGGTCAACGATTACACTCCACAGTTCCCTCTCCAGTTGATGAATAAAGACTTCAGGCTAATTCTGAGGGCTGCGGCCGAATCTCACGTGCCCATGCCGGCGACGGAAGCCGCCTTCCACGTGAACTCTGAGGAATTGGCTCGCGGTGGAGAGGAAGACTTTTCCGCTGTGGTGAGACGGATGGAACACGTCGCAGGGATACCAGATCTCCCGCTCCCCCGCGCCAGTTGAACTGAGTTCAATTGCAGACGACTGGATAGCAATGGCTGACAACAAAATGAAAGCGTTGCGTTTTGCTGAATTTGGACCCCCTTCCGTCTTGAGAATCGAAGAAGTACTGATTGCGGAACCCCGTCAGGGAGAAGCGCTGGTTCGCGTCAAGGCCGCAGCAATCAACCCCAGCGATATCGGGAACGTCGCGGGACGCTTCGCGAAAACAACTCTACCGCGAACTCCCGGGCGCGACTTCGCGGGAATTGTCGCAAGGGGAGCGCCTCACGAAGGTGAAGAGGTCTGGGGCAGTTCTTCGACGCTCGGCATCGTCCGCGACGGCTCTCACGCAGAATACGTCGTTGTCCCCGCCGAGACACTGTCTCCGAAGCCCAAGTCGTTGAGTATGGAACAAGCCGCGGCGATCGGAGTTCCCTACATTACTGCGTGGGCCTCTGTCGTGAATGCTGCTCAAATTCAGCCCGGCGAAACGATTTTGATCGTCGGCGCCAGGGGCGCGACGGGGCAAGCGGCCACGCAGATTGCGAATTGGAAAAAGGCGCGCGTGATTGGCGCGGACATCACTTCAAACCCCATTCCCGGCACGGAGGCGGTCATCGATACAAAGACTGAAGACCTTCGTGAAAGAGTCCTGGCACTCACCGCCGGAAAAGGCGTCAATGCTGTGTTTAATACAGTTGGCGGCTCATTGTTTGAACCGGCGCTGCAATCGCTCGCATTCGGCGGACGACAGGCTGTGATCGCAAGCGCGGGAAGTCCTGTCGTCTCTTTCAACCTGGTCAACTTCTACCACAATTTCTCCCGCCTGCTTGGAGTTGACAGTTATGGATTGACCCCGCAACAGATCGCAGAAATCGAAGGCGAACTCAACGCAGGTTTTGAAGCCGGAGCCTTGAAACCGCTTCCGGTCGAGATTGTTCCCTTTGAGAAGGCGGTGGCCGCTTACACGCGAATGGCGGCTCGACAGGCAACAGCGAAACAGGTGCTCAATTTCGATTGACGACATGGGCGACAAGGCATTTTCGATGAAGATAAGCATGATAGTGGCTGAGGGGAGTTTGGCGATGAAAGGAATGCTCATCTCATTCGTGGTCGGCCTGCTAGTGGGTATTGCCTATGGGCTGGTCCAGGTGAAGAGTCCCGCGCCGCCTATCGTCGCCCTGATCGGACTGTTGGGAATGGTCTTGGGTGAGCAGTCCGGGGTATGGCTTCTCGCAAAGAAGGTCCATGACGCAAGTGCGTCTTCATCTCGCGTTCTCAACGAACGTGAGGAGCAGCAGCAGCGTCCGAACATGGAGTCTGTGGTTTCGGCCGCCGATCAAAGGAACCGCCAATGAATTCTCTTCAACGATATGTGTTGTCTATTTCCCGTGCCCTCATGTCCATCGTATTTCTGCTGAACGGTCTCGGGATCATCAGCCAGGCCGTCGCCGCGAAGGAACTCCTCGAGCACGGCGCGCCCGCGAGCGTTGTACCTTCTCTTATGCTGATCGCCAGAACTATTGAGATAGTTGCGGGCTTCAGTTTGGCTCTGGGCATCTATCCGCGACTGGCAGCTGTAGCAATATTGGCTTTCCTTCTTCCCGCGACACTGACAGCGCACGCCTTCTGGGAGGTATCCGGCACCGTCGTCTTTGGGCTGCAATTGCTCAACTTCTTCAAGAACACTGCGATGATGGGCGGCTTGCTGTTTATCGCAGCGACGCGATTTCAACCTACACTGCTGCCGCGCACTTCGCGGTCAAATGCTCCGGAATGGATCGAAATCGACAGGGCTCGCAGCTCCGCACGCGCGTCTTGATGGCGACGTTGTCGGACGAGATACGGTTTCGATTCGCAGAGCTGTGCGTCGCCGAGCCCGACAAGAAGCGAAAGATTTTCCAGTTCAGCAGCCAAGCTCGCTCTCAGTTATCTTAGAGAAAGAACCTCTGAAAGAAGGAGTTGCCATGTTCCGCTTCCCACTTACCCAGCGACCAAAAACATCCCGGGAACCGTTCAGCCTGCAAACGCTGGCGAAGGCCTCGCGGCTGCGCGGAGCCACTGTCACTGAGGGCATTTGTCCCTACTGCGCTGTCGGCTGCGGGCAGCTCATCTTCAGCAAGGGCGGCGAACTCATCGACATTGAGGGCGATCCTGACAGTCCGATCAGCGGCGGGCACTTATGCCCCAAAGGGGCCAACGCCTACCAGCTCGCCGTCAATTCGCATCGCGTCAAGCATGTCCTGTACCGCGCTCCCTACTCAGACCACTGGGAGACAAAAACGATGGAGTGGGTGCTGGAGCAGATTGCCCAGCGCGTCAAGGAAACTCGCGACGCCGATTTTACGGCTCGCGACGAGCAGGGCCGTTTGCTCAACTCGGTGCGCAGCATCGGCACGCTGGGCGGAGCAACGATTGACAACGAGGAGAACTACCTCATCAAGAAGCTGTTCGGCGGCGGGCTGGGAGTGGTCTCGATCGAAAACCAGGCGCGGATATGACACAGCGCTTCGGTGCCCGGTCTGGGCGCCTCTTTCGGCCGCGGCGCGGCCACCAATTATCAGCAGGATATGGCCAATAGCGATTGCATCCTCTTTATGGGATCGAATATGGCGGAGGCGCAGCCTGTAGGTTTCCGCTGGCCGATGGAGGCCAAGGAGAAAGGCGCGACCCTGATCCATGTCGATCCACGCTTCACCCGCATGTCGGCCGTGTGCGATGTGTACGTGGGTATCCGCTCCGGGAGCGACATCGCCTTCCTCGGCGGCCTCGTGAATTACGTCTTAGCCAACGACCGATGGTTTCATGAATACGTCCTGGCCTACACCAATGTTTCTACGATTATCGAAGAAGGTTTCCAGGATACCGAGGATCTGGAAGGGCTGTTTAGCGGCTTCGACCAGAAGCATGAGTCCTATGATTCCAGGCAGGGCCATTGGGGCTACGACGAGTCAAAGAACGACAATGTGGAGCAGGACGGCTCGGAGGATAGACCTCAGGAAAAGTCCGCGAAAGTCCCGCACGGCCGTAACGGTCACTGCATGAATGGCAGTGGCGAACCATACACCTCGCCATACAAAGACATGACAAACGCGCAGCGCGACCCGACCTTGCAGCATCCGCGCTGCGTTATGCAGATTCTGCGTCGGCACTTCGCCCGCTACACACCGGAGGTCGTTTCCCAGGTGTGCGGCTGCACGCCGGAAGAGTTTGTGCGCGTGGCGCAATTGCTCTGCTCGAACTCCGGACGCGAGCGAACCACTTGCATTGCCTACGCGCTGGGCTGGACGCAGCACACCACCGGCGTGCAGATCATACGCACTGCCGGCATTTTGCAATTGTTGCTTGGCAACATGGGCCGGCCCGGCGGGGGCATTATGGCTTTGCGCGGCCACTCTACAATCCAGGGCGCGACCGACATCTCGACTTTGTACGACACGCTGCCCGGCTACCTGCCGCAACCCGCTGCGCACGATCCTACTCACGACGATTTGAGTTCTTATATCGAGAATGGAGGAATGCCCACCGGCTACTGGGCGAACTTTAGCAAATTTATTGTCAGCCTGCTCAAGGCGTGGTACGGCGACGCAGCGACGCCAGAGAACGACTTCGGATTCTCCTGGCTGCCGCGCGTGGACGGTGACTACTCGCAACTGGCCTACTTCGATCGCATGGCAAACGGTGGAGTGAAGGGCTACTTCCTGGCCGGCCAGAACCCCGCCGGCGGTGGACCCAATGCAAACGTGCACCGCGCCGGACTGCGCAACCTCGAGTGGCTGGTAGTTCTCGACTGGTTTGAGACTGAAAGCGCCGTCTTCTGGAAGGACGACCCGAATGGGCCGCCGTCCTCACAGGTCGGAACCGAAGTCTTCTTCATCCCCGCGGCAGCTGCTCAAGAGAAGGAAGGCAGCTTAACCAACACCCAGCGACTGATCCAGTGGCACGGCAAGGCCATTGATCCATCCGGCGACTGCCGTTCTGACGCTTGGTTTTTCTACAACCTTGGCAAGCGCCTCAAACAGCTCTACGCCGGTTCAACCGATCCTAGGGATCAGCCGCTGCTGAACCTCACATGGGATTATGACTTCGACGAGCCTCCGCGCCTGCCCGATGGAACGCTCAGCCGCATTGAAGGGGAACCGGATCTGGAAAAGGTCCTCATGGAGATCAACGGTCACCGGTTGAATGAAATCGACCCGCGCACCGCGCGCCCTCATCTAGTGAGCAGCTACTCGGAATTAAAAGACGACGGCACGACGGCATGCGGCTGCTGGATCTATAGCGGCGTCTTCCCCGAGCCAGGCCGCAACCGGGCAAAAGAACACAAGGTCACGGATAATCCAATCCAACCAGAATGGGGTTTCGCTTGGCCGAACAATGTCCGCGTCCTTTATAACCGCGCCTCGGCCGATCCCGCGGGGCGGCCCTGGTCGGAGCGCAAGAAATTGGTGTGGTGGGACTCCGAGATGCGGCGCTGGGTCGGACTCGACAAACCGGACTTCGAACTGGAGAAGCCGCCCGATTACCAACCGGCTCCAGGCGCGACGGGCATGGCCGCCATCGCAGGCACACATCCCTTCATCACCAAGGCCGACGGACTAGGCTGGCTGTACTCTCCCGGCATCAAGGACGGGCCGTTGCCAACGCACTACGAGCCGGTCGAGTCGCCGCTGGGCAACCTGCTCTATCCCAAACACAATTCCAACCCGACAGTACGTTTTTTCGATGGACCGCTGAACCACATCGCCCACACTCCGACAGCCGAGTATCCCGTGGTGGCCACGACGTTCCGTCTCACCGAGCATTACCTGAGCGGACCCATGAGCCGCTTCAATAGTTGGCTTAACGAATTGCAGCCGGAGATGTTCGCCGAGTTGAGTTACGAACTGGCTGCCGAGCGCGGTATTGTTCACGGCGGCTGGATGACGATTCAAACGGCGCGTGGTCGAATCGAGGCCCGTGCCATGGTGACGCGGCGGTTGCGGCCCTTTGTAATCGAAGGGCGTACGGTCCATCAGATCGGCCTCCCGTTTCACTGGGCTTTCGCCGGAGAGAGCGTCGGAGGCAACGCCAACGACCTGACCGCGATCGTGGCTGATCCGAACGTGAGCATGCACGAAAGCAAAGCGTTCGCCTGCCAAGTACATGCCGGACGGATCGAGGGTCAAACTCCGCCGCCCACGGTCCCCACAGCGCCGTGGCCCACGCTCGATCCAATCCCGGAGACGCCAGCCAGCGCCCAACCAGAAGGGAGGCTCGGACATGGCAAGTAGAGAAAAGGAATTGTCCGCCTTGCCTCAGACCAGCGATGCGCCGCGCAGCCAACTATTAGAATTGCTGAGACGCCTGATCTATCCGTTCCTTCGTGGCGAACCGCCCAAGCCCCAGACCTCGACAGGCTTTTTCACAGACACGACCGTATGCATCGGCTGCAAGGCTTGCGAGGTGGCGTGCAAGCAGTGGAACCAATTGCCATCGGATGGTTTTAACTGGTCCGGAAATAGCTACGACAACACGACAGAGTTGTCGGCCACAACCTGGCGCCATGTGAAGTTCATCGAGCAGTTCTCCGGACAAGTGGCCGGTAATTATGCCTCTCTAGCTTCCCTGGACATTGTGCCTGCGGAGTCAGGCTTCAACCGCTGGCTGATGATGAGCGACCATTGCAAGCATTGCCTCGCGGCCCCTTGCCATCAGGCCTGCCCGACCGGCGCCATCGTTCAGAATGAGTTCGAGAACGTCTATATTCAGGCTGATATCTGCAACGGTTGCTCGTGCTGCATAGCGGCCTGCCCGTTCGGCGTGATCACTCGCAGCGACATGGGCGGTCATTCGCACAAGTGCACCCTCTGCTATGACCGCCAGCGCGACGGTCTTGAACCGGCCTGCGCCAAGGCATGTCCGACCCAGTCCATCCACTTTGGCACCATTGATGAGCTGCACGAGAAAGCCCGCAAACGGGTGGAGGAACTTCATCAACGCGGCGTCCCGCAGGCGTACCTTTATGGCGATGCCCCCGGTGAGACCTATTCCGAGCTGCATTCTTTCTACCTGCTTGTCGATCGCCCTTCCGTGTATGGCTTGCCGGACGCTCCATTCAATCCGTGGCTGCACATGATGGGAGATTATGTTCGTTCCATCGCCGGCGGCTTGGCCGGCATCGCCGCGCTGCTCGTGGTGGTGTTTCTTTTGAAACCCTAAAATGCACGAGAACTCGACAGCTCACAAATCTCCGTTGCCCAAAGGAAGTAGCGGAAGCGGCTACGAGAACACGCCTGTGACCAAGGTGCCGGGATGGCACGGCATTATCGCCTGGGACGCTTTGTTCAACGGCATGGCCACGGGATTATTCATGGCTGCGGCGGTCAGCGAATTGGCCGCACCCAAGGTCTTCAGCCGCGTGGCGAGAGCGGCTTATCCGGTCGCACTTGTAATTTTGCTTGTTGACCTCGGATTGCTCGTATTGGATCTGGGCGATCCGCTGCGTTTCCATCACATGCTCAGGGTTTTCAAGCCCGGCTCGCCCATGTCATTGGGGACCTGGTGTCTGACGATCTTTTCGCTCCCGCTGACCGCTGCGGCGGCACTCAGCCTGCTGGCCGAACTGGGAATGGACTTCGAGTGGGCTCGCATACTCGCGGTGGTCGTGGGGCTGTTGCCCGGCTTCGGCTCTGCGGCCTACAAGGGCGTCTTGCTCAGCACGAACGCGCAACCAGGTTGGAAAGACGCGCGCTGGTTGGGAGGGTATCTTACCAATTCAGCCATCCTGATGGGCTGCGGCGAGTTGCTCGTCTTGTCCGCCTTGATGAGGCAAACACATGCGAACGCCATCCTCCGGGTAGCTTTTATCGTGCTGCTCGCGCTTAACGTGATTCCGTTGGGGTTGTTGTTTGTGAACCTTCGGCCAACACATGCGCGACTCTACACCCACGCGCAACAATGGCGCGTTGGCGTGCTCATCGCTACCGGGACGGTGATCCCTTTGGGCTTGATGCTCCTCGGCGCTGATCTGCTGTCCATATTGGTCGCCGTAGTTTTTCTTCTCGCGGAGAGTTGGCTCATCCGCTTTGTGTACGTCAAGATACCCCATACTTCGCCGCGCGTTCCCTGACATGCTCGTTTCATGGAGCAATTGCGAGGGGATTTCGATGAAGGCCGATGTTCAACGGAACGAAAAATCGAAACTTACTGCCATCGTTCTGCAGTTTCGACGGCGTCTCCAAGAAGTGCACAAGCCGTTGGTTTCTTGTATTGATCGCTCTTCTCCTCATTTTCCGGGCATCGCCAACGATGGCGCAGACTCCCGATCCCCAGCCGCCAGGTCTGGCTCCAGACCCGGCACGTCCACATCTGAATCCATTTCCCGCAGAACAGAATTGGAGTTTTCTCGCGGACCCGTCGAAACGTACCGACTTCTTCGATCCGGTCAAATACATTCCCTTTGGCGACAACTCACAAATGTACCTTTCAGTGGGATTCGAATACCGGATCCAATATGAGAACTATCACAACTGGATGTTTGGAGCGCCTCCGCAAGACCACAACGGATATGTCATGAACCGCGTGATGCCACATTTCGACCTCCACGCCGGCGCCGACTTCCGCGTATTTTCCGAATTTGAATTTGACTATGAAGACCGGAGAAATGGTGGCCCGCGACCCCAAATCGATGAGGATCGGGGCGATGTTCATCAGACATTCGTCGAAATTGGGTCGCATGTGAGCAATCAACAAGGCCTAAGCCTGCGGGCGGGGCGCCAGGAAATGGTCTTCGGCAGCGGCCGCTTATTCGACAACAACGAAGGACCGAACGTGAAGCTGAGTTCGACGGATTTCGCATGATCGCTGAAAATACAAACGTGAGGTTGGATATATTCGCAGTCAAGCCGGTCGAAAATAATCCCGGCTTCTTCGACGATGTACCGAATCATGCCGAAAGCCTATGGGGCAGCTATCTGACGGTTCCGGCTCCAATCATGAGCCGTGGGCAGGCTGACATTTATTACATCGGACTGGACACGAAGTCGGCGGCCTACAACCGAGGCACTGGGCAAGAGATTCGACATACCATCGGAACCAGAGTATTCCGCCCGATCGGGAAGGGCTTGGATTACAACTGGGAACCTAACTTCCAAAGGGGCAGTTTCGGGAACGTCTCGATTCGCGCCTGGAGCGTGTCAACGGAAACTGGTTCTACGTTTGATCGCCTTCCCTATCATCCTCGACCGTTGTTGCGCGTGGACGTGTACAGCGGCGATGGCAATCCGGCAACTCAACCCCTCGGCACTTTCGATCCGCTATTTCCCCGCGGGGCCTACTTTACCCCAGCTGTAGTGCCCTTCCTTGGGCCGCAGAACTTTATCGATGTGCATCCTGCAGTTCAATTTCAGCCGAAGAGCGACGTCACCGGCGCTTTTGCCTGGGTCTGGTACTGGAGGGAATCAACGCACGACGGGATCTATGCCTTTGGGAACGATGCCCTCATTGATTCCAGCGATGCCAGCCGGGCCCGCTATCTCGGTACTCAAGGAGACATCGAGATTCGGTGGTCTCCTGCGTCGCACGTCATCCTCGCGTTCAACCTCGCCGGCTTCAGGCCAGGGAGTTTTTTCAACGCGGTAGGCTACAATGCCGCGCCAATCGCGATGAATATCGGTTTTACTTATCGTTTCTAGTGAGCAAGATACGCCGGCGAAAGCGTTCCCCGCTGGCCGTCAGCCCTCACTGTATTCCCGGTAGCGAACCGGGCTCCAACCCTCCGGGCCTCATCGTATCTGCGGGGCGCTCCCGATCGGACCGCGAAATTCCCAACTTCTGCATCTTGTGAATCAGCGTAGTACGGGCCAAACCCAGCTTCGAAGCTGCTCCCTTGGGGCCGCCGATGACCCAACCAACCGATTGAAGCGTGCGCAGAATCAGGATGCGTTCGGAATCCTTCAAAGTAGTCACGGCCGCAGAACCGGCGATAGACAGAGGCCCAGCCGCCGGCAGCGGATTTGGCAGCACTCCACCGTTGGAAAGGATCACGGCACGCTCGATCAGGTTCTGCAATTCGCGAACGTTTCCCGGCCAATCGTAAGAGGTGAGCGCCGACATGGTTGTCGCGGGAATGTGCTCGATCTCCCGGCCCATCCGCCGGCCGTAAATCACCACGAAGTGCGCCACCAGCGCGGGAATGTCTTCGCGCCGTTCGCGCAAAGGCGGCAACAAAACCGGAAATACGTTGAGGCGGTAATAGAGATCGCTGCGAAAATCTCCCCGGTTCGCCATTTCCATCAGGTTGCGATTTGTCGCAGCCACCAGCCGAACGTCGACCCGATGAGTTCGCGTACTGCCGAGGCGCTCGAACTCCTGCTCTTGTAGAACCCGCAGCAGCTTCGGCTGCAAGGCCGGCGGAATATCTCCTACTTCATCCAGGAAAAGTGTACCTTTGTCGGCCAGTTCGAAACGGCCAACCTTTTGCGCGATGGCTCCAGTGAATGCCCCTTTTTCATGACCAAACAGTTCACTCTCCAATAAATCCAGCGGAATGGCGGCGCAATTCAGGCGCACGAAGGGTCGCCCGCACCGCATGCTGAGATTGTGAATCGCATGCGCGATAAGTTCCTTGCCGGTGCCGGTTTCTCCCTGAATAAGAACCGTAGAGTCCGTAGGCGCGACCCGCTCGACTTGTGCGAGTACCGATTCCAGAGCAGGGCTGCTGCCGATCACCTGCTCGAATCTGCGCTCATAAGCTGCCTGGTCACTATTCCCCAATTTCTGGAAAGCCCCCACAAGAAACCTCCTGGCGCGCACCTGACCTTGACTGGACTCAACTCGCTAAAGCTGCTCGCACACTTTCAAGCAGTACCTCGTCATCGAAGGGTTTGGCCAGAAACTCCACCGCGCCGGCTCTTAACGCCTGCATTCGCAATTTCGTGTCGCCGTGCGCGGTGATGAAGATTGTCGGAATTCTGCACCGTTCAGCGTTCAGTTGTGCCTGCAGTTCCAGGCCGGACATTCCCGGCATGCGGATATCGGCAATCAGGCACGCCGCCTGCTGGTGCTGGCCCGATTTCAAAAATTCCTCCGCCGAGGCGTAAGTTCTTGACGGCAAGCCGACAGATTTCAGCATGCCTTGCAGCGCATTGCGCATCAACTCATCATCATCGACAATCGCGACCATTTTTTCCTTCCTTTGAATCGACATGGCTGCAAGGTACCTTCCCGAACGACGATGCCGCAATCACACCTTGGTATGAGCGTGGTGTACCGGGCAAAACACGGTTGGATTGCGGCGCCGCTATGCTACTAGTGGATCTCCGCGTTGCCCGGAAGGGTAAAGTGAAAGCTGGCGCCGCACGAAGGTTGGTCGTCGGCCCACAAGCGGCCACCATAAAGTTGCCAACAGGAAGATTGAAAATCGCAGGAATGCAGCCTCTTCGATCGCTGGCGGAATAATTTTTCGCAGGGAAAAATATCTGAAAGCCAGAGCGGAGAGGGCCACCGATAAAAGCCCTGGACCTAATTCCCCAAAAAGACTGCTGGAGCAACACCCAGAAGAAAACATGACGCGGGCACATTGATTGGCCATGCCACAGCCAGCGCCACAGCACTTGAAATCGCAGCCAGACCATGACGCTTGAGGTTGAAGAGCGCTTTCATTTCCGGCGGTCAAGCGGAAGCTCAAGCTTCGCCGCCATTCTTACCAATTCTGCCAGCGATTCAGCCTTCATCTTCCGCATCACATTTCCCCTCTGGATCTTTACGGTGACCTCGCTCGTGCCCAGTTCGAAAGCAACTTGCTTATTGAGCATGCCTGAGACCACCAATCCCATAACCTCGCGCTCGCGCGCTGTCAGAGATTCAAAGTGCTTCCTCAACTCCGCAAGTTCATTTTGCTGTTGCCGCGTTGTACGGTCACGGGTTAAAGCCTGATAGATGGCATCCAGCAGGTCCTGATCCTTGAACGGTTTGGTAAGAAATTCCACCGCGCCGGATTTCATGGCACGCACCGTCATCGGGATATCTCCGTGCCCGGTGATGAAGATGATGGGAATCCGGATGCCCGCATCCGCGAGTTCGCGCTGAAACTCCAGCCCGTTGGCGCCGCGAAGTCTCACGTCCAGGATCAGGCAACTCGGTTCATCCGGCCGTTTGCTGCGCAGGAACTCCTGCGGAGTCGCGAAGGCCTGAGATCGCAGGCCCACCGACTTCAGCATGCCCTGGATAGCCGCACGCACCAGGGGATCGTCATCGACGACGAATACGGTGGAAGCAACGGCAGCCGTCACAGACGGCCCTCGGCGCTTGCAGTCAGGGTGGGGTCAACGTTAGTCCCAAGCGGCGTCGGCCTCTCAGGCAAACGGGAGGACAGTTGTGGATCAGCCGACATGAGGGGTGCCCCGAGTCGGACTAAGTTCAGCCTGCGGCACCGGGTGCGAAGGGATGCTGGCCGTGCAATCCATCTCCTTTTGCCTGGATCGCTTATCTTCAAGAGTCTCTCTCGTGCTCCAGATAAAGTCTCAGAGCTGCAGGGGAAGAGGGCCCAAGTAACTGTAACCGCGGTTTTACAGCAACTACAATGCGGCGGTGTTCGACCTTAATCTACGTAGGAGAGGTTAGTATGCATGAGCCAAGTCAACACTATCAAAGAGCGAGCCGGCGGTCAGCAAACGCCTCAACCTCAGTTAGCTTATACCGAACCGCCGCCCGGATATGTAGAGAATTGTTGTAACCTCCGTACCCTTTCCTCGATCTAACGGCCTGTTTCTGGCGCTCACCGAAGCGTTGAGTTCTTGTGCCTTGCATGATCGGGGCAAATGCCAAAAACGTCCCGCGACCGGTTTGCCGAGGCGGAAAATACTCGGGGGCAACAGGCGGTGGATCCGTTACTGGGAGAACTTCGAATGCTGGTAGTTCTGTAGCTTCTGTTTCTCAGAATAAACAGTATGCCGCTCGGCCGTCCAAATGCGGACGCTCCATCAGCCGACCGACATTCGAGACCGTTTCAATTCCTGCATCCGCGCGTACGCCCTTACAAACAGGCGCGCTGCGGCAAGACAAGTTTGGAGAGCCGGATGCAATTAGTGGAGATCAAGCAGCCGCCGAAAGTAAGCAGCCTGAGTCAGCTTCCTCGAGTTCACCCGGACTGGCAGGAAAGCGGCTTACGCCAACAAAATACCAGACCGGCGTGCCCGGAGAGGATGAAAGCGAAATGGCAACTCAAGAAACAAGAAAGTGCGCGCACCTACCCTGCCTGTGCGACGCAGCCGAGGGACAGGAATACTGCGGAGAAGCCTGCCGCGAGGCAGGAAGCGTGCAAGTGGAGTTCGCATGTCGATGTAGCCATCCCGGCTGCCCGCTTACGTTCCGGCAATTCGCAGTACGAAGTACGGCTGAACTATCCAGCTAAAGCGTCCATCTCGCACGCGAGGCCTCCCGGTGATTGCCGCGGCCAGTCGAAGGAGGAGAATCGAACATGAAAGCCATCACGAAGGTTGTAAGGCAAAGTTGCTGCACTTTTCTGTCATGTTGCCTTGTATCGGCGGCTGCGCCGGGAGCGTTGGCCGCAGCGGACCAAACTTCCGTGCCGCCGTCGACCCAGCCCGCGAAGCAGACACCGGAACAGTTGCAGCAACTGGTCGCGCCCATTGCACTGTATCCGGATGCGATGGTGGCACAGGTCCTCGCGGCAGCTACTTATCCCGCCGAAATTGTCGAAGCGGACCGGTGGATGCAGAAGCATAAGCATCTCAAGGGCGAGAAACTCGGCAAAGAAGTCGACAAGCAGCCCTGGGATCCGAGCGTGAAGGCGCTCACCGAGTTTCCTTCAGTGCTCGCCAACATGGATAAAAATCTCGCCTGGACGTCCTTTCTCGGCGAAGCTTACGTTAACCAGCAGCAAGACGTCACCAATGCCGTTCAGGCGCTGCGTCAGCGGGCGCAGAAATCGGGCAACTTAAACACCAACTCGCAGGAAACAGTAACCACGCAGGGACCAGACATCGTGATCGAGCCCGCCGATCCTGAAGTAGTCTACGTGCCCCAATACGATCCCTGGCTCGTCTATGGAGCGCCAATCGGCGTCTGGCCGGGCTGGTATGCCTATCCGGGACTTTACATTGGAGGTCCGGGAATCGATTTCGGCTTGGGCTTTGGAATTGGATTCTTTGGCGAATTTGGCTGGGGTTGGGGGCATTGGGGATACGGCTGGCATGGCCCTGGAGTCATGTTTAATCATGGCGCCTGGGCGTCTCACGGCTGGGCTTTCAATCGCGGATTTCATGGCGGCGGCTTTCATGGAGGAGGATTTCACGGCGGCGGCTTCCATGGCGGTGGTTTTCATGGAGACAGCGGATTTCATGGAGCGGGTGGATTTCATGGCGGCACTCATCCAGGAGCGTTCAGTGGCTTCAATCATGGGGGGATGGCAAGCGGCTTCGGCGATCGTGGACGATCAAGCTTCGGTGGAGGTTTTCATGGAGGCGGAGGATTCCACGGCGGGGGCGGTGGGCGCCGGTAAATTCCTTAACTTCCACAAATGAAACTTA
>CAZGXY010000035.1:0-67806 GCA_964530145.1 uncultured Acidobacteriaceae bacterium | reverse complement strand
GCGAAGCCGAAGCGGGCCATGGCGGCGTCTCCGACGAAATTCATCTCGGGATGGTATTCGTCGCTGGGCTGGTGGTAGTGCTTTTCTACGTACTCTTTATTTTTGCTGTCTCCCCAGGCGGCGTCGTGGCCTTTGAACTTCAGCCCTTCGTTGATGGAGAACGATGGAATGCCGACATCGGCGAGGCTGAAGTGGTCGGAGCGGTAGTAGTGGCCGGCTTCGGGGCGCGCATCTGGCCGAATCGTTAGTCGAAATTCTTTCGCGGTTGCCTGCACCCAGGGATAAAAAGTTGTGCGCTCTGCGCCCGAGACTTCGACATCTTCGGGCTCTCCGATGGGCTGGACGGCGTCGAAGTTCAAATCGAGCGCAATCTTCCCTGCCGGAATGGGCGGATGCTTGCCTAAATATTCGGAACCGAGAAGTCCTTGTTCTTCTGCCGTGACCGCGGCGAAGATCACCGAGCGTTGTGGACGGTCTTTGGCGACGCTGAAGGCGCGGGCGAGTTCGAGAAGAATGCCGCATCCGGTGCCGTTGTCAACGGCGCCGTTGTAGATGTTGTCTCCGGGCATGTCAGGGCGGACGCCGAGATGGTCATAATGCGCGGTGTAGATGACCGCTTCGTCCTTCATTTTGCGATTGGAACCGGAGAGCATGGCGACTGCATTCGTCGATTCGAAGTTGCGGACTTTGCTAACCATGCGTGCTTTTAATTTCGCATTGAGATTCACCGGATGGAAGTCGCGCGAGCGCGCGTCGGACATGAGCTTTTCGAGATCGAGGCCGGATGCGGCTACGAGTTTTTTTGCGACATCGAGTTGCACCCACGAGGCTACTTTCAGCGCGGGGCCTTCGAGCTTGAGATAGGACTTTTCGCCGGAGTTCGAGTTGCGGACGACCTCCCACGGGTAGCTCGCCATGTCTTCCCTGTGAATGAGGATTACGCCGGCTGCGCCTTTGCGCGCGGCTTCTTCGTATTTGTAGGTCCAGCGTCCGTAGTAGGTGAGGGCTTTGCCTTTGAAGAAATTGGGATCGTCGGAGGGCGGTTCGTTGACGAGCATGAGCAGGACTTTGCCGCGGACGTCTACGCCTTTGTAGTCATCCCAACGATATTCGGGAGCTTCGATGCCGTAGCCGACGTAAACGATGTCGGCGTCGACATCGGATTGCGGCTGCTGGGTTTGGTCGTAGGCGACGTATTCATCGAGCGGTTTGAGATCGGTAGCCGCGCCTTGTTTCGGGAGCAGCGTGAAGCGGGTTTCGGGCAGAGTGGTGATTCCAACGAGGGGGACTTTTTGCAGGTAGCTGCCGTTATCGCCGGCGGGCTTGAGCCCGTACTCGGCGAATTGCGTGGCGATGTATTCGGCGGCAATGTCGCCGCCACGCTGGCCGGTGCCGCGGCCTTCGAGCAGGTCGGAAGAAAGAAAGCGGACGTGCCAGCGAATGTGCTCGGGATCGATGGTCTGCATGGCGGCGAAGGCGGCTGGGGGCATGCGGACGGAGATGGGTTCGTGCTTGGATGGAGTGGGGACCGGCGCGGGAACTGGGTTTGCGGGGGCTGCTCCCCAGGCCAACGCACTCAACCGCAAGATGCAGGTGAAGACGAAAAAGGCTCGAACGATCAGGCGCATAAATGAGCAATCTCCCAACGGCCGTTTGCGGCCCTGGAAAGTACCAGTAACCCTGATGGTAATGACTGTGATGTTAAGAACTTTAGAGAATTGTAATCGATGATCGGCGTTGATTCGCGGGTACGACCGTGCACCAGAGGGTAACTGCAGGAATTACGAACAGACGGAGGGGTGGTGAACTTTCGTGAGCGGGCGTTTGCGGATGCAAGAAGATGGCGTGGCAGAAGGCTTCCGAACGAGCTTATTCGGTTGGCTATGCCACCGGCGCGCCTAATGTGATGTTGCCCGCGACCGCGGGTTCAGTTCTTCGAGCTTCAGCCGGCGCGGAAATCGCGAACGTCTTCCGAGGGCTGGAACAGGGCTGCGGGCGCGGTGTTTCCGGCCTCGGCCATTTTGCGGGAGATTTCTTCGAAATCTTTTTTCAGCCAGCCGACGCTGGAGAGTTCGATCTCGCCATCCTGCGCGACCCAGAAAACGGTGGGGACGTTGGTGAGTCCGTAGGCGTTTGAGATGGGATAGGTGTGCGCTTCGTCAAGCAGGATGGGGAAGGTTACGCCGAATTCCTTTGTAAAGGCGGCCGTGTCTTTAGCGTCGTTCTGCGAGATGCCTACGAGTTTTACTTTGTTGCTGCCGTAGGCTTTGTATAGCCGTTCGAAAAATGGGAATGCGTACTGGCAGGTGGGGCAGGAGACTTTGAAGAATGCGAGAACTACCGGGCCACTGGCTAATTCATCGCGCAGGGTAAAGGGCTTGGCTTCTAGAGATTTGAGTTCGAATTCTGGGGCTTTCGTGCCCGGGATTAGTGCTGCCATGGATCGTCCTCCGGTGTGAAGGGAAAAGATGTTTTGCAGCCAGCGCATGCTTGACTTCGGTTCTCACTTCATTTTAGTTGAAGTTCGGAGTTTCGCAGGGACGGTAGCACCTTGAAAGTATCCGGAGTGGCGCAGAATTTTTCGAGCGAGGCCGGTTAGCGCGACGGCGTTGAGTTTGCCGACGGAGAACCACTTGCCGTTGCCCGGTTCTTGGCGATGATCGCGCCAAACTCTGACGGTGTAATCCGTCACGGTGATGGAGTGGCGCAGCGTCAATGCGGGTTTGGCAGCGCCATTTTTTCCAGTTATTTCCGGCAACTCCCACATGCCGGCCATGAGCGATGCATTGCGGGGGCGCTGCACAAGGAAGACCTTTTCCGGAATTTCTTTCTGGCCCCGGCATCGTAGTGCGTAGTCGATCTGGCGCTTCTTTTGTGCGGGTGATTTTTCGCCGGAGGGCAGTTCACCGCGCGTTGCGCATAGTCCGACCACCGGGCAGGCCAAACATGCTGGAGTGCGCGGCGTACAGACGGTCGCGCCGAGTTCCATCATGGCTTGATTGAAGTCGCCGGGGTGTTGCGGGTCTAACAGATCGTTGGCGGCCCGCCACAATTGTTCTCCGGAGATTCGTTCGCCCGAGATTCGTTGCAGGACGCGCTCGACATTGCCATCGACTGCAGCGGCCGGCTCACGGAAAGCGATGCTGGCGATCGCTGCGGCGGTGTAGCGGCCGATTCCGGGGAGATCGCGCAGGCGCGCGGCGGTCGTGGGAAACTTTCCCGCGTGTTCGCGGACGATGACTTTCGCAGCGGCGTGGAGCGTGCGGGCGCGGCGATAGTAGCCGAGGCCGCTCCAGGCGGCGAGAACGCCGGCCTCGCGGGCAGCGGCTAATTTTTCGATCGCTGGAAAGCGGCGCAGGAACTCATGGTAGTACCCGATTACGGCGGCGACCCTGGTTTGCTGGAGCATAATCTCGGAGAGCCAGATACGGTAGGGATCGCGGCTTTTGCGCCAGGGCAGGTCGCGCGCGTTCGCGCTATACCAGGCGAGGAGCTTGCGGCGGAATGCTGATGGTGCCAATTTCTCGAGCACTGTAAAGTTGGTGGCGCGCTCAGTTGAATTTAACAAACGCCGCAAGTCGCACAGAAGATCGCCTAAGTGAGCCCGGACTCGATAAACGGATTTCGCACTCGAACCGTACCATACCAGCGGCCATGCTCGAAATCTTCGGAAAGAATCTCGCCGATAGCGTAGCGCTCGGCGTAGGCCCAGAGGTGGGCATCGAACCATCCCATGCGATAGGCCGCCATGCCGCGAAGCGCGGTCCGGAAGACATGCTCGTCCGGAAAGAGCAGTGGAAACTGGACCATGTATTCCTCGACCTGACGGGTGGCGGCTTCATGAGTCATCAGGGGCGCAGAGCCTCGGCGCTTTCTGGTTGCCACACTTACAAACTCGAGGAGCGCCTGATGGGGGATGCGCAGGTCGCCGGACGCTGCGCCGCGGCGGAGCAGGCCGGTGGCGGCCGAGCGCTTTTTCGAGTCGCGCGGGTCGCAACGGTAAACCAGAATATTAGTATCGACGAGGGAGGCCACGGGGCGGTTCGTACAGTTCTTCGCGAGCCCAGCCGCGATTCTGGCGCGTGATGCGCGTACCCTCGGATTTCGCGTCTTTCAGTTGACCTGCCTGAAGTTTTTCCAGCCACGCGGTATTCGCGTCGAAGAGCGCCAGGCGTTCCCTGGTTGTGAGCTCGTTGCCAGCTTTGGCTTTGCGGCGGGCGAGTTCGACGCGGATGCTTTCGCCGGAGGGTATCCATTCGAGTTCGTCGCCGGGGCGGATGCCATATTGGTCGGCGATGGCCTTGGGCACCGTGAGTTGGAGCTTGGATGTGACCTTCGCCATATCCTTACTCTAGCAAGGATTGTATCCTTACTGCAAGGGCTATGAAATCGTGGCGGGAATAATCCGACGAACGTTTAGGCCCGTCCGGACGGCGATAGAATAGTTCGTACGAGGTGATTCGTGATCGACCATGAAAAGCTGGAACGGGGCCGGATGTGGGGCTATTTGGCGGGGGTGGTTATTTTCGCGGCTGTTGTCGCGTGGAAGCTGGTGATGCGGTAAGCGATGAAAATCGGGTGCGCGATTGCACTCGTGATCGCGGCTCCGGCATCGCCTTGTCTATTCGTATCCCTCCATTGACCCTCCGCGGTGGAGCGCGAAATAATAACTGAGCGCAATTCCAGCAATGGCCTGAGCCATTCACGCGGAGATGCGAGGAGATGCGAGGAGCATTATGGACGACTTCAACCGCAAAGTAGAGGACGCTTCGGCACGGGTGAGCAAGACGGTGGCCGACGCGGCGGAACGGATCGAGAAGGAGATTCCGGAGTTCATCAAGTATTTGAACGACGAGGTCGTGCCTGCGGTGCGGCAGCATTCGACCAAGGCTCTGCGCGTTGCCAGCACCAAGCTCAACGAACTGGCCGACTACATGGAGCAGCAAAAAGCGGCGCGTAAGTGAGCGTGGGCCGTTCCAGTATCTTACGGGTTCGCGGTTGCGATTTTTTCTGGCCATCTTTTGCGCGGCGTTCCCGATTTGTTTTTCCGCGAGCTTCGCTAGTCACTCTCTTTCCTTCGCTGGTGACGCTACTGTTTCTCTGCGCTCTTTTCGGGTGCGGGCATTCGAAGCAGGCGCGCGTGGATGTTCCGCCTCCGCCGCCTCCCAGTTCGGAATCTACGGCTGCAACTCCGAGTACGCGGCCGGAGGGGGCGGCGAAGAACGATCGCTTGCCGGATGAGACTGGCGCCGATCTTGCCGAGCCGACGATTCCGGCGAGCGCTGTGCCGATTGCAACAGAGACGGGGCTGGCGAGCTGGTACGGGCCGCCTTATCACAACCGGCGCGGGTCGAATGGGGAGATCTATAACATGCATGCGATGACGGCGGCGCATCGCACGCTGCCGCTGGGTTCGATTGTGCGCGTGACGAACTTGAAGACGGGGCACCGGGCGCTGGTGCGGATTACCGACCGTGGTCCGTTTATCCCCGGGCGCGTCGTCGATCTGTCTTTGGCGGCGGCAAAAAAACTGGATGTTTATTTGCCAGGCATAGCGGAGGTGAAGATCGAGGTGATGGAAACTCCGGCCCCGCTGAAAGCAGGCGGGAAATGGGCAGTGCAGATTGGCGGATTTCCGCATGAGCAGGCGGCCGACAAGCTGGCCGATCATTTGAAGCGGCGCTATCGGACGGCGAAGGTGCAGAGTTTTCCGAGTCCGGCGGGTGACTGGTGGATAAGAGTGCGCGTGCTGGACGACGATCGGGAGCGGGCGGAAAAGCTGGCGGCGGAGACGCACTCGCCGGATGGCGCGGTGTTTGTGGTGCGGCTCGACTGAAGCGCCTAACCGGGGCAACCGGTCCCCGGCGTTAAGGGTTTCTGTAAAATCCAATCATGAGCGACGCTACCGGTGATTGCCTTTTCTGCCGCATTCTTAGAGGCGAGATTCCTTCCAAAAAAGTTTATGAAGACGACTCTGTTTATGCATTTGAAGATATCGATCCGAAGGCGCCGACGCATGTGCTGGTGATTCCGAAGCGGCATTTTGCCGGATTGAAGGAAGCTGCGGCGGAAGATGCCGAGGTCATTGGGCGCTGCCATTTAGCGGCAGCGGTGATTGCGCGGCAGCGCGGCATCGAGAAGGGGTACCGGACGGTTTTGAATGTCGGTCCGGAGTCAGGGCAATCGGTGTTTCATCTGCACGTTCACTTGATTGGCGGCAGGAAGCTGAGCTGGCCGCCGGGATAGCGGCATTGGTCAGTCGGTAGTTGCCGGTGCTCAGGCGCCGGTTCCGAGACGAATTACCGATGTCTCGCCTTCCCTACTGTACGACCGGATTTTCTTCTTCGGGTGCTCCGTGGCGGCGCAATAGTTGCGGCAGGTTCTGCGAGAAGGCGGAACGCGGCAGGACCATGTCGCAGCCTACTTCATGGGCTTTCTGCTTCAGATCTCCCTGCACGTGGGAGAGAAATCCGATAATCGAAGTTCCCTTCTTCAGCTTTGACTTCAACTTCGGAATCAGCGTCAGCGGTTTCGCGTTAACGTTGTTCAAGTCGAAGATGATGAGCGACGGCTTCTCTTCGCCGTTGCCGTTCTGCAGAACGCGGTCGGCGAAATCTTTGTCGTTCTTCACGAATTCAACCTTGACGTTGAGCTTGCGCGCGGTTTCCTGAATTTTCGTGGCGAAGAAAAGATCGTCGACGAAGGCAAAGATGCGCGAGTTGGCGTCTTCGCGGGCGGGCAGAGGTTCGGGATCGGGGGGCGTGAAAGAGGCGCCGAAGCCGGGACGACTGCCGCGACGGCCTCCGCCACCCTGGCCGTTGTTGTTCCCGGCGAGCGCGGCGCGGTAGCTGTGATCCATGGGAGCGGTGTAGATGCCGTCTTGATTATGGCGGGCCTGGGCGCTGCCGGGGCGCTGACCGCGTTGATTGCTGTGACGGCGTCCGCGACGCCGACGACGTCCACCTCCTCCGCCTCCGGAGGGTCTTCCTGGTCCTGCGTTCATAGTCCTCTCATTACTGCGCGTTTGGTGTCATGCGCGGGAGTTGCAAAAATATTGCGATTTGGAAATTTCATTGGTTGCGAAAGGCGCGGCCAGCGTTGGCATGGGCGCTCGATCGGCTTTCGTATTCTTCGTCCGCTTCGCCCGGCTTGCGTCCGACGGCGAATTGATCCGTGAGTATGGAAACACTCCGTGTGCGAGTGAGTTTTGGGCGGGAGTCAATTATGAGCGCAACCGCCGATGTCCGCTAAGCTCGTGACGCAAATCCGTACTGTACGAAAAATCTAAAATGATGCGTTTCGTTTCCGTGATCCGTTGTCGGAATCCGTCGCGCCGCCGGGAACGGCCTGGGGCGCGGAAGGCCTACGCGGGAACGTGGCCAATGAGAACAGGTTAATGGTAACCCGCCCGTCGCTGGCGCGCAAGGGCGTAGCCCGGCCGCTTTTGCACAGGAGGACAGGGTCGGAAGGTTCCGGTTCGGTTCAGGCCGCCGAGCAGAGAATTCGGCAGCAGTGAAATTTTGAGAGAAACGATGCCTGCGTTGACGGAGTCCCCTCGCCCCTCTGGTGAAAACGCGGGATTTCGAGATGACGCCTAGCCACAGTTGAGGCGGCGCGCTACTGCGCACCTACGCTCAAGTGAATCGGGAGCGAGCCAGTTATGGGAACGGCTCCGCCGGTGGTGGCATTGATGGTGACGGTGTAATCGCCGGGAGGCGTGCCGGCATTAGGGAGACTGCTGGGGCCGACGTTGCTGGTCGGTACCTTTTTTCCGCCGCAGGCGCCGAGCCAGAGGGTTGAAAGTCCCAGAACAATGATCAGGCTAAACAGGCGCACGGTGCGGGCTCGCGGACGAAGGCAGAGAAGTCCGAATATTCCGGGAAGCAGCGCAGCGTAAAAGATGCGGGTATGGCTTAGCGGAGCGTGCTCGAGCTTCGTCGTGACCGGTGTTGTGACAATATTCACGGTCACGGTAGAGGCGGTGGTTGGCTGACCGTTATTGACGATGCAGGAGATTTCCGCGGTGACTGGAATTCCGGAACAAGTGTAGGTGAGGGGCAGGATGGTGGTGCCGTTGCCGGGACTGAGAAATCCGGTCTGGCTTTGAACCGTGACCAGAATGTTATCGGTTCCTCCGACGCCGACCGGGAAGGTGGCGGCGGTGGTGGAGAGAGTGAAGCTTGCGGTGGTCTTGCTCACGGTGAGGCCGACGCTGGCGGATGCGTTGTTTGCGGTGATGGTGACGGTCTGCGCTCCGGCGGGCAGCGCCATGTTGGCGGCGGTTGCGATGGTGACAACGGTCGTGGCGTTGTTGGTGCCGTCAAAATTTACGCTGGCGGGGCTGAAGCTGCAGGTTGCGCCTGTGGGCAGACCGGTGCAACTGCCGGGACTGAAATTCACGACCATTCCGGTGGAACCGGCGATGGCAGAGATCGTCAGGGTGAAGGATGCGGACTGGCCCGCCGAGGCCGAGACGGTTGTTGGAGTGGCGGTGAGCGCAAAGTCGGGATCGAGGGAAGCGGCCCATGCGAGCGCGAGTTGGTTGGCATCGACGGAGCCGAGGCCTGTGACCTGATCGTATCCGGCTGTGGCGCTGAAACCATATTGATGAGAGGCCGCGGGGCAGCCGGTGCTGCCGGCAGTGCACGGCACGATGTTGTTTCCCGTAGTTATGTCGTGGAATGCGGCGGGATTGCTGACGGACAAGCTATAGAGATTGGGATTGATATTGCCCGATCCCGATAAGCCGAGATGCTGGTTGATGAGGGCGAGAATTCCGGCGAAGGTGGGGGCGGCGGCGGAGGTGCCACCGACAGCGGCGAAGTCTCCTCCCTGACCGGTGCGAAAACCATCGGTACAACTGGCCACGACCGTGCCGTTCGCGCCATCTTCAGAACAGAAAAGATAAGGATCGTGCTCGGGCGAGGCGTTCAGGGCAAGATCGGGCACGTCACGCTTTCCATCGTTGGGGACGCCGGTCCCGGTTTGCCATGAAGGTTTCGCGAAGAAGGTGCTGGCGCCGCCTCCGGATGCGGAAATGACTCCGCCGGGCTGTGCGAGTTCTTCGGCGGTGTCGTTCCAGCCTTCTCCGGGAATGTAGGAGAGCGCGGAGGAGAGCGTGTCGTTGCCGCCGGTGGTACCGCTCCAGAAGGTGGTGGCAGGGGCATTTCCACCTGCAACGGTGGCGGAGGGGTCGCCAGTAAATTCTGTGCCGCCCATGCCGGTCACTTCTGGAATTGCGGCGGGAATGTCAACGGCGAGGCCATGCGTTGCCGAGGTCACCTGGAAATCGCAATCGGCTGCGCCGTCGTCGCCGGAGGCGGAAAGAACGGTTTGGCCCTGGGAGTTCGCTTGCTGGATCCATCCCTGCATGGTTTCCGCTTCGGCGACGCCGATGGCGGATTCGCAGTTGCCATAGCTGTTGCTGATAATGGGCGCGATGTCCTGATCGATCGCGTATTGCAGAGCGTCGAATGCGCCGGACGTGCGGGTAGCGCAGGTTTCTCCGGTATCTACGCCTGCATAGACGAGGGTGATGCCAGCATTTTTGGCGACGGCTCCGGACCATTCGACATCGAGATCGGACTCGCCTTCGTCGCCGGGGCAGCGAGTGGAGCTTCCGGTGCCGGGTTCGAGCAGCAGCGTGGGAACGTTGACGGGCAATCCGGCGGCGCTGCGGAAATTTGCCACGTCGTTGAGGCTGATGGAGCTTTGTCCGGTGAGCGCGATTTTTTGCCCGCTGCCGTCAGTGCCCACGTTGTAGAGCGGCTGCACGTCATAGATGGTGGCGAAATCGCCGGGTGCGACGAAATGATCACCGGAAATATGCGAGGTGTATTGCGGTTCGGCGGTTATTTGGCGAACGATGGAATGCGGCCTGGGCTGAAAATTGTTCAGGTGGTGGACTGCCAGCACGATTCCTGAAAGGGCGGCGGGGATGGAGGGTTCGGAGGAGTTCGCGTAATGCAGCTCGCCGTTGACGAGATAGTTGTGGATTTCAGTCTGGAAAGCGGATTCGATTTGCGCAACGGTGCCCTGGAAAAAAATCTGGTTATGGCTGTTCGCGACGCGGGTGACGGTCAGCCCCTGGGATTGCAGCCAGGAAGTAATTTTGTTGAGATCGTTCTGGCTTAATCCGAAGAGGATGGCGAACTGGGCGGCCGTGAGCCACTTGTGGTAATTGGGCGAAGCGGGATTTCGTTGCTGGGCCAGCAGTGTCTGCAGAGCGGACTGCTGTGCCGCTGACGGCTTCACGGCGATTGAAACGTTGCTCAGGACGCGGCCGGCATCGGTGCGGCCCTGATCGTATTCCGCCAGGGCGAAGCCGTGCATGTTGCCTTGAAGAGCGATCATCTGGCTCGCGCTTACCGGCACGACAATGCGGTCCGCCTGTGAGGCGAAGCACAGGTTCGAGGCGAAAAAGAGCAAAAGAAGCTTCCTGAAGCGCATTCAACGTTCCATCCGGAGGGTCGGTTAGGTTTTCGGTGTTCTTTAAGCTTATACGGCTTTCTACCGCTCTGATCAAGCTTGGCGGCCTGAAGGTTGTATGGCGCGAAACAAGTTTACAGGGTCGTTACAAACGAAACGGCTGCGAAAGCTAATGTCTCACATTCCCAACAGGTTGGGGCGCAGCTTGGTGTATCCGTGCTCCTGTGCCCAGAGGTCGAGGGGGATGGAGGCGAGTTCATCGACCAGCGGATCGGCCAGTCCGTTTTTTGAGAGGTCGATGGATTTGATGTAGACGCGGCAGGAGTCGCAGCACTCGACGCGGATGTAAGGAAGCGTTTCGGCGGTGTAGACGGGGAGCCGGGCGTGATTTTCTTCTCCGCAGTTGGGGCAGACGATGCGGCGGAAATCCCACTCGGCGAGACAGAATCCGCAGAGCAGCTTGCGTTGTGCGCCGTCTCCCATGGGACGAAGGGCGGCGATAGCGGGTTTGCGATTGCAGAACGGGCAGAGGGGATGTGTGTAGTTCTCCAGTTGCAGGTGGGCGTGGGAGCGGGCCGATTCGGCGTACGGTTGCAGAAATGCGAAGGCGAGGAATTCTTCGGGCGTGGAGGGTGCGTCGGCTGCGGAGTTCCAGACCGCGCTCAGCAGATCGGAGATCACTTTGGAGTTCGCGCTGCGAAGTTCATGGGCTGCAGTGGCGACAAGGGCGGGACCGTGCTCTTCGACGATAGAGAGAAATTGGTGAAAGTCTGCACCGAGGGCGGCGAATCGAGGGGTTTCGGCGACCGAAGCCGGCGCCGGTGCTTTTTCCAATCGATCGTGAAGCGCCTGCTGAAAGCGCGCGATATGGACGTAGAAGCCGAGGACCTCAGCCGCGAAGGGATGTTGGGATGCGAGTTGCCCGGCGTGGCGAATCCGGCGCTGATAGAAGGTTGTGGCAGGCACCTGGGCGATTATGGCGCTTTGTGCCGGGTGAGGCAAATGGCTGCCGGAGTTTTGGCGAAATACGGCTTACGCAGCATTGACGTTGGGGCCACGGCGGGACTATAGTTTGTGAAAAATTAGGGTGCAGCCGGGCCGCTTCGCGGTTGTGGCCGTGACCCATGACCGTGGTTCAGAGTTCGAACAGCAGTAATCTGATAACGGTGCCGTTCCCGATGCTTTGTCGGTCGGCTCGACGCGTTAGACGATGGAAGTAATCGGAGGACGCGAAATGGAATTTTCCCGCAGAACCTTCCTCAAAGGCGCTCTGGCTGGCGGAGCGGGCTTCTCTCTTCTAGGATTCGATCTGACTCCCGCAGTCGCACAATTGAAAGAACTCAAGATCGCGCGCGCGACCGAGACGCGGTCGACGTGTCCATATTGTGCGGTGGGATGCGGCGTCCTTATCTACACGCTCGGCGACAAGGCGAAGAACGTCACTCCGCAGGTGATTCATGTCGAGGGCGACCCCGATCACCCCACGAACCGCGGAACACTTTGCCCGAAGGGCTCTTCGCTTGAGCAGGACATGCTCAACCCGCGGCGGCTGACCAAGCCGCAAGTGCGGCGACCGGGCGCAACGGATTGGCAGGACATCTCCTGGGATGATGCGCTGAATGAGATTGCGCGCTGGACCAAGAAAACACGCGACGATACCTTTGTGGAGAAAGACGCGCAAGGCCGCACCGTAAACCGGTGCGAAGGCCTCTCATTCATCGGCGGCTGCACGGATACCAATGAATTCAATTATCTGGTCGTCAAGGCCATGAGGGGGTTGGGCCTGGTTTATTTAGAAAACCAAGCCCGTGTTTGACACGGCCCTACGGTCTCAAGTTTGGGACCAACATTTGGACGCGGGGCCATGACGAATGGCTGGATCGACATCAAGAACACCGACATGATGTTGATCATGGGCGGCAATCCGGCCGAAAACCATCCCTGCGGATTCAAGTGGGCGATGGAGGCCAAGCGCAACCGCAACGCCAAGCTGATTTCGGTCGACCCGCGATTTACCCGCACGTCTTCCACCGCAGATCTCTTCTGCCAAATCCGCGCCGGTTCGGACATCGCATTCCTCGGTGGACTGATCCACTATGCGATTGAGAACAACCGCATCGCGAAGGACTATCTCGTCAATTACACCAATGCTGCGTTCGTGATTAAGGACGGTTTCAAACTGCCGGAGGACGGGCTGTACTCGGGGTTTGACGCCGCGACGGGTAAGTACGATTTATCTACGTGGAATTATGAAGGAGCAGGCGGTTCCGGCGGCCAAGCCGGAGCGACTGGCCATGCGCCGGAACCAGCGCCCGGCAAGGTCGGGGGAACGACGACGCCTCCCGCTCTACCGGCAAACGTCGAGTTTGATCTGACCCTGCAGCATCCGCGATGTGTTTTTCAGTTGCTGAAGCAGCAGTATTCGCGCTACACGCCTGAGACTGTTGAGAGGATCACAGGCATCCCCAAAGACCAGTTCCTGAAGGCCGTCGACATGTTTACTTCGGTCCGCAAAGACGGGGACATGAAGAAAGTTGCGACCATCATCTACGCGGTGGGCTGGACGCAGCACACTTTCGGAACGCAGATTATCCGCACTGCGGCCATGGTCCAGCTTCTGCTGGGCAATGTTGGAAGAGCCGGCGGTGGCGTGAACGCGCTGCGCGGCCATTCGAATATTCAGGGCGCGACGGACATGGCTGGGCTGTACGACTCATTGCCGGGATATCTGAAAGCGCCGGTTCCTACCGACACCGATCTGGCTACGTTTCTGAAGCGCACGACACCGACGGCCTCAAAACCCACGCCGTGGGCTTCATTTAACTATTACTCGAACACGCCGAAATTCATGGTTTCTCTGCTCAAGTCGTTGTATGGCGATGCCGCGACTAAAGAGAACGAATTTGCCTTCAATTACCTGCCGAAAGTGGACCGGGATTATTCGTGGACCCACATATGGGACGACATGTACAACGGCACAATCAAGGGCATGATGGCGTTCGGCATGAACGGCGTGATGATCGGCCCGGATACAAACAAGAACATCAACGCGCTGAAGAAGGCGGAGTGGCTGGTGGTGGGCGAAATTTATCCGGATGAGACCAGCGAGTTCTGGCGAGCACCGGGAATTACCGCCGACGAGCAGAAAACCATCAATACTACGGTGTACCGTTTGCCCTGCGCGGGGTTTGCGGAAAAAGACGGGAGCATGACCAACTCGGCGCGCTGGGCGGCGTGGAAAAACGCCGCCGTACCTCCTCCCGGACAGGCGCGGCTCGATCAGGACATCGTTGCGCAGATTTTCCTGCGGGTTCGCGACCTCTATAAGAAGGAGGGCGGAAAATTTCCCGACCCGATTCTGAATCTGAGCTGGGCTTACGCCGACGCCTCGCACCCCTCACTTTCGCAAATTGCCATGGAAGTAAACGGCAAGGCTCTGGCGGATTTGACCGATCCGGCGACCGGGCAAGTGATCAAGGCTGGCCAGCAGCTGCCCGGTTTTGCCTGGCTGAAGGATGACGGAACCACTAATTGCGGCAACTGGATTTACTCCGGAAGTTGGACGGAGGCGGGGAACCAAATGGCCCGGCGCGGCACCGAGGATCCATCGGGGCTGGGCATCTTCCAGAACTGGGCGTGGTCGTGGCCGGCAAATCGCCGCGTGCTTTATAACCGGGCATCGTGCGATGCGGATGGCAAGCCTTGGGATCCGACGCGGAAACAGGTGTGGTGGAATGAGGCGGCGGGAAAATGGGTCGGCAATGACGTGCCGGATTTTAAGCCCGACTCGCACCCGCAAGATCACATGGGGCCGTTCATCATGAATCCGGAAGGCATTGGGCGGCTTTTCGCGCCGATCGGAGTGCTGGCAGATGGGCCCTTCCCCGAACATTACGAGCCGATCGAGAGTCCAATCAAGAACCCGCTGCACCCCGAGCAATCGAATAATCCGCTGGTGAAAAAATTCAAGACGCCGTACGACAAGTTTGGAACTCCGGAGGAGTACAGCATTGTCTGCACCACTTACCGGTTGACCGAGCATTATCACTATTGGACAAAGAATAATCCGATGAATGTGCAACTGATCCCGGAGCCGTTCGTGGAGATCCCGGTGGAACTGGCGAACGATTTGGGGGTCAAGGGCGCAGAAAAAATCAAGGTGATCAGCGCCCGCGGCACTTACATTGCGAAAGCCTTCGTCACGAAGCGAATCAAACCGATGACAATCGACGGCAAGAAGGTTTACCAGATCGGGTTGCCCATTCACCAGGGCTTTCGCGGGATCGTCGAGGACGAAGGAAGGGATGCGCGGACGCCGGCGAATCTGCTGACGCCTGCGGTCGCCGATCCGAATGCCCACACCCCCGAATCGAAGGGCTTCTTAGTGAAAGTCGAGAAGGCGTAGGGAACGATCATGAGCCAAGCCTCAACGGAAATCGTCCGAATTTCAGGACACGCAGGGACCGTGCCCGGCGCGGGGTTGGACCGGGAATTCACGGTCTGCAAACTGGTGGACACAACCACGTGCATCGGCTGCAAAGCCTGCGAAGTGGCTTGTTTGGAGTGGAACGGTTATCCCTTCAGCCAAACCAGTTTTGACAACAGCTACCAGACGATGCCGGAGACGGCATGGAATTACTGGAACCTGATCAAGTTCAACGAACATGAGCGCGAAGACGGCAGCATGATGCTGCTGATGCGCAAAGACCAATGCATGCACTGCGCCGATCCGGGTTGCCTGGCCGCATGCCCGGCCGACGCCGCCATCGTGCAGTATGCCAACGGCATCGTCGATTTCCAGGAAGCGAACTGCATTGGTTGCGGATATTGCATGACGGGCTGCCCATTCAATATTCCGAAGTTCAGTCCGGGGGCGCGCAAAGTTTTCAAGTGCACGTTGTGTAACGACCGCGTGTCGGTTGGACTGGAACCGGCGTGCATCAAGGCTTGCCCCACGGGCTGCCTGCATTTCGGGACGAAATCGGAGATGAAGGAACTGGCGGAGACCCGCGCCGAGCAACTTCGCGAACATTCCGGGTACCGCGACGCCGGGGTTTACGATCCTGCGGGCGTGGGCGGAACTCACGTCATCTACGTGCTGCACGACGCCAAGCATCCTGAATTGTATGGCGGGCTGCCGAAGGATCCGCACGTTCCGCTGATGGTCCGGCTGTGGAAGCATCCGCTGAAATGGATCGGGAATTTTGGGATCATCTTCGGGGTAGTGGGCGTCTTCATACACTACCTGCGATACGGGCCGAAGGTCGTGAAAGAAGACGAGGACAAAGGTCTCGGAGGACGCCAATGAGCGGAGAATCTTATCTCCTCCCGAATGGACGCGTGCTGCGTTATACGTTTCACGAGCGGGTGGTGCATTGGCTTACGGGATTCTCTTATTTGTACTTACTGCTTACCGGACTTGCCTTCTGGAGCCCCTGGCTGTTTTGGATCGCGATCGTGCTCGGCGGCGATACGATTTCGCGCGAACTGCATCCCTGGTTCGGCCTCGTTTTCGTTGTCGGAGTGTCGCTGATGTACAGAATGTGGCACCGGCAGATGAAGGAAACTCCGTCCGACAAGGCCTGGTGGGCCGCCATTGGGCATTACATCAGCAACGAAGACGATCAGGTACCTTCCGCAGACCGCTTCAATCCCGGGCAGAAGCTGCTGTTTTGGGGCTTTTTCTGGTGCGGCATCCTGCTTCTGCTTACCGGGCTGATTTTGTGGTTTCCGCAGTACATTCCCTGGAACTTGCGCTTCCTGCGCCTGGCTGCGGTGTTCCTGCATCCGATGTTCGCGCTGGCCACGATCGCGCTCTTTATCATTCACGTGTATATGGGAACTGCGATGGAGCGCGGGGCGTTTGGGTCGGTGATTCGCGGCGACGTCTCGCGGGCCTGGGCCGATCATCACCACCACAGCTGGTACCAGCGACTGCTTCGGGACTCGGCCGCGCGAAAATGAGGAACCACAAAGAGCAGCGCCGAATTAGTTAAAAACCTCAAGCCGATTTTTCTGCATCAAATCTTGATGGTGGCTGTGCGACTCTAAAAGAATCAGAGAGGATCGATGCGCTCTTTTTCAGTTTCCCTCACTCTCGTGGTATCGGCAATTCTTTTTCTTCTTTCCCCGCTCCTGGCCGACGTAGACAAGAAATTTCACGACGCGCCCGAGTCGGCGCAGAAGATGAAAAATCCTTACGATGGACAGCCTGCCGCCATCGCCAGCGGCAAGCAGCTCTATGGGCGAAACTGCCTCTCGTGCCACGGGAAAACGGGCGAAGGTCAGGGCAACGTGCCGTCACTGATCGATGGTCGGCTCGAGACGGCGACGGCGGGCGAAGTTTTCTGGTTCGTCACCAAGGGCGACAAAGATAATGGCATGCCCTCATGGGCGCAGTTGCCGGAGAAGCAGCGGTGGGAAATTGTGAGCTATGTGAAGTCACTCGGGCTGGCGCAGAACAGCCCGGGGCTGGTGAGCGCGCTGCCGGTGGATGCGGGCAACTCGAAGATAAAAGCTCCGCCACCGACGCCCCCGTTTACCGATTTCCGTTACGAGAAGCCGGGAACGGTGCGCAAGATTACGGTAGCGGATCTGCCGGCGCCATACGCGACGCAATCGGCGGAGAATGGGCCGCATCTGGTGGCACGTCCGGAAAATGTATGGCCGGTTGCGCCGGAGGGATTTAAGGTCGGGCTGTACGCGACGGGACTCGAGAATCCGCGGACGTTGCGCACGGCGCCGAATGGCGACATCTTTCTGACCGAGAGCAATCCCGGGCGCATTCGCGTGTTTCGCGGGCTTACTTCTGAGAACAAGCCGGAATTGTCGGCGGTATTTGCCACGGGGCTGAAGCATCCGTATGGATTGGCGTTTTATCCTCCGGGGCCCGATCCGCAGTGGCTTTATGTTGGAAGCACAGCTGAAATTGTCCGTTTCCCTTATCACAGCGGCGATTTGAAGGCGACGGGCGCGCCGGAACATATTGCCGGTCTTCCGAATACCGGCGGGCACTGGACGCGGGCACTGGCCTTCTCACAGGACGGCAAGAAGATGTTCGTTGCAGTGGGATCGGGTTCGAACGTGGATGATCCGGATACGCATCCTGGCGAAAAGGATCGCGCGGACATTCTGGTGTGCGACGCGGCGAATTGCACGTTGAGCGTTTACGCCTACGGCATTCGCAATGCGGGCGGGGGAATTGCGATCAATCCGAAGACGGGAGAGTTGTGGTGCTCGGTGAACGAGCGCGACGCGCTGGGCGATAATCTGGTTCCCGACTACATCACGCACGTGCAGGAGGGCGGCTTTTATGGCTGGCCGTGGTGGTATATGGGCGGGCATCAGGACCCGCGGCTCAAGGGAAAGCGTCCAGAGCTTAAAGACAAGGTGATCACGCCGGATGTATTGTTGCAGCCGCATAATGCTTCGCTGGAATTCACCTTTTACGGCGGCGAGCAGTTTCCCGCCGAGTATAAGGGCGACATCTTCGCTTCGGAGCATGGGTCGTGGAACAAAGGGGTACGCGCCGGCTATGAAGTGATTCGGGTGCCGTTGCATCAGAGTGGAGACGCGAGCGGCGAGTATGAAGATTTTCTGACTGGGTTCGTGCTGGCGGATGGCAATGTGTGGGGTCGTCCGGTGGGGATTACAGAGACTCCAGATGGAGCGTTGCTGGTGAGCGACGATGGATCGAACTCGATCTGGAGGATCAGCTATAGCGGGAAGTGAAAGATAGCTGAGCTGGCCAGATGCTGGCGCCTTGCCCAGGCGAGCCAGGTCGCTGAGTCAGTTAACAGGATGGACGGCAATGGCCCGTTTTCCGGCGCGATTGCCAGTGCTAGACTAACCGGGAACAGAGGCCCAGCCACGAAGCTGTCACCCAAAACGCGAAACGGGCTGGTCTTTTTCCTGGCACTGTTCCTTTTGACCGTCGGCGCGCTACTGACTTACCGGACCGTTTTCCGCCTGCTCGATGCACAAAGCTGGGTCTCGCACTCGCATCAGGTGCAATCGGCGCTGGCGAACATCACCTCAGTGGTTGGGCGGGCAGGCCGCGATCGTGTCGAATACGTGCAAACGGGGGATCCGGCGCGGCTGGATGCATATCACGTCTCCGCGCGGGAGGCGATGGAGGCCGTCGCGCTGGTGAAAAGGCTTACCTCCGATAACCCGCTGCAACGAGAGAATTGCAATCGCCTCGAATCTTTGACCGCTCAGCGGATCGCAGCCATGGGGCGGTCGGTCGCTCTCAGGCAGAGCGGCCAGTCGACTCTGGAGAAAGACGCGGAGATCACGCAGTCGATCGTGCATCTGGCGGCCGAGATGGATTCGGCGATCCTGCAGATGCAGCGGGTCGAAGAAGAACTCCTGGTGGAACGGCAAATCCGCTCGCAACAGCTTTTTCGCCTGCAGGTTGTGCTCTTTTCGGCGGCTTTTCTGCTGGCGGTGCTTTTGTTGAGCTTGCACTATTATCTTTTGAGCCGCGAACTGGAAGCGCGGCAGCGGGCAGAGGATTCGTTGCGCAGGCTGAATGTGCGCCTCCTGGAGACGCAGGATGCGGAGCGGCGGAAGATCTCGCGGGGACTGCATGAAAGCATCGGGCAATATCTTTCGGGAGTGAAGATGAGTCTGGAAGTGGTGCGGAAATCGATTCCGCAGAATGCCCTGCTGGCGGAGTGCGTAAGCATTCTCGACAAGTCGATCGCCGAGACGCGGACGATGTCGCAAGTGCTCCATCCGCCGCTGCTCGATGAGATCGGCTTCGCTTCAGCGGCGACGTGGTATGCGGAGGATTTCGCCGAGCGCAACCGAATTTCGGTGGAAATGAAGCTGCCGAAGCATTTGGGCCGCTTGCCGGGCGCGATTGAATTGGCGCTGTTTCGCCTGCTGCAGGAGAGCTTGACGAGCATCCATCAGCGCGCGGAGAAGGCCAAGATTGAGGTAGCGGTGCGGCTCGCAGCGAGTGAGGTTGAAATGAGAGTGAAAGCTAACGGCAATGGAACGAAAAATACGGCTGCGATCGGCGAGGGCGGCAATATGGGGCTCGGCCTGGAGGCCATGAGAGAACGGATCCGAGATATGGGAGGAAGCTTTGAAGTTCAGTCGAACGGGAGTGGAACTCTCATGACTGCTGTTCTGCCGTTAGCCGACAGCCGGCCGCAGGCTGCTCCGGATGGAGATCGTCAGACGGAAATGCGCTGAGGGGGCGACGTGGAACTTGTACTATTTGAAGATGCGGAGGGGTTGGAAGTCTTTGTGAATCCGGACAAAGTCATCTGGGTGAGAGAGTATCCCGGACACGTTACAGTGATCAGCTGCGGCGGCGACGACAAGTTCACCGTGCGCCTGAGCCCTGCGCAAACCGTTGCCGCATTGGGGAAAACGGCCCGGTGACGGGCAAGCCGCGTCAGGGGCGAAACCGGACCCTTGCTAAGTCCATTAAAAAATAATGCTTTGCGGTCGCCTGCCGGCTTTGCCATGCGCGACCCCGGCTTCTGCGCCAACGACGGTTTGTTCCCCGTTGTTCTGTCCTTGTCTCTTAACTCGGTCGTAAGATCGCGCATTCGCAGCGAAATTTCGGCCCTGCAAACGCTTTTCATTCATCCGCTCGCGTTGTTCTGAATTCGTAATGCCGGGGGTTCTCAGTCACTTAACGGACAGAGCATTCCAGTCTGACTGGCGTATGGTTCGCCGATGGAGGAAGAGTCCTGTGCCGCCAACCAATCGTCTAGCTGTGGGAAAAGACCCGTTCAATATCAATAACTATCTCAACAAAATCAGTGCCGCAACAAGAGTGGCTTGCTTCCGCAAGAAGCAGGTTGTCTTCTCCCATGGAGAAGACAGCGACGCGATATTTTACGTGGAAGAGGGCAGCGTGAAACTCACGGTGACTTCCGATGAGGGGAAGGAAGCTCTGATTGCGGTTCGCGCTCCGGGGACTTTTCTGGGGGAAAACGCCATCGTGAAAAACCCGGCGCGGCGTTCGTATAATGCGATTGCCCTCATCGAGAGCCGACTGTTGAAGATCGAGCGCAATGCCCTGCGCCTTCTGATCCACACTGTGCCTGAGGTTTCGGATGCCTTGATCTCTTGCGTGATTGGGTTGAACCTGCAGATTCAGGAGAGAATGGCCAACGCGCTTTTGTACTCCAATGAGAAACAACTTGCTCAGACCCTCTTGACGCTGTCACGGCTGCGCGATGGCATACCGCAGGGCCATGCTCCTACATTGAATCAACAGGAGTTGGCCAATATGATCGGGATTACCCGGCAGCGGATCAATGTTCTTCTGCAAGGATTCCGGAAATCGGGTTTTATCGGGGATGGGCTGAAGGTGAATCCCTCGATTACTGCCGTCCTACGTGGTGAAGGCAGGAGGGGTAACGCGTAACGGGGCCATCGAGAGCCGGCCATCCCCGTTAACCCGAGATTCCCTCAACGCCTGTGGTAGCTGTGGGATCCAACTGCGTCTTCCGCACTTACCGTGGTAATGCAACTACTCTGCCCGAGGAGTTGCATACTGTTTAAGACGTTACGACAAGTGTCGTCCGCAACCGCCCCCAGCTTAATTCTTTTGCTTGTTTTTGAGCGCATTCGCGTGCACGAATAAGAACGATTGTGCAAGCATGCGCCGAACGACCGGCAGACCTGCGCATATCGGCCATGGATATCCGGGTTTGACGTTCGAGGTTAGAGCGCTTGGAAAAAACTCTCGACCAGAAAACCCGCACCCAATCCAAAACGCGGCTCGTGGAGCAGATCAATATCTATCTGCAATCGGGCGACTACTCCCGCGCGCAGGATTTGCTGCGAGGCACGACCGCGGAATTTCCCAACGACGCGGAGTTGTCGAAACTGGAGGATCTGGCCCAGGACGGCCTCAAGCGCAATGCGGAAGTCCAACGCCTTATCACCGAAAGCCAGGAACTGTTCGCGCAACAGAAGCCTGCCGAAGCAATTCAGTTGTTGCGCCAAGCCTACGAGCTGGATAAGAGCAATTCTCTGGCCCGGGCGATTCTGGCCAATGCCCTGGTTGAGCACGCGCATTCGGTTGTAGAAACCGACTGGCTGGAAGCCGAGACGCTGACCAATCAGGCGCTCAAGTTGAACCCGGCACATCCCACGGCCAAAACAATTCGCAGCTTGATCGTCGACCAGAAAAAAGCGAGTTCGGTCGAGGATTGGGCAGCGCGGGCACACAAGCTGCAAACCTCCGGCGATCTATTCGCAGCCCTGGCCTGGGTTGCTGAGGGATTGGCGGTTCATCCCGACGAACCGAGGTTGCTACAGGTTCACGAAGCGATCCAGCGCGACCAGGCGGCGCGGCGGCGCCAGGCCCGCCGCGGCGATGTGGAAGAGCTGCGGCGCATGGAGCTGGAAATCGATGGAACCACGGACGCTGGGGAGAAACAAGCATTAGCTGGGCGCATCCAGGGCACGGCGGCCAAATATTGGACGGATGGAGAAATCTTAGCCATCGCGAATCGGCTTCTGCACAGGCTGGGATTTGTCCCGCAGGAGGGTTCGACCGGGTCGGGGCACGGCAAAGGCGCGGCGGTTATTTTTCATGTGCCGCGAGCCAGCGCTCCGGAGGCTTCACGCGGCGAGACCAGCCCGGTTCCGCCGAGCCCGACTAAGCTGGACGAGGTTGCATCGAGCCTGGTTTTGCATGCCCACGCGGCGCCGCTCCCGATCACACCCAGGAACGTTCCGGCCGCCATTGTTTTGCCGAGCAAGGCTGCGCCTGGCATCGAGCGGTCGAACGAAGCCTCGAAGACTCAGCCACCGCCGCAACCTTCCCCGCCACCTACCCCGCCCCAAGCCGTCGCCGTTCCTGCGAGTGAGCCTTCTGCGCCTGCGGCCAAGGTTACATCTCCATCGCCCCAGCCGAGGCAGCCCGAGAAATCCAATCCGGCGACTTTAGTCTTCGTCGCCTCAGCCGCAGCAATCCTGGTGGTAGCGACTTTCTTTTTCACGCGGAAACATTACGCTGCGCCAACAGCGAATAACCCATCGGCCGCTCCGGCAGTGGCTGCGCCGGCGGTCTCCGCGCCACCAGCAACCGCTCAAGCAACTCCCCCAGAACCGGCCGCCGCACCAACAATTCCCGAACCATCCCCGCCTGTTGTGAGCGTACCTTCCGACAGCGCCGGCAGAAAAATCGCGGGTGATGATCATCAACCCACGGAGTCCGGCAACAACCTGGGAACGCTGGTTATTGTTGCCGGTCAAGACAACGCTAACGTTTTTCTGAATGGAAAACTTCAACGGCAACGCACGCAAGCGGGCCAGCTGCGCCTGCCGAACCTCGAGATCAAGGATTATGTTGTGCAAGTCTCGAAGAACGGATTTCAGGATCCGCCGCAACAGAAAATTCGCATTCGCAAGGACGAACAGGCCACGCTGGTCTTCAATCTGCAGCCTCAGAGCCAGCAAACGCAAAATCTCCAGCCGCAGCCCCGGCCGGCCTCATTGACCATTCAGGGTGGCGTTCCTGAGGCTACGGTTCTCATCGATGAAATTCCCTTTGGCACGGTTCATGCCGATGGCACTCTCGCCGTCTCTGCCATCAATCCCGGAGACCATACCGTCGAACTGCGCAAAGAAGGATTCAAGCCCCGGCAATTCAGGGAACACTTCGCCGAGGGCGGGACCGTATCTCTCGTGGTTGCGGATGCCGCTCCAGAAGCTGCCGCCGGCGAGTTGAAAATCAACTTCACACCCGCCGACGCCACCGTCGCGATTGCGAAAGGCGAGCTGCTGAAATTAGTCGGCAACGGCATTCCGCTCAACCTTGCCGCAGGCACTTACACGATTACCGCGCGTACCGCCGAAAGATTCACGCGCTCGTCTACGATCGAAGTCATAGCCGGTCAATCCAAAACTTTGGATTTGTCTCTCGCACCGAGCGGCATGTCGAAGTGGGACGACCCGGGCGCATGGAAGCATGAGGGAGATTCATTCACCCGCAAAGGCGGAGACTTCGTTTTATATGGAGCCGCGCCTGCCTCGGGCACATTCAGCTTCACCGCGATGCTCACCAAAGGCCGCCTCCTGCAATGGGCGCTGAACTACAGCGACCCGAAGAACTACGTGCTGTTTCAAATGGACGACGATAACTTTTATCGCACAGTAATCCGCAACGGAGAGAAAACGGACCAGATCATTGTTCCCGATAAAGGCGACAAGAAAAGCTTCCGCACGTTACAGGTCCGGGTAAGCTCCAAGGAGATCGTTCATCAGATCAAGCACGGTGACCATTGGACCGTCCTCGATCGCTGGACACAGCCCGGCGTCAATCTCAGCCTGGGCAAGTTTGGCTTCTACATACCCGGCAGCGACCAGGTAGCACTCTCCACCTTCGCCCACTACGCTGACCTGAACATACACTAGAGGCCCGCGCGGCCGAGATTGGTCCGAAGATCGCACCATCCCCGCCCCTCCCACGAGTTCAAAAATTTACATTACGAATGAGTTTCCACAGGTGCAGCGGCGTTTATACTGGGTATATCCATACAATTCCGCTGTCCTTCCTCATGTGCTGGGCAAGATGTATTGGTCGCTAAAAATTTCAACGCAATTCTAATCTCACAAACAATGCAAGGAGTTTTGAATCATGCCGAGGTCGAAGTCCATTCCAGGTAGCAAACCGAGTCGTGCAAAAGCTAATACCCCGCAGGCGGATGCCGTTGACGCCACCATCGCGGGCGCAAATTCGACTGCCGTAACCCGCGCGGAAGCCTTAGCCGGGGAAAATGCGACCGCCCACGGTGTCCCTACGCCGCCGGTTGCAATGCAAGCTGAAACCAAAGTGAAAGCGGCGGCATCGAGTGGCAGTGGCACGTCTGAATCGAAGAGCGTTTCCAACGTGCACCGGCCTGAGGAAGCTAAGAAGCCGGAAGAGAGCCGCAAGCTCGAAGTGGTCAAGACCGATAGCCGCAAGAATCTCGTGCCGATCAATCTGGAAGACGAGATCCGGCGGCGGGCTTACGAGCTGTATGAGCAGCGCGGAACCAGCCCGGGCAGCGAGGCGGACGACTGGTTTGTCGCCGAGCGCGAAGTGCGGCAGCGCTACCGGCAGCAGAGCGCCTAGGCGCCTAAGGGGCAGGCGGCGGCCGGAGGACGGCCGCCGGAGATTCACATCCGTCGCGGTGTCTGCATTTTTGCGGATTTTTTCTGCGGGCTTTTTCCGACGGCGGCGATTTCCTAACGGCGCGCTGGCGCTTTCGTATTTGCCTCTCAGGTGCATTTCTGAAAAAATAGCGCGGGGTTCCCCCACATGGCGGAGATAGGTAGTTTTGCACTGCTGCTCGCTTTGGCCTTGAGCGTTTATTCGTTTCTGGCTGGGATGATCGCGATTATCTTTCAGCGGCAGAGCCCTGAACTGGCGATGGCTGGCGAGGCGGCCCGGGGCAGTTTCTCAGAGCCGGATTCGTTCTCCGGAATGGTGCGCCGCGGTTCCGAGCGGATCGGAGAAACTGCGCGGCGCGCCGGCATTGCCACTTTTATTGCCGTCCTGCTTGCGTCGGTGGTGCTGGTTATCTGCGCCTTTCACGACGATTTTTCCATCGCCTACATTTTTCATCACAGCAACCGCGACCTGCCGGGCCCTTACAAGTTTGCCGTTTTGTGGTCAGGGCAGGAAGGTTCTCTGCTGTTCTGGTCTTTGTTATTGGCGGCTTACGGATTTGTTCTGCGGCTGCGCTACAAGACTGACCCGCGGCTGTTTGCTTATGCTTCTGTGATCCTCGCCGGAGTTCAGATCTTCTTTCTATTGCTGCTGAATTTCGCGGCGCATCCGTTTGCCATTATGCAAGGCAACCTTCCGGCTGACGGCAACGGGCTGAATCCTTTGCTGCAATATCCCGAGATGGTGATTCATCCGCCGATGCTTTATCTGGGATACGTTGGATTTACCGTGCCGTTCGCGTTTGCGCTGGGCGCTCTGATCATGAAGTATCCCGGCGAAAAGTGGATTCACATCACGCGCCGGTGGACGATGGTGACGTGGGCTTTTCTTACCTGCGGGGTTTTCCTCGGCGCGCACTGGGCGTACTCGGTGCTCGGCTGGGGCGGATATTGGGGATGGGATCCGGTCGAAAACGCTTCGCTCATGCCATGGCTGGCGGGTACGGCGTTTCTGCATTCGGTGATGATGCAGGAAAAACGCGGCATGCTGAAGATGTGGAATATGTGGCTGGTGTTCGCCACGTTCTGGCTGGCAATTCTCGGAACGTTTCTGACACGCAGCGGCATCATCAGCTCAGTGCACGCCTTTGCGCAATCGTCGATTGGCGACTGGTTTGCGTGGTTCCTTGTGATCACTTTGGCCGTGTTCCTGTTCTTCTTTGTTAAGAACAAATCCCACCTGCGCAGTGAGCACAAGCTGGAGTCTCTGGTCTCTCGCGAATCGAGTTTTTTATTCAACAATCTGCTTTTCGCTCTGCTTACCTTCACCGTTTTGTGGGGGACCTGGTTCCCGAAGATCTCTGAGCTGGTGCAGGGGAATAAGGTTACCGTGGGCGCGCCGTTCTATAACCGGGTTGCGATTCCGGTGGCTCTGCTGCTTTTGATTTTGACGGCGGTTGGGCCGCTGCTGGCCTGGCGCAAGACTTCGTTTGAAAGCCTGAAGCGGAATTTTATGTGGCCGGCCGTTGGGGCGATTGCAGTCGCGATTTTTCTGATGGTTACGCCGCAAAGTTGGGGATCAGCTTTCGGCATGAGGCCGTGGAAGGATATTTCGTATTTCTATTCGCTGATGGCGATTGCGCTCTCGGTGCTGGTGACGCTGACCGTCGCCAGCGAATTCTGGCGCGGAGGACGCGTGATCTCGAAGCACACCGGCCAGGGCATGTTCGCCTCGATGGTGCAGCTCACGCATCGCAACACGCGGCGCTACGGAGGATATATCGTTCACTTCGGCGTGGTCGTGGTCATCATTGGACTGGCCGGCGCCGCCTTCAATCAGGATCGAGAGCAGGAGATGGGCTATGGCGACAAGATGGCGATAGGGCCGTACACGCTGATCTGCCGGTCTTATACCGATGACGACGCTCCGAATTATGCGAGCGAGTGGGCGATGCTCGACGTTTATAAGAACGGCAGGCAGATCGGCACGATGACTCCGGTGCGGAGATTTTATAAAGCGAGCCAGCAGACTTCGACCATGCCCGACATTCGCTCGACTTTGAATGACGACCTCTACGTGGTGTTCGAGGGGATCAATCAGGACAACGGGCATCCGATTCTGAAGGCGCATTTGAATCCGCTGGTGATGTGGATCTGGATGGGAGTGTGGGTCATGCTCTTCGGGACGGTGCTGGCTCTGGTGCCGAACGCACCCGCGCCACTGCGATTGCCCGCGCCAGTGCGGCTCGAAGCGCACGCCGCTCCGGTGGCGACGGGAGATTGATGTCGAAATTCTTGCACCAGATCGCGGGAGCTGCCAAGAAAATGAGTGGGCTATTTCTCGCATCTTTTGCGAGAAGCGGGAGAACACACCGTAAAGCGGCGCGGGCGGTTCTCCTCTGTGCCGCCGTCTCCGCCCTGCTCGGGGCCGGCGACCCGGGCACGCGCTTCACGGAAATCGGCCATCAAATGATGTGCATCTGCGGGTGCAACCAGATTTTGCTGGAATGCAATCATGTCGGTTGCCCTTCTTCCGACGGCATGCGCAACGAGTTGCTTGCCGCGGTGAATCGCGGAGACAGCGACAGCCTGGTGGAGCAGAGCTTCGTGCAGAAATACGGGCCGACGGTTCTTGCCGCGCCGACGACGAAAGGCTTTGACCGCGCGGCTTATATCATTCCGTTCGCCGCGCTGGTTTTTGGGTTCGGGCTGATCGGCCTTGTGATCCGGTCGTGGAAGAATCGTCCCGCGCCGGCAATCGCCGACGGACTGCGTCCGGTGCGCGGCGCTGACCTCGAACAGTTCCGCGACCAGGCTCGAAAGGAGACCGATCTATGATTTGGGTTACCTGTTGCCTGATGCTCGCCGTTGCGTCTCTCTTTTATGTTTTCTATCTTCCGGGAAAAGTCTACCTCGGACCCGAGAAAACCCGAGCCGGGTACCTGCGCGAGCGCAAGGACGCCGTCTATGAAAACCTGCGCGATCTGAACTTCGAATACAAAGCGGGGAAAATACCCGAGACCGACTACGCTGCGATGAAGTTTTCATTGCAGGACGAAGCAGCAACGATCTTGGCTGAGATCGCGCGTCTGGAAAGCGCTCCCGCTTCGTCGCGAAAAGGAACTCGAATTTGACCAATGACCCCGAGGTTGTCATCCTGAGCGGAGGAGAAATTACGCGAAGCACAATTCCTGCGGAGTCGAAGGATTCTTTTTCGCTGAACGCCATGGTGCGGCGCCGCCAGGATTACTATCGAACCGTTATGCCATTTTTCGCCAGATCCGTCCGCGACAAAGCCACCGCAAACGCAGCAATTTTGATTGCCGTCCTGCTTCTTGCTTCGATCGCCTCCGCACAAACTCTCAGCGGCACGGTGAAGAATGCCACGACGGGCAAACCCTCCGCTGGCGACGACGTTGTGCTGCTCAAACTTGGCCAGGGAATGGAAGAAGCCGGACGCACCAAGACCGATGCGGCTGGGCATTTCACCTTCAAGCTCGATGACGCGCAGTCGCCGCATCTGGTGCGCGCCATTCATCAGGAAGTCACCTATCACCGCATGGCGCCTCCGGGAACGACTTCGGTCGAGATGGATGTTTATGATGCCGCGAAAAAGATCGAGGGCATCGAGGTCGTGGCCGACATCCTGCGCGTGCAGGTCGAGCAGGGGCAACTTGAAGTCGTCCGCGAATTCGGCGTGCAAAATACTTCGAAGCCGCCACGCACGCAGATGAACGAGCGCAACCTTGAGTTTTTTATTCCGAGCGGAGCGCAGATTATTCCCGACTCGGCTACGGCGACGACTGAGGGCGGTAACCCGCTGAAGTCTGCGCCGGTGCCGGAGGGCGAGAAGGATCGTTACTCGTTCATCTTCCCTTTGCGTCCGGGACTCACGCGCTTCGAAGTCGCTTACCAGATGCCTTATTCGGGCAGCGCCAATATCGACCCGAAGTCGATTTATCCGCTGCAGCATTTTGTGGTGATGACTCCGAAGGCGATGCAGTTCACTGCGGCCGCGGCTTCATCCGGATTCAAGCTAATCAGCTATCCGCAGGAACCTGAAGCGGCGGTGCAGGTCGCGTCGAACACCACTTTGGGCGAAAATCTGGCTTTCAAAGTTTCCGGCGAGGGCGTGCTGGAGAATGCGCAGGATGGAGCGCAAGGCGCGAATCAGGGCGGCGAGCCGGCTCAAAGCGCGCCCAGCGCACAGGCGAACAACCGTCCGGGAGGGGGGCTTGGTCCGCCGATTGACGCGCCCGATCCTCTGCAGAAATATCGCTGGTGGATTCTTGGAGGCTTTGCGGCTGTACTCGCGATTGGCGGAGTTTATGTCGCGTCGCGGCAGCAATCGGCGGCGCGTGCCCTGGCACGGCAGCGGGCCGCGTCTTCGATGTCTACCCTACACGAAGAGGATGAGTACGAGCCTGCAGAGATTTTATCCACGCCCGCTCCTCGGGCGGCGCGTTCCCGTTCGATGCTGATGGAAGGGATTAAAGAAGAACTCTTCCAGCTTGAGGTCGAACGCAAGCGCGGAGAAATCACGCAAGCCGAATACGACAAAGCCAAGTCGGCTCTTGACCAGACGCTGGAACGCGCGCTGAAGCGCGAGGCGCAGAAGGCGTAATCCGGGTTTTGGCTTCCGGGCCTCCGGACGCTGATCTTCGGCTTTGGCTTGGCTCTCTGCATTATTCCCGTATACTTGTTGCGCAAAAAGCGGCCCTTGCCGGTTCAGGCGCCGATTCTTCGGAGGACCTATGGAGAAAAGTTCACGCTGGCTTTTCGTTACAGCATCATCGTCCGCGATTCTGGCTATCGGTCTGTTTTCGGCTTTTGCCGCTAGCGCTCAATCGGCCGAACCTGCGGGCATGAAGCCCACATCGACCGAACCGGCGTCATTGCAGCAACAAATTATCGCCGCAGAACGACAAGGTTTAGACGCACTCAAAGCCGGCAATGTCGATATCTTCGCGGATCATACTGCCGACGAGGCGGTATTCGTCGACGCGCACGGTCCGGCAGGCAAAGCGCAGGTAGTCAAAAACGTCGCCGACTTCCGGCTCACCAACTACTCCATGGACGACGTGAAATTTGTCCCGCTCTCGGCGAACTCGGGCCTGATCGTTTACAAGATCAGCGAAAAGGGCGTATCGCACGGCAAAGAATTTGCGGCTCAGGCCTACATTTCCTCCATCTGGGCCGAGCAAAGTGGCAAGTGGGTATGCCTCTTCAGCCAGGAAACCGGGGCGCGATAGCTGCGATGTTGCCGGTCCGATCGGAGACAATCGGCCTTTCACTAATTGGCTTTTTGGAGTAGGCTTATGCCGTTTTCACAGGGAGGCTTTCGATGGCACAGAACACTCCGGTTGAGATGGTCCGGCACGCTTCGACGATTTCCGTGGTGTGGGGCGTTTTGCTGATTGTGTTTGGAATGGTCGCGATCGGTGCTCCACTTCTGGCGGCGGTTGCAGTGAACGCGCTGGTTGGGTGGTTGATTATTTTGGCAGGCATCGTTCATTTGATGCTGGCTTTTCGCGTGCATAGCGCGGGCAGCGTGATTTGGAAGCTGCTGGTCAGCGTCGCTTATTTATGTGTCGGCGGATATGCGCTGGTGCATCCGCTACTTGGGGTCGCTTCGCTGACTTTGCTGCTGGCGTCGCTGTTCCTGGTTGAAGGCATTCTGGACATTGTTTTGTTCGTGAAAATGCGTCCGATTCATGGATCGAGTTGGGTTTTGATCGATGGCATCGTTACGCTGTTGCTGGGCGGGTTGATCTACATGCAATGGCCATCGAGTTCGGCCTGGGCGATTGGCACGCTGGTGGGCGTGAGCCTGATCTTCACGGGCGTTGCGCGGGTTGCCATGTCGATGGCTGTGCGCAAGGCAACGAGCGTAATTTCGCCTCCGTCGTCGACGTCGTTGGCGGCTTAGTTTTCAACACAGTCTGACCGAATGTAGCCTGGCGAGTCGCAACTGCAACTCGCCGCTTGGGCAAAATTGTGCGCGGCGAGCTGCAAGTTCTGCTGGCGCACTTTTTGCTTGAATCCGTTTTGCTCGAATTCGTTTTCTTGAATTCGTTTTCTTGAATACCTTTTCTTGACCACTGGGAGGTGGCGAAGTGGGAGGACTGATCCCGCTGGGGGATGCGTCGCGACGGCCTGCGCGGATTCCTGTGGTTACGGGAATCATTATCCTGGTGAACGTTGTTGTGTTCTTGATGGAACTCACGCGGGGCGATGGGTTCGTGATGCAGTGGTCGGCGATTCCGGCGCAGATCACTTCCGGACATCGCTGGATCACGATTCTGACGGCGATGTTCATGCACGCCAGCTGGTCGCACATCATTGGAAACATGATTTTTTTGTGGGCCTTCAGTCCTGAGATTGAAGATGCGATGGGGCGCGGCAGATACCTGATTTTTTATCTGCTGGGCGGACTGGTGGCGATGCTGGCGCAGGTGCTGGCCAATCCGCATTCTGCGGTGCCGAATCTCGGCGCCAGCGGGGCGATCGCGGCGGTGATGGGAGCTTTTATCGTGACGTATCCGCGGGACCGTATACGCTCGCTGCTGTTTATCTTCATTTTTTTCCGCGTCACATTTATTCCGGCGGCGCTGCTGATCGGGTTCTGGTTCCTCACCCAGCTTTTCAATGCCGGCCAGGTGGCGCAAGCGCAGACGGGCGGCGTGGCCTATCTCGCGCACATCGGTGGCTTCATCTTCGGGGCTGCAACGGCGCGCCTGTTCGAGCGAGCGAACCGGAATGGTGTTGTTTCCAGGGTTTGACGCGACCGAGGTTGTTGAAACCGAGTAAAATAAAGCGGCAAACCAACGGCGTGCGCTTCTTCGGCAAGGTCAGGGCTGGCTGTGGGCTGCGTTTTGTTGCTACCCCTGCGGCAGCCTGGGCGAGGGTTCCTCCAAATCAATGATTCCAGGGGGTATGTACCTCGCCTCTATGCTCCTCTCGTCCCCGGCAATCCGGGAACCGCATCTTCGCAAATCGCGTAACATCAAATGTAGAGAAGCGATGCACACGCTCGACTCTTGCGGTTTAAACAGTGCAACGCTTCGCGCGCATCGCCCTGATCCTTCGGTCGCAAAAATCCGACCACAGGATGACAACCTGAAAGAAACATTATGGGAAACACATTCAAGACCGCGTTTCTGCTGACCGCGCTCACGCTGCTGCTGATGATGATTGGCCGCGCGTTTGGCGGGCAGAACGGCATGTTCATCGCTTTGGCGATTGCCGTGGTGATGAACTTCGTCTCCTATTTCTTTTCCGACAAGATTGCGCTGGCGATGTACCGGGCGCAGCCGGTGACACGCGAGGAACTTCCGCGCGCCTATGAGATTGTGGAGCGGCTGACGCAGAAGATTGGCATCCCGATGCCGAAGATGTATGTCATTCCGACGGAGTCTCCGAATGCGTTTGCTACGGGACGCAACCCGCAACACGCGTCGGTGGCGGTGACGCACGGAATTCTGGGGCTGCTGAACGACGAGGAAATGGAAGGCGTGCTGGCGCATGAACTGGGACACGTTCGCAACCGCGATATCTTGATCAGCTCGGTGGCGGCAACAATTGCGGGCGCAATCACGATGTTGGCCAGCATGGGCCGTTGGGCGATGATTTTTGGCGGCTGGGGCGGCGGCGACCGCGAAGAGCGCGGCGGCGGGGGAGGCATTGCGGCGCTGATCATGCTGATTCTGGCTCCGATAGCGGCAACGCTCATTCAGTTGGCGGTGTCCCGTTCGCGCGAGTATCAGGCGGATGCTTCGGGGGCGCACTACACGGGCAATCCGTATGCGCTGGCGAGCGCGCTGCAGAAGCTGGACGCTTACTCGCGGCGCGTGCCGATGCAGGCGACGCCGTCGACGGCACACTTGTTTATCATTCAGCCTCTGCTGGGGATTAGTTTTGGGAATCTGTTTTCGACGCATCCTCCGATTGCCAAGCGTATTGAGCGCCTGACGGGACGTCCGGCGGAGTTCACGCAGTAGGGCGGCGCGCCGTGAGCTTTTCCGTGATGCAAGATTTGGTGTGGCGCCGTTCTGAGTTCGTGATGGGGCCGGCAAAAGCAGGTTCCTCACCCGCGCTTCGCACGTGTTCGGAATGACATCGCTTTATGTATGGCCTGGCTAACATCTTTGTGTATGGCGCGGCTAACGTCTGTCTTATGACATTGGTAACCGATCGTCTCTTCCGCTGAATAGTAGAATTCTTTCAATGTCTCCTGAAGCGGCAATCGCCATATCCCACAAAGCAAGCGAGCTTGAGAAAGCGCTGCGCCGCGTGATTCGCGGCAAGGATGACGTCGTCCGGCTGGCGCTGGTAAGCATTTTCGCGCGCGGACATCTGCTGATTGAAGGCGTGCCGGGTGTGGGCAAAACCACTCTGGGGCAGGCATTGGCGCGGGCCGTCGATTGCACGTTTCAGCGCGTGCAGTTTACCAGCGACATGCTGCCCTCCGACGTGCTGGGCATTTCCATATATTCCGCGCTGGAGCAGGAGTTTGAGTTCAAGCGCGGGCCGGTGTTCACCAACGTGTTGCTGGCGGATGAGATCAATCGCACCACGCCGAAGACCCAGTCGGCGCTGCTGGAGGCGATGAATGAAGGGCAGGTAACCGTGGATTCGCATTCGTACGCATTGCCGCAACCGTTCCTGGTGATCGCGACGCAGAATCCCGTGGAGCATCATGGGACGTATCCGCTGCCGGAGTCGCAACTGGACCGGTTTTTGATGCGGGTGAGGATGGGATATCCGGATGCCGCGGCGGAGCGGGAAATTTTGCGGGCAGAAGCGGGCGCGGATCGGCTACATGATATGCGGCCGGTGTTGAGTGGCGCGGATGTGCTCGAGATGCAGGATGCGGTGAGGCATATTCGCGTCGATGAGTCGTTGGTTTCATACGCGCTGGAGATTGTGAAGCGAACGCGCGAGTCGGAATATTTGTTGCTGGGAGTTTCGCCACGCGGGGCGCAGGCTTTGTATCGGGCGGCGCAGGCGATGGCGTTTTTGGATGGACGGGGATTCTGCACTCCGCAGGATTTCAAGTCGCTGGCGGTGCCGGTATTTGCTCATCGCGTGGGGATAAATGGCGGGTATGCTTCGACGGCTAAGAAGTCCGAGCAAAGCGACCAGGTGCTGAAAGAGATTGTGGAGAGCGTGAGCGTGCCGGTGTAGGCGGTGGTCAGTCAATATTAATAGTGGCCAATTCCTTCCCCCGGCCTACTTTGATTCGCCAGCGGATATAATTCTTCCGTCATGTCCTTCCTGCGTTTCCTCATGCTGCTTTCGATTGCCTGCTGGATTGGCGGGCTGATCTTCTTTGCTTTTGTGCTGGCGCCGACTGCCTTCAATATTCCTGCCGTGCTGCCGAATACGCATCTTGCGGGCAACGTTGTCGGGCGGACTTTGAGCAAGCTGCACTGGCTTGGGATTTTTTCTGGAATCGTTTATCTGATCAGCTCCCTGCTCTACAGCCGATTGACCGATGGCACGGCGCATGTGTTTGCGCTGCGGCATGTGCTTTTGTGTTTGATGCTGGCACTTACAGTGATTTCGCAGTTCGGGATTATTCCGCGGATGGATGTATTGCGGGCGTCTTTAGGGGATGTGAATGCTGCGCCGGTCGATAATCCTGAGCGGGTGCAATTTGATGCTCTGCACGTCTGGTCTACGCGGGTGGAGGGGACGGTGCTCCTAGTGGGGTTGGTGGTGGTCTATTTGACGGCGACGACGTTTTGATTTCTTTCTTTGCGCCTTTCCCCGCGATGATTAATCAGGCCCCGGGCAGTTCGTAGGGCGTCATCCCGAGCGCAGCCGTTCTCTCCAGGCGGAGCGAGGGATCTCGCGCGGTGCTGTCACTTCTGAGTTCGTGCATCCTGAGATCGCTCCGCGCGCTGGTGAAAAACGCGCGCGCTCGGGATGACCCGCTCGACTCCCCTCGTTCCTCGGGTCGCTCAGGGCAGGCTCGGGCGGCGGTCGCCACGTGCCGCTATCCCGAATGTCGGATGTGCATTACGTCGCCGTCTTGCACGATGTAGTCTTTGCCTTCGAGACGGAGAGTACCTTTGGCACGGGCGTTGGCTTCGGAGCCGGCTTCGAGAAGCTGGTCCCAGCGGATGGTTTCGGCGCGGATGAAATGTTTTTCGAGATCGGAGTGAATCGCCCCAGCGGCTTCCTGCGCGCGCGAATTCGCCGGAACCTGCCAGGCGCGGCACTCGTCTTCTCCGGCGGTGAAAAAAGAAATGACACCGAGCAGGCGATACGTCGTGCGAATGAGGCGGGTGAGACCGCTTTCTGTGAGGCCGTAACTCGAAAGAAATTCGGCGGCATCGGCGTCGCTCATCTCTGAAAGCTCGGCCTCGACCTTTCCGCAGATGGCTGTGGCTGCGGCATTGGGGCGCGCGGCGATTTCCGTAAGCTTATATTTGCTCACGGCTTCTTCCAGTTCTTTTCCCAGCTCAGTCGATTCTCCGATGTTGAGAACGTAGAGGATCGGCTTCTCACTTAAGAACATGAAGCCCTTGATGCGCTTCTTGTCTTCCGGCGTCATCTGCATTTCGCGCAGGGGCTTTTCGGATTCGAGCTGAGTTTTGGCTTTCTTCAGCAGCTCGAATTCTTTTTCCAGTTCGGCGGTCTTCATCTTCTTTAAGTCTTTTTCGAGGCGTTCGAGGCGTTTCTCAACCTGACCGAGATCGCTGATCATCAGATCGAATTCGACGTTCCTGATGTCGCGCAAGGGATCGATTTCGCCGACATGCGGAATCGCCGGATCGTCGAAGGCGCGGACGACATGGGCAAGCGCGTCGACGTTGCGAAGGTGCGCGGCGTAGTTGGTGTCTTTAAGAGCTTCCTGGCCGATGGCGCCGACGTCGACGTATTCGACGGAAGTATGCGTGAGCTTCTTCGGGTTGTAGAGAGCCGCGAGCCGGTCAAGGCGATCGTCGGGAACCTTGGCGACTCCGATGTGGGCTTCGCGCGGGTTCGAGCGCGCCTGCTCGGAAAGGTGGGCTTTGGTGAGAATCGTAAATAGAGATGTTTTGCCTACCTGCGGCAGGCCGATGATGCCGGTTTTCATAAAGAAGCTGCTGGCTTCTAGCTCCTAGCTGTTAGCTTTGCGGATTTGGGGTTTGCGTTTGGGCGGAGGCTTACGGTGTGCTTCTGCCTGCGTTGGATGACCTTTCAGGATAAATGATTTGGTGACGATTGCCCAAGCGCTCCGCGGGACACCTTGTCGCCGAATACGGGTACGATAGAAAACGCGCGCTTTCGGGAGGACGCCCGCGAAGGAACTGAGAAATCCCGGATGGAACTGATATCATCCTCGCCATCCTTAACATGAGCCCGATTGTCATCAGCATATTGCTTGGTCTGACTGCGGCCGCCGCCAATGTGTTTGGCGGGGCGATTATCGTTCAGCGGAATTGGGAGCGGCGGTACTTGCGATATTTTGTTGCGCTGGGCGCAGGATTCATGCTGGCTACGTCTGTGGTCGAGATGATTCCGGAGAGCTTTGAGCTGCGGGGACGGAGCGCGGCTTTTCTGATTTTGCTGGGCTATCTGATCATTCATTTTTTTGAGCACACCGTTACGCCGCATTTCCACTTTGGCGAGGAGACTCACGCCGATGAGTTCATGCACTCGCATCGTGGGTTTTCTGTGCTGCTGGGGCTGATCATTCATACATTTTTCGATGGGATCGCGATTGCTTCCGGATTCCTGGTTTCGAATGCACTAGGATGGTTAATTTTTCTCGCGGTATTTCTGCACAAAATTCCTGAGGGATTTACGGTGAGTTCGGTGATGCTGGTGAGCGGGCGCAGCCGGGGAACGGCATGGGGAGCGTCGGCAATGTTGGGAGCGGCTACGCTGGCGGGGGTTTTGGTGATGGCTTTGTTTCGGCATCATGTGAGCGCAGGCCTGCCGCTGGCGGCCGGTGTCACAATCTATGTGGCGGCTACGGACCTGGTGCCGGAAGTGAATAAAGAGCCATCGATAATGATGGCGCTGCTGGTGTTTGTAGGGACGGGAGTGTTCTTTGTACTGGAGAAGGTGCTGCACGCACCGTAGGAAAGTTTCAGGGAGCCGAATGATGCCCCCCGGAACCCGCACTCTGATTCGCTACGCCTTATGTAGAGGCAGCGGCAACATCCTCTTCAGCGATCCCGGCAGCGAAACAATCGGCGTAGGCAGGCCGGCAGAAGATCAGCGGAGAGGGAGGCTTTGACTCCGCGGACGAGTAGGACGAGTCGCTGCGCGACTTACTCTTCTCATGCAAAGCGCAGTGGAGATCAGTCCACGGTGTGTTTGGCCGTGTATCCGTCGCGGGCTACGACTTCGATTTTCTGCTCTTTGCCCTTCTGATCTTTTACTTTTAGCTGGCCGCCATCGGGAGCGATCACCTGTACTTTCAGCTTGCGGTAGGTGCCGTCGAGTTTGGTATTGGTAGGGTGATAAGCGAGCGAGTACTGATTGCGGATATCGTTGCCGATGTCCTGGAAATCCTCGCCGTATTCGGCTTCGAAGCGGGGGAAATAGGCGCGGCCGCCGGTTATGGCGGCGAAGGTGCGCATCTCGTTGTCGGCCTGCAGATAATCCATCTGGCCGACGGGAATGCCCATGCCGTGCGGTGCGGCGCGGCCCCTGGCTTCGTACATTTCGCGAATGATCCATCCTACGCTGATCGGAAAGATGGTCACATCTTTTGTGTCTTTGATCTTCTTGGTAATAGTGTCGAGCGTGATTTTGCTGAAGGTATCGACGCCGGTGCTGACGAGGATGATGTACTTCTTCCCTTCGACGCGGTCGAGACGGTCGAGAGTGTCGTAGAGAGCGTCGAATTCGTTGGTTTCAGAAAAGCCGGGGATGCGAAGCTGGTTCAGGGCTCCGAAAACTGCCCGCTTGTCCTGGGTGAAGTCGACGAGGATGTGCGGCTGCATGTCGTAATAGGAGACCGCGACCCAATCCTGCTTTTGCAGCGTGCTGGCAAAGGCGTAGGAGGCCTGCAGCGCCTGGATCATGAACCCGTAATTCGTCGCGCCGTATTCGATGAGCAGGACGGCGGTGATGGGGGCTTTGGTCACGTTAAAGTCGCTGATCTGCTGCTGAGATCCATCTTCGAAGAGGCGGAAGTTTTCTCTCTTAAGTCCGGGAACGAACTGGCCGGTCTTAGTGGTGACCATCACGTCAACATTAACCAGCGGGACGTTCACTTTGATCGAATAGTCGGGCATGCCTTCGACCTTCTTTGGCGTGACCGGAGGTGGTGGCGGCGGAGGGGTTTCTGGATTTTTCCTGGGAATCGCGTAAGGACCGATGTCTCCGGTGGGTCCGCCGGCGTCGTCAGGGGCGTCTTGTTTGGGCTTGCCGCTGTCCTGGCTTTGGCCCTGGGACTGATCGGGCGACGATGTGGTTGGATTCTGAGCGAGGGATGGGATCGCAAAAAGTAACGTAGCCGAGAGCGCTATTACCAACGTGCGGAAGGTGTTAAGAGGTGAACGTCCGCTCGAGAGCATCAGTCTGACAACCATAAAAACCTCTGGGAACGATTGGAATAAAGACGTTTGGAGACAAAATCCCTTGTGCTAGTATAGACGCAAGGATTCGCGATTGGGATGTTTTGCCTGGCTCCCAGTAATTTCCCCTCCTGGCAACGACTTACAATCGGACGAAATCTAATCGAGTATATGGTGGGGCTCAGTTAGACCATCCGAGCGTTTTGTCCATGAAAAAATTGGTTTCTGCGCTGTTCGCCTCTCTGCTGTCTTTTCTGTCTTTTTCCTTCGCCCAAACGGCTGCAACCGGTGCCCAAGCCCCGAAGACCATTCCGGTAAGCCAGATTCATGGCGGCATGCATGGGGTCGCTTATACCGTATTCGAGGGCGTGAAGCCCGAGGCGATGGAAGTGGAAGTTCTGGGAGTGCTGCATAACGTGAATGGGCCGAAGGGGGACGTGATTCTGGTGCGGCTGCACGGGCAGAAGGTGGAGTACACCGGCGTGGTCGCAGGCATGAGCGGCAGCCCGGTTTATATCGACGGAAAGCTGGCAGGAGCGCTGGCGTTTCGCATCGGTGAATTTTCTAAAGAGCCGATTGGGGGCGTAACTCCGATTGCCGACATGCTGGAGATTAATGCGCTGGACAATTCTCCGGGCGAGGAGAGCGCGGCGGTAAAACCTTCTGTGAATATGGCTGCGGGAAAGACTTCGTCGCCGGGGATTTCTACTTTGCCGGTATCCGGCGCGGACGTCGCAGGATTTGCAAATTATTTGAAGCCGATTGAGACACCGCTGGTGTTTAACGGATTCTCTGAGCAGGCGATTCAGCTTTTTTCGGGGCAGCTCGGCGAGGCGGGGATTGTTCCCGTGATGGGCGCGGGATCGGTGAGCGACGACAAACAGCCGGAGCCGGTTGAGGCGGGTTCGGCGATCAGCGCGATTCTGGTGCGCGGCGATATGGATATCGCTGCAACCTGCACCGTGACCTATGTCGATCCGCAGCACCTGCTGGCTTGCGGACATCCCTTATTGCAGTTTGGGTCGGTCGACTTGCCGATGAATAAAGCGGAAGTGCTGGCCACGCTGCCTTCGCCGCTCAACGCTTTCAAGATTGTGAACACGACCGAGGCGGTGGGAACTTTTGTGCAGGACCGTCACACGGGGATTATGGGCGTGTTCGATAAGCAGCCGGATATGATTCCGGTGACTTTGAACATTCACAGCGGGACTGGAGTGAAGCAGTTTCACTATGAAGTGTTGAATAATCCGAAGCTGACTCCGGTGGCATTGATGGTTACGGTTTTCAACGCGCTGCATGGCGTGAATGAGTTTGGCGAGGAAACTACTTACCGGCTCGCCGGCAGCATTGGCGTGAAGGGTTTTCCGGAAGTGACCATGCGCAACATGTTTTCGGCAGCGGAGAATTCGCAGCCGGCGGCGATGCAGGCAGCTTTGTCTTTGGGCGAGCGATTCAGCCGGATTTATGACAATCCTTATGCCGCTCCGGAAATTGCGGGAGTGCATCTGGATTTCGATCTGGTCCGCGAACGGCGCTGGGCACGGCTGGAGAGCGCTCGCACCGATGTGACGGAAGCACGGCCCGGCGATGAAATTATGCTGGAGACGGTGCTGGCCCCTTATCGCGGAGAGCGTATTGTGCAGCAGATTCCGGTGAAGATTCCGACTTCGGCGAGCAAAGGGACGCTGCGCATTCTGGTGAGCGACGGCGACACGCTGGACCATCTCGGGCACGGCGGCGCGGCTCTTGGACATAAGCTCGATCTGGCTTCGACCATCGCGCTGCTCAACAAAGAACATTCGAACAATCGCGTTTATGTTTCGCTGCTGGAGGCCGATCCGGAGGCGCGGGTGGCTGACAAGGTGATGCCGACCCTGCCGATCTCGATCATGAATGTGATGGATGGGATGCGCGGCAATCAGGAAATGGTGGTCAGCGGCGAATCGAATGTGGATGAGACGGCAACGGCTCCGCTGGATTATGTGGTGAGCGGGGCGGAGTTGCTAACGGTCACCGTGAAGTAGCTTGTGTGGCGCGGGCACTCCTGCCCGCGGAAGCTGACCAAGGTCACAACCGATAGTTCCATCCCAGAGCCTTACCCCGCAGATCTTCCGCAGATGCGAATACCGCCGATTTCTACCTCGCTACAGGTGATCTCCTGTTAGATTTCGGGGGCGGGAGTGCCCACGCTATATTAATTGCCAATCAGAACAACAGGAATCCGGGATTATCCATGTGGCGGAAGCCGCCGGTGGCTATGGCGGCCAGTACCATGAGCGATGTGTTGTAGCCGACGTGGGCGAGGAAGCTGGAGGCTACCGATTTGGTGAGCGCCCGCACCGTTGTGAGGATGACTCCCACCAGGAAGATTACCAGCACCGCGCCCCAGGCGTAGCCGTACTGGACGGCGTGTATCAGGCCGAAGGGCAGCGCGGTAAATAGGATTGCCCAGAAGACTCCGATGCGGCGGGCCAGCACGGGATACAGGAATCCGCGGAAGAAAAGTTCTTCCATCAACGGGCCGAAAGTGATGGCGAAGATGGCGGTGAGATAGGCGTCCGTGGGCCGGGCGAAGAATTGATCGAAAGGAGTGCTCTTGGGCATGGGCAAAAAGCGGCTCAGAAAGTCGAGCGTGAGCATGAGAACTCCAATGCTGAGGTAGTTCAGCGCGGCCTTGCCGGGCCAATGCCAGCGGATGGCGTCTCCGAAGCGCGCATGATATTTGCCTTCGACCAGAAGAATCATGTAGAGCGCGACCGCGATGTACGTGCCGAACTCTGCAAACAACGCCAGAGCGGGCTTTTGGGCGACTTCAATCCAGGATGCGTGGCGGAAGATAAAGTGGCGGGCGGTCATTACGACGGCTAGCTGGGCCAGAAAAAGAGTGAGCAGGGTCAGGGCGGCGATTTGCAGCACGTCCCAGCCGGACCAGACAGGATTTTCGCCGGACTTAGGCGTGGGCGTAGGGTTGGGAAACAGTTCGACCGGGGTCGGGAGCGGCGGCTGCGGCTCGCTGTTTGGCGGCTCTGGTTCGAATTGCGGATTGGCGGGTGAGGACAAGAAAATCCCTTCTCTACGCGCTGCGCTTGCCGTTGCCGGCGAAATATCCCGCCAGCGCCTGGCCCGTATACGACTTCTTCACCCTCGCCACCTGCTCGGGCGTGCCTTGCGCTACGATGCGGCCACCTTCTTCGCCGCCTTCGGGGCCCAGGTCGATAATCCAGTCGGCGTTGCGGATCACGTCGAGGTTGTGCTCGATGATGATGATCGAATTGCCGAGATCGGTCAAACGATGGAGGACGTCGAGAAGTTTCTTTACGTCGTCGAAGTGCAGGCCGGTGGTGGGCTCGTCGAGCAGGTAAAGCGTTTTGCCGGTCTGGCGCTTGCTCAGCTCGCGAGCCAGCTTGATACGTTGTGCCTCGCCGCCGGAGAGCGTGACTGCCGATTGCCCGAGGTGGATATAGCCGAGGCCGACATCGACCAGGGTTTGCAGCTTTTGCTTGATTTGCGGAATATTTTCGAGAATCGGCAGCGCGTCGGAGACCGGCATTTCCAGCAGGTCGGCGATGGAGTGGCCGTTGTATTTCACTGCCAGGGTTTCGCGGTTGTAGCGGCGCCCGCCGCAGACTTCGCAGAGCACGTAGACATCGGGCAGAAAGTTCATTTCGATGCGGCGCTGGCCCTCGCCCTGGCAGGCCTCGCAGCGGCCGCCACTGACGTTGAAGGAAAAGCGCCCAGCTTTGTAGCCGCGCTCGCGCGACTCGGGCAGCATAGCGTAAATGTCGCGGATCGCGGTAAAGACGCCGGTATAAGTCGCGGGATTCGAGCGTGGCGTGCGGCCGATGGGCGATTGATCGATGCGGACGATTTTGTCGATGTTCTCTGCGCCGACGATGGATTTGTGGTCCCCGGCTTTTTCGCGCGAGCGGTAAAGCTGGCGGGCCAGGGCACGGTAAAGGATGTCGTTGACTAACGTGGATTTGCCGGAGCCGGAAACACCGGTCACGACCGTCATAACGCCCAGCGGGAAGGTTACGTCGAGATTTTTGAGATTGTTTTCTTTCGCGCCGAGGATGGTGATCGCTGCGCCGTTGGTTTGGCGCCGTTCTGCGAGCATGTCGATTTGCACTTTGCCGGAGATGTAGGCCCCGGTGAGCGAATTAGGCTCACGCATGATTTCCACAGGCGTGCCGTGGGCGACCAGTCCGCCCCCGTGGCGACCTGCGCCGGGGCCGAGATCGATGACGTAGTCGGCGCGGCGGATGGTCTCTTCGTCGTGCTCGACCACGAGCACCGTGTTGCCCAGGTCTCGCAGATTTTCGAGAGCGTTCAGCAGGCGGCCGTTGTCGCGGTGGTGCAGGCCAATGGAAGGCTCATCGAGAACGTAGAGAACACCGCGAAGTTTGGAGCCGATCTGCGTGGCCAGGCGGATGCGCTGGCCTTCGCCGCCGGAGAGAGTTGCGGCTGAGCGGTCGAGCGAAATGTAATTCAGTCCCACAGCGGAGAGAAATTGCAGGCGCTCGACGATTTCGTGCATGACGCGTCCGGCGATTTGCTCTTCCCTGCCCGCCAGTTTGATGCTTCGCGCGACTTCCAGCGCTTTGGAGATCGGCAGCGCGGTGAAGTCTGCGATCGACATGCCGTTCACCTTTACGGCTAGACTTTCCGCCCTCAGGCGTTTGCCCTGGCACATCGGACAGTCAGTTGCCGACATGTGGTCCATGAGCCAGTCGCGGTAGCCCTCGGAGGTGGACTCTTCCAGATTCTGCTTGAGGTATCCGAAGATGCCGCGGAAACCGGTCTTTCCCCGGCCTGATTCACCATTGAGCAGAAGATCCTGAATCTTGTCGGGGAATTTTTCGAAGGGCATGTTGAGATCGATGCCGTGCGCATGGGCCGCAATCTGTAAGGCGTGAATCAAGCCTTGCGATGCTGAACCGGGACCGAGACCGCCATCGAGCAGCGGTTTCGACCAATCGGTGATCACCTTCGCGGGATCGAAATCGTACCGGCTGCCGAGGCCGTGGCATTCGGGACAGGCTCCGTACATGCTATTGAAGGAGAATGAGCGCGGCTCAAGTTGCGGGACGCTGATGCCGCAATCGGGGCAGGCGAGCTTTTCCGAATACAGAGTTTCGTCGCCGCCGACTACCGCAACCTGCACCAAACCTCCGGCTAACTTCATCGCCAAGCCTACGGACATTTCGAGTCGATGCTCAATTCCCGGCTTCACCAGCAGACGATCGATCACTACTTCGATGGTGTGGTTTTTCCGCTTGTCGAGATTGAGATCGTCGTCAAGGTTGACGAGTTCACCGTCGACGCGGGCTCGGGTGTAGCCGTGCTTGAGCAGCGTCTCCATTTCTTTCTTGAATTCGCCTTTGCGCCCGCGGACTATCGGCGCTAAAACCATTACGCGGTTCTCGGGGGCCAGGGCCATTACGCGCTGCACGATCTGCTCGGCGGATTGGCGGCTGATTGGCCGCCCGCACCTGGGGCAATGCGGGACGCCGATGGAAGCGAACAACAGGCGAAGATAATCGTAGATTTCAGTGATCGTGCCTACGGTCGAGCGCGGGCTGCGGCTGGTGGTCTTCTGCTCGATTGAGATGGATGGGCTAAGTCCATCAATTGAATCGACATCCGGGCGCTCCATCTGGTCCAGAAACTGGCGGGCGTAGGTGGATAAAGTCTCGACGTAGCGGCGCTGGCCTTCGGCGTAGATGGTATCGAAGGCGAGCGAGGATTTGCCTGAGCCGCTCAAGCCGGTCACTACCGTGAGCGTGTTGCGGGGGATCTCAACGTCGATGTTCTTGAGATTGTGCTGGCGCGCCCCGCGCACTGAGATTTTAGTAATAGCCATTTAGGAACTGGTCGAGAAACTTGGCTCGGTTGGCCTTCCGTAATGTCGACACGGTTACAGAGTTGTTCGAGAGTGGAAGTGCGCAGCTCTACTCCGTATCTTAATTGTCAATAGCGGCGGGCGTCAACGCAGGTAGATTGAAGAAGCCGCATATACGAAAGTCGGCCTGCCGGCATCTGATACTGCAGTTTAGGGACGGTTGATTGTGATTTCGTTCTTCATGCCTTTCGTTCTCTGCTTCACGGTGGTCGTCTCGGTTGGAATTGGCGTGCTCGCGGCCTATGTGGCCGTGTTCGGCATTCTCGAGGCTTGCGGCCGGGCTTCACGGCCGGCTGCGAAGAATGCGCGTCCGCGGCTGGTTCTGGTTGCTACACAGGGCTCGGCCAGCGGGGATTAGAGACTTGTCGCCTTTCGTTGACTGTCCCATCTTCCCTTCGTAAGATGAAGTCGCCCTCATAAACGGGCGTCTTTTCCATCTCGTCTGAAATCGATCGAACCCATTGTGATCGACCAGATCATTTCCCACTACCGCGTCGCGGAAAAGCTTGGCGGCGGAGGCATGGGCGTTGTCTATAAGGCCGAAGACACCGAACTCGGCCGCTTTGTTGCTCTCAAGTTTCTTCCCGATGAAATGTCGCGCGATCCGCAGGCGCTGGAGCGATTCCGGCGGGAGGCGCGGGCGGCGTCGGCGCTGAACCATCCCAATATCTGCACGATTTATGAGATTGGCAAGCACGGCGAGCAGTGGTTCATCGCCATGGAGTTTCTGGACGGCGCAACGCTCAAGCACCTGATCGCCGGAAAGCCAATCGATAACGAGACCATGCTTTCGCTGGCGATTGAGATTGCCGACGGGCTGGATGCTGCGCATTCGCAGGGGATTGTTCATCGCGACATCAAGCCGGCGAATATTTTTGTGACCAAGCGCGGGCACGCCAAGTTGCTGGATTTCGGCTTGGCGAAAGTGGCGAGCGCTTCTGTTTCTTCCAGCCAGATCGCGTCGGCGAATACGATGACGGCCGTCGACGATCAGCATTTGACGAGTCCGGGATCGACGCTGGGAACGATTGCGTATATGTCTCCGGAGCAGGCAAGAGCAAAAGAACTCGATGCGCGCAGCGATTTGTTTTCGTTCGGCGCGGTGCTCTACGAGATGGCGACCGGGACGCTGCCGTTTCGGGGCGGGAGTTCGGCGGAGATTTTCAAGGCGATACTGGATGCGGGCCCTCCGCCAGCGGTGCGGCTGAATCCGGATTTGCCGGCGGATTTGCAGCGCATCATCGACAAAGCTCTGGAGAAAGACCGCAACCTGCGCTATCAGACCGCCGCCGACATGCGAACCGATCTGGCGCGGCTCAAACGCGATTACGATTCGGGGCGTTCTTCGGGAATGGCTGCGGCTGCCGGTTCTTCGGCGAGTTCGGTACCCGCTGCGGCGGCGCCTGCCCAGGGTTGGTTTAGAACTTTGGCGATTGGCGCGGCCGCGATTTTTCTGATCGCAGTTGCCGCAGGTTGGTACTTTCTGCGCGATCGATCAGATAGCGGCAAAATCAATTCCATCGCGGTGTTGCCATTTGTCAATGCAACCGCCGACCCCAGTAACGACTATCTGAGCGACGGCTTGACCGAGAGCCTGATCGGTTCCCTTTCGCAACTTCCCAACCTCAAGGTGATGGCGCGCAGCACGGTTTTCAAATTCAAAGGCAAAGAAGATGACCCGCAGCAGATTGGCAAGAGTTTGCAGGTGAGCGCCGTGCTTACCGGACGGATCACGCAACGTGGCGACGAATTGGGCGTGGACGCCGACCTGGTAAACACCGCGGACGGAACGGAAATTTGGGGTTCGCATTATTCGCGCAAGCTGGCGGATGTGACGCAGGTGCAGGGCGATATTGCGCATGATTTATCGAGCCGGCTGCGAATTCATATGAGCGGTGAAGGGCAGCAAAAACTGAGCCAGGTTGGAACGAAGAATCCCGAAGCCTACAGGTTGTATCTTGAAGGCCGTCAGCTCTGGTATGGACGCACAGCCGAAGGCCTGAAAAAGAGCATCGATTTATACCAGCAAGCGATTGCCGCCGACCCGAATTATGCGCTCGCTTACAGTGGTCTCGCCGACACTTACAACGTCATTGCCAGCTACGATCCTCGTTACACTTTCCGCGAGACCTTTGCCCTGTCCGACGAGGCCAGCAAGAAGGCCCTCCAACTCGATGACTCCCTTTCGGAAGCCCACAACGCCAGAGCTTGCGCGCTGGCTTCGGCGCTCAAGTGGAACGACGCCGAGGCGGAGTACAAACGCGCTCTGGAACTCAATCCCAATAACGCAGCCGCTCACTATTTCTATGGATTCGCGTTTCTCGCTCCCGAGAAGCGCTACGACGAGGCGCTCGAACAATTTCAGATCGCTCTCTCGCTCGACCCGCTTTCTCCGGTCATCAACATGAATTATGCAGTCACACTGATGATGGCCCAGCGTTTTCCGGTGGCGCAGGCGCAGTTTAACAAGCTCATCGAGAGCAATCCATCCTTTACTCCGCCGCACCACTATCTTTCGGAGTTATATGCGATGACGGGGCATTGGGGAGAGGCAATCGCGGAGCAACAGAAAACAGGGGTTGGTCTGGGCACTTTTACGCCGGATGCGCAGGGTTACAACAAACTCTCACTTGGGCTTTTTGCGCAATATGACCAGATGGTCTCCGCATTGGCGCTCAGCTACGCGATTCTCAACGACCGGGACAGAGCATTCGAGTATCTTGAGAAGGCCTATCAGATTCAGGACAGCGATCTGATTCTGTCGCTACGATTTCCCGCGTTCGATCCCATTCGATCCGATCCGCGATATGCCGACCTGATGCGGAGATTGGGATTGCCGCAATAAACCTGAGGATCGGCTCAGAACATCTCTAGTGAGCCTGCTTCAGAGTGATCGACACCAGATTGTGCACCCATCGGGCAGGGCGTTTATCCTCGGGAACAATCAACTGAAACGGGCCGTTCTTGCCGAGCCGCTGGCCGTCGCGGGTGTCGGCGACGATCGCTTGAGAGTCGCGGAATCCGGAATCGACTTCGGCCAGCGAGAGAACGACCGCGTATCCATCGGAGCCGGTGGCGATCAGATAGCTGGTCATGGCTTCTCCGCGCAGATCTTTGCCGGTCGGCGCGTTGATCCTGGCCAGCAAAGTTGCGAGCGGAACTCCGGAGTAGGTTTCCTCCGCGTCGGCGTGACTGTTGTGGACTGTGATGGTGATGTGGGGCAGGGCGTGAAAATCGGCGGGCGAAAGCGAAAATGATTTGTGGTCGCCTGTGACCACCAGCGGCCCCTCACCGTGGTCTGCCGGTCCCGCTTGAGCCGCGGGGGGCACTTGCGCCGCTTCTTGTGCGCGAAGTGACATGCACGCGAAGAGCATCGCGCAGAGAAACACAGTTTTCATATTTCGGTTGTGCATGGTGGAAGCATAGCGCGGAAGTGGATCAGCGTCAGCCTATTCCGACTGAACTTCGATCGCTTCTGAAACGGTCACCGCTCGTCCGGCTCGCTCACCGACCTCGATTTTCCGTCCGCGTTTTAGATAAGCCGCAATTACGCTGGGCTGCGACCACTCCAGATCCCAACCGTTTTCGATGGCGAGGAGCGTGTAGGAGCCGGGGATGACGCCGCGCAGGGTGAAGCTTCCATCGAGGTCGCTCTGGTCGCGGCGGAAGAGATCGCGGTTGTTCTCAGGATTGGCGGGAACGAGAACGACCATGGCTCCGCCGAAAGCTTGGCCGGCTTTCTTCACGGCGCCTTCGACGTTGATGCTGCCGCCGACCAAGGTAACGGAGACGGTTAGAGAGGAACCCGGCGTCACGGTCAGGGTGTGGCCGGTCACCTGAGAGCCGTCGACGGTCATGTGCGCGACAGAATAGGGTGCAGGGCCGCGGACGACGATCTCGTAGGGGCCGGGGGATATTTGTTGGTACTCGACTTCGCCTTTAGGGTCGAGCATGCGCGTTCCCGGCGAGTTTCGGTTGCCGGAGCGAAGGCCTACGGCCAAGTTCTGCGGGAGCGAGGCTTCTCCTTGCACTTGCGCCGAGATTTTTACCGTGCTCAGAGCTTCGGCGTGAGTGGTGTCGATCTCTTGCCCATCGCGGCTGAGGTCGACTCCATTCATCTGAAGCGCCGTCTCCTGGCCGTTGAGATTGATGTTGTAGCGGCCCGCCGGGACGCCGGTGACTTCGAGCAATCCGCGGGAAAGCATGCGCTCTCCGCTGGATGTAACGGCCAGGGAGCTATCGAAAACCTGCTGCTGGAAGTTGGGATGGGCGAATCCATGCTCGCGATCGCCAGAGACGTGGAAGAGCAGACGGAGAGCGGGGACGGGATTCAGATGAATGTCAACTTCCAAGTGATCGCCGCCGCGAATTGGAATGGGCGTTGCGTCATCCGAATCGGTTACGTCGGCGTAGAAAGTTAAGGGATAAGCGACGTCGAGCGAGCGATCGGCCGCGCTGGGTTCCTGACTGGGGCGCTGGTTTTCGCCGCGCGAACTGGGATGAATGGCATACCACGGCGCGGCACTCGCCGAAACGAAATAAGTTCCGGGGCGCAGGGAGGTAATCTCGTAAGCGCCTTGATCGTCGGTGACTGTGCCGCGGATGTGGCGGATCTGATCGACGCCGCTGCTGTGATCGTCGTGATAAAGAGCGATGGTGGCGTGGCGAACCGGCTCACCGGCTTCGTCGAGAACTTTGCCGGCGATCACCGCGTTGGGAGCGATGCGGAGGGTTAGGTTTTCTGTATCGAGGCCGGCTCCGGTTACGATGGCGGTCGAGAATTCTTCGTGCTGATCGTAGGCGGCAGTAATGAATCCTCGCTTCTCGCCCGTCAGCGAATATTTTCCGGCTGGGACGCCGCTGAATTCGAACTTGCCGTTTTCCGACGTAATTACGGATGCAGAATTTGCCGAGTTTTTCGCGTCAGCGATACTGATCCTCGCGAGGGCGAGCGGACTCGACGTGACTTTGTTGATGACGGCGCCGCTGATTTTGTAGCTACCTCCGGACAGGGACGCTTGAGCGGCGCTTGCGGTCTGCGATGGAGCATGGGCTGCCGTCGCGAGAATGCATGCGATTACGATCGCGATGAGTTGGCGGGTTGAGGACTGATGAGTACGCATGCTTAATCGTTGTCGGTGATGAGTTGCAGCTCCACATTGGTTTTCTGGGCGGGCGATAAGTGAATCACCTGGCCCCTGGTCTCGAAAGCCCGCATGGCTTCGGCATCGCGATAAGGCATTTCGGATTGCTGATGATCGAACGCCATCACACGATAGGTGCCGGGGGCCATGTTTTGGGAGGTGAATGTGCCATCGGAACTGAGGGTGAATTCCTGAAATTGTCCCGGGCTGTCGAGCATGGGGATGCAGTAGACATAGGCTCGTGAACCGGGGGTGAAGGTGCTTGGCCCGGGGCCGGTAGCAGTGACTGCTCCGGAGGATGTATCGGTTGCGGGATTTAGCCCGGCCACTTTGCCATCGATTTCCGCGGTGTCGTCGCGCATGGTGATTTCGATGGAGCCGTTCGATCCGGAAGTGACCACGAACGGCTGATGCAGCAAATCGACTCCGCCCATGGTTGCGGACGCAACGTAGCCGCGCGATGTGCTGAGTTGCAGCCAATACCGCCCCGGAGATAGCCCTTCGAGTACCAGCGTGTCATCGTTTTGCCGTGAAGGATCACGAAGATTTCCGGCTCTGTGCGGAGCAAACTCGTCGGCGGAGAGAGCGCTGATTTGAAGATAAGTTCGTGCCCCGCGGAAGGTGTAGGTTCGCTGGCCGTCGCTGAAGCTGCCGGTATCGTTTTGCTGAGTCGAAGTGAACTCCTCTCGCACATTGACATTGATGGAAGCATCCGGCACGAGCACGAGAACCGGCCCTCCGGTAGTATTTCCGGCGACTGAAAGGTTGAGGAGACCGCTGCGTGAGTTTTGCCCGAAGCTCGAGGCCTCGACCAGATAGTTGCCGTTGGGCAGCGAGCCCTCAATCTTCTGGCGCTGGCGGTTATAGCCGAGCGAATAGCCGGGACTGCGATTGCCGCGAGGCGAGACCGTGAGACCAATTCCGCTGTTGAGTTCCGGATTGGCTACGGAAATACTCACATCGAAGTAGGGCTGGCGAATGACGGAGATATCGGCCTGAACGGTCTGCCCGGCCGTGAGTTGAATTGTATTTGACGAAGCGAAGTCGGTTGCGTTGGGAAAGTAGACCGGCGGATAGCCATAGAGTTGGCCGTTTGGAACTTTAAGCAGAGGATCGTTATCGGGAAATTCCTGCGTCAGGACTTTGTAGGCGCCGGGCTGGAGTTCGGAGAAGCGGAAGTCGCCGCTTGAATTTGCCAGCGTCTGGGAGCGCAGCATCCAGCGAAAGACGCCGTTTTGCACGTCTCTTCGATAGAGATGAACGACAACTCCGGTAGCGGGTTCATTGCCGGAAAGCAGGACGCGTCCGGTGATCAAGGCTTCGGGCTCCAGGTAGAGTGTGAGGCCGACGGTGGCACCCGACTGGCTGCGGCTTCTACCGCGAGGGTCGTCGAGGTAGCCGGGCTTGCTGGCGTTAAGCGAGAAACCGCCGCGGCGAAGCCCATTGAAAATATTCTCGGAAGGCAATGTGAACTCGAAATGCCCCTCGCTGTCGGTGAGGGCTCCGATGCGGTTGCCGGAGCTGACGAGAGCACGCGCAATAGGGGCATGAGTAACGGAGTTGAGGACGGTTCCTTGAACGGTCGCGAGTGAGTTGGCTGTTTGGTCATCCTGAGCAAAGGATGGTTGGGCGAGAATGCAGGCGCAACAAAGCCAGACCAGCAGGACGCTTAGGCTCATCTTGAGTCGGCGGTATGGCACGCCGGTATGGGCATTTCGCATGAAAATCACTGCCGCGTTATGCTCCGTGAAAGATTTCAATTCCTGACTCTGGGGATTTTATTTGACTTCTTTTTGTGACAGCCGTCAATTGCACCGGGGAGCATTCATCCCGAAGACCATCTATGCGCCAGATCTTCCAAACTAAAGATCGCTGCCCGGATGAGGAAACGGGGCGGTATTCTGGTCTTACAGCTCTCGTGTTAGCATTTCGGTAGTCGCCTCTCCCCCGCTGGAGCGCCCATGGGCCGCACACATAGCCTAACTTTCCTGTTGCTTTCCACGATGCTGCTCGGCCATCTTTCCGTTGTATGGGCTTCGTCGGCTGAGCCCTCGCCGTGGATTGAGGTTCACTCCACCCACTACACGGTCATCACCGATGCGGGCGAAAAAAAGGGCCACGAAGTGGCGTTGCGCTTCGAGCAGATGCGGGCGGTATTTGGCTCGCTTCTGATGAAAGACCGGCTCAACGAACCGGTGCCGCTGACTATTTTTGCATTCAAAAGCGACAAATCCTATTACCAGGCTGCGCCTTTGCACCAGGGTCAGCCTATCGCCGTGCCGGGATTCTTTGTTGCAGGCGAAGACCAAGACTTCATCGTGCTGAATCTGTTTGAAGAAGAATCGTGGCGGGCGGTGAGCTACGACTATGCGCTGGCGCTTCTGACTTCCAACTATCCGCCGGTGCAGGGATGGTTCGACGAAGGCATGGCGGAGTACTTCAGCTCGATCCGGTTGGACGACAAGAAGTATGACATCGGCGGAGATCCGGAATTGCATCCGCACGTGCGCGAAGACCTGCTAGGAAATCAGAAAGAGGTCACTCCGCCGAAGTCGTTTACCGAACTGTTGAGCGGCCAGGCGTGGCTGGCGCTGCCGGATCTGCTCACGATGAAGCACGAGGCAGCGATTTCTGGCGAGGGGATGCGCGATACGCTCTTCTACGCGCAGTCGTGGATGCTGGTTCACTATCTGCAGCACGAAAAGAAGATGCCGGAGACGGGCACGTATTTCGGCCTGGTTGAGTACCAGCATGTGCCCGTGGAAGAAGCGATTCAAAAGGCGTATGGAATGACGGCGGCCCAGCTCGACCAGGCGGTGAAGGATTATTTTCACTCGCTGACTCCGCTGACCGTGGCGATGGATGCCGCAAAGCGCGGAGGCGCGGCGGGGAACGCGCCACAGGTTTACGAATTTCCCGAACTGGTGAACCCAGCGGACAGCGTGATCACAAACAAAGGCATGCTGGAGGCGGACGCTCGGGCCACCGTGGCGGAAATCAAGATCAGGATTTCCGACCGGCGCGAAGCAGGACTGCTGGACTTGAAGACGCTGGAGACGATGGTCGATCCGGCGACAGCTGCGAAAATGGCTGCTGCGAAGGAGAGCAGCCGGCAACGCGGCGAAGATGCGCCATTGGTGGCCTCCACGGGAAATGAAATCGCGCACCGTGCGCTGGCCTGGGATTCTCTGCAGCATGGAGAATTCGACAAATCGCTCGAGGAGTTGGGAGATGCGGCTGCGCTCAATCAACGCGATATGTGGGTGCGCTACTATCTCTGCGTGCTGAAGTACCGGATGGCGCAGGCGAAGAAGGTCGAAATCGAGGGCCTTCCCAATATGCTGCAGGATTTGCGCGTGGTTCTGGAGTGGTATCCGGAGCGGGCAGATGCTTACGACATGATGGCGGTTGCGCGCATGGAAGGCGGAGGACAGATCGCGGCGATGCAGGCGGAGCGGGCGGCGATCCAATTGAGTCCACGAGCCCAGCGCTATCAATACCATCTGGCAGAAATTTACGAGTCAGACAAAAAGTGGGACGCGGCGAAAGCGCTGCTGCAAAGGCTGGAAAACAGTGGCGACGCAAAAATTGCCGCCGAGGCTCACGAGCGGCTGGCGCAGCTCACAACCAATCAGAAGTACGGCCTTTCGGAGGCGAGCGCCGCTTCGGACAAGAAACTGTCGGCGCAGAGTTCTCCCTTTGACGTTCTCGAGCAGGATGCCGCCAAGCGGGCAGCGGAGCAGTCAGCGCACCCGGCCACGGCCGACACCCGGCCGTCGAAGTTCTTTCAGGGACGGCTGGTGGGCGTGGATTGCTCGCAATCTCCGGCTGCGGTTTTGACGGTTGCTGCAAACGGAACGGTACTGAAGCTGCGCACTTCGGACTACAAAGCGCTGCTTCTTATTGGAGCCGACTCGTTTTCTTGCGAGTGGAATAATAGATCGGTGTCGGTGAACTACAAGGCGGGCGGGATTTCCGATGGGGATTTGCTTTCAGTGGAAGTGCGCTAGAGTACCGGGCGGGAAAGCTCTAAACCGCAAGTGAGCTAGGGTGACGCGGAGGCCTTGGGAGGGCCGGTTCTGGCTCCCGGCCGATTTTCCACCCTCAGGTTTCTTCCCATATTGACGCACGGCGCGCGCCGTAGCATAATGGCCGGCACGCTCGCGATCCCCCTGAAATCGGCGAGCAGCGGACGTTTTGAGGTCCCGGTTCTTCCATTTCATTTGATGGTTCAGTTCTAGCTTGCGCACGCAGGAGGTCCGCGATGTTGCCATGCCCTAAAGAATGCAGATATCTGCCGCCGATGCTTATGCTGTTGTGTGCGATCGCTGCGGCCCAGAGTCCTTCCCGCCCGCCACGGCTGCGCCCTCGGATGTCAGTGCCGACCGGTGCTCCCTCCGTTCCTGTTTCGCCGGGCAGTTGGTCGCAGCTGGCAAAGCTTACGCTGAACCAGTTTTCAGAGAGCCTGGGGGAATCTGTCGCGGTTTCCGGCAACACCGTGGTTGCGGGACAGTTCCCGATCCGGTCGAAGCTTGCTTACGTCTATCAGGGGAGCAGCGCGGGGTGGAACAATACGCTGCCGGTAGCGACGCTCGCTTCTCCGCCGTCTCAGCAGCGCTTTAACGCAGTTGTGGCGATCGACGGCGACACCATCGTAATCGGCAGTGCGGCATTTGAAAGCGGCGACGGCTACGTCTATGTTTACGTTAAGCCGGCCGGCGGCTGGACGGATATGTTTCCCACGGCGACGCTCACGCCGTCAGGAACAAACGATGGAAATTTTGGAGGAACGGTTTCGATCAGCGGAGACACGATTGTGGTTGGAGGCACGGAATACAACACGACCGATGACGCCTATGTGTTCGTCAAGCCCGCCGGAGGATGGACGAACATGACCGAGACGGCAAGGCTGACGGCCTCCGATGAGTTAGCGGGCGAAGAATTTTCCGCGACGGTTGCCGTCAGCGGCAATACGATCGCCGTGGGCGCTCCCTCGTTGAATAAAAACCCAGGCAAAGCTTACGTTTTCGTGGAACCTGCCGGTGGATGGACGAATATGACCCAGACGGGAATGCTCAAGGCCTCCGATGCCCTCGGGGATGCGCGAGTAGGGGCTTCGCTTGCGATCGATGGCAACAATATCATCGCCGGAGCGCCGAATCCTGGAAACGCGGTCCCTGGCGCAGCCTACATATTTACGAAGCCCGCGAGCGGATGGCGAAACATGACCCAGACGGCGGAGCTTTCGGCGGCGGATGGAGCGGCGTTCAATTTCTTTGGCGGCTCCGTGTCAATCTCAGGAACCATAGCGATAGTGGGCGCGTCTTTCCGCAGCGCGGCGCCGAATGGAAACCAAGGCGGAATCTATGTATTTCAACAGCCGGCGGGGGGCTGGCAGACCGCTTCCAGCAGTACTGTGCTGACCGCGTCTGACGCGCACCACGACGATGATTTTGGAGCCTCACTCAGCATCAACGGAAACACGGTGGTGGGGGGCTCCGATTATTTACTTCCCAATGCCGCTTATGTGTTCGCTTTGCCTTAACGCCTTTCTGGAGCGGCAGGGCTGACAGAGGGATATCAGGGCCGGTGAATTGAACCTGGAGGGGACAGAATATGAAATCCGAATCGACCAGTAAGCGGCGAGCGCGCAAGGCCACGACTCCTGTCCGATTGCCGGAGTCATTGAACCGGCGCCTGAATGGCTACGCGATGGCCGCAACTGCAGCCGGGGTGGCTGTAATCGCATTGGCGGCGCCGGCCGAAGGGGCGCCGATTTGCAAGACCGTTTCGATCGACCTGCAAACGAGCAACACATTTCCACTGAACCCAGCACAGCAATTCGCGCCCGCGTTCAATGTAGCGCAGAGCCAGTACACGCAGTTTTTCTATACCACCGGAGTGAGCCAGTTTTTCTGGTGGAATCGCGGCTTCTTCGAGCCGAATTCGGCGGGTGCACAAGTGGTACTAGGAGCCAACAATCTTCCCGCAGATTTGGGGTTTGGCGCGGATATCGGTCCCGGCGGAAACTTCGGAAAGCCCGCCTCGTATGGATTGCTGTTCACCTATGGTAGGGGTACGTATGGGCAGGTTCAAGGCGGCGGCACGAAGAGCCAGCATCGCGGAAACATGAGCCTCGTGAAGAGCGGGTATGTTGGTTTTCAGTTTGCGCAATCGGGCGAGGTACATTACGGCTGGGCTCGGATTGCGGTCACGTTCAAACAAGGTGACTTCCTCAAGAACTACTCTTCACTTCACGTCCTGGGCTACGGATATGAATCGACTTCGAACACCGCGATTACGGCTGGGAGTTGCAGCGCGGCAGAAAAGTCCGAACCGGCCAAGCCTGAAACCTCACTTGGATTGCTGGCGCTTGGGAGCGGCGGAATTGCCGAATTGAGGAAGCGCTGAAGCCCGTCTGGGTATTTGGTCTTGCGGATTTCTGCGATGAAACCCTCCCGCGGAAGCGGGAGGGTTAAGTTTGATAAGAATTAAGCGCGGACGACGTTGCCCGCTTGAAAGCCTTTGGGGCCTTTGAGCAGATCGAACTCCACGGTCTCACCCTCGTTCAGCGACCGGTAGCCGTTTTCCTGAATCGCGGAAAAATGTACGAAGACGTCTTCCCCCGTGGAACGCTGGATAAAACCGTATCCCTTCGCCCCGTTGAACCACTTGACTGTTCCCTTCTCTCTCACAGAAAAACTCCTTTCCTTCATTAAGAATTAGTTCCCCGATCTCTTGTTTCGTTGCTTCAAAGAACGAAGCGCCCCCTCAAGAAATCTGGTTGAACCCGGTTGCGTCTCTCTGTGCCGGAGAATCTGCTCCCCAAAGCAAAAGACTCCTCGGCTGGCGGCGCGTAACAGAAAGCGGCGCTATGCTCTGGAGCCCTGGCCCATCGGTGCTGATTTCTACCGCTCTGCTCAAGACATCAACCTGCGAGACGAACTCATGCGCCGGAGTACGAAACCGGTACATGAGCAGAAGATAATAAGGAGTATTAAATCGTTTCGCAAGAAAAATTAGTATTCGCCCTCCAATAATAACCACGGGTCACAGTTGAAGCTTTAACAAGGTTAAAGAAACGGCGGAATCGGGAGCACCTGGGGCGGGGTTACCCAAGGAAGCCGGGGAAATCGCCCGGCTTTGATAGCATGAAACGAACCTAGTGACCAATCAAGTTACAACTACCGCACCTGAGGCTGCGGATACTGTGCCTACGCCGCCCAAGCGGCCCACCGGAGGTAGATCGCCGGGGCTGGCAATCGCGACCGCGAAATATCTGCTGCGCACGGATGTTCATACCTTCGCATTCTCGGTGGCGGCGAATGCGATTTTATCGTTCTTCCCCTTCGTTGTACTGCTCATGACGCTGGTGCGGCGGATTTTCCACTCACGGGTAATGTACGACGTGGTGGTTGAGCTGCTACGCGACTACCTGCCAGCCGGACAGGAATTTGTCATCCGCAATCTGGCGGCAATGTCGAATTCGCGCCATCAGGTGCAGGTGGTGTCACTGGTGATTCTGCTGGTAACTTCCTCGGGGGTGTTCATGCCGCTCGAGGTTGCGCTGAATCGCATCTGGCGATTTCCCAACAACCGCTCGTACTTTGGGAATCAACTGATTTCTCTGGGTCTGGCTTTCGGCTGTGGCGTGCTGGCATTGCTTTCGATTGCCATGACCGCCGGTAATGTCGCGCTGATGGGATTTCTGCTGCGCGGACATGGAAGCGGCTTCATCCGCGTGGTTGGTTTCTTCGGGATGAAGGTGTTTGCCATTGCCGCGAGCATTGCGATTTTCTTCCTGATCTATTGGGTGCTGCCGAATGGCAAGGTTCCGGCGCGGGCCGTGCTTCCGACTGCGATTGTCATAGGATTGATGTCGGAAGCGTTGAAATATGGTTATATTCTTGCGCTGCCCTGGTTGAATTTTGGCGAGGTCTACGGGCCTTTCGCATTATCTGTGACTCTGATGTTCTGGGCGTTTCTTACCGGATTGCTGCTGCTGGCCGGGGCGAACTTGAGCGCCGAAGAACATTTGCGGCAGGGGGTTTAGGGAAAATCGTGGCCTGTCGATTTTTTGCGGCGAGGCGACGCGAGTTACTTGTTCGCCGAGGCGCTCGCTCGAATTCCCCGTGTGCCACCGATTCTTCCGAGAACTGCTTTCAGGACTTCGGGCAGAACATTCACTCCCGGTGACGGCATCAAGGTATTTTTTTCGATATATTCGTCGGCTCCCGCTTCCATCAGCTTTTCCCGGTTCTTCTCGGTGAGGCCACTGAGGACTACAACAGGAATTGACTTCATTTCCGGATCCTGCTTCAGCCTCATGAGAACTTCAGGCCCGCTCATTCTGGGCAAGATCATATCCAGCAGGATGAGGTCGGGCTTATGCTCCTTGGCCATTTTCAGCGCGGACTCGCCGTCGTCGCTGCAAACCACGTCGTAGCCCGCCTCGGTGAGCACACGCGCGTTCTCCTTGAGGATGGTCTTGCTGTCGTCGATTAAAAGAATTTTCATGTGGTCATCCGCCCCTGAGTATTATCGGCGGGAACGGCTTAGAGATTAGAGTGCGGATTTGGGATGAAATAGAAGACGAGTGGATCAGGAATTGTTTAACCGTTCCGATTTTCAGACGAACTGATCGATCGTCACTTTTGGGAAAGCTTGGCTTAATCCACAGACGATCTGTGACATGAGTCACAGAAACATGCGCAGGGTACCGAATAGGCTCACTGCGGTTTCCCAAACCACCGAGCAGACATTCGTTCCGGGAGACGGCCATGTCTGGAAGTTGGTGGCGCCTACTCGCCGCTTTTTTCGTGATCCTTGCCGCCGCGCTGCTGCGCGGGCAGGATACCGCCGTTGATTCACCCCTTCTTTTCGGGGCGGAGTTCTTGCGCGGCGCCTCCCTTGAAGATTCGCTGTGGGTTCCTCCACACGATGGTTCCCAGGAACGGACGCCTGGTCCCATCGCTCGGCCTCATCTTATTCCTCGCTCGGTGGGCTTCCAGCCGATCATGCAGATGGCTGGCATCGTCTTCTCGGGAAAAGTGACGGCCGTGGCCCGAACTTCGGCGGCTGGCGGAAAGCCATCGACGGCGATCACCTTCAAAGTGGGAACGGCGATTCGCGGCACGACCGCCGGCAAAACTTTGACCATCCATGAGTGGGCCGGCTTGTGGGAGCGGGGAGAGCAATACCGGGTTGGGGAGAGCGTCTTTTTGTTTCTGTATTCTCCGAGCAAATTGGGGTTGACCAGCCCTGTCGCCGGCAGTGTGGGAAGATTCGCGATCTGTAAGGGGAAGATATTGCTGGATCCGCAGCACGTTCAACTGCTGGGGCAAGATCCGATTTTGCGGGGCAAAACGACTGTGCCGTATGGCGACTTTGAATTCGCGGTGCGGCGCTCCTTAGAAATGGAGTGAGGAAGGTGAGATTGCCGAGAGAAGTCGCGGTGGGGATTTCGCACCTTTTGCATTGGCTCGCAGCCCTCGCGATGGTCGTGGCCGTTTCGTCCTCTGCCTGGGCGGGCGGTCCCGCATACGTGGCGGGATCGAGTTATTTCAACTCGTCCCTGATGGGCGAGCCGATTACCTGGCAACTGGGGCAGGTGAATTACTACACAGACCAAGGCGACCTCAGCCCGATCTTGCCCAATGCGGCAGCCAATGCGCTGGTGGCGAATTCGTTCAGCCAGTGGACTTCGGTATCAATTGCTGCACTCAACGCAAACGCCGCTGGCCAGCTTGCTGAAGATGTGAATGGCGGCAACATTCAGGTCGACTCGAGCGGCATCGTGACGGCGCCCGCCGATATCACTCCGGAAGCCACCGGAACACCGGTTGGAATTGTCTACGACTACGACGGAACCGTCACGGACGCATTGCTTGGGCAGGGCGCGGGTGACCCCTCGCAATGTTTCTGGAACGCGGCGTACGGAGGTGTCGATAATTTCGGCGCCAGCGCGAATTTCCTGCACGCTCTAGTAGTGATCAACGGGCAGTGCGCTTTGCAGTCGTCGCAGTTAACAGATGTGGAATACCGGCTGGTACGAGTGCTGGGCAGCGTGATCGGGCTGGACTGGTCGCAACTTAATTTGAATGTGATCACCGGTGTTCCGACGCCGACGAGCGCTGACTATGCCGGTTTTCCGGTTATGCATTACACAGATTTGCCGAGTTGCGTGCCGATTACCGTCTGTTATGCAAACCCGTACCAACTTGCTTCGGATGACATGGCCGCGCTATCTCGTCTGTATCCGGCGGCGAGTTCGGCAACGACGGCACGCATTTATGGATCAGTCTATTTCGCTGATCATTCCGGGGCCTTTGGACAGCCGATGCAGGGAGTGAATGTATTCGCACGCTGGATCGATCCTTCCACGGGACTGCCCTCGCATCAGTACGGAGCATCGTCGGTTTCAGGCTTTCTGTTTACGGGCAATGCCGGCAATCCGGTGACTGGCTGGGATGATCCGTCAGGCAATGCTTACAACGAGTTCGGATCGTCGGATCAGGCGGTGGAGGGATTTTTTGATTTGGGAGGATTGCCCATTCCAAACGGAGCGAGCACGGCGCAGTATCAGCTTTCGGTTGAGGCGCTCGATCCGTTGTGGTCGGCGGGGGTTGGGCCTTATGAACCTTCGCAAGTGGCTCCATCCGGGACTTGGGCTCCGATCACCGTGACGGTGAGCGCCGGCGGAGAATTTGAACAAGACATTCTCATGTCGGGAAGTGCGCAGGCAGTGCTGCCGTGGGCGGCGAGCGAGGCCTGGAGTACTCCCGCGCCGATTCTTCCCGCCGGTGACTGGGTCGGCTCCCTCAGCGGATATGGAGACGTGAGTTACTTTTCTCTCACGGCGCAAGCCAACCGGACGTTATCGGTAGAGGTCACCGCCATGGATGAGGCGAGCGGGGCCAGTGAATCGAAAGCGGAACCCGTGATGGGCATGTGGGCGCTGGGAGACCCCTACGGCACGCCCCCGCCAGCGCTTACCACTTCTCCATTTAACTCAGAGACCTTTGGAATGACGCTGCTCAACGCCCAGATTTACGGGACGAGCAATTTCATTATTGGCATCTCCGATCTGCGAGGGGATGGGCGGCCTGACTATCAGTATCACGCGCATGTCCTTTATGGAGACTCGGTAATTCCGGCGCGAATTCCCGTCAGCGGGGGCGCGATCACGTTACAGGGCACAGGCTTCGTGCCAGCACTATCAGTGCAAGTGGGCAGCAACGCAATACCGCTGATGGCAACGAATGCGAGCCAGATTCTAGTAGCGGCTCCCGCGCAAGAGGATGGGCAGCAAACCGTCACGATAACCAGCCCGGTCAGCGGAGCATCGTCGGTCATGACGGACGTGCTGACATTCGGCGCGGCGGCCACCGACAGTCTTACGCTGGTGCTGGGAGCGAACCCACCGACTCCGGTGGGCACGCAGACAGTGAATCCAGTCATCGTGAAAGTAGTCGCGTCCGATGGTATTACTCCCGTGAATGGAGCGACTGTAAGGTGGTCCACAACAAACGGCGCCGCTCTCTCGGCATGCGGCGGCGCTTCCACGTGCTCGGTTACCAGCGATGAAACTGGACTGGCTGCCACCTGGGTCACGCCCAGCGCGACGGGGAATGCAACCATTACGGCCACTCTTGCGCCGGCGGTTTACAACCCGGCGCAGGCCGTGACTGCGACCATGGTGGCGACGTCAACCTCTTTGGATATCGGCGTCAACACTACCTATCTTTGGATCGCTCAGGGAGCGTCGGTCAGCGTGCCACTCACGGCGCGGGTCGTAGACCTGGGAGCACCGAAGAGCGGGGTTACGGTAAATTTTTTTTTCGCATACGGCTCGGGTAAGCTGAGCGCTCCTAGCGCGGTCACCAACAGCAGCGGATATGCCACGGTCACACTGACGGTGACAAACTTCACAGCCAACCTGCAAGTCAATGCGTGCGTCGCTCCGGGGAACACGCCTTGCCGCAATATTTATGGGAACGCAGTCGCGCCGGCGATGTTGAATCTGCAGGCGGTCTCCGGAGCGGGGCAAGTGGTTTCGGGATCCGGATTCCAGCCGCTGACAGTGCGGGTCACCGATTCTTCGACGCCGCCGAATCCTGTTCTCGCGGCAAATGTCGTGTTTCAATCGACCGTGCTCCGGCCCGCGGGAAACGATCTGGCCTTGGCGAGTGGCGGGTCCGCACCCGCGGAAAGCGGAATGCCAGTCATTCTCAGTGCAACTCAGAGCACGGCGCCGAGCAATTCCAGCGGCTTGGCCACCTTCACTCCTTCGGTGGGCTCCTTCACCGGGACCCTGGAAGTCGAAATCCAGGTTTCCGCAGGAACGGCCGCCTCGCTGCAAGTGGTAATGGAGAACGTTCCGGAAACCTACATCGGTTTGGTTCATTGGCCGATGCGGCAGAAACTTGAGTCGCCGTCAGTGACAATGGTCAGCTCTGAGACGTTACTTTTGACAAACGCGTTCGCTTCGTCTTATCCGTCGAGAACCCTGCAAATAAAGGACTTCCAATCGGGAACCTGCGAGGCCGCATTGGCGTCTATCTCTCCATACACGTTGTGAAGGGGAAAGCAGCCGTCAATCCGCTATTTTTAATTCAGCAATCGAGCCGGAAAAACCTATAATAGCCCGAGTACACAGGGGATAAGCAGTATGGCAGGGGCAACGACACTGGGGGAACTGGCGAGCGCGATCGGGGCGCGGGCGGAAGAGGCGGCCGTCGTCGCGGAGCTGAAGGCTGGGTCGGAAGAGGCATATGCGTGGCTGATAGGCGAGTTCCAGCGTCCGGTGTACGGGTTGGTGTATCGCATGGTGAGCGATCCGGCCGATGCTGCCGATACGACGCAAGAGGTTTTTCTGAAGGTATTTCGCGGGATGAAGCACTTTCATGGCGAGTCGAGCCTCAAGACCTGGATTTACCGCATCGCGCTGCACGAAGCGGCAAACCGGAAGAGATGGTGGTTCCGGCATAAGGCGCAGGAGACTTCGATCGAACCGAGCGAATCGGATGGAATTGCGGGTCCGGATGAAGCGATGCGGAATGCGCTCACCGATCACAACGATTCTCCGTTCGATAATGTCGCGCATCGGGAGTTGCGGCAGCGAGTCGATGCCGAGTTGCGGCATTTGCCGGAGCCATACCGGACCACGCTGATTTTGCGCGATCTGGAAGATATGTCGTATGAAGAGATCGCCGAAGTGCTGCAAATCTCGCTGGGGACGGTGAAGTCGCGATTAACGCGCGGGCGGCAGGCGTTAAAGGAACGGCTCGCGCCCTACATCCGCGAGATTGGCGGCGAACTCGATTTGAGCGAACCTGCCGACGAAAAGAGTTTAGGCCCGCAGATTGCTGGGCGGGGTAGAAGGGCCGAGGTAACGCCATGAAGTATGTGGCCACGGGTTGGATGGGAAATTCGACGATGCGATGCGAGCACGCAAAGCGATTGTTGTCTCCTTATCTGGACGGTGCTGTCACCGGGACTGAGATGCAGGCTTTGCAGCAGCATCTGCAGTTGTGCTCCGCCTGCGCGCAGGAATACCGTGCGTTGCGGCAGACGCAGCAATTGTTGGCCAGCGTGGCGCGAATCAATGAGCCAGCAGACCTTGGGCTGAAGCTGCGTTTGGCGATCTCGCGCGAGGCCGCGGTTGCCAGGCAGGGCCGCTATGAGGGGTTTCGTGTACGGCTGGAAGATGCTTTGAAGGCGTTCATGGTTCCGGCGACTGCGGGCCTGGTTTGTGCACTGCTGATTTTCGGCATCGTTACAGCGATCCTTGCCATGCCGGGGCCATTGCAGGCGAACAATGAAGATGTGCCGCTGGTTCTGAATACAGGGCCGGAATTGCAGGAGAGCGCTTTCGGCACCACCCTAAACTCGATCGATTCGGACTCGCTAGTCATTGAAGCTTATGTCGACCCGAACGGCCGCGTGCAGGATTACAAGATTCTTTCCGATCCGGGCGAGTCGCAACAGCTTCTTCCTGAAGTGAAGAGAATGTTAATTTTCACGACTTTCCGTCCAGCAATGTCGATGGGGCACCCTATTTCGTCGCGTGCGGTGTTGTCGTTCTCGAAAATCAGCGTTCGCGGCTAACCTATCCAATCTGTTGTACTTCCCGGCACTCTCACAAACCAGGCCAGGGTGGATCTTTGGTGGTAATAAGGTATCTCTTCTAGGACGATTACCTTCGATTGCCCGGCTCATCGGCACACCATAGGGTGCCAGGGGTATGGTCAGACCTTTGCGCGAGGCATAGCCTAATTCAAGCAAAGGCGATTAGGCGTATGGCGCGGCGGGTTTTTGTCGCTGAATCTTGCTCGAACCAGAAAGGCGGCGTGTGGTTCGCATATTTCTAGTCGAGGACAACGCATTGATGCGAGGGCAGTTGCGTGCCGTGCTCGAAAGGCATGGGGACTGGAAAGTGGTCGGCGAAGCCGAGGACGGTCGCCTGGCGATTGAACGATGGAATGAACACGCGCCCAGCCTGACTGTGATGGATTTTCGATTGCCCGGCATGAACGGCCTGGAGGCCGGAAAAAGCATATCGATGCAACATCCGGAGTCGCCGATTTTGATGGTGACCATTGACCCTTCGCCGCAGTTGGAGGAAGAAGCGAAGAAAGCCGGCATAAAAGGCCTGGTTCAGAAGGGCGACGCGAAATCACTTCTGAAGGCCATCGAGACATTACTTCGCGGCGAAACGTATTTTCACCAGCGGCTGGCATCAGCCTAGCTATCTCGCGTCCGATCCACAATTAAGAGTTCAACGGTGCTGCGTTGGGATCGGTGGTCCCTTGCAACGGCTTTCCCTGCCCAAAACATTGCGAAAACTCCAAATGCGCGTAGAATGGCCCCGGCTTTTCTAAAGCCAAAAGGAGATTCCCAATGAAGACTTTGGGGCTGATGTTGGGAACTTGTTTATTGGCCGGCTGCGCGATCGCAGCCGCGCAAGATACGGCAATGGGTCCGCCTAAGGTTTTGTCTGTCACTCGCGAGTGGACCAAACCTGGGCATAACGGAACTCCACACGAAAAAACCGAAAGCGCGTTTGTACAAGCCATGGCGCGAGCCAAATGGCCGACTCACTATCTGGCGGTGGAATCGGTGAGCGGCAAACCGCGAGCGCTCTTTCTCACCGGCTACGACTCGTTCGGCGCGTGGGAGAAGGATGTTCAGGCGGTAGAGAAAAACGCGGCGCTCTCCGCTGCCCTCGATAAAGCGAATGCGGGCGATGGCGACCTGCTGACGGAAACCGACCAGGCCGCTCTGATACTGCGTCCGGAGCTGAGCTTGCGCACGAACATTGACATACCGCACATGCGCTACTTCGAAATTTCGCACTACCACGTGAAGCCGGGGCACGAGCAGGATTTCGAAGCTCTGGTGAAGCTCTACCAGAAAGGATGCGAGAACCTGCCGGAATTTCACTGGGCCATGTATCAGGCCGTTTACGGCGCGGAAGATGGCACCTATATTCTGTTCAACCCGATGAAGTCGGCGGCGGAAATCGATCACGGCTTCAGCCAGATGAAAGCCTTCTCCGACGCGCTGGGCGAAGATGGGATGAAGAAACTGAGCGACCTGACGGCGGCGGCGATCGATTCGAGCACAACCAATCTGTTCCTGTTCAATCCGCGCATGAGCTACGCGTCAGAGGATTGGATCAAAGCCGATCCGGATTTCTGGAAGCCGAAGATGTCGACGGCCGATACGAAGAAGCCAGCGGCGAAAGCGGCGGAGAAGCCTGCCGGGCAATAGGTTCGGTTAGCCGTCAGGCTGCCCGATATCGCCAAGATGTCGTTGTTTGTGAGATGTAAGTCGGGACGTTCGACGTTCGAACGTCCCGGCGTAGTCTGGGCTACGCCATAAGCGAGCGCTATGAGTGACTTAGCGGCGCTGGCGGTAATGCCTGCCCCTTCGGTCATTGACGCGTTGTGTAAGTTCGTCCTACTCTCTCAGTTGTTGTCTTTTATTAGAAGGCATTCATGTGGTTCCGCAGAGTCCCCGCTTTCCGCCGTCCGCAGAGCCCGAAATCCGCCATAAGATTCGCAGTATCTTTGCTGCTCATTTGTGCACTGGGGGCGACCATAAGCTGCAGCTCCGCGCCCACGTCAAATCCTGAACCCACGCCACCTTCAGACCCTTCTCCGCCGTCTCAGCCTTCACCGCCTCCGCCGTCTCCACCCCCGGCTCCACCGCCCTCGCAGCCTCCGCCGACGGCACCGACGCCGCTGCCGCTTGGGACGGTCTCGACCGCAGGGAACTCCACTTACACATGCCCCGCCGGTTGGTATTCTTACGACGATGGCGCGGCCAATATGACTTGCCTCAATGCAACGATCAGTTGCCCGAATGCCGAGGACATCGGCCTGACCTTCGGCTGGCTCAATCCGGCGGGGATTATTGCGAATGTAGCGGCGGCGAAAGGCGTTATCGTCTTGTTCAACGGGGGCGGCGGCGGTCCGCTGCCCGGCAACTTCGATTACGCCGATAACTATTTCAATGCGGGTTACGAGGTGGTGCAGATAGCTTGGGCGGCAAATCAGGATTGGGAGCAGACTTACTTCGACTTCTCACAAGGCGACATCGCCAACATTCAGAACGCGGCCTGCCGACCGGCAACTTTTCTGAACTACATCTATACGAATAGCGCTTACTTCCCTGCCGTTCAGGGCACGAACTCGAAAGCTGCGATGTGCGCGCAGGGATTGAGCGCGGGCTCGGCGGCGATTGCCTATTCATTGGTTTACTACGGAGCTTCCGACTGGCTCGACAATGTCGAACTGGTTTCCGGGCCGGTGCTCAGCGATCTGGAACAGGGATGCGAATATCCCAACGCCAGTCCGGTAGCGGTGTGCGGGCAAACCAATTGCAGCGGCGCGCAATGCGGCTGCCAGCTTGGCGGCGGATCGACGTGGACGCTTGGTCCCACCTATATTCAGGGCGCGGCGAATTCTGTCTCGACGTGGACGAATGCCACCAACCCGGCTTGTGCGGCCACGACGTCTACAGCGACGATGAACGGCGTCTGGCTGGCGGAAAGCATCGTCGATCAATCGACGGGAGCGACCGGCACGGGAGCGACGCCGAACTATAACTATCCGCACACTTCGATGTCAGGCTGGCTTTGCCGCAGTGTCGCCAACACGGTTGGATACAACTGTGCCGCCAACAACAACGATAACGGAAACTATTGCCCCAATAATTCCAGCCCGCAAGGGCAGATCTTTTACGCTAACTTTGGCCCGGACAATTTGCCCTCGCCGAACTATGCGGTGTACGCGGTCGATAACTGCCAGCACGCGGAGGGCGTTGAAGAGGGCAATGTGCCGGGGTATCAGGCGACGGTTTTCAACGGAACAATCACCGGCCTGGATGCAGTAAGCGACGATATGGCCGGCTACACGAACGGCACGCAGACGATAGCCGCACAGTGCGTGCGCAATCACTAGCGAGAAATCGCGGATGTAAAGCGCGCCGAGAATTAATCGTTCACGGCCTTATCGGTGATCTCAAGCCCGCGGTCAATGATGGCAAAGGCCTCGCGCAGTTGTTGCTCGTTGATGCACAGCGGAGGGTTGGTAAAGAACGTGTGCCAGCGGACGAAAGTGTAAAGCCCTTGTTCGCGGAAAAAGCGCCCGAGCGCGACCATTTCTTCGGATGTGCCGTTGAATGGGGCCATGGGCTGGCGTGTTTTGCGGTTGCGAATGAGTTCGACGATTCCGAAGAGACCGATGGACCGAACCGCTCCTACCGACGGATGTTTCGCTTGCAGATCGGCGAGAAGCTGTTTCATGACTATGCCCATTTTGCGCGCGTTCTCGATGAGATGGTCTTCCTCATAAACGCGAATGGTGGCCAGCGCGGCCGCGCATCCCATGGGATGGCTGTTGTAGGTGAGGCCTCCGTAAAACACTTTGTCGCTGAAATGCTGCGCGATGTGATGGCGCATGCCGACCGCGCCGAGAGGCAGATAGCTGGAAGTTAGTCCCTTGGCCATACAGAGAAGATCGGGAACAACCTTCCAGTGATCGACGGCGAACCACTCGCCGGTGCGCCCGAAGCCGGACATGACTTCGTCGGCGATCATGACGATGCCGTATTTGTCGCAAAGCTTGCGCACACCTTCGAGATATCCGGCGGGTGGAACGAGTACGCCGTTGGTGCCGGTGATCGGCTCAAGGATGAACGCGGCAATCGTTTGCGGGCCTTCGAGCTGAATGGTTTCTTCGATCATGGCGAGAGACGATTCGGCGGATTCCCATCCGCGCTCGATGCCGTGATAAGGATCGAGGACATGGACAACACCGGGAATGCCCGGCTCGGCAGCCCATCTGCGGGGATCGCCGGTCAGCGAGATCGCGCCGGCGGTCGCACCGTGATACGAGCGATAGCGGGCGAGGATTTTGCGGCGTCCAGTAAAGAAGCGCGCAAGCTTGATGGCGTTTTCGTTGGCGTCGGCTCCGCCGTTAGTGAAAAAGAAAGCATCGATGTCGCCGGGAGCGATTTCCGCAAGCTTCGCGCCGAGGCGCGCGCGCGGTTCGGTCGCCATGAACGGATTGGCATAGGCGAGCGTCTCAGCCTGTTCTTTTATTGCTTGGATGACGCGCTCGTCGCCGTGTCCGATGTTGACGGACATAAGCTGGCTGTTGAAGTCGATGAA
>CAZGXY010000034.1:0-29052 GCA_964530145.1 uncultured Acidobacteriaceae bacterium | reverse complement strand
GAGAATATTGGCTGAGCCCGTCAACAGAAACCGGCCGGGCCGGCGATCATCATCCACTGACTTCTTGATAGCCCGGAGAAGGTCGGGCACTCGCTGTACTTCGTCAATGGTCGTTCGATCGAGAGCGCGCACCAACCCAGTGGGATCGCTGCGTGCCGCGGCCAGAACTGTGTCGTCGTCCATGGTGATGAATTCGCGATTGCCCGCGACCAAATCGCGAACCAATGTGGTCTTGCCACACTGACGCGGACCCGTAACCATGACAACCGGCGTGTCCTTGAGCGCGGTTGCTATCAGTTCGGCGGAAAAGCGAGGAAAGAGCGGTTGATCGGTATCGTCCATTCCGAGTGAAGGCTCCGTCTGATTCGGATTAATGTCCCGTCTATTTCGGATCATAGACTCGTCTGATCCGGAATGCTAGCATGCCATGGGACTCATTCCGGTTCGTCGCGCGTGACCTGGGTGTGAGGTACATGATGGCGCCTTCCCGAACACCCGATCCGAACTTGTACCTCGGCGGCTCCTTTGCAAGTTATCTAGGTCAGCTCCGTGGATGTGTCGAAGGGTCGACAATCCTGCCCAGGTGCAGCGGCTTTACTTCTCGCAAGCTGCATTCACTCAATCATTTCGGTTCAGAAAGTATCGACAGTGACTTTGGCAGCTGTCATGCACGCAGTCACTTGGAGCTTCGGCACTACCTCTTAAGTAGTACGGACCGCTCATCACATTTTTTTGTGCAACGAGGAATAGACAGCCTTGTGGCAAACCTGAAGGTCTCAGTGATTGAGAAAAAAAGACGGGCGCGAAACAGCTTTCTTCGGCTGGATGTGCATCAAGGCGGTTATGTGGCAAGGTGTTCTGCCCGATCGGGAGCATCGAAAGCCGAAGGCGGAGACGCAGGGTTTAAATGAACTAGCAAGCGGAGGTTCGCACGTCATGCAGTCGAAATACCGTCCAGGATTAACTCTCGGCCAGCTGTTTGCCGCTTGGGGCAACATCCTGAGCGGCCGCGCTCCTATGCTGTCCATCGAGATTACGCGAGAATGTCCGCTGCGCTGCCCGGGTTGTTACGCGTATGGCGATTCCCATCTGGGCAGCGGAACTACATTACGCGATCTCTCCGACTTGCGTGGAGAGGCGTTGGTGGAGGGCGTGCTCGCACTGGTCAGGAAACATAAACCGCTGCATGTTTCGCTGGTCGGAGGCGAACCCTTGGTTCGGCATCGCGAGCTTAGCCGCATATTGCCGGAACTCAGCCGCCTCGGCGTGTTCACGCTGGTTGTGACCAGCGGGGTGATTCCGATTCCTGCGGAGTGGATGCAGTTGGGACGATGCCGGGTCGCTGTCTCCGTCGACGGATTGCCCGAGCACCACGATGAACGTCGCAAGCCGGCAACCTATGAGCGCATCCTGCACAACATCCAGGGTCGCCACGTCAACGTTCACTGGACAATTACCGGTCCCATGCTGAGACGCCCCGCCTATTTCGAGGAGTATGTCGCATTCTGGCACGGGCGGCCTGAAGTCAACCGGATTTGGGTCAGCCTCTACACTCCGCAGGCAGGTGAAGAGAGCATAGAGATGTTGAGTTCCGAAGAACGGCGGCGCGTGGCCGGTGAACTTACCGGTTTGCACAATGCCTATCCCAAGCTTTTGATGAGTTCGGAAATCGCAGATGCGTTTGTAACACCTCCTCGCAGTCCTGAAGAATGTCTATTCTCGAAGATGTCGACGAACTACTCGGCTGATCTGACTACTCGAGTGGAGCCTTGTATTTTCGGCGGCACGCCAGACTGCAGCCAGTGCGGTTGCGTGATTTCAGGCGGCTTGCACCGAGTACAAAAGGTGCGGATCGCCGGACCACTAACAGTCGGGCATCTCGTTCGCGGTTCGATAGCCATCGGCTCACTGCGCAACAGGCTGCGAGCGAAGTCGGCAGGACCATCACGGTGGAACCGTCACCTCGTGCCGCAGCCGGACGCTGGCCTGGTGCAGATCGGCCCGGGTGACCGCAGCAGCGATTAATATCGAAAGGAGTCGCGGCTCATTGATTTCAACGAAAGAGGTATGGGCGATCAAGCGCCGGGAAGTTACCTTTTCGCATTCATTCTGCCAGCAGAACTCTCTACTCTACGGCTTCATCCCAACTTACTGTGCGCCGCTCGCGGCTGCTTTTGTGCGAGAGCAGAACGCCCCGCATAGTGCGTAGCGCTTGCTCAGGGGTAACTGCAAGCACGGACTTTTTTCCGATTGCATCACGCACGTTCGCGTAGAATTCGCGATAGTCGCCGCGTTCGGTCTTTAGTTTTTCGCTTGGCTTACCAACCAGGCTCAGTGTACCCCAAAGTTCTTCGGGTTCTTCTCCCCAATCGGAGCCCCAGTCGGGCTGTTTCGAACAATCTTCCGCGCGCAGCCTCGCCTCTTGCGGATCCATGCCGTACTTCAGGAATGTTCCGTTAGTGCCATGAATCAAGAAATGCGGGCCCGGAGCGAAGGCGACAATTCGCGCGCGCAACATCGCACGCAGGCCTGGATATTCGAAGCACACATCGAAGGCGTCATCTACCTGGGATGTCTCGCGCTGGCAGAAAGCGGAGGCGGTAACCGCTTTGGGCTGACCGAACAGGATTAATGCCTGATCGATGACATGCGGACCCAGATCAAATAGAACCCCGGCGGCGGGCTGGCTGGCGCGTTCGCGCCATGCGTTGGCTTTCGGCTCAAGACGGAAGCGGTCGAACCGGCATTCGTATTCGACGGTTCTTCCCAGAACGCCGGAGCTTACGATTTTCTTCACCGTCTGGAAATCGCCATCCCACCGGCGATCCTGATACACGGTGATAAGAAGGTGGCGTTCGGCGGCGAGGCGTACCAATTCGTGGGATTCGGCCAGCGTGGGAGCGAACGGCTTGTCCACCACAACGTGCCGGCCCGCCTGCAGACACGCCCGAGCCAAAGGGAAATGCGAATCGTTGGGAGTCGCAATTACACAAAGCTGGATGCCGGCATCTTCGAGAAATTCCGCGACGCTTCGAGCGACGCGCACATCGGGATATTTTTCGTGCGACTTTGTTCCGTTGCGTTCGAGGATGCAGGCCAGTTGCATGCCCGGAACCGCGCGAATGACCGGTGCGTGAAAAGCCTGTCCCGCAAGGCCGAATCCAATCAGACCCACTCGTACCATGTTCTCTGTCACTCGATCTTACTGAAGCGCTATTTTACCTCTGAGTTCGATTTCGGCCGCGGAGCGCGCGACCAACACATCGAAGTCGCCGGCAGCGAGGGCCCATTTGTGATCTTTGACGTCGTAATAGGAAAATGCGCGGCGGCCGAGCGCGATCTGCACGTGTTTGCTCTCGCCCGGATTGAGGCCGACCTTCGAGAAGCCTTTCAATTCTTTTATTGGAGTAGGCACCGGAGCGTGTCCGTCGCCGACATACACTTGCGCGACTTCAGCCCCGGCGCGCGATCCGGTATTCGTAACATCAAATTCGACGAGGACCTGGCCGCCTGAAGCTGAACTCGCCGAAACTTTCAAACCTTTGTACGCGAAGCTGGTGTAAGACAATCCGTAGCCGAACGGGAACAGCGGCTTGACTCCGGACTTGTCGAAGTGGCGATAGCCGACGAATAGGCCTTCTTTGTACTCGACTCTCTTGTCCCCCGGCTTCGGGTAATAGCTTTTGTAAACGGCGTTGTCTTCCCATCGGCGCTCGATCGAGATCGGCAACCTTCCTGACGGATTGACTTCGCCAAATAAGAGTTGCGCTAGAGCCGTGCCGCCTTCCTGTCCCGGATACCATGCTTCGAACAGCGCGGGAATCTGGTCGATCCACGCGGACATGTCGACCCCGCCACCAGATGTTAGAACCACGACTGTCTTCCTGTTTGCCGCGGTGATTTCGCGAACCAGTTCGTCCTGTCCCGGAGGCAGTTGGAACTCGCGATCACCGCTCTCACCTTCGTCAGCCGTGTCGAAGCCGACCGCTAGCACGACGGCGTCGGCCTTCGAGGCTAGGGCTTTTGCTTCCGAAGTGATCAATTTTTCAGGCTGTACGATGCCGAGATTGGCGAAAGTCTTGCCCCAGCCACCTTTCGCGTAGTAATCCATTTCAATTTCGTGGGGAGCCGCGCTGAGATTTATCGACTTTTCGCTTACAAATGCGTACCACTGCGTCCAGTTATCGAAGACGAGTTTTTTATCGATATAAAGACGGTAACCTCCGTTTTCTCCCGGGCCTTGCGCGAAGACGAGATACTTCCCTGCGGCGGCGGGCGTGAAGTACCCGGACCAGCGGACCGATACATCGCCCACAGCGCCGTCGTCTCCGTGAGCAGGTTCGAAGCTCACATGCTTATCGATTCTTGTCACGAAAGGTGTACCGCTCAGCGCCTTGTTGGCATAGAACTCTGCCTTCAGCCCGGGCTGGCCTGCCTTCGCCTGAGTGGTGAACTCCGTATTCTTTGCGATTTCGTCGAACGTTGGTATGCCGGAGTCGTAATAAACGGTTGCCTTGCTTCCCAGGTAGTTCGCGATTCCTTGGAGATAGCTGACCGGTGCGAATGGCTTGGCTTCGGCGCTGCCTCCTCCACCGGGCACGGCGGGATAGGCGTCCGGTCCGATCACAGCAATCGAGTGAATTTTTGACTTCTCGAGTGGCAGGAGATTGCCGTCGTTCTTCAGAAGAACCATGCTTGCCGCTGCTGCCGCGAGAGCGACTTTGTCGCCTTCAGGATTCGTGCGGGGAATCGAGGTATCGGTTTGATCACGATCGAGCCAGCCGAACTGAATTGCGGTGCGAAGAATACGCCGAACTTTGTCGTCGATTGTAGCTTCGCTTACCTTTCCTGACTTGATCGCTGGCAGAAGCGTGGCGCGGTTCATGAATTTTCCCGACGGCATCTCGAGATCGAGACCGCCGTTCGCAGCGGCAACGCCATCGTAGGTCGAATCCCAATCGGACATGAGGATGCCTGTGAATCCCCAGTCTTTTTTGATGACCCCATTGTTGAGGTAGCCGTTCTGCGACATGTGGAGGCCATTGGTCAGATTGTAGGAATCCATGATCGCGCCGACGTGGGCTTCTTTTACGGCGGCTTCGAACACGGGCATATAGATTTCCCGCATCGTCCGCTCGTCGATGATGGAATCCGTGTTGTGGCGGTCGAATTCGGAGTTGTTGCCCATGTAATGCTTAATCGTGGCGCTGACGCCTTGGCCCTGCATGCCCTCGATGTAGGCGACCGCGGTGCGCGAGGCGAGAAATGGGTCTTCTCCGAAGTATTCGAAGTTTCTTCCATTCATCGGCGCTCGGTAAATATTGACGCCCGGACCGAGCATGAAGTGCACGCCACGGGAGCGCGCATCTTCGCCGATAACTTTGCCGATCTGTTCAGCCAGAGAAGGATCCCATGTGGCTGCAAGCCCGATTCCGCCGAAAACTGTGGCTGGGCCGTAGTTGCGGACTCCAATTGGACCGTCTGCCATCTTGAGCCGAGGCAGGCCGATTTTCGGAACCGCGCGAATATAGAAGTCGTCGACGCCTCCGATGAGGTCGACTTTTTCTTCCAAGGTTAGTTGCTTGAGAAGAGAATCGACGCGGCGTTCGCTTGCAGCCTGGGATTGGGCAACTGACTGAGCTACCGCTGGAATTGCAAATATCAGGACGAAAACCAACGTCTGAAGCCTGCGCTGCCTTGATGAGCGCAACCGTGATAAGCGCATCATTCCTAACCTCCGATTTTGCAACCCTAGACTGACGAATATTCGTACTCTGCCAGAATCGCGCCACGCGCTGCCTAGTCAAGAGGCACAAGCAACGTTCCGCCGCCAGAGCGTCGCGTGACAGTTGCCTGCAGCGAGTGGTGGCTGCGGCCGCAGCCGTCGCCGTTCAGGCTAAGGCCATTGTATTCGGGATAGGGCCGGTCGAAACTGTCCCGCAAAGATCTTGGGGCCCCGATCGTCGCATTCGGACTCGTCATGTGATTACGAATTTGCTGGTCGATGCTGACGGGGCTATTGGCGCATGTGGCCGGATCGGCATTTCCACTGCAGGGACCGTCAAGGGCGGTATTGTACTGGGTGGCGGCTGTCGCTACGATCCAATCAGGAATCTGATTGACGTTGTTTGGTACTGTTGCAGTTGCAACCCGTGCGAGCCCGCAAACACGACGTCGGCGAAGAATCCGGCCGGCAATTGACGGCGAGTCTCCTGCGCAGAGTTTTTATTCCGTTATCGGCGTGATATCGCGGGCATTCGAACGTCTCGTCGGTGCGGCAGAAGCCGCACAGACGAGACGCTGGAAGGGATATATCTGATTTAAGTTCTACGGGACTGCGACCTGAACCGGCGAGGAGTAACCGCTCTCTTGTCCGCCGGAGTTGACTGAGGTAGCGGCGTAGTAATAGGTCACACCTGCGGCGACCGTGCTATCCGTGTAAGCAGTTACCGGATCAAGTGCGGAATTAATCTTGGCGTAAACGCCGGGCGCGGTGCCACGATACACGTTATAACCCGAGACTGGAGAGTTGCTGGAATTCCAGCTTAGATTCACGCTGTAAGAAGGGTTCACTCCGGTGCCGCTCAACGACTCGTTCGCCTGATTGGATGCGGTGCTGGCAAAGCTCAGCGAGCTTGAATCCGAACCGCTCTGCGTAGGGGAGAAAACCACGTCGAACGCCACACTCTGGCCCGCGTTGATTGTTACCGGCAACGAGATTCCGGAAATCGAGAATTGTGAATTGCTGCTGCTCGCCGAAGAAATCGTGACGCTGCCGCCGCTGGCAGTCATACTCGAAGGCTGAGTTGTGCTCGAACCGACATTCACATTGCCGAAATTCAACGACCCCGGTGAAATCGAGAGCTGCCCGGTTGTAGCGGAACCCGTTCCGGAGAGTGGTATGTTCAGGCCAGGACCGGTAAGGAATGCGCTTCCGGCATCGGCTCCCGTGGCCTGCGGGCTAAATTGCAGGTTCAGCGTTACACTCTGTCCACCCGCAAGCGTGACCGGGAATGAAGCGCCGCTCACGGAAAAGGTACTCCCCGTCGTCTGGACTCCGGTGAGTGTTTCGTTCCAGCTGTGAGGATTGGTCACCACAACCGTCGAACTGGACGTCTTTCCAACCACCACCTGTCCGAATGACACACTGGAAGGACTGACCGTCACCGATTGGCTTTGCACGCCGGTGCCTTCGGTTGCAACCAGCAGGCTTGGATTGGTGGCGTTGCTGACGATCGTTATCTGACTGCTGGTCCATCCATCGCCGGAGGGGTTAAAGCTCACATTCGCTGTGACGCTTTGGCCCGGACTTAGAGTAACGGGCAGGTTCAAACCCGTCACCGTGAATGCCGAGCCGCTCACGCCTATGGATGTAATGTTCAGGCTGGTTGAGCCGTTATTCGTCAAAACGACTTCCTGGCTCTCGGACTGCCCGAGCGTGACCACGCCATATCTGAGGTTGGGCGGTGAGGCTTGCAGCTGCTTAGGACCGGGCTGCGCTTGCAAAGGCAGCATGGCCGCAAGGGCTGAAAGCAGGGTGACGAAAACGACGGGAAAAGGGGCGAAGTGACTGCTGGACTGGGGGAGTCGCATGACAACAGTGTGAAACCCCTTGCCATACTCAGAAAGATGCCAATAGTTCACATACCCCAGCGGCCTGAAGTACATTGTCCCAGCAAAACCTATTATTTTTCTGGATCGAAGGCGCACAAGACGGCATGGCTGGCACCTGGGGCCGGGAAGCGCATGACCGCGGAGTCCGACAAGCGGTTGCTTTGTGCCGATCTAGTTAGGGAGCCGGGATCTGAATTGGCGAAGCGATGTTGGAATAACCGCTTTCTTCGTTACTCGAATTGACCGCGGTGGTGGCGTAGCAATAGGAAGCTCCATCTGTAACTGAAGCGTCTGCGTAAAGAGTCGTCGTGTTCAGGGCGGAATTAATTCGTGAAAACGATCCGCAAGCGCTTTGATAAATGGCGCGATAGATGTTGTATCCGGAGATGTTTGAGGAAGAGCTGGCATCCCATGACAGATTGACCGTGTGCGCCGATGCTGGCGTACCGGTGCCGCTGAGGGTTTGGGCCGTCGTCGAGGGTTGCGCGTCGCTGGTAAACGTAAGGGTTCCATTCGCTGAACCGGCGCTGAGCGGGCTAAAGGTGACGGTAAACGGAACGCTCTGCCCGGCAGCGATGGTAAGAGGCAAAGACAGGCCACTCACTGAGAAGACGGAGTTGGTCGTCTCCGCCGATGTGATAGTGATACTGGCACCGCTGGCAGTAAGGCTTCCGGAAGCGGCGCCACTCGCCCCATCGACGATACTGCCGAGACCGAGCGCAGCCGGACTCACGACAAGCTGAATATTTCCCGAAGGAGATCCGCCGGAGCCAGAACCTGACGAGCCCGACCCAGAGGAACCGGAGCCAGAACCCGAAGACCCGGATCCCGAAGAACCAGAGGAGCCGGAGGCGCCGGACGAAGCGGCCGGAAGGGAAGATCCACCGCTGCTCACGCCCTGACAACCGACAAGCACGGCGAGGCTGGCGAGCAGGAGCAGTGCTCCCACGGAACTCTTTATGCTGAATCGAGTAACCGTTCCGGTAACCTTTGTCTGCGTTATCTTTCTCATACTTATGCCGAAGCGAGCACAAACTCTCTGACGTAGTGACCCGGGTCGACTGGTTCTAACCAGTTTGGCTTCCCCCCACCCATTGCAGTAGATGTCTTAGGTACATACCCAAAAAGCGGCCAATGGCCACTGAAAAATGCGAAATTTTCCGGCGATTTGCGCGGCCACGCAAATTCGAATATCCAAGATTTCAGGAAATTAAGCTTCTCGGCCCGACGGGTGGCAGTACATTTGGTAGCAAAACGGCCGATTTTTGTTGCCGAAGTATATCAGATGGCTAGAGTTTAAATTGCGCCATCTCCCTCTTCGCATCGGTGGCGTTGGGGGAGTTTGGATCGATCTTGACCACCAATTGCAATTGTTCCCTGGCGAGCGAGGCTTTGCCGCTTTTCGCATAAGCCATTCCAAGATGGTAGTGCAATCGAGCGTCATCGGGAGACTTGGCTGCCCGCTCCAGTTTCAGCGCCTCCTGAAGCATCTCAACGGAAGAGTCGTAAGCGCCCTTCTGATAATAAACCCACCCTAATATGTCAGCGATACCTCCGGACTGCGGCAAACCACGGCGGGCGGTTTGCGCCAGAGAAAGCGCTACGTCGAGATTTTGTCCCGATTGCAACATGACATTCGCCAGTTTACCAGCAGCCAGCGGATTTTCGGGTCTGATCACCAGCGCCTGTTGATACGAATCTCCTGCATGCGGCCAATCTTGTTTCGCTTGGTAGAGATCGCCCAGCAGCAGATAGAAGACAACTTCGCGAGGATGATTCTTTGTCCCCTGCTGATAGGTTGCGATTGCCTGATCAGGTCTGCCTCCGGCTGTCTGCACCTGACCCAGCTCGACGAGTGGGTCGGGATTTTTAGGAGCGAGTTCGATCGATTTTCTGAAAGCAGCCTCGGCGGCGTTGAGATCGTGTTTCTCACGAAAGAGCATGGTGCCGAGGAGATCGTAAAGCTCTCCATTGTTGGGAGACTTGGCGATCTGCGATTCGGCAATCGCAATGGCCTGATCGAGGTGCTTCTGCGCTATGCAACTATTCATCAAACCGCGCAGAGCGTCAGTCGAATTGGGATCGCGGTCGAGCGCCTGCTGATAGGCCTGGGCTGCCTCGCTATATTGCTTCTGCACAAATTTCAGATTTCCCATCTGGACGTAGCCGAACTGGCTCTGTGGGGCGACTTCAATGCTTTTGTGAATGTCAGCATCCGCAGCGGAAAACTGCTTGCGATTAATCTCCGAGACAGCACGCAGCGCATAGCCTTCCGGCGATGACGGCTGGAGATTGATCAGCTGCCCGGCCGACTGCTCCAGCGTAACCATGTCTCCTTTTCCCATCGCCAGAATCGCCAGTGAACGTTGGGCATCGGACAGATCTGGCCGAATACGGACGGCGTCGCGCCATTCGCGCTCGGCGCTCTGCAAGTCGTCCAACTGGCGAAAAGCAACGCCTAGTTGGTAATGGCCCGCGGCGTTGTTGGGATCGTTCTTCGTGAGTTGTTGCAGGGTGTTTATTGCGTCACTCAGATGGCCATCGCGAATCTGGATCTCTCCGGCATAAAGCAAACCATCGCTGTCGTTGGGGCTGTTTTTTAGAATCTCAGCATTCAGGCTGCGGGCTTCGACGGGACGATTTCTGAGAATTAAGAGCTGAACGTAGTTTTTCTTTACCTGTAGGTCTTTCGGATGCTGCTTGTAAAGGCTGGCATACTCCGCAGTCGCTTTATCGAGAGCGCCGGCATGAAAATAAAAATCGCCGAGCATGCGATAGCCGGTGGAGTTGTCTGGGAAATCCTGCTTCGCCTGTTCGAGGAATTGCTCGGCTTCCGTATTACGGCCCTGCGCCATGTAAAGGCGCGCGATTGCGGCTCTTAATTCAGGATTGCGCGGCTCGATCGCCATCGCCTGACGGAGTTGCTGCTCAGCTTCGGGAAAGCGCCCGCGCACCTGATAATAGTTTGCCAGCATCAACCGCGGATCGACGGCCTTGGGGCCGACCTCGATCGCCTTCTTGAAATTCGCTTCGGCCGCGTCGGCCTGGCCATCCTTTAACTGCATCAGGGCGAGATTCAGATAGAAATTGCCCTCGTTGGGATTGAGTTCGATCGCTTTTTGCACCTCTTGCACTGCCGCGGGAAAGTGGCCCTGCGCGGCCAGAAGATTGGCGGCGATGAAATGCGACTGGGCATCGTTGGGCCGATCCTTGAGAAGAGAATCTGTTTGTTCTTGCGCTTGCTGAAAATTTCCAGAAGCGAGAAGTAATTTTGCCAGCTCGAAGCGAGCAGCGTAGTTCTGGGGTTGCAGTTCAACGGCCCGGGCAAGTTCCTGATTGGCACGGGTCCACTGCTGAGTCTTTACGTAGCTCATTCCCAGTTGATAATGCGCATCGGCATATGCCGGATCGACCTTCAGTGCATTGTGGAATTCGATGGCGGCTTCCGGGAACTTCCCCTGTTCCAGGTAGTGCTGGCCGCTGGCAAAGTACTTTTGCTTGCGGGCATTTGGGTCGCGGGAACAGGCGGCAAGGAGAGCGAGAATGGCCAGAATGAATGTAAGCCGAAAAAAGCGATAGATCTTCACTTCAAAACCTCGAGATACTGACGCTCGCATAAGTCAGAACTATAAAGCATGCTAATTCCCACCGGGTAAGAAGTCTGGTTACCTTAGTACTCTTGCGGGCATTGGGGCCAAACGGGCTGACAGACGCCGCATTTCGCGTCACCCCTGGGTTCATCGATCGAATTGATGTTGCAACGGGTTGCAACTGCACGCAAGAATTATCAGCCTTGACAGTCTTAGATTCCGCGATAGAGTGAGAGTGCAAAGGTTTTAAGTAACGCCATCAGGACTCCGCTAAGCGGTCCCCCTCCTGTATAACCGGCCGAGGAGAAAAGATGTCAAAACAAAAGTTCATTCAAGGGTTTTGTGCCCTGGCGATCGTGGCGCTTTGTCTTGCGTCCGCCGCTACGGCTCAAAATAACGTGCCTGTGACTCTGACAAGCGCGGGGGGATATTCAGACGACGGGATCTACGTAAGCCCGTATTACGCCACAGTGAACGGAACTCAAAATACCGCGGTCACCTGCGATGACTTCAAGGATGAGAGTTATGTCGGTTCGACGTGGAATGCGAACATCACGTCGTTCTCAAGCCTCTCAGCCACGAACATACCCACCGCGTGGGGCAACGCGTTAGGAGTCTCCGCTTCAACCTTCAATCTGTATGAGGAAGCGGCATGGCTCACCACGCAACTGGTTCAGCAAACTCCAGGTTCGCAGAGCCAAATCAACTATTCCTACGCAGTATGGGCCGTGTTCGATCCCAGCGGGGTTGCCAATTATCTGGACAACGGCGGGAATCCCAGCAGCGCCAACATCGCTCTTTGCAATGCGATCTTTGGCTCGGGAAATTGCGCGAGCCATAACGTCACCGGCGGCTTGCTGGGTGGAGCGCAGGGAACCGCTTTTTACGCCGGCGAATTCTCCAATGTATTCGTGATCTCTCCGCTGGTGAACAATACGACGACCGTGTGCGATGCTGAAGGCGGAAATTGCCCGGCACAAGAATTCCTGGAAATAGTTCCTGAGGGCGGGGCGGCTTTTGCCTACCTGCTAATGGCAGGACTTTGCTGCTTCGGCGCCATGTTCGTGAAGTCGCGCAGGCGCATCACACCAATGGCCTCTGCTTAATCCTCAACAACAATTTGCCGAGACGGCGTGCTGAACTTTGGCACGCCTTTTTTGTTGGGTACGCTCTGTTGCGTAAGGGAACCCGGCGAGAACGCCTCCAGTGACAACCGAATTCCGGCGATCAACCGCGCGGCGCTCCCGTCGCGCGCGCGAACCTGGGTGCCGGACTGGAGGATGCAGCTTGTTTCGGTGGAGGCGCGGTACCTTCCGATAGTGGAGCTGTCTGTTTCCGTTTCGCCAGCCAGATCGTGGCTTCCCGCTTGGCTTCTTCGATCTGCTCAACCGTGAGCATCTTTGAGATGAAACCCCGGGATTGCATCGCACATTCGGTGGCGATGAGATACCACTTGTATCCTTCAATGACTTCGCGCGGCTCAGCTCGCCTTGCCAGATACATCTGCGCCAGCGCCAGTTGAGCCGCTGGCATACCGGCCTGTGCCGATTTCATGAGCGCTTCGGACTCAGCGGGTGAATACTTCGGCGTGCCGAACCCATCCCTTTCAGAAATGGCTCCAGGGTCGACTGCCGCCCGGCTCAAACTCATAAACAAGAGTTCGACGCGGCTCGAAACTCCCAGCTTATCGAATATCTTGAAGAAATAATTCTTAACGGTATGCTGACTCAACTTCAATCGCTGGGCAATTTCGCGGTTGGTCAATCCCTCAGCCAGACAGCGCACCACTTGCAATTCGCGCTCTGAAAGAAGGCTCATTCCGTTGGCGTTCGCTGCCCGGACCGTCGGGGTATTGGCGAGAGCTTCAACCGCAAGCGCCAACTGCCGGTTATCGGCCCAGATCTGTCCCCGGTATGCGCACGAAACGCACTTGCTCAGCAGTTCCATGGGCTGGTCCCTGCCGAATATTCCTCGCGCACCGGCTCGAAAAGCGTCTAAGACAGCATCATCTTTCGATGAATCCAGCAGCAGAACCGCTCGAATCCGGGGATCAGCGACGCGCAACTCGCGAACAACTTCAACTCCGCGACACGGCTGTTCGTCCAGATTCGAGCTGACAACCAGGACGTCAATATGCTTTTGCATTGCTACGGCGACCAGCGCAGAGGCTTCGGATTCGAAGGGAACGACTTCCAGAGCTGCGTCGCGGGTCAGGGCGTCGGCGAGCAATCTCGTATGAATGCGGGAATTGTCCGCCACGAGCACTCGGATTGTGCTTTCCCCCAGGGCCCTTTGGTCCAGGTTCATGAGGCTCTTTCAAATCGAGGATGAAGTTGGCCGAACGGCAGTCAGGGGAAGGAAAAACAGACCGCGCTCCGAGATAGTACCAAACCCACGGGCATCTGTGCAACTGTATTCAACCTCAAAGTCGCAGGCATTTGTCACAAAGTTGCATGAGTCTGCGCATCCTCGTCATACTTCGCATCTTGTTGGTGGTCCTCGAAATCTTTTCTGGCGAGAGATATTGGCGGGCCGTGAATCGTGGCGCTAATCCTATGAGGCGTATAGCTTTACACGCATACTTGTCCGCGACGATTGAGGCCGAGGACGCAGCACGATCATCACACCTTGCGCCCAAGGCCGAGTTTTGAGAGAAATGTGTCTCTAAGGCGTTTAACCCATCCCGAATGGCCTCGTACTTCTCATTCCGGGAGAAGAGGTGCTGACGAGAAGATGTACCTCTTGCAGCCAACTGCAATGCGCTGTAACTTGCCTATATCAGGGTCATGTACTTTTGGACGTTTTGTTCGCGAGTTCCCCCCTTGTGGCCCGAGACCCCCGGAAGATGGTTTGGAGTCGTGCATTTAGGTCCTGAAGATGGGACCAAGTGGGCGAAGCTGCATCTCGGCAGGTGCTCGGATCCGCAGACATTGACCCAGGCAAATCAGTAAGCGCGTCACAAAAATAAAGCAAGTCCTTCCCCTTCCCTGTTCTGGCCCGCGGGATTCCATTCTGGAATCGCGCGCAGGTACCAAGCGTAGGTTCATTAGGGTCAACCTAAAAGGTGTGACCTAGAGGGCGAAGCTATGGCCACAAACACATTCGTTTGGCAGAGTCCCAATGCGGTTGTGCCGGTCGCAACCGAGGTCGAGCAATGGTACGCGCTGCATTGCCGTCCACGGCATGAGAAAGCTGTGGTGCAACGGCTGACCGAGCGCGGCGTCGAGACCTTTCTTCCGATCGTCACTGAGATGCATCGCTGGAGCGATCGCCAGAAAAAAGTTGAGTTGCCGCTTTTCAGTTGTTACGTGTTTGCAAGATTCATACAAAGCCGTTCGGATCGTTTGCGCGTGCTCCGAGTGGACGGCGTCCTCGGGTTAGTCGGCAGCCGAAGTGAGGGCGCCGCTATTCCCGACGAGCAAATTGACGCCGTGCGCGCCGTAGTCGATGGAACCATGCCGTGGTCGTCGTATCCTTTTCTTAAGATTGGCCAGCGCGTGCGCATCCGCAGCGGCGCCCTGGATGGCGTGGAAGGAATCCTGGTATCCCGAAATGGGAACGACACGCTGGTAATTTCCGTCGACGCAATTCAACGCTCGCTGGCGGTGAAAGTCGAAGGCTATCAGGTCGAGCCGGCCTGAACGATTCCCCGGGTTCTCCTCGAACTATCGAATCCTGAACATCGCTCCCCTCCATCTGATTCCGATTGTCGATTTGTTGCCCGATCTTCTCATTCTCTGCAAACTAAGGAGCCACTGCCTGTGGCCGATAACATAACCGAAACCGCACGCTTGCTCGTCGTCAGCCGGGAGTCCGCCGTTCTCCGACCATTGTGGTCGGTGGCGGAGGAAAATTCCTGGCAGGTCGAAACCGCAGGGAACCCGTGGGATGCCATCGAGCGCGTTCAGTCCGGTGTCACTCCAAACCTGCTTCTGCTCGATTTGCCGCGCGGCGATGGCGACAGCCTGCACCTGCTGCGCTGGCTGCGACGAATTCGTCCCGACTTGCCCATTGTTGTGATCTGCTTTCCCGAAGACGCCGGACGAAAGGGAGAAGCGATTCGCCTGGGAGCGCAGGAAGTTCTGATCCGCCCGCTCGATGACGCCGCGCTCGAATCTGCCGTGCACCGGCATCTGGTTTCGACAGAAAATGGCGAAGCGGAAATCGCCAGCGAGGATATCGAGCAACTCGGCCCGGATTCATTCTTCATCAGCGCCAGCCCAGTCACGCAGAAGTTACGGGCGCAGGCGGAGTTGCTCGCCGAAGCGGATGTGCCGGTGCTGATTCTCGGAGAGCCCGGCAGCGGCAAGGATACAGTCGCCCGTCTGATTCACAAGCTTTCAGTCCGCTCCGGATTCGGCTTTCTCAAGGTGAACTGCTCCGATATGCCCGGAGAGTTGCTCGAGGCGGAACTTTTTGGCAGCGAGCGAAATCCTTCCGCGAGCAATGGAAACTCCGGCCCAGGGAAACTCGAGCGCGCCGACCAGGGCACTATCTTCTTCGATGAAATCGCCGCGATGCCGCTCGGCCTGCAGAACAAGCTGGTACAGGTCTTGCAGGATAGAGTTTTGATCCGGCCGGGCAGCGATCGAGCCGTGCCGGTCGATATCCGCATCCTGGCCGCGACCAGCGCCAGCATCGACCGCGCACTCTCCGAAAGGACATTGCGCGAGGATTTGTATTACCGGCTGAGCGCCTTCACGGTTCAGGTACCGCCGCTGCGCCAACGGCGGAGCGAAATCTCGGTTCTGCTGCAACACTGGATGCACCAGTTAGCCCGCCACTATGGACTTCCCGCTCGGGAATTCTCTCCCGCCGTGCTGGATGCGTGCCAGCATTATTCCTGGCCGGGGAACCTGAACGAGTTGGAAAATTTCGCCAAACGCTACCTGGTGGCCGGCGATAAGGAATTGAGCTTCAGCGAACTTAAATCGAACCTGACCGGGACCACTGAAGTGGCCCGCGTTGCGAACCCGGGACGGATGGCTTCACGACTGTCCGCGGATCCTTCTGAAGAGGAGCGCTCTGGGCCAAAGTCCCTGAAGTCGTTGATCAACAGCGTCAAGTGCGAAGCCGAAAGAAACGCCATTGGAACCGCGCTACAGAAGACGGGATGGAACCGGAAGGCAGCGGCGCGGCTGCTGCAGGTTAGTTATCGAACCCTTCTTTACAAGATCGACCAATATCACATGAGCGCCTCAGAGTCTTTCCTGTCTCCGCTTCCGGGAAACAAATTTCCCTTCTCCGGTAACCCCGACAAGATCAACGGGAAGGCCGGCTAGGCGGTACCTGTGGAGAACGTTCAAGGAGTGCTTATGACCCTCAATTGCTGCAAGCTCGGGATTCGAAGGCTGGCAGGGGGAATCGTCTGCGTGCTGCTCCCCGGCCTGCTGTGGTCGCAAACCGGCTCCGATCCGGCAAATCGAACCGCGACACCGCCTCCGACGGCCGTGCAGAGTCCAACCGACTCCGCGACCAAACCGCACGACGATACCTTTGTGATCGGCAATGACGACCTGCTGGCGATCAGCGTCTGGAAAGAACCGGATATTTCGCGATCGGTGCCGGTAAGGTCGGACGGAAAGATCTCCCTTCCGCTGGTTGGAGAAGTCAAAGCCGCCGGAGAAACTCCACTCAAGCTGGAGCAGGATCTGGCCGCGAAGCTGAAGAATTACATCGATGAACCGGAAGTCACAGTGATCGTGCAACAGATCAACAGCCAGAAGTTCAATATCCTCGGGCAGGTCAATCATCCCGGATCGTTCGCGCTCAGCAATTCCGCAACGGTGCTCGATGCGATCGCGCTCGCCGGCGGCTTCCGCGATTTTGCCAAACAGAAATCGATTTACGTCTTGCGACAGGCGGCGGATGGAAGCGAGACGCGAATTCCTTTCAATTACAAAGACGTGGTAAAGGGAAAGAATCCCGAGCAAAACGTGAAGCTGCAGCCGCGCGACACCGTGGTAGTTCCGTAGTGATGGTTCCGTAGTGATGGTTCCGTAACTGTGAAACCCTTTCATACAATTTGTGCGGGGTCGATCATTTTCGTGTTGATCGCCTCGCTCGGCACTTTGCCGGCGCAGGCGCAAGACCCGGGCGCACAACCTGCAGCCACCGGGCCAAGCGATGCCCAGGGCCAGGGACCCGATCAAACTCAGAGCCAAAGCAGCGATCGCATGCTGACTCCTCCCGTGGTAAGCGGTCAAAGCTATCCCACCGCGCCGCTTTCGGAGGAGCGCTCGAACTATTTGCGCGGCGGGCTGAACTTCACCAGCGCATATACCGATAACGCCGTGGGAGCCGTTAACGGCCACGCCATCAGCGATGTGAGCTACTCATTCGCGCCTTCGATCGCGCTGGACGAAACCACTCCGCGGATGCATCTGGTTTTGTCTTACGCCCCTGGATTTACCGCTTATCAACGCGAGAGTTATCTGAACGAGACCGACCAGAACGGCACCATCGACCTCCACTACCGGCTCAGCCCGCACGTCACGTTAAGCGCGAAGGACGGTCTTCAGAAGACCTCCAGCATCTTCAACCAGCCGGATTTCTCGACGGCGGACGCGGTGTCGGCGGGCGCGCAGGCGCCGAATTTTTCCGTGATTGCGCCCATCGCCGATCTGCTTCGCAACTCCGGGAACGTCGGTGTTTCGTATCAGTTCAGCGCGAATGGGATGGTCGGAGCGAGTGGAACGTTTTCGAATCTTCACTACGCGAATCCCACACAGGTTTCCGGCTTGTACGACGCCAGCACCCAGGGGGGCTCGACTTTCTACTCGCTGCGCCTCTCGAAGAAACACTACATTGGAGCGACCTACCAGTATCAACGGCTGGTTTCGTATCCAACGACGGGCACGAGCGAAACTCAGACACACGCCGTGCTGGCCTTCTATACGCTCTATGCCAGCCCGCGGCTGTCTTTTTCATTCTTTGGCGGGCCACAATACTCCAACACGATTCAGCCGCCCATTGCCCCGCTCGAGTTTCAGCCGCCGGCGGCAACCGCGTGGACGCCCGCCGCAGGCGGCAGCTTGAGCTGGCAGGGGCGTAAGAGCAGCTTCGCGCTGAGCTATTCGCACGTTATTTCCGGCGGCGGAGGCTTGATTGGCGCGGTCCACATGGATAACGCCAGCGTGTCATTCCGCCAGCAAATCACGCGTGCCCTGAGCGGATCGATTGCCGGAGGCTACGTGCAGAACGATGTGATCGGCGCACTTCTGCCCGGCACCTATAACGGCCATACCCTGTCGGCTACGGCATCGCTGCAGCGGCAGCTCTACCAGAATATAAATCTGCAGCTCGGGTATACGCGCCTGCACCAGGACTACGGCGCTGTTGCAGTTTTCGCTCTGACCCCGGATACGAACCGCGAGTTCCTATCCATCTCGTATCAATTCTCCAGACCGCTGGGAAGATAATCATGGCTGACGATTTAGAAGAGAAAAGTTCAGAAGGCTTCAACCTTCAACATTATCTAGGAGTGGCGCGCCGCCGTCACATCCAGTTCCTCATCCCGCTGTTCGTGGGTTGGGCGCTGGTGTGGGGCGCGAGCTGGGTGCTGCCGCCACGCTACCAGTCGAGCACGCTGATTCTGGTGGAGCAACCCACCATGCCCAAAGATTACGTGACTCCGAACGTCAACGACGATCTGCAGGAGCGCCTGCAAAGCATTACCCAGCAAATCCTGAGCCGCACGCGCCTGCTGCACATCATCGATCAGTTCAGTCTCTACGGAGGCGAGCACGCCCAGCAATCGCCCGACGAAAAAGTTGAACGCATGCGCAAAGACATCAACATCGAGCTGGTGCGCGACGCCCGCAACATGATTACCGCGTTCAATGTCTACTACACTTCGCGCGATCCCCATCTGGCGCAGCAGGTCACCAGCGAGCTGACAAATCTATTCATCAACGAGAACCTGGAAGTCCGCCAGCAGCAGTCGGAAGACACTACGCAGTTTCTGGAGAACCAGCTGGAGAGCGCCCGCAAGAGCCTGGCCGAGCAGGAAGACCGCATTCGCCAGTTCAAGGGAGAGCATGTCGGAGAAATGCCGGGACAGCTGGCCAGCAACCTGCAGATTCTCAGCGGCCTGCAATCTCAAATGCAGAATGAGCAGGACGCCCTGAATGCGGCCCGGCAACAGCACGTTTACCTGCAGACGCTAGTCGACCAATACCGGGCGATGCAAGGAACCGTGAAAAGCTCGGATGGAACCGCCGCCCCGACCGGCCTGCCGGCTCTCGACCAGGAATTGCAAAAAGAGAAATCGCAGCTCGCAGATCTCCGCTCGCACTATACCGAGCGCCATCCCGATGTGCGCAAGATGAAAGATCAGGTTGCCGAAACCGAGAAGATGCGCGATCAGCTGCTGGCCAGCCTGAAGAAGGCTTCAGCGGGCGCAGACGACGGTGCAGACTCGTCTGCGGCATCGAGCCAGGGCATGGATCCGGCGCAGGCCTCAATGTCGCTTCAGTTGCAAGGGCAGTTGCGCTCGAATCAAGTGGAAGTCACCAATCGCGAGCATTCGATTGCGACGCTGAAGGCGAAGGTCGATGACTACCAGGCGCGCCTGAATCAGGAGCCGATCCGCGAGCAGCAACTGGCCGATTTGACTCGCGGCTACGACCAGTCGAAGGCCAACTACGACGATCTTCTGAAAAAGAAGAACGAGTCGAAGATGGCCACCAGCATGGAGCTGCTGCAACAGGGCGAGCGCTTTCGCATTATCGATCCACCGAGCTTTCCTCAAAAGCCTGACTTTCCTAACCGCCTCAAGTTCTGCGGAATCGGCCTGGGCGTGGGGTTGGCGCTGGGAATCTTCGTAGCGGGCGCATTTGAAATGGCGGACCACCGGGTCTACGACGAGCAGGAGTTGAAAGGCTTGCTGCCGGTCACCGTGCTCGTCGAAATTCCCGAGGTCGCCAGCACCGCGGATGAGAAGCACGCCCGCCAGCGGGTTTGGCTGGGGTGGGCAACCGCCGCTCTGGTGGTCTGCGCGATTCTTGCCGGCTCCGTTCTCAGTTACTTGCGAGGATAGATTCCGAATGTACAAATCCTTCTACAAGCTGACGCGCAATCCCTTCGAGATCACGCCTGACCCTTCGTTTCTCTTCCCAACGAAGAAGCATAATGAGGCTCTGGCATCGCTTTATTACGGAGTGCGGCGGCACAAGGGATTCGTCGTCCTGACCGGAGAAGTCGGCACGGGCAAGACTTTGCTGCTGCGCTGCCTCATGCAGTTGCTCAAGCGGAACGACGACGTCGCCTATGCCTACGTTTTCAACGGGCGGCTTACTTCGGCTGAATTTTTGCAGTACATTGCCGCCGACTTTGGCCTGGCAGCGTCGCAAAAAAATAAGAGCGAACTTTTGCTCGAACTGAGCAACTTCGTCATCGACCGCGGCCTTAAGGGTCTCACGACAGTTCTGGTCGTCGACGAAGCGCATCAGCTGTCGACCGAGATCCTCGAAGAGATTCGGCTCCTGACTAACCTGGAAACCACGCAGGCCAAGCTCCTGCAAATTCTGCTGGTCGGCCAGCCGGAGCTCGATCAGAAGCTCGACTCGGTTGAGCTACGGCAGCTCAAGCAGAGAATCTCCTTCCGCTCGCAGTTATTGCCGCTTGATTTGGGCGAGACTACGGGGTACATCGAGCGCAGGTTGCAGCTGGCGGGGGCAAATTCGGAGTCTCCCGAGCTCTTCCCTCCGGCAACCATCGCGGCGATCTATCGCTGCACGAACGGCTTTCCCCGGCTGATCAACACGGTTTGCGAGAATGCGCTGATTGCCGGGTACTCCAAACAACTGCGCAGCGTGCCCCCCGAGATCATCGAAGACATCGCTACCGAATTCCGGCTGGGAGTCGTGCAACCATCCTCTTCATCGAGCAGCAACGCGCTGGCGAACGAAGCGGGCGTGCCCAACGCAGCCAGAATGTTGCTCGAATTGTACGACCACCTGCAGAAGGCCGCCGCGCCGCGCCAGTAGGTACTGAGAAAAACTACCTCTCGAATGAGCCAACTATGAGCCACATCTTTGATGCTTTGCAACGGGCCGAGACTGAACGCTCGGGAGTGGAATTGGACACCTTCGATCTGCCGACGGAATTACTGCAGATTGCCGAGTCGGCGGCGAAGGCGCATGCCGCATCCGCCGTTGCTGACGCCGAATCCGATTTGCACGAAGAAGCCAAGCGGCTGGTCGAAGAGCTTGCCGATCCTTCCCGCCCGCTTGCGCAATTCGAGTCGCTGCCGGTCTGTCTGCCGGCCGACAGCAAGCTCGTGTCGGTGATGGGAAAAGACAGTCTGGCTGCCGAAAAATTCCGCTTTCTCTCCGTCCGCCTTCGCCACCTGCAACAGCGGCGCACGTTAAAACAGCTGCTTATCACCAGCACCATCCCCGAAGAAGGCAAGAGCATGGTGGCCAGCAACCTGGCATGCACCTTGGCGAGCCGGCGGCAGCAGAAAACTCTGTTGATCGAAGGCGACCTGCGGCGTCCGACGGTGCAGAGGCAATTTGGCTTGGGAAAGGTCCCCGGCCTGAGCGAATATCTGGAGGGCGTGGCCGACGCCACGATCCCAATCTACCGTCTGGAGGCGCTCGGCATCTGGGTCATGCCCGCGGGCAGCGCTCCGGAGAATCCGCTCGAACTCATGCAGAGCGGCAAGCTCTCTCCACTGATGGACAAATTAAAGGCCTGGTTCGACTGGATTGTGATTGACTCTCCTCCGGTGCTTCCGCTGGCCGATACCAGCGTCTGGATGCGACTCGCCGACGGCGTTCTTCTGGTCACGCGGCAAGGTAAGACCGACCGGGAGCAACTGAAGCGCGGGCTCGAAGCGATCGAGCCTTCGAAGTTGCTGGGCGCGCTCCTGAACAGCTCGAGCAACGCCGCCCACAACGACTACTACCAGCGCTACGGACACGAATCCGTTTCGCCCGAAAAAATAGAGCCGAAGAAACAAAACTAACCCACCCCCTCAATCACATGAATTTCGGTCGCTGAATTTCGACCAGCGAGTTCGCAGTCATCCCCCAAACGCATAAGCCATACAGCGCAAAAAATAAATCGCCTGTCTTTGTACCGCCGAGTTGGGTTCTGCCGAATCGGCGCATAAGAAGTGGAGGGACATTGTGAACGTACGGTATTCCGAAAATGGTTCAGCGATCAGCACTCTGGGACTCGCCCCCGGTCCCGCCGCCGAACGGATTGTCCTGACCGAACGGGAGTTCCGCCGGATGATTTCTCTGGAGCGAAAAAGAAGCGAGCGCTCCCGCAAACCGTTCCTGTTGATGCTCCTCGATCTCGGCGAGAACCTGTGCTCCGAGAAGAGCGCGAAAGTACTGGCCGACATCCTCGATTCGCTTTCCCAATCGACCCGGGAAACCGACCTCGTGGGTTGGTACGAGGAGCACTCGACGGTCGGCATCATGTTCACTGAGATCGGGGTTGAGGCGCGGGGCGCAACCCTGAATACCCTGGTCACGCGCATCAGCGAAGCCCTGCGCGGGAATTTGACCTTCGAGCAATTTGACGAAGTCAGCCTTTCGTTTCACATTTTCCCCGACGACTGGGATCAAAGCGACGGGCGGCGCCCAGGCACTCGCAGCCTGTATCCCGATCTGACGGAGCGTGACCAGGCGCGAAAATCCTCACGCGCGATCAAGCGGGCCATCGACATTGCGGGCAGCCTCACGGCGCTGGTGTTTCTTTCCCCGGTTTTTGTGATTGCCGCGATCGCGATCAAGGTTACGTCAAGGGGTTCGATTTTCTTTCGGCAGCAGCGTGTCGGACAATTCGGCGTTCCCTTCTCGTTGCTGAAGTTCCGCTCGATGTATGCCAACAGCAGCAGCCACGCGCACAAGGAGTATGTGCGGCGATTGATTGCCGGGGTCGCCGACAAGAATCCCAGCAATGGCGGCAGCGGCGCGGTTTACAAGCTGACCAGCGATTCGCGGATCACAGCCGTCGGGGCGTTCCTGCGCCGCACCAGCATCGACGAACTGCCCCAGTTCATTAACGTGTTGAAGGGCGAAATGTCGCTGGTTGGCCCACGGCCTCCGATTGATTACGAAGTTGAGAAATACGATCTCTGGCACCGCCGCCGGCTGATGGAAGCCAAGCCGGGCATTACCGGCCTGTGGCAGGTTGCCGGACGGAATCGCATCGCGTTTGACGATATGGTCCGGTTGGATTTGATGTACGCCCAGTTGTGGTCCCCCTGGCTCGATCTGAAGATTCTCCTGCGCACTCCCAAGGCGGTCGTCGAGGGAGCGCATTAAGCGAAAGGGGTTGCATCCCAATGTCTACTAACGGCAACACTACACTCACGTACGATCTCCCGGCAGTTCCCGTACCGGCAAGGCACCTGAGCGGCACCGTCAAGTTTGGAGTCATCGGCTATGGTTACTGGGGGCCGAACGTCGTCAGGAACCTGCAGACTACTCCTGGGGCCGAAATCAGCGCCGTGTGCGACAAGAGTTCGGCGTCGCGGAAAAAGGTCCACAAAGCCTATCCGCACATTTATGTAGCCGCCGAAGCTTCGGAGATCCTGACTTCACCGGAAATCGACGCCGTTGCGATCGTCACCCCGGTATGGACGCACTACGAACTCGCTAAAGCCGCGCTCGAAAACGGCAAACATGTCTTTGTCGAGAAGCCGTTCACCAGCAACGTTGCCCAGGCGGAAGAACTCATTGAACTCGCCGAAAAGAAGAACCTGAAGATCATGGTCGATCACACCTTCCTGTTTACCGGAGCGGTGAAGAAGATCAAGCAGTTGCTGCAGGAAGGCTTGCTCGGCAAACTTTATTACTACGATTCGACGCGCGTAAACCTGGGATTGTTTCAGCACGATATCAACGTTGTCTGGGACCTTGCCCCCCACGATCTTTCGATCATGGACCATGTAATCGAGAGCAGCCCGGAAGCGCTGGTTGCAACCGGACAGAAGCACCTCAATGGACACGAAGACGTCGCCTACCTCACGCTGTATTTCCCGGACAAAGTGATCGCTCACATCAACGTGAACTGGCTTTCCCCGGTGAAGGTCAGAACCACGCTGATTGGCGGCGAGAAGAAGATGCTGGTCTGGAACGATCTCGAAGCCGACGAGAAGGTTAAGGTTTACGACAAGGGCGTCGACGTCAACAACCGCGAAGGCCTCTACGAACTTCTCGTCAACTACCGTTCTGGCGACATGTGGGCTCCGCAACTGGAGCAGGTGGAAGCCCTTCGCCAGGAACTGGCCTACTTCGTCAACTGCATCACCAGCGGCAAAGATGCCATCAACGACGGCGCAGCCGGATTGCGGGTGGTGAAGATGCTCGAAGCCGCCAACAAGTCTTTGAAGAAAAGAGGCTCGCTGGTTTACCTCTGATCGTTAGTTCGTCGATCGAATTAAGCTCCTCCGGCACTCTCCGAGCCTATGAACCCTACCGACACTGCAAAGACCGCGAACGACTATCTCTACATCGCTCCCGACGTAAAACTCGGCAAAGGCGTTCGCCTCGCCAAATTCATCAACCTCTACGGTTGTGAAATTGGGGACGAAAGCAAGATTGGCGCCTTCGTTGAAATTCAAAAGCACGCGACCGTCGGCAAGCGCTGCAAGATTTCAAGCCACAGCTTCATTTGCGAAGGCGTCTCTATCGAAGACAACGTTTTCATCGGGCACGGAGTGACGTTTATCAACGACAGCTATCCACGGGCAACGACCGCCGACGGCAGCTTGCAGACCGAGGCCGACTGGAAGGTCGAGCGGACGGTGGTGAAAAAAGGCGCGTCCATCGGTTCGGGATCGACCATTCTTTCGAACACCACCATCGGCGAGAACGCCATTGTCGGTGCCGGCAGCGTGGTCACCAAAGACGTTCCCGCCAACAGCGTCGTGGCCGGGAACCCGGCAAAAGTCCTGCGTTATATCGAACCAGTTCTGGAGGTTTCATAATGAGCATTCATCCCAGCATTCCTTTTCTTGATTTGGTGACTCCTCACGTCGAACTCGAATCCGAATTAACCGAGGTATTTCAGAGGGCATTGCGTACTGCCGGTTTCATCGGCGGGCCGATGGTGGAAGACTTCGAAAAGGCCTTCGCCGCCTTCTGCGAAACCAAATATGCCGTCGGCGTGAGCAGCGGCACCGACGCATTACGTTTTGCCCTGAGTGCTTGCGGCGTAAAAAATGGAGACGTGGTCGTCACCGTGCCCAACACTTTTATCGCAACCACGGAGGCGATTTCGCAAGCGGGCGCGATGCCCGAGTTCGTCGACGTCGACGAGCGCACCTACAACATGGATCCCGCCAGATTGCGGGAATATTTCGAAAACCATTGCACGGTCGATGCCGCTGGCCGGCCGATCAGCAAAAGGAGCGGGCGTCCAGTGACGGCCATTGTTCCGGTCCATCTCTACGGTCAAACCGCCGACATGGATCCGATTCTGGAGCTGGCGGAACGCTACCGTCTGGTGGTGATCGAAGATGCCTGCCAGGCACATGGCGCTGAGTACTTCTCGCGCAAACAAGATCGCTGGCTGAAGGCCGGATCGATCGGACGCGCCGCCGCTTTCAGTTTTTATCCGGGGAAAAATCTGGGAGCTTGCGGAGAAGCCGGCGCGGCTACAACCAACGATCCGGAGATCGCCCGGCAGATGAAAATGCTGCGCGACCACGGCCAGGCCAAGAAGTATTACCACGATGTGGAAGGCTATAACGGACGGTTGGATGCCATTCAAGCCGGCCTGCTGCATGTGAAGCTTGGCCATCTCGCCAAGTGGAATGCCGAACGCCGCGAACGTGCCGCCGAGTACGGACGCCTGCTGCCAGCCGCCGATTGCGGTGTCGACCCGGTTTATGAGCCTTCCTGGTCAAAAGCCGTCTACCACCTTTATGTGGTCCGCACCCCGGACCGCGAAGGCCTGATGAACCACCTGAAAGAAGCCGGCATCGGAAGCGCCATTCACTATCCGGTTCCGCTGCACCTGCAGAAAGCGTACAGCTCGATGAAGTACCGCGCGGATGATTTCCCGGTCACAGAGAAAGTTTCACAGGAAATCGTGTCGTTGCCGATGTTTCCCCAACTCACGGCCGAACAGCAGGGCCGGGTGGTCGAAGAACTCGGCAAGTTCATTGGCCCGGTTCGCATGCGGGTCGACATTGAACTGCATCCCGCGACCGCTGGCAAGGCGAAGCGGAAATAATCTCGCCTCCCGCAGCGAGATCAAGAAAGCATTCAATCAGGATCAATCGCCGATGAACTTTCGTCTCGACCGGCTGGCTAGTCTTTACTTGGCGTTGCCACTTCTCCGGCTGATGCCTGGCACGAATGAAGAATTGTCCATTCCGGTCTTGATGTACCACAGTGTCACGAGCCACGAGCAGCCGAGGGTTCATCCTTATTATCGAACCGCCACCTCACCCGCCGTGTTCGCCGAGCAGCTGAAGTTCTTGCGCGAGCACGGTTACAGCACTTGTACCGTGGCAGAAGCTCTCGAACAGTTGACCGCTCAAACTACCGGGAAGTCCGTCGTCATTACCTTCGACGATGGATACCGCAATTTCTATCGGGACGCGTTTCCGCTGTTGACCCAATATGGTTTCAGCGCAACCGTATATCTGCCGACCGCGTATATAGGAGAAACGCCGAATTCATTTAAAGGTGAAGATTGCCTGACCTGGTCCGAAGTCCGCGAGTTGCGGCGCAACGGAATCCACTTCGGATCGCACACGGTGACTCATCCCCGGCTTCGCGAACTCGGTGTCTCCGCCATCACCGATGAACTAGTGAACTCCAAGGAGACGATTGAGCAGAAGCTGGGCTGCGCGGTAGATTCCTTCGCTTATCCGTATGCGTTTCCGCAGACCGATGTTGATTTCACAAAGATGCTGCGCGATTCGCTGCGAGCGGCCGGCTACAAGAATGGAGTCTGCACCGTGGTTGGCCGGGCAAACCGCCACAGCGAGCCACTATTTCTCGAGCGACTGCCGGTGAATTCCTGCGACGATCGCTCCTTATTTGAAGCCAAACTAGCCGGCGCCTACGACTGGATCGGAACTTCACAATATATTTTCAAAAAAGCAAAAGCTCGATTCTTGGGAGCCCAGCAACCTAAGTTGCATGTTTCTAACGACTTCGCCTGGAGGCCACGGGCACGCTAGAAGCGGTTCATGTCCTCCTGTGACCTGTTCTGACCAGTTCGTAATCGTTATAAAGGGGAGAATCATCCAGTAGATCCGTGAGCCACTCCCCTACTGGTAGTTGTGAAGTTGACCAGCGGGTTCGCCACTATGGCCGACCCAGCACACGATTTACGGAGGAAGTCTTGAACGCACCCCGAACATTTTTTTTCACCACCCTGTTGATCCTTGTGACTGCCGTGTTCGCACCCGCCAGCGACATCTACATAGCCCAAAACGCAGCCGGCGGCAATAATGGCGCCGATTGCGCCGACGCCTTTGCGAAGTCGTATCTCGACACCGGCGGCAACTGGAGGGCTGGCAACACTTACCATCTATGCGGAACCTTCGCAGCGCCCTCGGGGACTAACGGTTACATCAATATCGGCGCTTCCGGAAAAAACGGCAGCCCTATCACCTTGCTTTTTGAGCAAGGCGCGGTACTGACCTCGGCTTATTGGTCAGGAGGGGTAATCGCCATCGACGGGAACAGCTACATCACCATCGACGGCGGCACCAACGGCATCATCCAGGCGACCGCAAACGGCACGAATCTGCCGAATCAAGCCGACAACGGCGAGTGCGTGACCAGCCAGAGCGGAAATGCTACCAACGTCACGGTGCAGAACCTTACGTGTGCCAATCTCTACATCGACGCCTCGCCCAGCGACAATGGCGGCGAAGACACTTACGGTTTCGATATCTGGAACACCTCAAACCTGGTGATTCAGAACAACACGATTCACGACGTGAAGTGGGCGATCCGCAATTCCTACGGCGTGGGTAGCACCTATTCGAACCTCACAGTGACGGGGAACAATATCTACAACATGGATCACGGTTGGTTTAGCACCGATTCCGATTCCTCCGGCAGCGCGGTAATGTCCGGCTTCTACATTTACGGCAACACCCTTGGCAGCATGACGAATTGGGATAACACTGCGGATAATAATCACCACGACTGGTTTCACCACAGCACGAACAGTGCGGCCTCTCGCTTCACCAATTTTTATCTCTACAACAATGTCGCCAGCGGCGACGTTGGATCGAATGCCAATGGCGGCTTCTTTTCGTTCCCTGGAGGACCGAGCGCAGTGACGGGCGTTTACGTGTTCAACAACGTATTCGCAAACACATCTTCCAATCATTGCTGGGCGAATGGCTTTGTGTCGCTCTATAGCGTCGGCTCAGCGTGGATTGAGAACAATACGTTCGTCAGCAGCGCGAGTTCCTGCAAGGACAATGGCCTCGATTACAATAACAGTTCCACCGGCCTGACCTTCGAGAACAACATCGCCCAAAACACCGCGAACTCTTCCATCTACGTGGCAGCGGGCGTGAACGTCTCGTCGATGAATTACAACGTCTATTACCAGTCGCTCTCCTGGTTTTGGACCAGCAACTGGTATTCGACCCTCTCCTCGTGGCAATCCGCCAGTCATCTGGACGGGGCCTCGACGGTCAATACCCCCAAACTCACCAGCACCTACCATCTGACGGGCAGTTCCTCCAGCGCGTGGCAGGCGGGCAGCAATTTATACAACACTTGCAACGGACAGCCGAATCCGGGGCTTGGCGCACTTTGTCTTGACAAGGCAGGGTTAGCGCGCCCATCTAGCGGGAACTGGGACATCGGCGCCTATTATGATTCTGGGGCGAACGGCCAGGCTC
>CAZGXY010000033.1:0-28250 GCA_964530145.1 uncultured Acidobacteriaceae bacterium | reverse complement strand
GCAGCTGGTGGTCAATCCGGCGGCGTTAGCTTCGATCACGATCACGCCACCGACGCCGACGATCGCGCTGGGCACGAGCGAGCAGTTTGCGGCGACGGGAACGTACACGGACGGAACGACGCAGGATGTGACGTCGGTGGTAACGTGGAGTTCGTCGTCGGCCACAGTGGCGATCATCAGCAACACTGTAGGCAGTTATGGTCTGGCGACCAGTTCCGGCCAGGGCACGGCTACCATCACCGCCACTTCCGTATCCCTCTCCTCTTCCACCACCATCACGGTCGGAGGCGCAACCGTATCTTCGATCGTTGTATCGCCTTCTCCCGCATCTGTCACCGTGGGAGGTGCGGAACAATTCTCGGCCATCGCAACCTATACCGATGGGTCAACTCAGGACATTACGCAGTCCGCGACGTGGACATCCGCGATACCGGCCGTGGCGACCGTCGGTTCGTCAGGACTCGCGATCACTATGCTCGCTGGAACCACCACCATTTCGGCCAGTGCTGGTTCCGCGACAGGCTCGGCTCTGCTCACAGTGAATGCACCCGTTCCCGTATCGCTGGTCGTTTCGCCCTCGAGTGCGACGGTTTCCGCCGGCGCGCGGTTGCAGTTCAATGCGACGCTCTACTACAACGACGGGAGTTCGGAGAACGTGACCAGCTCGGTAACCTGGACTTCTTCAGTTCCAACGGTAGCTTCTGTTACCAGCACCGCTCTTGTAGTAACTTCGGCAGCAGGTTCAAGCACAATCGAGGCGAACTGGGGACCGAACCTGTTGACCGCCACCGCCAGCATGACAGTCTATGCCGGCAATACTTTCTTCGTGTCGCCCACGGGAAACGATTCCTGGAATGGAGATCTCTCAGCTCCCAATTCCGATAACTCTGACGGGCCGTTTGCTTCTTTGTCTCGCGCGCAATACGCCGTCGAGAATGCTCCAAAACCAGCCACTGTGATGTTGCGAAACGGAACATACTATCTGGCGGCGACGCCATCGGCGACCCACACTTATCCCGGCACCTTAGTATTCACGTCCGCGGACTCCGGCGCTTCGGCCAGCGCGCAGGTAACGTGGCAAAACTATCCGGGAGAGACTCCGATCATCAGCGGAGGAGTACCCGCGAATACCGATGCAGTCTCCGGTGCGGGTTTGCACTTGCAATGGACCAACACGGGGAACTGGTATCAGGCCCCGCTGCCCACCGTTCTTTCCAACAATATTGCCCTGCAGCCGTTCGAATACCTTTACTACAACGGTGAGCGGCGAATGCGGTCGCGAATTCATGATAACGGTACTTCGCTGTACCCCAGCATCGGTTATTTCATGCAGAATGGGGAGTGCGTCGCCTCCCCGTCCACGCCGGCAGGGCAGTCCAATCCGACATTGGCCTCGTGCAATCTGGGGACGTTCCTGCGCGTCACGAATACGATCTCTCCGACCAGCGCATTGGGACAGGGTTGTCTATATGAGTCAGGGATGGTCAATGGTGTGGCAGTATCGAAGTGTCTTGACCGGTTTGTCTACACCAACACGGCCGGTGGCGACCCCATTCAGGCGTGGAAGAATCTGAACAGTATTTATACGGGTAACCCGGCTAATCCTTGCGCACCCATCACCGGCAACACCTATCCTGCGGGAGACGTTGAATTGACTCTCATAGACGCGTGGTCGGTGGATGTGATGAGAGTAAACTGCGTCGATACCGTCGATAACGTCATCTTCCTTCTTGGCTCGGCCAAGGGCGGAGGGACCGTGGCTAACGCGAACGGTAACTACAATTACTTAGGGCCCACCATTGGTCATCGCTACATAATCGAAAATACTTGGGACGCCTTCAGCGATGCCCTGACGCCAGGGGCGTCTCAGTATGGCATCACCGGCATCTGGTTCCTGGACCGCCATACCACTCCGTGGGTGCTGAACTATATCGCAAATCAAAACGAAAACCCAGACACGGATAATATTGTGATCCCGCAGCTTGGCGGAGCCATTCCAGGGCCGCCTTTGACGGATTACATCGGCGGGAGTCTGTTCTACGCGACCGGCCTGAACTACGTGACCTTCGAGGGCATCACTTTCGAGGTCGATAACTTCTATCCCAACAGCATCGGTTTCAACAACGATGCCAATGGAGAGATGTCGCTCCCGCAGGCTCTTGATTGCGAAGACTGTCAGTTCGTTACGTTCAATACCGTGACGATCAGGCACACATCGGCATCGGGCATTCTGGCGGCTGCTACCGTGGCGACGCCTGCGTGCTCGGGAAGCAATCCCCCCGCTTGTTTCTCGATCGAAAACTCCACAATCTATGACATCGGCGACAGTGGAATCCGCATTGGCCACACTCCAGCCGCTACCGACACAAGTGCGACGGTCATACAAGATGTCATGGCCCAGAACAACCTTATTCAGGGCTATTCGCGGGTTTTCCCCGATGGCGAAGGAATCGCCGAGGCTAACGGCAACAACAACCAATATTCCTACAACACCATCACCGATGGGTACCATTCCGCCATTTCGATTTGTCACAACGGCTGCGGTCCCACGAAAAGTGGCGCGAGCATCAGCGGGAACAACATCATCAGCAGTTACAACCTGATCTCGAACATCATGCAAGGCATCACTTCCGATGGAGGAGCGCTCTATTACAACGTGGGAAGTGGAAATTCAAGCGGCACCGGCAACGTCATAACTAATAACATTATCAATAATGTTACTGACTCTTATATCATCGACAATCCAGGCACCGCCGGAGTTACAGTAGCCGGCTCTGCCTATGGTGGCGAGGGTGTGCAGCTTGACCAGCAGACAGCGGCCGTCGAGGTTACAAATAATGTCATCTATAACCTTTCCGGAAACGCGATGCACATCTCGCAAGGATTGGCATCTTCAAAGGAAAGCCCTAATACCTTCACGAACAACATTCTCGCGTTTGCCAACTCGGGAATGTTCTTTCAAGCCACGCCCTGGCCGAATGGCTGTCCCAGCGCCCCAATAAAGCAGGTGAATGTCACCAATAACATGATGTATTTCGACCGACAGAGCAGCAGCAATCCTTCGTTTTGGGTGGTCCAGGGCTGCACGGATTCGTGCGGTCAAGCCTACGACACTTACCAGAACTTTCAGGGAAACTCCTATTGGAGAACAGACGGGAAATTCGCGAGCATCAGCAATGCGTTCCAGGTATTGGCCACGCAGGGCCTTAACTCCAGTAATGCTTGCAAGACTTCACCCGTCACCTCTCTTTACTTTAGTAGTGCGACTGCGCCTGACTGGCAGACCGGAGGCAAGGGCGTTCCTGTGGCAATGAATGAAGATCTTCCACCCAGCGCGACGGCCTCGTATCAGCCTCCGTTCACAGGCAGTGGGTTGATCAGCGATCCACCCAGTGCCTACAGCTTCGCCGCCGGGCAAACTCCAGCGACGCCTTTCATCACCGGCAACACGAATCTCACGATCACGAATGCGCACAGCTCTTTGCCCCAACTCGCAACTGTGCCCGCTACCTTTCCAACTTACGTGTACGGCAGTCCGTTGAACAAATTCTAGGCATCGACCCTGGGCAGAGCGATTACGCGGAAGCAGAAGTTGTGCTAAGGCAGACAGTGGATCGATCGGAGGCTTTGCCCCGGCGAGACCGGAGTTGTCCGAGTCGGCTGGGAAATCGAATGAAAGCCAAGATGGATTCGCGTTCCATTCGGTTTGTGATCTTTCTCTGATGCAAGACTGGTTGGTAGCGCTACCGGGAATCGAACCCGGGTTTGAAGATTGAGAATCTTCCGTCCTAACCCCTAGACGATAGCGCCATTGTGGCTGCGCGGCAGCGACGCCGCTTCTGGCTTTTCAATTCTAAGGCTCGCTGCCGAAGTGGTGCAAGCGGTCGAAACGGGATTCGGCGAGATTGCTCGACGGATGTCGAGCAAACTGGAAGTTTGAGCCAACCCACCGCCAGATTGGCCAGAAGTCGGCCTCGAGGAATTGTCGTGCAGCCATAGAACTGACTGCGTTGGTTGGAGATGGTGGGCGCTATAGGATTCGAACCTATGACTTCCACCGTGTGAAGATGGCACTCTACCGCTGAGTTAAGCGCCCCGCGAGAGTCGGATTTTATTCAAACATTTGCGCGCGGATTATGCAACCCAGGGCGCCAGGTCTCCCTGGGAAGTTTGGATCGGGGATTCACGGAATCACGCTGAACGACACGAGACTTGCCTTCATTTTCTCTGTTCTCTGAGCTCTAGTCTCTTCCTTCCCGGCGCAGGCATGATGGCCCACCCCATCCCGCTTGTTCCTGGGCGGCGGAATTTCTAAGAACGGTTTTACATATTCATGACAACCGATTGAGCCTTACCTCGCTATTTTGGATCGCGTCAAGTAGGTACGTTTTTCCCGGAAGGTCGGCGCTGCCCGAGTCATGGAACTACGATGAAGGGCTGATTGCTGGTGAGCTTGCCTTTCAGAGTGGTTACGGTGACGAATCCGTCGGTCGCGCCGGAGGGCACAGTGGTTTGGATTTCGGTGTCTGAAACAACGTCGTACTGTGCGGCGTGACCGTTGAAGAACACTCCGCTTGTGCCGGTCAGGTTGTTGCCGAGGATGGTGACGTGGTCATTCACTTTGCCCGCGGTGAGGCGGGTTTCGATGAACGGAGCAAGGCCCATCGAGAGACTGAATATGGTGCCGCAGCCTCCAATGCAGTTTTTACTGGTGCCGCCGGCGAAGGTGGCTCCGTAGAAATTTCCGTTGGTCGCCTGGATCAGACTGGAAAAAGGGCCGGTGCCGTCTGAACAGTTGGGCTGGGAACAAAAACTGTAAAGCGTGGTCAACTGGCCGGCGGGGGTGATTTGGAAGATCGTGCCGCCGGAGCCGCTGGTTCCTCCCGATGACGTTGTGCCATAGAAATTCCGGTCGGTGCCCAGCACGAGAGCGGCCTCGGGATAGGCTCCATCGGAGAGATCGAAGCTGTGGAGGGTCCTCAGCGTGCCGGTGGGTGAAACTTCGAAAACCGTACCGTAGCCGTTGGCTCCGCCAAGAGTAGTGGTTCCGTAGAAGTTGTGGTTCAGGCCCTGCACCAGGCCGCCGAAAACTTCCTGACCGTCGGCGCAGTTCGGTTGGGAGCAGAAACTATAGAGGCTGGTGAGTTGGCCGGAGGGAGTAATTACAAAGACGGTGCCGCATCCATTTTCTGCCGTGCAGTAGCCGTTAGCGTTGGAGCCGCCGGCGATGGTCGTACCGTAGAAGTTTCCGGTGAGTGGGCGGATGAGCGAGCCAAAATCGGGACCGGTTCCATCTGCGCCGTCAAAACTTGCAAGGGTGGTCAAGGTGCCAGCCTGGCTCATTTGGAAGACTGTGCCGTTGCCACTCGCGCCCGCGTTAAAGGTTGTTCCGTAGAAAGTGTCGTTGAACACCTGCAGCAAGCCGGCAGCCGGATCGGTGCCGTCGGCGCAGCCCGGTTGGGAACAAAAACGGTAGATTGTTGTGAGGCCGCCCGCCGGAGTGATTTTGAAGGCCGTGCCAAAGTTGTTGGTACCGCCGAGAGCGGTGGTTCCGTAGAAATTGCCGTCGGTGGATTGCAGCAGCCCGGCGTTGGCGATGGCACCGTCACTGCAACTGGCCTGAGAACAAAAGCTATACAACGTGCGCAGCCTTCCCGCAGGGGTTATCGCGAAGACTGTGCCCTCGTCGCTGGCGCCGCCAGCGGCTGTCGTCCCGTAGAAGTTTCCGTTGGTTCCCTGCACCAAAGGCGCGGCAGGGTACCCTGGGTCTCTACCGTCGGTCTTGTTGAAGCTTGCCAGAGTGGTAACGGTCTGGGCCGGCGCCGTGGTCACGGCTGCCGCACAGAACACGAGGATGGCCCAGATTTTATTTCGTTGGTTAAGGTTCGTCATGACAGATTCCTTGTTGCCGAGCATGTTGCAGAGCATGGAATTAGACCATGCAGAACGGGTTCGGGGACGGTCGATCAGCGAACATGATCGGGCGATGAGATTATGTCTTCGGTTCCAGTGGACGTCAAGGTGAAGGATTCTGCAACTCTTTAAGGGCAAAGGGATACTGGTTCAGGAAGGGAATCTGTTGACTGTAAAGATTCGTAGGAGGGCGAGAAATTGGTTGACGGGTTTGGGCAATTTGAGTAGAGTATGACGTTCCAAGGATCACCGGAATTTGTATCTGCTCTGAGATACCCATCCTGGGTAGCCAAAATCAGGAAAAGTGAGCATCTTCGGGGTCCGGTTACGCATCTATTCTGGGTAGGAATTGCGCTAACTCCTTACAAAACCTTAGGGAAATGAATGGCTTAGGGTCATTTCTGGGGTTCCTGGCCATCTTAAGAAGGCGCGAGGCGAAGCGAAATTACCCATATATTATAAAGGAAGGAGCAGGACGACATGCGCTCTGATCGTGTGTTTGACGCTTTACAAACGTTGAGGAACCGTTATATGCTTTGCCAGCTCGCCTCCAAGGCCACGCGGAAGTTCCACCGGCCCAGCACCAGAATCCAGGAAACGATGAATGGAGTTTTGGACCGGATCGCGGGCGCGGAGCGGCAGGAAATCCTGTCGGAGCCAGAGAACGTTGCCGAGGCACAAAGGCGGGCTGCTTAAGCAGCCCGGTCCGCCTGCCTTGTAGGTTTTTGTCTTCCCTGAACACCCTCCTTGGAAAATTCCCGACAACGCTGAAACGTATACGTCTAAGTGCTCGGGCATAGGTGAATCATGACCATTGCTGAACTCAAAGAAAAAAACATTACCGAGCTGACCAAGATCGCAAGGACCTTGGAGCTGCCCGGGGCGAGCGGACTGCGGAAGCAGGATCTCATCTTCAAAATCCTGCAGGCGCAGAGCGAAAAAGAAGGACACATTTTTGCCGAGGGCGTGCTGGAAATTCTGCCTGACGGCTACGGATTTCTGCGCTCGCCGGATTACAACTACTTGCCGGGGCCGGACGATATTTATGTGTCGCCGTCGCAGATTCGCAAATTCGATTTGAAGACGGGCGACACCATCAGCGGGCAGGTGCGGCCTCCACATGAAGGCGAGAAGTATTTTGCGCTGGTGAAGATCGAGGCGGTGAACTTCGAGTCGCCGGAAGAAGCGCGGAACAAGATTCTGTTCGACAATTTGACGCCACTGTATCCGCAGGAGCGGTTGAAGCTGGAAACCACTCGTGAGAACGCCAGCGCCCGCGTGATGGATTTGCTGACGCCGCTCGGCAAGGGACAGCGTGGGTTGATCGTTTCTCCTCCGCGGGCCGGCAAGACCATGCTGTTGCAGAACGTGGCGAACTCGATTACGACGAATCATCCCGAAGTGGTGCTGATGGTACTGCTGATCGATGAACGTCCGGAAGAAGTTACCGATATGCAGCGGTCGGTGAAAGGCGAAGTGATTTCTTCGACCTTCGATGAGCCGGCGGCGCGGCACGTACAAGTCGCCGAGATGGTGATCGAGAAGGCGAAGCGCCTGGTCGAGCACAAGCGCGATGTGGTGATTCTGCTGGATTCGATTACGCGCCTGGCACGCGCCTACAACACGATTGTTCCGCCCTCGGGCAAGGTGCTTTCGGGCGGCGTGGATTCGAACGCGTTGCAGCGTCCGAAGCGTTTCTTTGGATCGGCGCGAAATATCGAAGAAGGCGGCTCGCTTACGATTATCGCGACCGCGCTGATCGATACTGGATCGCGCATGGATGACGTGATCTTTGAAGAATTCAAAGGCACGGGCAACTCAGAAATCATTCTCGAGCGTAAGCTGGTGGATAAGCGTGTGTTCCCGGCGATCGACATTCAGCGCTCTGGCACGCGTAAGGAAGAGCTGCTCATCCCGCGCGAGGATCTCTCGCGTATCTGGGTCCTGCGCAAGGTGCTGAACCCGCTGTCTCCGGTAGAAGCGATGGAGTTGCTGATCGACAAGCTCAGCAAGACCAAGGCGAACGGCGAATTTTTGTCGAATATGAGCGCGCTGTAAAACAGCAGCTAGCGGTTGCCGGCCTGCGGCACTCGCGTCTGAGACTTTGAAGCGCGTATATTTTCATCGGCTTATTGGCACGAGGATTCGTGCCTTTCCCGATATTCACCAATCTCAGGTTTCTTCTGCCTTCCAGGCAATCTTTTCGTCCTCGCGCGATGGTGGCATACTTTGAGGAACGGGCCTGACGCTTCAGCCTGTTTGCGAGGTCACCGTGCGACCCATAGTGCTGACTTTTCTGGTTTCTATTTGTTTGCTCTTCCCTGCCGCCGGAACTCCGCAGGGTTTGCCGCAGAGGCCGGGGCCACCGATGAATCCCGGGGATCGAGGCAACAATGGTGACAACGATCCGGCGCAGCAGCAGATCGCGCGCGACATGGCAAAAAGAGCCAACGAGGGCCGACAGAAGCTAATCAAGAACGATACCGACAAACTGGTGAAGCTTGCGGCGGAACTGAAAGAGTATGTCGACAAGTCGAATGAAAATGTTCTGTCGATGGACGTGGTCAAGAAGGCGGAAGAGATCGAGAAGCTGGCGCACAGCGTGAAGGAAAAGATGAAGGGGCCGAACTAGAAAGATCGGGTAGTTTGGGTAATCGAGCAATTGTGTAATTGGAACCGAGGCGGATCAATTCAGAATCAGCTATGACTTCTCGCACAGTGGCGGTTTTCGATCTTGGCGGGGTGCTGGTGGACTGGAACCCGCGCTATCTGTATCGCAAGCTGTTTTCCGGAGACGACGCGGCGATGGAGCATTTTCTAGCCAATATCTGCACGTCATCGTGGAACTCGGAGCAGGATGCGGGGCGAAGCTTTGCGGAAGGCTGCGGTTTACTGAAGGTGCGGCATCCCGATTACGCCGAATTGATTGACGCCTGGTTTGCGCGACATGGGGAGATGGTGGCGGGAAGCATTTCGGGCACGGTCGAGATTCTGGCGGAGTTGCGCGCGAGAAAAATTCCTTTGTATGCGCTGAGCAACTGGTCGGCAGAAACATTTCCCACCGCGCAGAAGCGATTTGAATTCCTGCAGTGGTTTGACGGGATTCTGCTCTCGGGCGAGGCGGGAATGATCAAACCCGATCGCCGAATTTATCGGCGTTTCTTCCAAAGGTTTGCCATCGATCCTGCGCAAGCGGTTTTTGTCGACGATCTGCGGCCGAATGCGGAAACCGCGCGAGAGCTGGGGATGCATGCGATTGTGTTCACCGATCCGGCGGCGCTGAGGCGGGAACTGGCGGAGCTGGGTTGGTTATCTTCCAAATTCGGCGGGATGTGAGGAGCCGAGAGCGAGAGCGCCGAGGGAACCAGGCTTCGCAACCTGCAGAACCATAAATGGACCTGCACTGCTCGGTTCGCCATTCACAGCGTCACCGTCGTCCTCCTCCGAAGTCTGCCCCGCATGAAGGGGATGGTTTGCGATGGTTTCGTAGGCATACCCCGTAAGGTGAGCAATTACCCGATCGTCGGTAACGCGAACGGTCAAGCGCGCCCAGCCGTAGTGTTCCTGGTGGTCGATATCAAACTCGAATCCGAGGTAGCGGTCAGTCACGTTTACCCAAAGGCCAACGCCGCCAAAAACCATGGCGCCGCCGTTCTCCTCGCACAGTCTTCCCCGGCCGATGCCTTGCCCCGCCTGGAGTGCACTGGCGTAGCAACCGGAACTCCCGGCCGATTCGAGTCCAATGACCCGATTGCCGTTGGCGTGGCCGATTACGTAAAAGGAATTCGCGTTATCGACCCCACCGCCAAAGGTGAAATCGGTAATCCCGTCGCCGTTGACGTCGAGATCGAAGGTCGGGCCCTTGCGAATTGTGATGGTGACGTCTGCGCTGGTGTAAATGATCTCCGCTTCGGAGGGCTGTGCCAGGGCAAGCACCGCAATGCCGCTTCCTGCAGCCGCCAAGGCGTAAGCACGCAGCCGGGTTTCGGTGTGGGCAGGTAGTTTTTCGCGGCGTCTCATTGAAAGGGCATCGTCACCGGAAGGAACTCTAGTACAAGTTTGCGCGGCGTGCAAGGGTTATGGCCACGGGGCGGTGGCGCAGTTTGCATTGAGCGGCGCTTTTTCGAGCGAGGCGAAGAATCTCCCGCTACGACGCCGCGTGCCACAGGAGATCCCACGCCCCGCTGGTGAAAACGCGGGCGCTTCGGGATGACGCCTGACAGATCTGGCTCGTTTCGAGTTGCCGCGGCAAGGGAGCGCGACTGAAGTCGCGCCCCTTGCAAACTAAACGAAAAAAGATCTACGCTTTGTCGCTTCGGATTCGCATACTAAAGAATGAGCGGTAGACGAAGATGAACGAGATGGCGAAGAAGACGAGCGCCAGCACGTTGGTGATGGTTGCACCGTTCTCTCCCTGCGCGATGCTGACGGCGAGTTCGACGGCGAGCAACCCGAAGAGCGTGGTGAATTTGATGATCGGATTCAGCGCCACCGAGGAGGTGTCTTTGAAGGGATCGCCGACGGTGTCGCCTATGACGGTTGCGTCGTGCAGTGGAGTTCCCTTCTGCTTGAGTTCGACTTCGACGATTTTCTTGGCGTTATCCCACGCGGCGCCGGCATCGGCCATGAAGATTGCCTGGTAGAGGCCGAAGATGGCGATGGAGATGAGATAGCCAACGAAGAAGAACGGCTCGACGAAGGCGAATGAGAGCGTGGCGAAGAACACCGCGATGAAGATGTTCAGCATGCCTTTCTGCGCGTACTTGGTGCAGATCTCGACGACTTTCTTGCTGTCCGCGACCGAGGCCTTTACCACTCCTTCGAGCTTGATGTTGGCCTTGATGAACTCGACTGCACGGTAAGCGCCGGTAGTGACGGCTTGAGTGGAGGCTCCGGTGAACCAGTAAATAATGGCGCCTCCGGTGATCAGGCCGAGGAAGAATGGCGCGTGCAGCAGCGAGAGTTTGTTGACGTTCGCGGTGAGGCCGTTGGTGAGCGCCATGATGATGGAGAAAATCATGGTGGTGGCGCCGACTACCGCGGTGCCGATGAGCACCGGTTTGGCCGTGGCTTTGAAAGTGTTCCCTGCACCGTCGTTGGCTTCGAGCAGGTACTTGGCCCGGTCGAAGTTGATCGACATGTTGAAGTCTTTCTTGATTTCGGCTTCGACGTTGGGGACCTGCTCGATCAGCGAAAGCTCGTAGACCGATTGAGCGTTGTCGGTAACCGGACCATAGGAGTCGACGGCGATGGTTACGGGACCCATGCCGAGGAAGCCGAAGGCAACGAGTCCGAAGGCGAAGACCGCCGGCGCCAGCATGGTGGCTGCGGCTGCGAGGCCGAGAGTGCTGAAGTAATAGCCAATCGACATTAACAGGACCATCGAAAGGCCGAGGTAGTAGCCGGAGAAGTTTCCGGCGACGAAGCCGGAAAGAATTCCGAGAGAGGCTCCGCCCTCTTCGGCCGAAGTCACGACTTCTCTGACGTGCCGCGAGTCGACCGAAGTAAACACTTTGACGAGTTCGGGAATGATCGCGCCCGCGAGCGTGCCGCAAGAGATGATTACGGCCAGCTTCCACCACTGCGAAGCGTCACCTTGCAACTCGGGGATGATGAAGTAGGAAGTGAGGAAAGTGAGGCCAATGGAGACGATCGATGTGATCCATACCAGCGAAGTGAGCGGATGCTCGAAGTTCATTTCGTCGGCATTTTTGTATTTACCGCTGGCGATGGCCGCGTTGAGGAAATAAGAAACCGCGCTGGCCACCAGCATGATGACGCGCATGACGAAGATCCAGACCAGCAACTGGACTTTCACGACCGGGCTGGCTACGGCCAGGAGGATGAACGTGATCAGCGCGACGCCGGTGACGCCGTATGTTTCGAAGCCGTCGGCGGAGGGACCCACGGAGTCGCCGGCATTGTCTCCGGTGCAGTCGGCGATGACGCCGGGGTTGCGGGCGTCATCTTCTTTGATCTTGAAAACGATCTTCATCAGGTCGGAACCGATGTCGGCGATCTTGGTGAAGATGCCGCCGGCGATGCGCAACGCCGCCGCGCCGAGCGACTCGCCGATGGCGAATCCGATGAAGCACGGGCCAGCGTAATCGCCGGGAATGAAGAGAAGGATGATGAGCATGATGAACAACTCGACACTGATGAGCATCATGCCGATGCTCATGCCCGCTTCAAGGGGAATCTGGTAAACCGGAAACGGCTTGCCGGGGAGTGACGCGAAAGCGGTGCGGGAATTCGCGAAGGTGTTAACCCGGATGCCGAACCAGGCGACCCCGTAGCTGCCTGCGATGCCGACGAGGCTGAAGGCCATAATAATGAGGACGCGAGCGGCTTCCATGTGCTCGAGCAGGCCGAAGTAGAGCACGATGACGACGGCGATGAAGACCCACAGCAGCAAAATGAATTTGCCCTGGGTGACGAGATAGGTCTTGCACGTCTCGTAGATCAGCTCAGAGATCTCGCGCATGGCGCGATGCACCGGCAGGTTCTTCAAACGCATATAGATGACCATGCCGAAGCCGAAGCCGAAGAGGCAGAAGAGCAGGCCAATCATTAAGAGGCGATGGCCGTCGATGGCGCCATTGAAGAAGCTCACCAACGATAGGTCGGGGAGTTTGAGCGAGGCTTCGCCCCCGGCCTCAGGGGCGGGTTGAGCGACAGCCGCAACGGCAGTCAGTGCGAGCAACGCGATAAGAGAGCAAGATTTGCGGAGAAGAGAGCGTCTTCCGGCCAGATCTTTTCCAGCTACATCGGTCAGGAAACCAGATACTGCACGGCGTCCTTGGAACGCAGCAGTGGCGAGCCAGGTGCGCATAACGAGACCTCCAATGAATCGGTTTTCAGGATATTTCAAACGTGTTTAGGCGCTGCGTTCCAGCAAGAATCCCGGGCGGTAACCGAGGGTCCTTTGCCGGAATTCCGAACACGCTTCCACCGCAAACCTACACCGGGAATGTTGAGTTTGGCCGCGTCGGAGTTTGCCCTCGCACGGGGAAGAGAAACGACTCTCCATCTGCGAGTGCAAAACGAGCATTTATAACAGGTTGTCACGAAACGGTCAATCGCGGGGCGGGCGGTAGTGGCTCGGTTTGAAAAATTCGATGCGGCCCAGGCGGTTGTGCACACCGAGACCCACTCCGCCCGCTGGTGAAAACGCGGGCGTTCAAGATGACGCCACCCAACTCGCGGTGCGCGATTCGGCGCTCCGCGAGTATGCAGATTCTTGCAACGTTGCACAATGCGTTCGCTCCAAGAAGCTTGCGGGGCGCAGGATCTGCATGGATGAGTCTTTATTCTCCATTGCATTACTTTGGTCACCGGCATAGACTCAGCGAGCCGTTTTGCACTCTGCAAAATCGGTTTTCTTGTCTTGGCAAAGAAAAACCCAGAGGAGGAATATAGTGAAAACAACGCTTTTGGCATTTGCGTTCGTGGTAGCGCTCAGCCTCTCCGCGGTTGCGGCCAGTTCGAAGAAGCCTGCAGCTTCGGTACATCTCAAGGGCAACGACTCTATCGCGGTTCCCCATTTCACCGGCACTCCATCATCCACCCCACCTGCGCTGTGCAGTCCGTGCATTTTCTACGGTGGCGATCTCGACACCTCCAGCCCCAACGCTGCCGGCATGTCGGATGAGAACACGCTTCTCATTCTCGGCGGCTCCAGCACCTATGCGGCCGTGAACATCCCGACGGGCGTTACCGCCAATGTTTACGGAATCGTTTTTAACGTTCAAGCGGATGCGGCATTCGATCCGATGCAGGGCACGTATGACATTCGCACTGGAGTTTCTGAAGGCGACGGCGGAACCAGCATCGCTTCGGGTAGCGGAGCGGTGGTAGTGCAGCCGACGGGCCGCAACTTCCTCGGCCTGTACGAGTACACGGTGGCATTGTCGTGGTCGTCGGCGGTAACACTAACGCCCGGCGAATACTGGTTCAACGTGACACCGCAGTGCCTGAACACGCTGGATGGCAGCTGCAACGTCTTCCGGCAATTCGTATCGAACACAACGTCACTGGCCAACGGGCGTCATGCCTCGTGGCAGCCGTTGCATGAGATGTTCCTGAATTCGTCGTTCTTCGGATTCACCTGGGCGAACTGGTGTGATTCGAGCCTCGGCTTTAACTCGCAGCAGTGCGCCGCTATGTCGTTCGGTTTGCGCGGAACGGACTAGCAATCTGATTTCAGTCTAGTGAGATCGCAAGAAACGGCTCCAGCGCATCGCGCGGATCCGGTAATGCTGAAAAAGATAGCGAAAAATACACAGGAGGAATCGAGTGAAACCGACGCTTTTCGCAGCAGCATTGGTAGTAGCGCTCAGTCTCTCTGCGGCGGCGGCCCAAAAGGCATCGCCATCGCAACACCTGGCGGGCGACATGGACGGCAAACAAACACCCCCGCTTAGCATCCCACCTGCGCTCTGCAGCCCGTGCATTTTCTACGGTGGCGACCTGAATGTGTCGTCGCCGAACGCGGCAGGACTCTCCGATGAAAACACGCTTCTCATTTCCGAGGGTCAGACCTATGGCAACTTCAACGTTCCTTCGGGCGCCAGCGTAACGGTGACCGGAATCCTGTTCAACGTGCAGGCAGACGCCAACTTCGATCCGCTGACCGCGACCTATGATGTGCGGCAGGGGGTTTCGGAAGGCGATGGAGGCACGGACCTGGCCAGCGGCAGCGGAGCTATCCAGGTGGCAGCCACGGGGCGTAACTTCCTTGGGCTGAATGAGTACTCACTTGCCGTTCAGCTCGCCGAGCCGCTGGTACTTGGGCCTGGCGACTACTGGTTCAACATGACGCCAACTTGCGTGGCGGGTTCGACCGACGGCAGCTGCTACGAGGGACGGCAATTCGTCTCCAACGTAAATGGCCGCACCAACAGCATCCACGGCGCAGGCGAACCGGGCGGGCAGATTTTCCTGAACTCCGCCTTCTTCGGGTTCACCTGGGCGAACTGGTGTGATTCGTCTCTCGGTCTGAACGCCCGGCAGTGCAACAGCCTGTCGTTTGGATTGATGGGCTACAACAACGACTAACCTGCTTTGACGAAAACGAGAGCCGGGGAGAAATCCCCGGCTTTTGATTTTTTCGGCAGTTTTGGTCGTGGTCGAACTTAGAGTTCGGAAGCGAGTCACGCGAGGCGAGTTTAGGTCCAGTAGGTGCGATCGAGGGAGCGGTATTGAATCGCCTCGGCGATGTGTTTGGGCTCGATGGCGGCAGCATCTTCCATGTCGGCGATGGTGCGCGCGACTTTCAGGATGCGGTCGTGGGCGCGAGCACTAAGGCCCTGTTGAGTCATGGCGCGCTCGAGTAGGCGCTCGCAATCGGCCGAAAGCTCGCAGAACGAGCGAATGTGTCGCGACGACATTTGCGCGTTGCAGTAAATTTTCTCCCGGGTGGTGGCGAAGCGATCGATTTGCTTTTTTCGCGTTCGCACAACGCGTTCGCGAATCTTTGCGGAACTCTCCGGCTCGCTGGTCGAACGCATCTCTTTGTAGTTCACTGCGGGAACATCGATGTGAATGTCGATGCGGTCCATGAGGGGGCCGGAGATTTTTGAGATGTAGCGTTGAATCATCGGCGTGGTGCAGTGGCACTCGCGGGTGCGGTCGTTGTGGAAGCCGCAGGGGCAGGGATTCATGGCGGCGGCGAGCATGAAGCGCGCGGGAAAAGTCAGAGCCATGGCGGCGCGGGCGATGGTAACCGAGCCGTCTTCAAGCGGCTGGCGAAGGACTTCGAGCACATTGCGGGGAAATTCGGGGAGTTCGTCGAGGAAGAGCAATCCGTTGTGCGAGAGCGAAACTTCGCCCGGGCGCGGAATCATGCCGCCGCCGATCAATCCAGCGTCAGAGATGGTGTGATGCGGAGAGCGGTAGGGACGCTTGCCGACCAGGCCGCTGCCGGCTTCCAAAATCCCGGCCACGCTGTGAATCTTGGTGGTTTCGAGGGCCTCTTCGAAGGTAAGCGGCGGCAGGATCGTAGGCATGCGCTTGGCCAGCATGGTTTTGCCGGAGCCCGGAGGACCGATCATGAGAATGTTGTGGCCTCCGGCGCAGGAAATTTCGATGGCGCGCTTGGCGGTCTGCTGTCCGCGAACATCTTTGAAGTCGACGAAGAATTCCTGCGATTCACGCAGGAGCGCGTCGCCATCGGCCTTCACCGGAGCGATGCCGTTGCCCGAGTTCACGAAATGAATGACATCGAGCAGCGAGCGTACCGGATAGACGTCGACTCCCCCGACCATGGCCGCTTCACGAGCGTTGGCTTCGGGAACGACGATGCGAGAGATTTTGCGGCAGCGGGCTTCGAGCGCGATGGGGAGGGTGCCACGGACGCCGCGCACTCCGCCGTCGAGCGAGAGCTCGCCAATGAAGAGACAGTCGTCGATCTCTTTCTTCGTAATGCCGCCGTAGGCGCCGACAATGCCAAGCGCCATGGGCAGATCGAATCCGGAGCCTTCCTTCTTTATATCTGCGGGCGCGAGATTGATGGTGATGTGGGTGGGCGGAATGTCGTACCCGCAATTTTTCAATGCGGCACGCACACGGTCGCGGCTTTCGCGCACGGCGGCATCGGGCAGACCGACGGTGTGAAAATGGTCCTGGTCGGTCTTGATGCCGGAACAATCGACTTCCACCTGAATGATATTAGCGTCGATGCCGTAGACCGCGGCGCTGAGCGTCTTGTAGAGCATGAAAGATCCAGGCGAGATGGGCCTCGGTGGTTGTTGACACACGAAGGCTCGACTCTGGAAACAGTCACGTTACGCGCCGCGAACCCGTTATCGCTGTGATGGATGTCACACGCGTGGCTGTGGATTACGAAGAGGAAATCCAGACCGCGCTGCCGTGCCATCGACGGTCATGCAGCGCGCATTCAGGGCTTGGACTTCTGCAGGAAGCGGCTGCCGTCGTGCTGGACAATCCGGCATGCTCAACTGCCTTGCGCGATGAAACCGGGGACGCCTGTTGTCACCACGGTATTGAGCCTCTGCCTGGTCTGAATGCGATTGATTTCGTTCAACGCGCCTTCCGGAAGGGTGGAGATGTCAAAATTCTCTCTGGCGCGGGCCGCGGATTTGGGCGTGGTAAGCACAGCCGTGCCGCGCTGTACCGCCCATGCCAGCAGCACTTGTGCTGGGGTTTTTCCAACTCGAGCGGCGATTGCCGAAATGACCGGGTCTTCGAGCAGCCCCTGCTTCATTCCGTGACCCAATGGCGCGAAAGCCAAAAGCACAATTCCCTTTTCTTTGCAGAATGCGAGAAGCTCCGTTTCCGGCAGATAGGGATGTGACTCGACCTGAACCACGGCTGGCTTGATTCTTGCAGCCTCGAAAATGGGTAACAATTCATTCAAGCCGACGTCGGACAATCCGATGGCCCGGCACTTGCCGTGGTTCACGAGGCTTTCCATCGCTCTCCAGGTATCGAGCAAAGTCACTCCGTTGTCGTAGATCACATTGCCGTTTTGATCCCGCGGGTCCTGCTCGTCGCCCGGTTGAAATGCGTAGGGAGTGTGAATGAGGTAGAGATCCAGATACTTGAGCCTGAGCCTGTCGAGACTCGCTTCGAAAGCCGGTTCGACGCGTTCGGGCCGATGATTGGAGTTCCACAATTTCGTAGTAACAAAAATGTTTTCGCGCGCGAGCCCAAGCTCCGCCAGGCCAGACTGTAACGCCTCGCCCACCTCGCGCTCGTTGCGGTATCGCTCCGCGCAATCGAAGTGCCGGAATCCGGCGTCGAGCGCATCTCTGGTCGCAGTTTTCGTCACAGCGGCGTCGGGAATGAGGGTGCCAAAGCCGAGCGCGGGAATGGCGGCGGCTCCGCTGTTGAGCGGCAGTTTAGTTAATCGAATATCAGAAGATTCAATCATGGGGAGATGCTCGTGCCGCTCTGCGTTCTTGTCACCTGGCTAGCTGTAAATCTTTTCTTCCATATTCTGCGTGTCATTCGGCGATGGGGCAATCAACCCTGAGGATATTAACGACGCGTACACGGCTTGTTCGGCGGCGAGCCAGTCGACATCAGGCGAACCGAGAGGGCATCCCCTTTGTGCCCAAAGCTTGTATGCCAGTTTTGCTATGAATTCATGCCGATCCTCCCCTAGAAAATCGGTAGTGAGTTCCACCTGCAGTTGCTCGTCTCTTGGTCGAGATTCGTTGGGCATTGTGGTCCTCCAAGCCTGGTTCATCGCCAGGACGGTGCTTCGTGCCACAAAATGAAAGGAGCCTCAAGCGGTACGAACGCTCCTGCGCGCTGCGGAACGAGGCGCGGTGTGTAGTCAGCCGGCGGACGGCCCTTCGGAACAGAAGCGCTGTAGGTGAAGGCGCTAGTGGCTCCGACCAGGCGTTCGCCGCGATTCATAGCGTGCGTGACTGGATCCCCGTCTTTCTGCGGGTTTGCGTAAAGTTCGACTCTCACGGCGTCGGGATCGATATCATCGAGAAAAACCTGAACGTGAAAAAGGTATTGCTCGTTCTGTTGCTCCAGGGTCGCGGCGCCGAAGCGCAGCGCCGACCAATGTTGCGACAGTTCCCCCTGCCAGGCGACGAGATCGGCTCCCTCTGAACCTCGATTCCCGGCGCGCCGGCGAAAAGCCGCCGCCGCCGAGAGATAGTGTTCTTCGGTATATTGGCGGACTGCGCGGTTGCTCGAGAAGGCCGGAGTCAAGCGGGCCATGCTCTCGCGCATGCGGGCAACCCAGGCCCGTGGAATGCCATGCTCATCGCGGGCGTAGAACTCCGGGACAACCTCTTTTTCGAGCACGGCATAAAGACTCTCGGCGTCAGCGGCGTCCCAGGCAGGGTCATCGCCATGTTCGCGCCCATCTCCAATGGCCCAACCTACCTCCGGCGTATAGGCCTCGGCCCACCAGCCATCGAGTTCCGAAAGATTCAACCCGCCGTTCACCAGCACCTTCATGCCGCTGGTTCCGCTGGCTTCCCAGGGCCGCCGCGGAGTGTTCACCCAGACATCCACGCCCTGAACCAGATGCTCCGCCATGAGAACGTCGTAGTCCGAAAGGAAGACCACCCGCGATCGAACTTCGGGACGGCGGGCGAATTCAAACCACTGCCGGATCATTTCTTGCCCCTCGGCATCCTGGGGATGAGCCTTGCCTGCAATCACGAGTTGAACCGGGCGCTCCCGATTCATCAGGATGTTGAGGAGCCGCGCCGGATCGCGCAAGAGAAGATTTGGGCGTTTGTAGGTGGCAAAGCGACGAGCAAATCCCAAGGTCAGAATATTGTCATCGAGTATCAGGGCGGCCTGCGCGAGGTCCTCCGGCGACGATCCGCGAGCCGCTAGTTGACGGCCATAAAGTTTTCGGACGTACTCAACGAGAGCTTTGCGGCAACCTGCGCGGAGTTGCCAGAGGCTGGAATCGCTGACCGCACGAATATCTTTTTCTGTATTTGCCAGCGTTCCGTGCCAGCATTCTTTTCCGCAGGAAAGTTCCCATAAGTGGTCTGCTTCGGCGGAGTCCCAGGTAGGGGTGTGAACTCCGTTGGTCACGTACGTCACCGGCACTTCTGTTTCGGGCCAGCGGGGAAACAGAGGCTGGAAGAGCCGCCGGCTCACCTGACCGTGCAATTTGCTGACGCCGTTGATGGCGCCGCTGCCGTGGATCGCCAGATAGGCCATATTGAACGGCTCGGAGGAGTCTTGGCGATCGCGCCGCCCCAACGCCAGAAAGTCATCGAGCGAAATCGACAGTTTCTCCTCGGCATACTTGCCGAGATATCGCTCGATCAGGCTGGGAGTAAAGCGGTCGAAGCCTGCCTCTACGGGAGTATGCGTCGTAAAGAGATTGCCGGCACGAGTGACGGCAAGCGCGGCGTCGAATGGCTTGCCATTGTCTTCCATGTAGGAGCGCGCACGTTCCAGAACCGCGAATGCGGCATGGCCCTCGTTGAGATGGCAGACCTCGGGTTGCAATCCCAAGGCTCGCAGGAGCCGCCAACCTCCCATACCGAGGACTAACTCTTGTTTCAAACGCAGATCGGGACCGCCCCCGTACAGTTCAGTCGTAATGCCGCGGTAAGCCGGAGGGTTGGCGGGATCGTTGGAATCGAGCAAATACAATCTGGCCCGGCCAACCTGTACCTGCCAGACCCTGATCCACAGCGTAAAGCCAGGCAAAGCGATAGCCAGGCGCAGCCATTCGCCGTTTGGCTGACGCACCGGCCGAATCGGAAGCTGGCCCGGATCGTTGAACGGATACAGAGCTTGCTGGTGGCCCTGGGCATCGATTTCCTGCCGAAAATAGCCTTGTTGATAGAGCAAGCCAATTCCGGTTACCGGGACGCCGAGGTTACTCGCGGCTTTCAGTTGATCGCCCGCAACGTTACCGAGTCCCCCCGAATAAATTGGCAGCGCTTCGCTCAACATGAACTCCATCGAGAAATACGCAATGGTCGAGATGCCCGAACGCGGATGCGTCTTTTGAAACCACGCTTCCGACGCTTCAACGGCGGATTTCTCGTGGTGGAGGTCAGTCAGGAGTTTTTGAAATCTGGGGTCGGAGGTAAGTGTTTGCAGTTTTTGCCGGGATACGGTTTGCAGCATGACCCAGGGATTGTGAGTGAGTTCCCAGAGTTCGGGATCGAGTTGCTCCCAGAGTTGGTCCGCCGAGTGATTGAACGACCATCTAAGGTCCAGGGCGAGGTCGGTAAGAGCATCTGAAATGGCTGGGTCGAGAGGACGATCACTGCTCGTTCGATCATTGCCTGTTCGATCATTGCTTGTTCCATCATCGCTTGTTTGATTCACGCCTGTTCGATCGACGACTGTCGGGCTACTCATAAACAAACTCCTCTTGTACTTATTGCTTCCGTGCTTATTGGTTCATGGCTTATGGGCTCAGGCCGCCTGGGCGCCGCGAGCCAGCGTTTCCGAAACAATGGCCTGGGCTTCTTCCTCAATCTGTTGCAGATGTTTCTGACCGAGAAAACTCTCGGCGTAAATCTTGTAGATTTCCTCCGTCCCCGAAGGCCGTGCAGCAAACCAGCCGTCCTTGGCAATCACTTTGATTCCTCCAATTGGATTTCCGTCTCCGGGGGCGGTACTCAAGATATTCTCTATCGGCTGACCGGCAACTTCTTTAGCGTGAATGTCGGATGGCGACAATTTTGCGAGAGCGGCTTTTTGTTCAGGCGTAGCGGGAGCATCGATGCGTTCGTAGAGCGGATCTCCCAGGTCGCGGGTGAGTTCGCGATAAATCTCACCCGGATCTTTGCCAGCACGCGCCGTAATTTCGGCTGAGAGTAAACAAGGAATGATTCCGTCTTTGTCGGTGGTCCATACGCTGCCGTCGCGCCGGAGAAAAGATGAACCGGCGCTCTCCTCGCCGCCAAAACCGAGGCGGCCGGCGAGCAATCCTTCGACAAACCATTTAAAGCCCACCGGAACCTCATAAAGCCGCCGCTTCAGGCGGGCGGTGACACGATCAATCATGCTGCTGCTCACAACGGTCTTGCTGACGGCGACATTCTCGCCCCACTTGGTGCGGTTCGCAAACAGATAGCTGACGCACGCTGAAAGGTAGTGGTTTGGAGGCAGCAAGCCGCTTCCTTTGGTGACGATGCCGTGCCGGTCGTGATCGGTATCGCTGGCAAAGGCAATATCGAACTTGTCTTTCAACGCGATGAGTCTTTGCATGGCATAGGGCGAGGAAGGATCCATGCGAATCTTTCCATCCCAATCCACGGTCATGAAGCGAAAGGTGGGATCCACAGATTGGTTGACGATGGTCAGATCGAGACCATACTGCTCGGCAATTCGCGGCCAATAATCGATTCCTGCACCCCCGAGGGGATCGACGCCGAGTTTGAACTTCGAGTCGCGGACGGCCTGCATGTCAACAACATTGTCGAGATCGCCGACATAGGTGCTCAAGAAATCATGTTTGTGAGTTGTGGATGCGCGCAGCGCCCTGACGAACAGCGTTCGCTTAACACCGTCGAGGCCGTGCTCAAGAAAATGATTGGCTTTCGATTCAATCCACGAAGTCACGCTCGAATCCGCCGGCCCTCCATGCGGGGGGTCGTATTTGAAACCACCGTCATCGGGAGGATTGTGCGAGGGCGTGATCACGATACCGTCGGCGAGTCCTGACTTGCGGGCGCGGTTGTAGATCAGAATTGCGTGGGAGACGGCTGGGGTCGGAGTATACGGTGTGCCTTCGGAGAGCATTACTTCGACGTTATTTGCCGCAAGCACTTCCATCGCGCTGGCAAATGCCGGTTCGGACAGAGCGTGCGTATCCATCCCAAGGAACAGCGGACCATCGATGTTCTGGAATTTGCGGTAGTCGCAAATCGCCTGAGTGATGGCCAGGATGTGCCACTCGTTGAAGGCCACATCGAAGGCGGAGCCGCGATGGCCGGACGTACCGAAGACAACCCGCTGTCTGGGATCGCTCGGATCGGGCCGCATCTCGTAATAGGTTGTGACCAGCTTTGGGACATTAACAAGAATGGATGGGTCCGCCGGCTTTCCGGCGGCAGGATTAATGGTCACGCAGCACCTCCGCCGCTGTCCGCCAAGAGAATCGCACTTGACCGAGGTTCGAGCCGAAAACTGATTTGACCCTGCATGGAAGGCTCTTTCCCAGGGTCGAAGAGATCGTCAGGCGGAGTTCGAGCAGTATCGACTGCCAAACGCCATATCTTATTTGCCGGCAGAGCGGGAATGGCGAAGTCAACCGACCTGGTATCGGCGTTGAACAGCAGGAACAATCCGGGTTCGGCCTGTCCCGTGATCAGGCAGGCAAAGGATTTCTGCCGTGCGTCCGCCCAGCCGGGAGTGGCGCCGTTTGGGGCGAACCACTTTATTTCTGAATCCGTGTAGAAATTTTCGGTTCGCAGAACTGGATGCGCCCGGCGAAAGGCGATCATGCCGCGAGTGAAGCGCTGGATCTCTTTGTGCGCATCGAGCAGGCTCCAGTCGAACCAGCTCACCTCGTTGTCCTGGCAGTAGGCATTGTTATTGCCGCGCTGAGTGCGGCGAAACTCGTCCCCGCCGAGCAACATGGGAACGCCGCGGGAGATAAACAGGGTCAACAGGAAATTCTTGATCAGCCGCGTGCGCATGCCCTCGACCACGGGATCCTGGCTCGGCCCTTCCACGCCGCAATTGTCGCTGTAGTTGGCATCGGTTCCGTCGCGGCTGAACTCGCCATTTTCGATATTGTGCTTCTGCCTGTAGCTGACCAAGTCGTTCAGCGTGAAGCCGTCATGAGAAGTAATGAAATTGAGGCTGCTTGCAGGTCCCTTGCCTGAGCTTCGATACAAGTCGGAGCTTCCGGAGATTCGGCTTGCGAACAATCCAGTCATGCCGTCGTCGCCCAGCCAGAAGCGGCGCACATCGTCACGAAAACGGCCATTCCATTCCATCCAGCGCTGGGTGGAAAAACTCCCCACTTGATAGGCGCCGCCTGCGTCCCAGGCTTCCGCGATAATCTTTACGTCACGCAAGATGGGATCCTCGGCAATGCCTTCGAGGAGCGGAGCATCGCGCAGAACGTTCCCATGCTCATCGCGGCCCAGGACGGAAGCGAGGTCGAAGCGGAAGCCGTCTACGTGCATGTTCATGACCCAGTAACGGAGCACACCAGTGACGAACTCCCTTACGACCGGATGGTTGGCATTCAGGGTATTGCCCACGCCGGTAAAATCCTTGTAGTAGCGGAGTTGGTTTTCCTGCAACATGTAGAAGATTGAGTTCTCAATTCCGCGCAGGCAAATCGTAGGTCCCAGTTCATCTCCCTCAGCCGTGTGGTTCAAGACGATGTCGAGGATCACTTCGATGCCGGCGCGGTGAAAGGCCTTGACCATCTCCCGGAATTCCACGGTCTGGCGCCACTCGGAGCCTCCGAAACTGTAGGACTGCTTGGGAGCGAAGCAGGCCACCGGATTGTAGCCCCAATAGTTTTTGAGTTTCTCTCCGGTGATCGGGTTGAGCCTCTGCGATTCGTTTTCGTTGAATTCAAGAACCGGCATCAGCTCGATGGCGGTGACTCCCAGATCTTTGAGATAAGGGATTTTTTCGGTTAGCCCGACGAAAGTTCCAGGGCGCACCACTCCCGAACTCGGATGAATCGTAAAGCCGCGAACGTGCGTCTCGTAGATAACCGTGTCGGAGGCGGAATGTTTTGGAGGAGAATCCATCTCCCAATCGAAATGGTCGCGGGTAAAAATGCACTTCGGCGCGGTGCCGGCGTTGTCAATCGTCGAAATGCTCAGGTCCTTGAGTGGGCTGGAAGCTTCGTAGCCGCGCGCGGCAGAAAAATCCCAATCCTTGACGCCGGCAATGGCTCTTGCGTACGGATCCAGAAGCAACCTGTGCGGATTGAAGCGATGCCCTTCCTCCGGCCGATAAGGTCCGTCGATGCGATAACCATAGAGTTGCCCCGCCGGAATGCCTCGCACCCAAACGTGCCAAATGTCACCGGTGCGGTGACGCTTTGGATCCAAATCAATGATCCTGGATGGAGAAGAATCGTCGGGACGTTGGTAGAGCTCCAGCCGCACGGCGGTCGCGTGACGGCTGAATAAAACGAAATTCACTCCGTCTCCCAACTGGTGCGTGCCGCCGATCGGAAGAGGATTTCCCGCCTGAATTTCATTTTCCTCAGGCGATATTGCGCAACCTTTTGCGGGATTCTGTTCTGCCGCTAATTCAACGATCGACATGATTTTCCATCTTCACGTGTCTCCGGCGAAGTTGCGATGCAGTTTCTACGACACGTGTGGCGGATAGTTGCCATTAGGCCAGACGGGTGGAGATGGGTCTATTAGACGATGGTATTAATCGATGCATCCGATCAGGTTTCCGTTGCGTAAGCATCGATCAAGTGACGCACCACTGGCTCTCCCCTGACATAGCCGGATATTCGCCCCTCCATCTCACGATCGGCCTGGGTTTGCCGCTCATGCTGACGCAGATGCTCCGCCCAGGAGTTCACCAAAAACATCTCGATATAACGATCCGCGACTTCAGTATCGCGGAAAATTGCCCACCGATACGCACCATCGCGACGCCGGCTCCGGCCAAATTCATGCATTGCATCGATAAATTCGGCTGCCCGGCTTGGAATGACGGCGTATTCAATGGTGACCATTACCGGTCCCTTCTCAATATGAGCGCCAACTTCACCGATCACGACGGGCATGCGCCAGTGGTTCCAGGGAGTTAGATCCGCGGTTGAATTGGGAAGTTGCGCGAAAAAAGCAATCCCTGCGGTAGCGATTGTCCCCAATCCGGCGTAGACAAGCGCGGCGCCAACTCCCGAATGTTGCGCGACGGCACCCCAAGCCGCGGTTCCGAGCGCGTAACTCCCCTGATAAACCAGAATAAAGATGGCGAGGACCCGCGCTCTTACCCAATCGGGCGCCAGGTTCTGGACGAGAGCATTGATAAGAGAAATGAAAATGACCCATGCCGCGCCGCCAACCAACAAAACCGCAGCCAGTGTGCTCAATCTGTGCAGCGTGCCCATCGCCAGAATCACCAGCCCCAGGCTCACGACGCCCGTTGACACAATGGTCTCCACCGCCCACCTGTCGCGGGCGGATTGCATGAGCAAAGCTCCGATGATTGCGCCGAAACCAAAGCAGCCGAGCAAAAGACCATAACCGGTTGCATGCCGATTGATGTTCCGGGAAACCGTTGGCAGCAACGCAAAAAGCGCGCTGGAAAAGAACATGACCACGCCTGTTCTAAGCAATACCGTCCCGATTGCGGGAGAGTTGCGGACGTATCGAATGGCCGCGACGGTGGCTCCCGAAAGAGATTCCGGCGGCGCACTTCGCTTGCGGGGAGGCCGTTTCCACCGGGCAACGACAAGAATGACACCGAAGAACGACAGGAAATTTGCCAGGAAGGCCGCGGCGACGCCAGCAACAGATATGAGAGCGCCAGCGAGCGCCGGCCCAACCGCCCGGGCGAGGTTGAATTCAATTCCGTTGAGCGCGGAAGCCTCTGCCAGGTCTTCCTTAGGTACCAATTCAGGAAGGATGGCACGCCACGCCGGCGCTTCGAACGCGTCTCCGGCCGAGAGCGCAAATGTCAGCGCCAGGAGTATCCATGGCGACATCACGCCGGCGATCGTCAGAATCGCCAGGATCAACGCGACGCCCATCATCCACGATTCGGTGAAAAGGACCAGCTTACGGCGGTCGACGATATCGCCGGCGGAGCCCGCTGGAAGGGCCAGCAGAAAATATGGCAAGGAAGCGGCTGTCTGCGTCAGGGCGACATAGATCGGTCCCGCGCCGAGTGAAACCATTAACCATGCAGCGCCTACGTTCTGCATGAAAGCGCCGGCGTCTGAAATGACGTCGGCGATCAGCAGATTGCGAAAAATCGTTACTTGAAGAGGCCGCCACAGATTTGGAGAAGGAGTCGGCTTCATTTCCCTCCGCTGTTGTCCGTCAACTCGATAGCACCGTGGGCCGAGATTGCCGCCGCGCTATTTCTTCCGCGCAATCGAGGCGTCTTGTGCACTGCCCTTTTTATTCCACCCGTGAAAACGCCAGAGGTCCCCCGCATTCCACGCCTCGCGGAGCCCGGGTGTGCTCAGATCCCAGTCTGGGCGGATCTCGCTGGTCACGACGCGCAGATCGCGCCAAAGGTCGGCGATGGATGGACGGCCCCAAAACCAGTAGCCGTTATAGATGCTGTAAATCACAAGGCCCGGTTTGAGCACGAGCGTATGCGGGATCATCGGATTATTCTCAGGGTCGGTGTACTCCGCGATGTCGAGATCCTTCTGAACTTTTCGGCCGGGGTCGGAAAGGAAAGGCCACTGGGCTCCGACCGACGCACGGAATTCCTGCAGAGTATGGTGATCGTCGGTGGCGATGGTGGCGACCTGAGTGTACGCCACCGCTATTTTCGGATAGAACGCGGCGAGTTCCAGATGCTGCTGGTGCTCCTTTGGGCAATAGTGGCCGCGCGCAAGCGTGAGGATCAGCGGATCGTCGCCCTGCAGTTCGCTGAGTTTGCGCAACGTGTCCGTGTGATCGGGCAGTTCGTAGTCGGGGAACTTGCCTCCCGGCACAATATCAGAACGCATGATCGAACTCCTTCCGTTTCTATCAAAGATCTTCTTCTAAAGATCCAGAGTAACAGCGGCGCTCGGCTGGGAACAGCATACGAGCACATTCCCAGGAGCGGGCCTCTCCGGCGGCTCGGGGTTATGCGTAATCGATCCGGCAATCGATATCGAGCTCGCGCCCCATCCGCCCTCCGTTAACCGGAGATTTCCAGACTGACGTGCGGACCGTTTTGCCGGTCCAGGCTACGTCGCGTGGAAGGCCAACATTGACTCAGAGCAATCGCGGCATGGATATCCAGTTGGCGCTCAGAGGTCGAAAATTCAGAATCGATCACTTCAGCAACTGGCCGGCGAGCCAGTAATCGACACTGAACCTTCCCGGACCAGAGCAGATCAGCCAGACGAAGAAGAGCACGTACAAGACTTCCGGAAGGTAGAGGAAATCGTCGAGCCAGCTAAGAGGAGAAAGTCCTTTGGGCAGAGTGGAGAGCGAACTGGTCAGCGTGGCGACAACCATATCGATCAATAAAGCCACGCTGGCCGGGCTCGAAAGAAGCCCCACGGTCACCAGTGATCCACCAACGAACTCGACGCCCGCCACGAAATAAGCGGTCTGGCGGGGGAACGGAACTTTGGCCTTAACGAGCGTCTCGTAAACAGGTTTCGTGCCGCCGGCGACAAACAATTTGTCTCCCCCGGAGATGGCGAAGAACAGACCAATTGAAACGCGTACCAGCAGGATGGCAAATTGTTCCAAATCACCGCTACCTTGCAGCGCAAACTGGAGCAACCGTTTCCAATCCATCTCTACCTGCCCCTCCTACCGGGATGTACTCTAATCGTGCCCCGTCTCGTGCAAATTCCACTTCTCCGCCAGCTGCGGCCGAGCATTGTCTTAACTTTCGCGCCAACAGGCCGCGCTAAAGCGAAATTCCGCGAGCGTCGAAAATTACGTCCGGTCCGGGCCGAGTTCTAACCGTAGGTGAGGGTAGTGCTCTGTCCGACCTCGATAATATAACCGTCAGGATCGCGGATATAGCAGCGAATCTCGCCGTACTTGGGGATCGGCGGCGTGATGAACTCCGCTCCCCGGCTTTTCCATAATTTGTAGCACGCTTGAATATCCGCAACGCGGAAATTCATAAAGCTATTGATATGATTCGGGTCGGGGACGCTGAGCGACACCGTCGGCTTATCCGGGGTCGGCCCGCCCCCAACGTTCAGAATCATCCAGATATTCGCCAGCTGAAGGTAC
>CAZGXY010000032.1:0-9318 GCA_964530145.1 uncultured Acidobacteriaceae bacterium | reverse complement strand
ATTTCTGTGATGGCTTGCCCTTCGGCGAATTGCGCGCGGGAAATGTTGCTCAAACCGATGTAACGGATCAGCCCCTGGCGCTTGAGTTCGGCGAGCACGGTCAGCGGTTCTTCGATCGATCCCTCGCTCGGCCCCTCGATTCCGCCGACGCGAAGATTGACGACATCGAGATGGTCGAGGGCCAGATTCCTCAGGTTGTCATGAACGGCATCCACTAACTCCTGGCGGGAGAGAGCGTGAATCCAGGATTTGTCTGAACCTCGACGGGCGCCTACTTTGGTGACGATCACGAGATCCTTGGCATAAGGATGCAGCGCCTGCTTGATGAGCTGATTCGTCACATGAGGTCCGTAATAGTCGCTGGTGTCGATGTGGTTCACTCCCGACTCGATCGCCTCGCGCAGGACGGCAAGGGCGGCACTCGTATCGCGCGGGGGCCCCCACACGCCCGGGCCAGCCAGTTGCATGGCGCCGTAGCCCATGCGTTGCAATGTCATCGATTTGCCGGGCAAAGTGAAGCTGCCGGCGAGATTTATCTGTTCAATCATTTTCATTTCTCCTTATGACTCCCGATGGTTAATTTGTCAAAGTCTGTCGGACATCTCGGTTACACGAACATTCTCTCGCTCAATATTGACGATTCGGAAAGGGAAGAGGCTTTCACGCGACTTGCAAGCCGCGTCGAAGCCTTCATCGTGATCAAGCGCCAATCGCGGGTTGAAGAGGGCAGCCCATCGGTTTCCATCAATTCCTCCAGCCATTCATTGGCTGAAATCTCCGCCTGCTGTTCCCCGAACAGCTGGGCGATGGCGTTGAAGAACGCTGACAACTCCCGCTCCGCCATCGTCATGGGGTCGGGACAGGAATAATTGAAATTCTTCGATCGTCGATCAGCCATTAGATTCATATTCGTCACCTCTCGAAACCGGAGATCGAAATTCCGGAACCGGGGAGCCACTATTGACAGGCCCCATGATTCCGGTTAAAACGGAGAGTGTCTCCGAATCAGTAGATAAGATAACCGGAGACGATCTCCGGTTGCAATTTTATTTTATGCCGACTGCGAATCGGGAAATTACCCCGCGAAAACCGCGCAACGATGCGCAGCGTAACCGCGAGCGCATTCTGGAAGTGGCGAAGGCGGCGTTTACCCGGTCGGGCGCCAGCGCCAGCCTAGATGACATTGCAAAAGAGGCACGCGTGGGAGCGGGAACCCTGTATCGCCACTTTCCTACACGAGATGCCCTGATCGAAGCGGTCTACCGGACCGAGGTGGAAAAACTCGCTGCAGCCGAGAAAAAGTTCTCCGCAAGCCTTCCTCCCATCGAGGCTCTGCGGGCGTGGATGTTGCTTTTCGTCGACTACATTGCGGCCAAGCAGATCATCGCGCCTGCGCTGAATACGGTGGTGGGAGGATCCTCCAGGCTTTTTGAAGGGTCGCGCGCCCAGGTTCAGGGAGCGATTGATTCGCTGGTGAAGCGCGCCATCAAAAGCCGCGACATTCGCAAAGATCTGGAGCCATTCGATCTGCTCCGCGCCCTCATCGGCGTCTCCCATGTGGGATCCGGCCCCGACTGGCAGCAAAGCGCCCGGCGGCTGGTAGACATCCTCATCTCGGGTTCGCGGCCAATTAAATAGTGGAAGGGTCTGCAAGCCACCGCGGGAAACTTTCTCATAATATGTCTTGACACGTATATGCTCACTAGAGTATATACGAAGAGTGGAATCCGCTTTCGAGATCGTTGCCGAGCCGAACCGCCGCGCAATATTGGGTCTGCTGGCCCTGTCCCAACAGTCTGTAGGCGAGATCGAGCGCCAGCTTCATATGACGCAGCCCGCCGTGTCGAAGCATCTGCGCGTTCTCCGCGACGCGGGTTTTGTGGAATCGACAGTAGACGCACAGCGCCGCTTGTACCGGCTCAAGCCTGAGCCCTTTCAGGAATTGGATACCTGGCTGGCTCAGTTTCGCCGCTTCTGGTCGGCTCATCTGGATGCTCTCGAACGCCACCTCGATCGGATGGATCAGGACCGCGACGATCCGCGCCGCAGGCAGCGTCATCCCTCAACATCGAAGAAGCAATCGACATCGAAAACGAAAGCAGAAAAGACAACGCGGCCCGAGCCGCAAACCCGATAAAGGAGAATCGAAATGAAAATCAAATTGACCAGCTTGTACGTGGACGATCAGGAAAAAGCCCTGCGCTTTTATACCGAAGTACTGGGCTTCGCCAAAAAGTCGGATTTCAGCAACGGCCCCTACCGTTGGCTGACCGTAGCCTCTCCCGAGGAGCCGAACGGCACCGAGCTGCAGTTGGCGCTCAACAATAATCCCGCTGCCAAGACGTATCAGCAGGCGATCTTTCAGCAGAACCAGCCCGCGGCCAATTTTATAACCGATGATGTCAAGGGCGACTACGAGCGGATCAAGTCCCGCGGCGGCGAGTTCACCATGCCACCCACTGACGTGACCGGCTCGACCATCGCCATGCTGGAGGACACCTGCGGCAACCTCATCCAGCTAACGCAGCTGGGGCGCTGGTAGCGAGCCGTTCGGCAAGGAGAAATAAAATGAGCGACCTCCAGCAGTACACGCCGGGCCCCGCCAGCGGGGCACGCGTACAAAAAGATCGGGGAGCAACTGGAGAAGAGAAGTGGACGCTCATTCTAGTCCGCGAGCTGCGCCACTCGCCGGAGAAAGTCTGGCAGGCGCTTACCGATCCGGCGCAGCTGCGCGAGTGGGCGCCCTTTGTGGTCGATGGCAGCATGGCTACGGTTGGGGCCACGGTCAGGCTCACCTGGGTGGGAAACCCCACGACTCCGCAGGAAACTAGAGTCACGCGAGCCGACGCTCCCAAGGTGCTTGAATACAGCGATATCCGCTGGAAACTCGAAGCCCTGGGCGACGGCACGCGCCTGACGCTATGGCACAGCATCGATCGCCGCTTCATTTCGTGGGGCGCCGCGGGCTGGCATATCTCCCTCGACGTTCTCGATCGGCTGCTGGCGGGCCGGCCGATTGGACGCATTGCCGGTGCCGATGCCATGAAGTTCGGCTGGCAGCGATTGGTCGGCGAATATTCGAAGCAGTTCGGCACTCAATCTCCTGACTGGACGCCTGGGCCCGGTCAAAAATCGTGAATTCATAAAACTCAAGGAGCAACATCATGGCCGCAACCGCCAATGCAGTGAATATCACGAACCGAGCCGTATCGCGGACGATTTTTCGCTGGATTCATATCGTCTTCGGCATTCCGATACTCGGTTACATTTATGATTCGCCTTCGGACACGCACAACTACGCTTTCAGTGTCAGGTACGTCTTTCTTCCTGTACTGCTCCTCTCGGGGCTCTGGATGTGGAAAGGGCATCTCCTTCGGCGGCTGGTTTCGCAGAGATCGCATTCAGCGCAGCCGAATCCCTCCCTCTCGCAAAAAGCTAAAAATGGGCAGCCCGCGCTTGACTTCATGTCGAGCCTGTGACAGCCTTGCTGCCGCTGAACGGTTGCAAATTCGACCAACAGGAGAGAGCAGCGTATGAAGAAGCTTCTCGCAATATCGATCTGCGCGGTTTGTTTCGGCGTCGCAGGTCTCACCGCCCAGAAAAGCGGCGATTCCAAAGCGTCGTTCGACAAGTGGGTACAAGAAGCCAACAAAGCGCAGACCGCCAATGACGCGAAGTGGATGGAAGCAAACTTGGCCGCCGAGTATGTCGAAGGCACCAGCTTCGGCGTCTGGATTTCGAAAGCGCAACTGATCAAAGATGCCAACGATCCGGCCAACAATAAGTTCACCAAGAGCGACATCACCGACGTGCAGACCGACGTTGTCGGCAATGTCGGGCTGGCGCGCTTCAAGGAAAGCTACGATGCCGTGATCGAGGGACAGCACCGCGCCCGAACGATTATCTGCAGCATGACAGCCGTGAATCAGGGAGGCAGCTGGAAAGGCCTGTCGAACCACTGTTCGAAAATCGAGTAGCAGCCGCGTGCGCGTTGCCGAAGCCTGATTTGAACGTGAGTCAGGCGTGAAAGGCCTGGGCTAAGAGATTCCCACTCAATCCGGTTCTGGCTTGAGTGGGATTCTATTTATTGGACCAAAATCTCTTTGGGGCTCGTTCGTGTCTTAGTGCTCGAGCTGGCCGGTCGAGGGCAGCGAAATCATGCGCACAGCATCCAGGAGCGCGCCGTCAAAAGCTACTGGTCGTTGGTCGACCCTGACCTGGGAGCGCGGGTAGCCAAAGGCCTCGGTTTGGAATCGCGCCCGAATGAACTGTTGGCGGCAAGCTAGCGGCGGAATGTCCGTTACACTCTTATCTCCGGCATGCTGTGCGCGCAGATTATCTCGGGGCCATCGGAGTTTCAACCTGAGCCCCGCGCGAAATCGTTATGGCGCATCGCGTTTGCCCGGTATCACAAGGAGGGATTTTCACGATGACACTGGAAGAAGCACGAAAGATTATCGCGGCCGCCGAAAAGAAGGCGGTCGAAATTAAACAACCGATGAATATCGCCGTGGTCGACGAAGGTGGCAATCTTGTTTCTCATGTTCGCATGGATGGCGCCTGGATCGGCAGCATCGACGTCTCGATCAATAAAGCATTTACCTCCCGCGCCTTCGATATTGCGACCAAAGATCTCGCCCAGCATTCGCAATCGGGCGGGCAGTTTTTCGGCATTCATGTCTCTAATCACGGTCGAATCATGATCTTTGCCGGTGGCATTCCCCTGAAGCGCGGCGGAAAAGTCGTTGGCGCGGTCGGTGTAAGCGGCGGATCGGGAGAGCAGGATCAAACTGTGGCGCAAGCCGCGGCTGATGCATTTTAAACGATCATATCGCCGGCAATCGTGGAGTCGCATTCTTGGACCGGGCAAAGTAGAAGTCCGGTCCATCCATTTCCTCGGACAGGCGACTCTTCGTTTTTAGTTCCGGTCGATTGCGCCGAGATGCCCATTCGACGAAGGTACACTTCGATGCCACTACTCAGGATCGACGTAATCGAGGGCCGCAGCGAAGCGGAGTTGAGAGAACTGCTTGACACCATCCACTCCGCGACGCTTGCCGCCTTTCAAAGTCCCTGAACGCGACCGCTACCAGATTGTGCATGAGCACCCTGCGGCGGAAATGAGAATTGAAGACACGGGACTGAACATACCGCGCACCGAACGGGTCGTCGTGGTGCAAGTGACGACCAGGCCGCGCAGCCGGATTGAAAAGCAGAATTTCTACGAACTGCTGTGCGAAGAACTCGCTCGGCGTTGCGGGGTGAGTGCGTCGGATGTCATCGTTTCCATCACGCAAAATGCCGATGAAGACTGGTCCTTCGGATACGGCCGCGCACAGTCCATTACCGGAGAACTTTGAACTCGAAGACGGTCCAAGCGGCACGCACTTTCATCACTTTCGAACGCGCCACTTAGTCTCATCTTTAGGTGCGCGATTCAGGTGTGCAAATCGCCGCGCACCGAAAATCATGCGACGGGCCCGGACGCGGTCGCGTCGAATCGTGCATTGGAGGACCGTTATGCAGGCTGCCGTCGCTAGCACGTCGATTTCCTCTGATACAACAATTCAACCATACCCGTCTTGTAAGCGATTACGTCCTTCAGTTGCCATCGCGTTTCGATACCGGCGTTCTCAAACAGGCGCAGCCCTTCGCCCAAGAGGACCGGCATCATCGCCAGTCTGATTTCATCCACCAGATCGAGCCTGAGAAAACTCTGGCATAGCAGCGCCCCTCCGACGAGCCATATATTTCGATATCGCGGTGCCAGACTCTCATTGACCAGCTTCCTGAGATCACCGGAATAGAACTCGACACTCTTCCTTGTAGATGGCAAATGTCTGCTTTTGACCACGACGGTCGGCGTGTCCCCATAAGGCCAGCCCAGTTGCAGCGCATGCTCGTAGGTTCGGGATCCGAGCACAAAGCAGTCGATGGAAGGCACGGTGTCGTCGGGATTGTTCTCGGAAACGCCTTTTTCATAGATGTCTCCTGGGCTATCCATCCACGAAATACTGTTGTCTTTTTTGGCGATGAAGCCGTCAAGGCTTGAAACCACATGCAGCGTGATGATCGATGTACCTGCGTTCCTTTCAGCGCGTGACATGGATTTCCTCTCTCTTTTACTCTTGATGCGGATCAGCGCGGCTACGCATGCGTTCATCACTCCGCCGTTGTAAATCTTCCCCGCGTCTCTGCCGTAGAAGGCTATCAAAATTTGATGAAGGCTAGACTTCCCCGGGCGCCGCTTGCAGATTACGCCGGGCGAAGCTAAATTAGGTGCGAGAATCGGAGCTGCGAATGAAAAAAACCGTCCCGGCGGAATCTGCCTCTGCATTAATCGACGCCAAGATCAATCAACTCGCGGACTGGCGCGGCAAGACGCTCGCGAAAGTGCGCGAGGTCATTCTTGCGGCGGACCCTGAGATCGTCGAAGAATGGAAGTGGATGGGAAGCCCTGTGTGGTCTCGTGACGGAATGATCGCCGTCGGCAATGCCCACAAAGATAAAGTGAAGCTCACATTTTCCCACGGTGCGAGCCTTCCTGATCCTGGGAAGATATTCAACGCCGGTCTCGGAGGCAACGCGTGGCGGGCGATCGATCTTCTCGAGGGCGACAAGATCGATGAGCGTGCTCTAAAAAATCTTATCCGTGCCGCCATTGATTACAATCAGGCGAAATTAAAGAAGAAAACGCCCGCGGGGGCGCGAGCGAAAGCACAGAAAAGTAAAAAATAATCAAGCGATTGGGCGGAGATGCCTGTTTGCCTCCGCCTGCCCAAGTCAGGGTTTCATTTGCTCCCGGCCTCAGGCTGCTTCAAAAAGATAGCCGGAACCTCCTGCTGCTTCATCATGTTGTTGTAGGAGGCAACGTCGGTCGAGACGATTGCTTTCCACGTAGCGAGTTGTTCATCGACAGCCTTGCTGAGCATGTCGAAAACTTCGTACGATTGCTTGGTCGGAGCCGAATCGGCGCTGCCGACAACTCCGCCTAACGCTACCAGGTGATTGTTCAGGCGAACTGGGTAGTTAAGCACGTCCTGACCGCTCTTGGCTTTGGTCTGGATGAGCGCCTCTTCCACGACCGTCATCTTCTTGTCGAGCGACTTGCCCGCATCGGCGATGGCTTTGCCGCGGGGATCGTCTTTCATGCGGGCATCGATCGCCTTCATCTGCTCGCGCAGATCGCGAATCTGAATGATCGCATCGTCGGTTTCAGTGACTTTGTCGCGGATTTTCAGAAGCAGATCGAACTGCTTCGACAAGTCTTCCGCACTGAGGTGAAGACGTGGGTCGGCGTCGATGTTCAGCGGCGCAGTGTAGGCCTTTCCGAGCACCGTCAGCCGCGCCTGGTACCTCCCCGGCAGAGCTTCGGGGCCGTCCGTGTTGCCTCCCCACAACGGAGCCTTGGGGACCTTCGTCGCGCCTTCGTAGCGCAGATCCCAGACGAAGCGATTGAAGCCGGCATCGGCTGGGAGAGAGTCGGCTTTGTGATCGCGGCCGGACTCTTCCTCCTCGCCGCCGTCAGCCTCTTCTTTCTTCGGATACTTGCGGATCACCTTTCCGGAAGCGTCGAGAATTTCCAGCGTGACCTTGGGTTCGTCGGCGTCGTTCTTCTTCGCTTCGGAGGAATCCGCGGCGGAAGCATCGGCCTCGCTCTTTGCCTTAATGTCGTCGGTGGCAGCCTTCTTCGGCTTAACATCTTCTTTCTTGAGCGACGTTTTCAACCAATAGTCGATAACCGCACCCTCCGGAGGGTTCTTGCCGACATTGCCGCTGGGCGCGAAGAACGATGCGCGGAAAACCGTATGATTCGCCTCCGCCGGAGTGAACAGGTGTGCATCTTGCTGTGGAATTGAGTCTTCATATTGTTCCAGCGGAGTTATGTCATCGAGCACCCAGAAGCTGCGGCCATGGGTTGCGACGACAAGATCGTTGTTCTTAACGACAAGATCGTTCACCGGGGCGGGCGGCAGGTTAAGTTGCAGCGCCTGCCAGTGCGCTCCGTCGTTGAACGAAATGTAGATGCCTTGCTCGGTTCCGGCGAAGAGCAGACTGGGATGATGCGGATCGACTCGCACGGCGTGCACATAATCGTTCGCGGGAAATCCCTCGACCAGCTTGGTCCAGCTCTTGCCGAAATCCGTGGTCTTGAAAACGTAAGGCGTAAAGTCGTCGGACTTGTGGCGTTCGGCCGCAATATAGGCCGTTCCAGCGTCGCGCGGCGAAGCCTCGATCATGCTGACCGTGCCCCACTCCGGCATAGCCTTCGGCGTGACGTCTTCCCAGTGCTGGCCGCCGTCGCGCGTGAGTTGAATCAGTCCGTCGTCAGTTCCGGCCCAGATCATATCTTTCTGCACCGGCGATTCCACGACCGAAAAAATCGTGTCGTAGACTTCAACGCCGGTGTTGTCTTTTGTAATCGGGCCGCCGGAAGATGCCTGCTTGGATTTGTCGTTGCGCGTGAGATCGGGACTGATGATCGACCAGCTCATCCCGGCATCAGTGGTTTTGAAAAGAACTTCTCCGGCGAAATACATCGTCTTTGGGTCGTGCGGCGAAAACGCGATAGGCTCGGTCCACTGAAAACGATGTTTCACATCGGCCGCCGCCCATCCGATAGGATTCACCGGCCACGGATTGATGGCTTGCTCTTCGCCAGTGTGGTGATCGTAGCGGCTGATGTCTCCCCCGTAAGAGCCGGCATAAACAATTTCAGGATCGGTGGGATCGGGCGCAATATAACCGCTTTCGCCTCCGCCAACTGCATACCAATTGGGGCGATCGATGGCGCCGTCCGGGCTCGCGCTCGCAATGCCGACGGTTGAGTTATCCTGCTGCGCTCCGTAAACGTAGTAAGGAAAGCGGTTGTCGGTGGTGACGTGGTAGAACTGCGCGGTGGGCTGGTTGTATTCGCTGGTCCAGGTAGCGCCGCCGTCGATGGAAACCGTTGCGCCGCCGTCGTTGCCGTTGATCAGGCGCTTCGGATCGTTAGGATCGATCCAGAGGGCGTGGTTATCGCCATGGGGCACGCGCAGCTGGTTAAAAGTCTTGCCTCCGTCGTTCGAGCGGTAAACACCGGTGTTCAGGATGTAAACCGTATTCTCCGATTTGGGGTCGGCGAAAATGTGCGAGTAATACCAGGCGCGCTGGCGGAAGCGGTGATCGTCGGTCATCAGATGCCAGGAATCGCCGCCATCGTCGGAGCGATAAATCCCGCCTTTCTCGGCTTCGATCACTGCCCAGATGCGATTCGGATTTGCCCCGGAGACCGTGACGCCGATGCGGCCCATAATTCCGTCGGGCAATCCATGCGCC
>CAZGXY010000031.1:0-33508 GCA_964530145.1 uncultured Acidobacteriaceae bacterium | reverse complement strand
GGCAGCGTTCTAACCAACTGAACTACGTCCCCTACTATCGGTTTAACCTCGACGCAGAACATCTGTCCATGCCCTGCGTTTTAGATTGTAACAGGTGATGGATTAAGGCGTCAGGCGGCCTTCGACCCTCGCTGTCGTGGTTCCCTTTGAAAGGGCCAAATACCTTCGGGGCACACTGGGAAATCTCGCGGACGAGGTGGTGCGTCAACATCTGAACGTTCTAGCCTTGCGTTCCTGAATCATCCTTTATCGATCAGTCGGTTGTGATCGACTCTCACCGGCACCCCAGCGAAGAAGACCTCGCTGCTGCGATGCTAATCGTAATACTCCAGTCCCAGATGCGTGATCAGTTCCTCACCCTTCAGGTGCCGCAGTGTATTTTTCAGTTTCATGAGTTGAATGAAGAGATCGTGCTCAGGATAGAGGCCGGGGACGGTCATCGGCGATTTGAAATAAAAACTCAGCCACTCTTGAATCCCAAGGCCTCGCAACTCTGAAGTGCGTTGCGCCAAATCCATCAACAGCACGAGATCGAGCACAATGGGCGCGGCTAGAATCGAATCGCGGCAGAGGAAGTCGACTTTGATCTGCATGGGGTAGCCGAGCCAGCCGAAGATATCGATATTGTCCCAGCCCTCTTTGTTGTCGCCGCGCGGCGGATAGTAGTTGATGCGGACTTTGTGGTACATCTCGCCGTAGAGTTCGGGATAAAGCTCAGGTTGCAGGATGTGCTCGAGCACCGAGAGCTTTGACTCTTCCTTGGTTTTGAAGGAACCCGGATCGTCGAGCACTTCGCCGTCGCGATTGCCGAGAATGTTGGTGGAGAACCATCCGTTCAAGCCGAGCATGCGAGCTTTGAAGCCGGGGGCGAGGATGGTCTTCATCAACGTCTGGCCGGTTTTGAAATCTTTGCCGCAAATTGGTGCTTCGTTCTGGCGTGAGAGTTCGAGCATCACCGGCAGATCGACGGTGAGGTTGGGAGCACCGTTGGCGAAGGGTACGCCTTCCATCAGCGAGGCGTAGGCATAGATCATCGAAGGCGCGATCATCTCGTCGTTTTCGCGGAGCGCCTTTTCGAAGGACTTCACCGACTGGTGCGCTTCGCCGGCTGCGATGTAGGATTCGGTGGAACCGCACCACATGGTGATCAGCCTGGTAGCGCCGCTCGACTTCTTGAACTGGCGGATATCGTCGCGCAGCTGCTCGGCGAGATCCATCTTGTTCTTGCCCTTTTTTACGTTTGGCCCGTCGATCTTTTTCACGTAGTTGTGATCGAAGACTGCGGCGCGGGGAGTGATTGAGGAGAGAAATGGCTTCAGCCGATCGAGCAGGCGCTGCTCGAGCACACCGGCGTTCGATGCGGCTTCGTACATGTTGTCTTCGAAGATATCCCATCCGGTGAAGACCAGATCGTCGAGGCCGGCGAGAGGAACGAACTCCTTGATCTTCGGAGATCGGGCATCGGTGCGCTTGCCGAGGCGCACGGTGCCCATCTGCGTAAGCGAGCCGATGGGCTTGGCTAAGCCTTTGCGGATGGCTTCGACGCCAGCGACAAAAGTCGTAGCGACTGCGCCCATGCCAGGAATCATCACGCCAAGTTTGCCTTTGGCAGGCTGGATCGTATCGCCGGAGACCGTTTTTGCCTCTGCGATGGTCTGCTTTCTGCCACCTTTTGAGCCCGCCAACTTCAGCTCGCGACTGGCTCGCAAGGCATGAGAGAGGGCGGTTTCACGATGCTCGTGCTTGCGCGCCGCCTCAGCATTTGTGAATTGTTTGCGATGCCGCCGGCCATCGGCATCGGTCCAATCGGCCATGAACGCTTTGGGGTTCTTCTGATACATTCTTCCCTCGCTCAGTGACAATTCTTGCCACCTTCTGTACGACCACAATATATTCCCAGATATCGCCTGTTCTAAGCAAATTGGTGGGAGTGAAACAGCAGGAACTCGCCGTTGAATGGCTCATTGTCATCATTGAACGGACTGGAACCTTCAACACAGGGGGCACCGAGGTCACAGGGTAAATCGAATTCAGGGTTTCGCTTCCAGGTCTACTGGGTTCACCGGCAGGTCCCAGTGCGCGTCGAGGATTTCGAAGCGGCGCTGCTCTTCGCGCTGAAACGTCTCCTGATCGGGATACATCTGCTTTTGCAGGGCAGCTTCGTCGAAGGGTTCGTTTGCGACTGTTGCGTTCTGGAAGACGATGGTGACGCGATAGTCCCAGCGGCCGTCTTCGGTGGTGTGGTAGCGCGGGCGATCCATCCCGACTTTGACGATGCGGCCCATTTCCATTTCTTTCTTCAGCACGGGATAGTGATTTTTCTTGAACAGCTTCAGGAATTCATCGGCGTGTCCCCACTTGGTTTTGTAGTAATACTCGACGACGAAGGGCTTGCCGGATGTCGCCGGAGTGGATTGCGCGTGCGCGGCGGTATTCACCGCAAAGGTAAGCGTTAAGAACAAAACGGCGATATAGATCGTTCGAGTCATAGAAGCCTCCGTGAATACCCGCTTGTACACTAACGGAGTGCTGAAAGAAAAGCGGCAAGTGAAACGCGGGGGAGTAACAGATCGGCGGCAGATTCTGCAACTTTTCGGAGATGGCGACCGCGCTTTGATCGCGGCAGATGTGGCGGAGGTGCGGCGCATCTATGCTGCAGATTACGTGCAGTATGACAAGCGCGGCGCGGCGCACACTCGGCAAGAGTTGATTCGCATGCTCACGTCGGGGGAAATCCAATTTCTCTCCATGCGTTCAACCGGACGGCGTATTCGCATGCTTCGAGATGATGTCGCTATCGTGCATGGTTCGGAGGAGGATGAAATCGAGCAAGGCGGCCGGCGGCTGCGGGTTAACTACATTTACATGGATGTCGTCAGGAAGCGCGACGGAAAGTGGCAGATCGTCGCGTCCCAATTGGCGAAACGCGACGATGACGAGCCTTAGCTACGACTGGCGGCCGACAGCGGATGAAGCGCCGATGCGATTCTGCCAGTGGCTCCAGATGAACCAGAGCGCTCCGGCTACGAGGACAACCATGATCACGGCATCGAATTGGTGGAAGTATTTGCCGAGTTCGCGCCAGTTCTGGCCGAGCTTCATGCCGAGATAGGCTAGCGCAAGGCACCAGGGCCATGATCCGAGAAAAGTATAGATGTGGAAACGGCCGCGAGGCATGCGTGCGACGCCAGCCGGCAGGGCGATGAAAGTACGGATCACCGGGAGCAGGCGTCCAATGAAGACGGCGAGGTAGCCCCAGCGCTGAAAGAAGCGGTCGGCCCAATCGAGTTCGCGGCGGCCCATCAGAATCCAGCGGCCGTAGCGTTCGACCAGCGGACGGCCTCCGTAGCGTCCGATTTCATAGGCGACAAGCGAGCCGAGGTTGCAGCCAACGGCTCCGGCGGTTGCAACCCAGAAAAGCTTAAATGTGCCGGTGAAGACGAGATAACCGGCGAACGGCATGATCAACTCGGACGGCAGTGGGATGCAGGCCGACTCGATGGCCATGAGAAGCATGATTCCGGCATAGCCGGTTGTGCCAACGACCGAGTTGATGAAAACGAAGAGTACAGCGAGGATTTTTTCACTCATCTTGAGAACAGTTGCCGGTCGTCAGTTGCCGGTTATCAGATCCGGGCGAGGTGCTCCGATTCGAATCACTCCGAAATTTTCGACTCCGCAAGATCAGTGTACCGGAAGGAACAAGGCAAGGATCGTCGCCGAATCCAATCGCTAGAAAGATCCATCCTGCGTGAAGGTGTAGCCGGGTAGCGAGGCGCCTTGCGGACTCTTGGTGACCTTGATGCGCACTGTCGGAGCGTCGGGAGCGGTGATGCCGGCGGGTCGCAACATGGCGAATTGCGTGAAGACTTCGCTGTAAACCTTGGTGACCAGATAATCCTGGCCGTCGGCGTCGTTGCGCCAGACCTGCCCGAGTTGGATGGAGTTTACGGCCACTGAAATTTTCCTGAAATTGTGACGATGCATCCAGAGTAGCGGGGCGGATGGCGCGAGTCAATTCCATCGCTGGTTACTTTTGGGCGGTATAGCTGGCTGCGCTTTCCCGGCTCGCGGCTCTGCTAACATGATGAGCTTACTGACTGTTTCACGAAGGAGCGCTGAATTTCATGGCTCGGGGCGTGACTCCACGAAGGCCTGCGCGAACAGGGCGGCAAGACCGTGTGTCGCGGCCGCTTGCAGGTACTGCCACAAAAGTTCCGGGCAAGGGTAGGAACGCTCAGGCGGCACGCGCGAAAAAGCGAGACGGCCGCAAGAGTGAGAGCACGAAGGCAGCAAAGAAAACCTCCGGCTATAACCCGACTGACCCGGCCCGGGTGGCGGAAATTCTAAGGCGGCTTAATGAGCTTTATCCCGATGTGACTTGTGCGTTGACGCACAGCAGCGCCTGGGAGCTGCTGGTGGCGACGATTCTTTCGGCGCAGTCGACCGATGTGAACGTAAACCGTGTTACGCCGGAGTTATTTCGAAAGTATCCGACCGTGCAGGCGTTCGCGGCGCTCGAACCCGAGCAGTTGCAACCTGACATTCGCTCGACTGGATTTTTCCGCAACAAATCGAAATCGGTCGTAGGCGCGGCGAAGAAAGTTGTTGCCGATTTCGGCGGGCAGGTTCCGATGAACATGAACGATTTGCTCACCTTGCCTGGGGTCGCCCGCAAGACCGCGAATGTGGTGTTAGGAACCTGGGGCAGGATTGCCGACGGGATTGTGGTCGATACGCACGTTCACCGCATTTCGCGGCGGCTCGAGCTGACCACGAATAACGATCCGCAGAAGATTGAGCAGGATCTGATGCAAATTATTCCGCGCGAGCGATGGATTCTTTTCTCACATCAGATCATTTGGCATGGGCGCAAAGTTTGCTTCGCGCGCAAGCCGAAGTGCGTCGATTGCACGCTCGAAAATATTTGCCACGCCGCCGACAAGACCTGGAGCACAGTGGAAATGCACAAGAACGCGCAGGCATAAGTTATCGACTCTTTCCGCGCTGTTGGGGCCAGCATGACAATTTCACTCTGGTAAACTTTTCTTTCGCCAGTCCAGTGTCAGGTCTTCAACTCTCATGTGCACATTGATCCGCTTTGCTATGGTTGTTCTTATGAGTACTCTGGTCAGCGAAACGTCTGCCGCGGCGCAAACTATCTCCACACCGCAAGCCATTACCGATCCCAAGGAGATTTCTTCGAAACCGAACGCGCAGGTTGAGCCCAAGAGCTTGACGATCGAAAAGCTCTACATGACTCGGCAGGTTGGGCGCGCGACCTGGTCGCCCGACGGCAAGAGCATTGCGTTCATCTCGAACATGAGTGGCCGAAACAATCTTTGGCTCGTGCCTGCCGAGGGCGGATGGCCAGTGCAACTTACGGTGAGCGACCAGCGGCAGACTGCGCCTGCGTGGTCGCCTGACGGCAAGTGGATCGCGTATCAATCGGACTACGACGGCGATGAGCAGTGGGATATTTTTCTGGTATCGCCGAAGACCGGCAGAGTGGTGAATCTGACCCAGACGCGCGAGATCGCCGAGATGAGCCCAACGTGGTCCCCGGACGGGCGTTATCTCGCGTATGAAGTAAAACCGAAAACCTCTGCCGCATTCGAGATCGATGTCTATGACACCTTAATGCGCGAGGTAAAGCACGTCACCACCGGCACGCCGCAGGACAGGGGCAATTACGGTCCGATCTGGTCACACGATGGCAAGTCTGTCGTTTATACACAGGAACAGGCCAAAGGCACGGATTCGAATATTTTCATCGCTGAGGTCGCCACCGGTCAAAGCACGATCCTGACGCCGCATGAAGGCGAGCAACGCTATACGGCCAATGACATCGATCCAGGACTGCGGAAAGATGGAGGCCGGATACTGATTTCGTCAAACGCTTTAAACGGGTACGAGAATGTCGGGCTGCTCGAATTCACGGATGAGAGAGGTGCCATTCGACCCGGTGCAATCAAGTGGATTACGCGCGATAAATGGGAAATCCGTGGCAAAGAATTCTCGCCCGACGGCAACCATGTCACGTTCAGCGCGAACGTCGATGGTAATGAAGACATCTATCTGCACGATCTCGGCACCGGCAAATCAACAGCATTGCCAATCCTCAAGGGAGTAAATGAACCGGTGGGCGGCCCGTACGCGTTCTCGAAAGATGGATCGCGGCTGCTGTATTACCACAACGGCCCGACCGCTCCCGGCGATCTTTGGGTGCACACGCTGGCAACGGGCAAGTCTCATCAAGTCACGCATTCGCTCGTCGCGGGAGTCCGTTCGGACGAGATGGTCGCGCCTTATCTGGTGCACTATCCGAGCCGCGACGGCAAGTGGACCATCTCCGCATTTCTTTATGTGCCCTTCAACATGGCGCGCAACGGGCAGAATGCAGCTATCGTTTACATTCATGGCGGCCCGACTTCGCAAACCATGAATTCGTTTAACCGCTTCATACAATACGCAGTAAATCAGGGATACATGGTGCTCGCTCCCAATTATCGCGGATCTACCGGCTACGGCAAGGAATTTCAGCAGGCAAATCTGTTCGATATGGGCGGCGGCGATTTGCAGGATGTTCTCGCCGGCGTCGACTGGATCAAGCAGACGGGCCATCTCGATCCGAAAAAGATTGCCGTGATGGGCGGAAGCTATGGGGGCTATCTCAGCATGATGGCCGTCACCAAGGCGCCGGAGCTTTGGGCCGCCGGCGTCCCAATTGTGCCATTTGTGAATTGGTTCACCGAAATCGAGCATGAAGACCCGGTTTTGCAGCAAAGCGATCTGGCGACCATGGGCGATCCGGTGAAGAACAAGGCGCTGTATGAGGAGCGCTCGCCGATCAACTTTATCGATCAGGTAAGAGCGCCGCTCTTGCTGCTGGCGGGAGGGCACGACCCGCGATGCCCGGAGTCAGAGACGCAGCAGGTCGTGGATGCGATCAAGAAGCGCGGGGGAACGGTCGACTACAAGATCTACAAGAACGAAGGCCACGGATTTGCGCGGGTGGAGAATCAGATTGACGCTTATCAACGCGTCGCCGATTTCTTGCTGGCGCACGTTGTGCCGGCGGACTGCAGTTGCTCGCTCAGCGAGTAGCCGCGCGCGGGGCTAGAGTTTCGCCGATTGCCTGGACAAGGCCGGGGATGGTGAATTCTTTGGCCGCGATATCGACTCGCATGCCGAGTTGGCGCAGTGTGGCCGAGGTTACAGGGCCGATGGAGGCCATTAGAATTCCGTTTAGTTTCTTCGCGCCCGTGCGGGGTGAGCCCAACAATTCTGAGAAGTTTCTTGCCGTGGACGAACTGGTGAACGTCACCACTTTCGGCCGCTTGCGAGGATTTTCTAACGCGGCTTGCAGGCGCCTTCGCGAAGATTCAGGCGTAACGGTTTCGTAGGCTTCGACTACATCCACGCGCGCTCCGGCCTGGCGCAGTTCGTTGGGAATCACATCGCGAGCGACTTTGGCCCTCACCAGGAGAACCCGCTTCCCTTTCACTTTATTTTTCAGGCTGTGCACTACGGATTCGGCGACGTACTCCCTGGGGACAACGTGAACTTTCGCGCCGCGTTTTTCGATCGCTTGCCTGGTTGCGGGGCCGATGGCGGCAACTCGTGTGCCGGCCAGAGACGTTTTTGTTAACCTTAGTTTCGCCATTCGGTCCCACATTGCTTCGACACCGTTGACGCTCGTCAAAATGAGCCAGTCGTAATTGCCGAGGCTTCTTAGCGCCTCGTCGAGCGGTTTGAAACTGCGGGGCTTCCGGATTTCGATAAAGGGAATCTCGATGACAGTTGCGCCCAGCCTGCGCAACTGCGCTGAGAGCGCGCCTGCCTGATGGCGGGCGCGGCCTGCCAGAATTCTTATTCCGGCCAGCGGCAGGCTGGTTGAGGGCTTCTTCTTCCCGGGCTTTTTCTGCTCGCTCATGGTTCGATTTGGCGGTCAGGAGTGCCCGCCCACACGAACTTATTCGATCTCGTTTTTCCGGCTCGTTCCCAGACCTCGTTCTTTCATCATGCGGGCCACGCCCGAAATCGCCGAGTCGTTTGAGTTCTCCAAAGATGCGATCACATTGGCCTGGTCTTCTTTTGTGCGATTCTGGCTTAACTTGAACTTGCCTTCAATCTTCGTCGCCACGATTTCAAAGCCTACGATCTGGCGCAGCATGTTCTCGCGGTATTTTGGGCTCAGTTCTTCCCATTGCCGGCGGTAGCTGGGCTCGAAGGTTTCTACAAGCTCATACAGCATCCCGTGAAGTTCAGTCTCTGAAGAGAACAGTTTTGCCGCGCCATCGACATGTACGGCGGCATAGTTCCAGGTGGGAACGCTTTCGCGAGCAGTGTAGTTGCCTGGCGAGATGTAGGAATGCGGGCCGTGAAAGATGGCGAGGCATTGCGGCTGCCGTTCGAGATAACGCCAGTGTGGGTTGGCTTTGGAAACGTGGCCGCGCATGGTGACGCGGTCGCCCTCCGTTTGGACGAACAAAGGCAGATGGGTCGCGTAAGGCCCTTCATCGGTTGTCGAGACCAAGATGGCGAATGGATTGGCGCGCATGAAGGCGATGGCGTCTTCGCCCTTGCGCACGCGGAAATGTTCGGGGATATACACGGCCTGTTCTCTTTCGTGGTTCGGGGAGTTATTGACGATCTTTTGTGGAGCTATCTTTCCTTCGCACGTGCAGAACCTCTTCTACTTCGGCGATCACTACTCCGGCTTCGTCTTTCACTTCTACGGAAAAGATCGGCTCATATTTCGGGAGCGTCTTCAGTTTCTCCCGAATGTCTTCGATCTGGCCATCGGTGAGACGAAATTCGGCGCGCACGGTTCCCCTCCCTGGCTTGCGGTAACGGATGGTTGCGGCTTTGTCCCAGACGATGTAACCGCGGCCGAGCTTCGCCATCAGCATCAGCATATAGAAGGCGTCGGTCATGGCAAAGAGCGATCCGCCGAAGTGAGTGCCGACGTAGTTGGCGTTCCACCAGTGCAGCTTCATCTCCACGTCGACGGCTTTCATGTCAGGCGCGATGCTGGTTACGCGAATGCCGGCGCCCAGAAATGGCGGCCAGAAGTTGACCCAGCGGCGGAGCGCCTGGGAGTCTGTTGTGCCGCCGAGAAGCTGAAGTAGGACAAAGCGGGCTTTCATGCCAGGATCACATTTGCGGCGGAACGGCCAGGCCCCGGCCGTAGACGGCTTCGAGGATTTCGTTTCCGCCGCGGCGGAGCAAAGTATCGCCAACTTCGTTTCCCAGTTTTTCGGGGTCGTTGAGATGGCCGTCGCGCGATTCGCGGAGAACCTTCGAACCATCCGGGTCGGCGACGACGGCTTCGAGATGCAGGATGCCGTTCTTTATTTCCGCGAAGGCTCCGATGGGGACCTGGCAGCCTCCCCCGAGGCGGTTGAGCAAGGCGCGCTCGCAGATCGTGGTGGCGCGGGCGCCTGGGTCATTCAGGAATTCGAGATGCTCGCGCATTGCGCTGTCGCCTTTGCGGATTTCAGTCGCGAGGGCGCCCTGGCCGGCGGCGGGGCACATAAGTTCGACCGGAATTATCTGTTTGACGAATTCGGTTCTGCCCAGACGCTTCAGGCCTGCGGAGGCCAGGATGATTGCGTCGTATTCGCCTTGGTCGAGTTTGCGCAGGCGGGTATCGACGTTGCCCCGCAATGGATGAATGTTGAGATCAAGACGAATTGCCTTGAGTTGCGCCTGGCGGCGGAGGCTCGATGTGCCGACGCGCGCGCCTTTAGGTAGATCGTTGATGCTCGAGTGATGGCGTGAGCAGAAGGCATCGCGCGGATCTTCTCTTTCGGTGATCGCGGCGATTTCGAATCCTGCGGGAAGGTCAGTGGGCAGGTCTTTGAGCGAGTGGACAGCGAGATCGACGCGGCCGTCGGCCAGGGCATCTTCGATTTCCTTGGTGAAAATTCCTTTGCCAGATCCACCCTTCGTTCCGACCATGGCCAGGGGAACGTCGGTGATTTTGTCGCCGGTGGTGTGGATGATTTCGATTTCGACTTCGTGGCCGCGGGCGCGCAACAGCGCTGAGATGTAGTTGGCTTGCCAGAGTGCGAGCTGCGAGCCGCGAGAGCCGATGCGGAGTTTCCCGGAGGAGTGGCCGTTATTGTTAAATTCGGTCATTTGGCGAACAGAGTGCGTTTCACAAGTTTGTTTTTTCGACGAATGGAGAGTTCATGCAATCCTTCGGAGGATGGGTTCTGGCTTCTCTTTCTTCCCTCCGGGACTGAGCTCCGTTTCTTCTCACTGCTCACGGCTTGCGCCGCAGGCTGAATTCTTTCCCCGCTTCGCGGCTGGGTCAGTGGCGCGTTTCCGATTCCTTCTTGCTCGATGCTTCCCCGTTCGCCTGTGAAGCCGAAGCTTTTTCTTTTTCGTGCAGGTTAAACAGCCTGCGCACCACATCGATCACGGTCGTCGCCTCCGATTCGCGGGCGGCCGTCTTCAGCGTGGTGATTGGGGTGTGCATGACTTTGTTGATGATTCCGCGCGTCAGCGCCTCGACTGCCATTTCCTGCTCCGGCGTCAGCGCACCCATGCGGCTGCGGACGCGGTCGATTTCGGCCTGGCGAATCGTCTCGAGATGATCCTGGAGGCTGACGATTGTCGGCACAACGTCGAGCGCGTGCACCCGGGCTTCGAAGCGCTCGACTTCGCTGGCGATGATGGCTTCGGCGAGTTCGGCTTCTTTGTGGCGGTCGGCTACATGGCTGGTGACTGCCTGCTGCAGGTCGTCGATATCGTAGGCAAAGATGCCGTCGAGCTTGGCCATTTCCGGCGAAACGTCGCGGGGAACGGCGATGTCGATGAAAAACATCGGCTTGTTCTTGCGCCGGGCAAGGAACTGCTCTCCGTGCTCGCGACGGAAAATGGCGTGCGGCGACCCGGTCGAGGTGATGACAATATCAGCTTTGTCGCAGGAGTCGTAGAGATCATCGAACTTGATGGCTTGTCCATTGAACCGCTGCGCCAGGCCGGCGGCGCGCTCGTAGGTGCGGTTGGAAACGAAAATCGATGCGCAGCCGTGGGCGATTAAATGGCGCGCGGCCAGCTCGCTCATTTTGCCGGCGCCTACGATGAAAACACTCTTCCCTTGCAAAGAACCAAAAATCCTTTTGGCTAATTCGACCGCGACCGAGGCGATCGATACCGAAGAAGATCCCACCGTGGTTTCGGTGCGCACGCGTTTTGCGACGGCAAAGGCGCGGGTGAAAAGCCGGTCGAGCTGCCCCCGCACCGAGCCTACGGCTCGCGCAGTGGCATAGGCCTCTTTGACCTGGCCGAGGATCTGGGCTTCGCCGACGACCATCGAATCCAAACTTGAAGCCACGCGAAAAACATGTCTTACGGCATCCTTTTCGCGGAACTCATAGAGGTGTGCGTCGAGATCCTCAGGATTCAGCTGAAAGTGACCGTGCAAAAAGCCGCGCAGGTCGGCCGCTCCGTTGGTGGTGTGCGTGATCATTTCCACGCGGTTGCAGGTCGAGATGATCATGCCCTCTTCGATTCCGGGGTGCGCGGTCAGATCGCGGCAGCAGTCAGGCAGGCGGGACTCGGGAATCGCCAGGCGCTCGCGCACATCGAGCGGAGCGCTGTTGTGGTTCACCCCGATGAGCTGGTATCTCATGAGGCAAACCTGTGCATCGTGGAGAAGTAGTTGGCAACCCAGGCTACGATGGCAGTTGCGACGGTAACCCACGCCAGAACAGCGGCGCGCCGGCCACGCCATCCTGAATTCCAGCGGGTGAACACCATGATCATGTAGACGAACCACATCAGGATCGACAGAAAAATCTTGGGATCGGTAAAGTCGACGTGACCGTACGCAGACATGGCGACTACCGAGCCGGTGATCAGACCAAGAGTCATGAACGGAAACCCGAGCACCAGCGAACGGTAGCCGATCTGATCGAGGACTTCGAGAGCGGGCAGGAACGAAATCAGGCTGCTGGGTTTCTTGCTTTTAAGACGATGTTCCTGCACCAGATAGAGGAGGCTGGCGCCGAAGCTGAGCAGCAGCGCCGCGTAACCGGTAAAGATGAGAATGATGTGAGCGACGAGCCAGCCTTTGTGCTGCACGAAAGAAGTGCGCAGAACCGGTTGTTCGTCAATCGCCGCAACAAAAGTCAAAAAGAATACGATCGGAAAAACCACAACCCCGGGCGAGGTCGTTTTATAGATGGCGTAGACAACCATGAAAAACGTCATCGACAGGAAGGCAAGCAGCGATTCGGCGTTATCTACCGACGTGCGGGCAACCTGACCTGAAAGAAACAGCTCGACCAGGGATACGAAGTGAAACACCATGCCCAGGCTGGCCGCGTGCAGAGCGATGCGGCTAAAGAGATCGCTGGTGCGCCGGAGCGCGAAGAAGGCGTAGATCAGCCCGACGAAGTAGCAGGCCAGCGCGAAGCGTAACCAAAGCAATGACATATTCTTGGCAAGTATCTGAGTGGGCTGGGCTTAATGCTGAGCCGGTCTATTCCCGTTCCCGGCATTCGATAACACTGTTCGGCAACACCCGGCGAACCCCACCCCCCCTTCAACGAATTATATTCTCCACATACGCGCTGAGCGGCAGCGATAAGAATCACGCGCATCTGTGATCTCGTCACAAGAATCCACATTACGCTGTGGCAGTCACAAGACGGTCCCTAGTCTACGCCCAGTCCGGTCAGGGATTCCTCTAACGATTGGGTGTCGATAACCAGTCGCCGGCCTTCGGCTTGCAGGTTTTGTGATTCATCGAAGGCCCGAAACAGGCGCAGCTTAGCGGCTGCGTACTGCTCTGGCTCGGTTAAAGGCCGCCCATGCGTCGCGGCCCACGCGGTCGCGGCACCCTGCGGCAGGAAGACGCTGACCGCAAAGGTTTGTTTGCGGTCGGAGGTGACATCGAAAACAAATTCCGTCGCCGGAGCCTCGCGGTCGTCCGGCAGTGCGGGTCGCTGCCCGACGAAATAGTACTGATAGACGTATCCCTGCGCTCCGGCATAGGTTTTCAGGCGGCGGACGGTCACCCGAACATTATGAACTGCAGCTAAGTCTTTGGCGAGAGATTGCCGATCTATCCATTGACTATGCTGCCTTCGGGCTATTGGATTGCTCTCGCCGGGCTGGTTCTGCTGGTGATTTATCAGTGGGTGCGCATGTATCGCGACCGCGCAAATTGGAAGCGGCGCGATGAATTGTTCCGCATTCTGGCGGAGAATGCCGCCGACATGATTGCGTTAGTCGACGTGAAAGGACGGCGGCTTTACAACAGTCCGTCCTACAAAAGAATTCTCGGCTATTCCGCGGCGGAGCTGGGAGAAACGTCGGCCTTCGAGCAGGTACATCCCGACGACCGTTTCAAGATTCTGGAGGCGGGACGCGAGGCGCGCGAGACCGGAGTCGGCAGGCAGCTGGAATACCGCATTCGCCATAAAGATGGAAGCTGGCGGGTGTTGGAATCGATCGCACGCGCGATTCGCGATGAAAAGGGCGATGTCACGAAGCTGGTAATCGTGAATCGCGACATTACCGATCGCAAGCGCGCACAAGAGCAACTGGAGCACAATTCGTTTCATGACACGCTGACCGGACTGCCGAACCGGAGGCTGTTTCTCGACCGCTTGCAACATGCCTTCGACCGTGCCCAGCGAAGTCCCGAACACTGCTATGCCGTGCTGGTTGTCGATCTCGACGCTTTCAAGCAGCTCAACGATGCGATGGGAGCGGTGCTGGGCGATCACGTACTGATGGAGGCCGGCCGCCGTATCGAAACGTGCCTCCGGGAGGAAGATACGGTTTCGCGGCACACCGGCGACGCGTCAATGAAGAGCGCGGTGCTCTCACGGATGGGTGGAGACGAATTCACCGTTCTGCTGGAAGGGATAAAGGATCCAAGCGATGCCATGCGGGCGGGAACGAGAATTCTCGCTCGGCTATCGCTGCCAGTCACGGTGGAAAAACGCGAGGTGCGGATCGCAGCCAGCGTCGGGATTGCTTTGAGCACCGCCGCCCACCAGCGCGCAGAAGATGTTTTGCAGGAGGCCGACACGGCGATGTGCCGCGCCAAGGCGCTGGGCGGAGGCCGGTGTGAAGTCTTCAGCGAATCGATGCACACCCGCGCGGTCAACCAGCTTCGCCTCGAGGAGGAATTGCGCGACGCCCTGCAGAAACGCCAGTTCCGGCTCCACTACCAGCCGATCATCGACTTGAAAACCGGAGAGATCACAGGATTTGAAGCACTGCTGCGCTGGCAACATCCCCGGCAGGGTTTGATTTCCCCGTACCAATTTCTGGCGACGGCGGAGAGCACCGGAATGCTTGCCTCAGCGGGGCAGTGGGTGATTGCCGAAGCCTGCCGGCAATTGCGCTCATGGATGGTTGAAATGCCAAACCTGGCCGCGATCGGCATGAGCACGAACGTTTCCGCCACGCAGCTGGCCGATGCCCGATTCGTTGCTGAACTGCAGACTGCGCTGCGGGAGACCGGCACCGACCCATCGCAGTTGCGGCTGGAGATGACGGAGACAGTCGCCGGGGCGGATCCCAAACTCACGGCCACGATTCTTTCGAATTTGAAGCAGTTGCGGGTGGCGGTGATTCTGGACGATTTTGGCAGCGGCAATTCGTCGCTGATCGCGCTTCGGCAATTTCCTGTCGAAGCCGTGAAGATCGACCGCTCTCTAGTGAGCACGATGTTGCTCGACCGCGGCGCGGCGGACATTGTCGAGTTGATCGTCATGCTGGGGCACAAGTTGAAGTTGACGGTAATTGCGGAGGGAATTGAGTCCGCGAAGCAACTGGAACACCTTCAGTCGATGGGCTGCGAACTCGGCCAGGGATATTTGTTCTCCCATCCAGTCGACGGCACGCAGGCGAAGGAACTGCTGCGGCAAATCAACCACATGCCCCATACCAAGCTGGCGCGCGCCGCGAACTAGTCGCGCGCCATCGTGGCGAATGCAATTCTTTCCTCAGTTTTTGATTCCGATTTCTCCTTGCCCTGTCTATACTCGTCTCGCCAACTTTCACAGAGTTGGCCGCCACCGATGCTCTCCCCAAACGCCAGGCATATTCGGTTCACCACGTGGGCGGTCGCCGGCCTCGAAGCCGGAGCCATGCTGTTTGTGGCCGGATTGCTGCTGCTTTATTTCAATCCGTTCTGGCATTTTGACGATGGCGGCTTTCTGGATTGGCGGGTTTTCTGGTGGAACGGGGCTGGAGAAATATTTGCGGCTGCGGGATTGACGATCGAGGTTTTAGCGCTGCTTGGATCTGCAGCCGTTTTGGCCTCGCGGGCTGTAAACCGGCGGTTGTGGCCTTACGCCGTGGCGGGCTTGCTGGTCTTTTGTGGAGCGGGATGGATCGTATTGTCCGGATTCACTCGCGCCGTGGATGCGCACTTTGAATGGGATGCAGCGGATGGTTTCAGCGCCTTTCGCGTACAGCCTTCCGATGGCTCCGCGGCAGATTCGGGAGTGACCAGCAATCCACTGTGGAAGTCGGTGGTGGAGATACAGATTCAGCCGCTGCTGCGAGGCTATTTCAGACTCAACGACTGGCAGAAGATGAACGGCGAAATCGGGGTTAAAGTTCTGAACGTTATTCCGATCGCATGGCCGATTGCGCTGGGAAGCGGCGGCGAGACCTGGGAAGATCCTGACGAGACGCCTTTGATGCGGGCGGCGGCACAGGAAGACTTGAAAACGGTGCAGCAGTTACTGGCGACGGCGACACGAGCCGACGTGAATGCGTTGGACCAGGGCGGCCAAACCGCATTGATCCGGGCTTGCCAGAATCCTAAAGCGGACACGGACGTGGTGAAGGCGCTGCTCGCGGCGGGCGCGGATGTAAACCTGCGGGCGCGCAATGGCTACGCGGCTCTGACCTGGGCGCAAGCGCGAAAGAACAACGACGTGGCTCGCATACTGCGGCGAGCGGGAGCCAGGCAGTAATCCTCTTAATGGGTTCGCCGTCGAGGTAATGGGCGACGATTCTTATCCGTCAATCTTCGCGTCACGCAGCTGCTTCACCGCCGTCTCCGAAGTGACCGGCGAATAATAAACTTCTTTGAAAGTGTACGAGCGCGCCTTGGTCGCGAGGACGGGCATGATCTCAATGTGCCAGTGGTAATCCTCGTCGATCGTCTTCCAGAAACCCAGAGTCTTCGAGGGATGCAGGCTGTTGGGAGACGTGTGCAGCACCAGGTGAAAACTTTCGGTTAGCGCTCGAATGCGCTGCAGGGTGCGGCGAATCAGCGCGGCGAGGTTTACTCGCAGGCCGGGCTTCGACAATCCTGTGCGCTCGAAAGAGGCTTCGTGATTGCGCGGGAGGATCCAGGTTTCGTAGGGCACGCGCGGAGCGTAGGGCCCGAGGGCGACATAATCGCCGCGGGCTTCAATCACCCGCGCGGCGTGGCGCTCTTCCTGGCTCAGAATGTCGCAGAAGACGCAACGCTCCTTGGCGACAAAATATTCGCGGCCGGCGCGCAATTCGTAAAGCACGCGGCGCGGAACGAACGTTGTGGCGGTAAGCTGCGAGCTTGGGTGAGCAAATTCCTGACCGGAGCCGGGACCGAAATCTTTGAAGAGGCTCACGTACTTGATGCGCGAATCGCGCTTGAGATCGAGGATGCGCTCGGCTGCAAGGCGAAGGAATTGCCCGATCTCGTCATCGCTGGCGCGCCACAGATGGCGGTCGTGGACGGGATTTTCGACCAGCACTTCATGAGCGCCGACGGAGTTCATCCGGTCGTAAAGGCCGTCGCCGCGACGGCCGGGCTCACCTTCGATGTGGTAAAGGGGATTGGGATGAACCATCGAGCGCGCCGACCATCCAACCGCAGAAGGAACGGCGGCCACGACTTGCGTAGGGTCGGGCGAGTCTGGGCAAAATCGGCAGGCGGTTTCCGATGCGGGTAAGACCGCGTCGTCCCCGGTCATGACCCATGAGCGGGTGATGGGATCTTTACGGAGTTCCATGTGTAAGGAGAACATCGACGCGAAATTGCGTCAACTGCCAATTCGTGAAGCGCGAAGGGTCGCCTCCGTTTGCACAGGCCGTCAGGAAAATCGGTCCCGGGGCTTTGTTATAATCCGCGCCAAGCCCTCATCTGACTGAAGCAATGACCGAGCCTTCCACGCCGCTCATGCGGCAGTACGCCGCCGTCAAGAAAGAGCATCCCACCGCCTTGCTGTTTTTCCGCCTGGGAGATTTTTACGAGCTTTTTTTTGACGATGCCATCGTCGCTTCGAAAGAGCTGCAAATCACGCTGACTTCTCGCAATAAAGAGAAAGGCATTGCCGTTCCCATGTGCGGCGTGCCGCATCACGCGGCCGAAGGCTATATCGGGAAGCTGATTCGCAAGGGATTCAAGGTAGCGATCTGCGAGCAGGTGGAGGATCCGCGGCTTGCGAAGAAACTGGTGCGGCGCGAAGTGACGCGAGTGGTTACGCCGGGAACGGCGGCAGATTCGTCGCTCGGGTCCGACGAAAACAATTTTCTGGCAGCGCTGGCGCAGGTGGGGGATCGCGTAGGATTCGCGGCGCTCGACCTCTCGACCGGCGAGTTTCGCGCCACGGAGTTTTCCGGCGAGAATGCGCTGCGGCGGGTGCAGGAAGAATTGGAGCAACTGCGGCCGAGGGAGCTTTTGTACGGCTCCGCGGCGCCGCTATTCGAGGCCAAGAGCCGGAGCCAAAGCGCGCTCGGGCGGGCGCAAGGCTGCACCGAAACGCCGTTGGAGGACTGGATTTTCGCGCCCGATCATTCCATTCCGCTCCTGGAAAATCATTTCGGAGTTTTGTCGCTCGAAGGATTTGGATTGTCTGGACGAGCGGCAGCGGCCGCTGCCGCCGGGGCGATTCTGTACTACGTTCGCTCGACCCAGCGCGGGTCCCTCGATCACGTGGACCGCATCGGGTGGTATGAACGGCAGAATTGCCTGGTGCTGGACGCGGTCACGGTGCGGAATCTTGAGTTGATAGAGCCGTTATTCGCGGGCTCCGACGCCGGGGTGACGCTGTACCGCTGCATCGATGCGGCGGTCACTCCGATGGGCAAGCGGCTGCTGCGAGCCTGGCTGCTGCGCCCGTCGCTGGACTTGGCGGAGATCAAGGCGCGCCTCGACGCGGTCGAAGCAGGGGTGAAAGAGACGATCGCGCGCGAAGAGCTGCGGCGCGCTCTCGATGGCGTGCTCGATCTAGAGCGGCTTTTGAGCCGGGTGACTCTCGAGGCGGCACACCCGCGCGATGTATTGGCGCTGGCTGCATCGCTGGCAAAACTTCCGGCAGTGAAGACCGCGGTTGCGCGGTTTTCCGCCGTCCGGCTGCTCGCGCTTCACAATTCGCTGGACGAACTCAGCGACCTGCGCGAGCGCATCGACAATACCATTGTGCCGGAGCCCCCGCTTAGCTTCGGGGATGGCGGCGTGATTGCCCCCGGCGTTCACGCCGATCTCGATCAACTGCGCGAACTTTCCCGCAACAGCAAGCAGGTGCTGGCGCAGATCGAACAGCGGGAGCGCGAAAGCACGGGAATCCATTCGCTGAAGGTGAAATTCAATTCGATCTTCGGATATTACATCGAGGTCTCGAAAGCGAACCTTCACCTTGTCCCGCAGAATTACGAACGCAAGCAGACGCTGGTGGGCGCAGAGCGCTTCACTACTCCTGAACTGAAGGAGTACGAAACCAAAATCCTCGACGCGCAGGAGAAGATTGTCGAGATCGAGCGCCGGCTTTTCACTGAGTTGCGTACGGCGATTGCGGCTGAAGCCAAGCGGATCCGGCAAACGGCGCTGGCGCTGGCCGAAGTCGACGTTTTAGCTTCGCTGGCGCACATTGCCGCGCTGCGAAATTATTGCCGGCCGCAATTCGCTGCCGGGGCGGAGGGAGCTGCAAAGGATCAAGTTTCCACGCCGGACGATCTTGAGGTCGTCGAAGGCCGCCATCCGGTGATCGAGCAACAGGAGATGGCCGGAGGCAACGAGCGCTTCGTTGCGAACGATCTTTACCTGAATTCGAGCACGCACAATATTCTGCTGCTGACCGGCCCGAATATGGGAGGCAAATCTACCTACCTGCGGCAGACGGCGCTGATCGTGATTCTGGCGCAGATGGGCTCGTTCGTTCCGGCGCGCTCAGCGCGCCTGAGTATTGTTGACCGCGTATTTACGCGCATTGGCGCGAGCGACAACCTGGCGCGCGGGCGCTCGACATTCATGGTCGAGATGACGGAGACGGCGGCCATCCTGCACACGGCAACCGAGCGTTCTCTGATTCTTCTCGACGAAATCGGCCGCGGCACGGCGACCTACGACGGCCTGGCGATCGCATGGGCGACGATCGAATATTTGCACGCGCGCGTAAGGGCCAAAACCCTTTTCGCGACCCACTATTTCGAGCTGACGGAATTGGCCGAACAGCTTTCGGGAGTGAAGAATTATCACGTTTCGGTGAAAGAAACCGGGGGCGGAATCGTATTTCTGCGCAAGGTGCAACCGGGAGCGGCGGATCGCAGCTACGGCATCGAAGTAGCGAAACTGGCGGGATTGCCCAATCAAGTGATCTCGCGCGCACGCGAGGTTATCGCCGAGCACGAATCGGCCGAGCGGCAACTGACCGGCCATCTTTCGCCCGGCGCGGTTCCGCCTGCGACCCAGTTGACCATCTTCACGCCGCTGTCACAACCAGTAGTGGACCGATTGCGGGAAGTGGATCTGAACCGGCTCACGCCCCTCGAAGCTCTCAATCTGCTCGCGGAGCTGAAGAAGGAAATCTGAATTAGAAAAAAGCTCTTTGGTTCGTCTCCGAATGCGCTCTCGCTCAAGCACGAAACCTCCTACTCATATTGGTCAATTGCTGATCGTCGGATTCGACGGCGCAGAAATGACGCCGCGGCTCAGTTCCCTGCTTAAGCGGCTTCAGCCCGCTGGAGTGGTTTTATTTGCCCGGAACATTAAGGACGCCGATCAAAGTCGCCGGCTGTTGCGCGATTGCCAGGCTTGCGTCGCAACGCCGTTGTTCACCTGCGTCGATCTCGAGGGTGGAACTGTGGACCGCTTTCGCGATGTGCTCGGGCCGACGCCCTCGGCCGCGGAGGTCTTTGCCAGCGGCGATCGCAAACTGTTTCGCAAGCACGGCGCGGTGATCGGCCACAACTGCCGTGCGCTCGGCTTCAACCTCGACTTCGCGCCGGTGCTCGATTTGGCTTTTGCGGCGTCGCGCAAGGTAATGAGTTCGCGGGCGGTCTCGGCGAGGCCGCGCGAGTCGGCATTGTATGCGGGCGAATTCCTGGCAGGACTGCGCAGCCAGCGGGTGCTGGGCTGCGGCAAACATTTCCCCGGGCTAGGAGAAGGCAAGCTCGATAGTCACTACCAGCTGCCGGTTATCGATAAGGCGCTCAAGAAACTTTGGGCGGAGGATCTGCTTCCGTATCGCCTGCTGCGTGCGCAGCTGCCTATGGTGATGGTTTCGCATGCGGCGTATCCGCAGGTAACGCACGACCAAACTCCGGCGTCGCTTTCGAAGATTTTGATCACGGGCATATTGCGCAAGAGAATTGGCTATCGCAATCTGATCGTCTCTGACGATCTGGAAATGGGAGGAGTTTTGTCGGCTGCTCCGATTGGCCGGGCTGCGGTTGAGTTTGTCCTTGCCGGCGGCGACCTTTGCTTGATCTGCCACCGCGAGGATCGCGTGGTTGAAGCTTACGAGGCGATGGCCACCGCAATGGAACACGACAAGGAATTTGCGAAGCGGGTTGCCGAATCCTCGCGGCGCGTAGCGGCGTTCAAGAAGAAGTTCGTGAAACTGTTGCGCGTCAGGCCTTCCGTGTTTAGCGTCAAGGGCCTGTCGCGCAGGCTGTGGGAGTTCGGTGAACAGGTGCGCCTGGAAGCTTTGGCGCGAGCGGAACACAAGAATGCCAAGTCGCCACGGCTTCGGCGCGCATGAAACACCGCCCATGAAGAACAAAGGCATGATCGTTGCCGGGGTTATGAGCGGCACCTCCGCCGATGGGATTAACGTCGCGCTGGTGCGTTTTGCGAATAACGGAAAGCATGGGCGCCGGGCTTTCGAGTTGCTGGGCCACGCAGAGTATCCCTATCCGATAAAAGTACGGGAAGCGGTTCTCGCGGCGATGAATGCCTCCGCGGCGAGCGTGGCGGATTTAGCCCGGCTGAATTTTCTGCTTGGTCAACTTTACTCCCAGGCCGTGACGGCAACCGAACGGCGCTTTCGAATTAAGAGCGATCTGGTCGGGTGCCACGGGCAGACACTCTACCATCAGGGCGAGCCGGCGGCATTTCTCGGGCGCAGAGTCAGCGCCACGTGGCAGACCGGCGAGAGTGCAATTATCGCCGCGCAAACTGGAGTTCCGGTAGTTTGTGACTTTCGTCCTGCTGACATGGCCGCAGGCGGTAAAGGGGCGCCCCTGGTTCCGTTCCTCGATTACATGCTTTTCCGCCACCGGAAGATTGGCCGGATTGTGCAGAACATCGGCGGCATCGCTAACCTGACGGCGATTCCCGCGGGTGCGGCAGCCGGTGAGGCCATCGCTTTTGATACCGGGCCGGGCAATATGGTGGTCGATGCGCTCACCCAGAAGCTATTTCACAAAACATTCGACGGCGGCGGAAAGATTGCCGCTTCCGGAACAATAATTGATGAGGCACTCGCCGCGGCACTCCGGCACGAATTCTTCCGCGAGAAGCCCCCCAAGACTGCCGGTCGCGAGGAATTTGGACGGGAGTTTGCCCACAGCTTCTTGCGGAGCTGCGGCCGGCGCCCAAAGGCAGATATCATTGCCACGGCGACCGCTTTGACGGCGCGGTCCATCGCAGAGGCGGTCCGGCGAATCGCATCGAAGAAAAGCACCGCATCGAGATCCAACTTTCGCGAAATGGTTCTTTCCGGCGGCGGGACGAAGAACCCTACCCTTGTAAACATGTTGAGAGCAGAGCTTGAAACGATCGGAGTTTGCATCCGGCTTTCCGACGAATTCGGTTTGCCGTCTGCCGCAAAGGAAGCGGTGGCATTTGCCCTGCTCGCTCATGAAACCTGGCGCCGGCGGCCTTCGAATGTTCCTTCGGCGACCGGGGCGAAACGCGCGGCGGTGCTTGGTAAAATCTGCTATCCATAAAGCTCTGCTTCGAGGGAAACTCGTTGGCGACTTACGTTTCCATGCTGCGCGGCATTAACGTCGGCGGCAACAAGCGAATGAAGATGGAGAAGCTTCGAGAGTCGTTTGAGGCTTTGGGATTCAAGCGTGTGCAAACGTTGATTCAGAGCGGAAACGTTGTCTTTCAGGCGGCAAAGAGTTCTCCGCCTGCGCTGTCGAAGAAAATTGAACAACGGTTGGTGGAGGATTTTGAATTTTCGGTTCCAGTCGTTACACGAACTGCGGAAGAGATGCGCCAGACGGTCGAGAACAATCCCTTTCTGAAAGAGCGCGGCATCGATGTGGAGAAGATTCATGTCATGTTTCTGTCTGAGTGTCCCGCTCCGCAAGCGATTGCCAAGCTCGAAGCGTTCACCGTCGCTCCGGAGCGATCGCGCTGCCTGGGCAAGGAAATTTACCTGTATCTTCCGAACGGAGTCGCAGAAAGCAAGTTGATGAAAGCTCCGCTCGACCGGACGCTGGCAGTTCAGGCGACCGCCCGCAACTGGAAAACCGTAAACTCGCTGCATCGGATGTGCCAGGACTGTGGCTGATGATGCAGAGGCTTCGCATCGCTTCCGGATTGCTCGTTGCTCTCGCGCTGGCTGGGCTGTGCTCGTGCTCGGGCAAACCCGATCCCAGTACGCTGGTCATGCTGATCGAGTCGAGTCCCACAAATCTCGACCCGCGCATCGGGGTCGATGCCCAATCGGAGCGCATTGACAATCTCATATTCGACGACCTGCTCACCCGCGGCGACAATCTTGATGTGGCGCCGGGACTCGCCGAGCGCTGGGAAATTCCCGATCCGCTCACTTACATCTTTCATCTGCATCACGGAGTCAGGTTTCACGACGGCCGCCCGCTCACTTCGCGGGACGTAAAGTGGACCTTCGACACTCTGCTGCAAGGCAAGGTGCGCAGCACGAAAGCCGCGGTCTACCGCTTTGTCGACCACATCGATGCGCCCGACGAATTCACGGTGGTCTTCCACATGAAGGAGCCGTCGGCAACCCTGCTGTGGAATCTTTCCGACGGTGCCGTCGGCATTGTGCCTTACGGCGGCGGCAATGAAGTTACAACGCATCCCATGGGCTCGGGCCCGTTCAAGTTTGTCAGCGCCGAAACCGACAAAGAAGTCGTGGTCGAGCGCAACGATGATTACTGGGGCGAAAAGGCGAAGCTGGAGCGCGTGCGCTTTGCCGTGGTGCCCGACGCGACCACGCGCGCGCTGGAGTTGCGCAAAGGCAGCGCCGATGCGGCGATCAACGCGCTCACGCCCGACATGGTGCAGACTTTGCAGCGCGATCCATCGCTGGCAGTCGAGCGCGCACCGGGAACGGTTTTGGCTTACATGGGATTCAATCTGCGCGATCCGATTCTTCGCGACGTTCGCGTACGCCAGGCGATCGCCTATGCGCTCGACCGCCGGCCGATGATTGAATATTTGTGGCGCGGCGAGGCGCAACCCGCCCGCAGCATTCTTCCACCGCAGAGCTGGGCCTACAACGGCGACGTGCCGGCTTACGATCACGATCCGGAAAAGGCTCGTCAGTTGCTCGATGCCGCCGGGTATCCGGCGGTGAACGGAACCCGCTTTCACCTCACCATGAAAACTTCGACCGACGAAAATACCCGGCTGATGGTCGCGGTGATGCAGCAGCAGCTGCGCGAGGTTGGAATCGCGCTCGATATACGCAGCTTCGAGTTTGCGACATTTTTTGCCGACGTGATCCACGGGGTGTTTCAGGTTTACGGCTTGCGCTGGATTGGCGGCAACGAAGATCCCGATATCTTCGAGTATGCGTTTCACTCGGCGAAGTTTCCGCCGAATGGAGCCAATCGAGGGTTCTATTCGAATCCTGCCGTGGACGCGCTGATCGACAAGGGCCGGCGCGAGGTCAATCCGAAAGTGCGCAAGCCGATTTACGACGAACTGCAGCGCATCCTGGCCGAAGAACTGCCTTACATCGATCTCTGGTATCTGGATAATGTGCTGGTGCACAACAAGCGGGTGCGCAACCTGCGATTGAATCCGGCGGGAAACTACGATTTTTTGCGGACGGCGGAGCTGGCGCCGTAAGAGTTTTCTACCCTTCGTTTATCACTGGCAATCCGGTGCATCCGCATAGCTGACGCATTGCGAGACCTGGTCTCCCAGGTACCACAGAGCCGACATTTTGGGATGGTTGGCAAAAGCGGTGAACCAGAAGATGTAGCTCCCGTGGCCTAATTGCAGCGCTTCGTCGTATCCGAATTGATCCGCCTTGTCGTTCTTGTTGCAGGTCGCCCCGTAATAAAGGAGCGCGTTGAACGAGTAGGTGCCCGCAGTTCCCACGGAAATGTCGACCGCCTGATAGCGATGGCTGCCCTGTTTCTCCCAGCAGCCCTTGAAACTCGCATTCGGATTGCCCGAGCCGCTGACGGCCTCGCTTTCTGCGTGGGCGGATGGCATGGCCGAGGCCGGCAGGTTCGGCTGAACGTTGCAGCCAGTCAGCAATGCGAAAGCCGTTACTAAAACAATAGCAACTGCGCTTCCGATCTTCATCTTCGCTGCGAAATTCGACGATTGTGAATTCATTGGATACATATCTCACTCGAACACAACTTCGAAAAGGGCTGAGAGGTTCGAGAACCATCGTCCGCGGGCGAAATGGGCGAGCTGGCGATGGTGTTACCATCAAATCTCGGCTCTCCCGGAGTGAGTCTTCGAACGGGCGGTCTTGATCCATGCGAATCCTCTTTATTGGCGACATTTTTGGCCGTCCGGGGCGAACGATCGTGAAAGACCGGCTGCCCGAAATCGTGCGCGACCAGGCGATCGATCTGGTCATCGCGAACGGCGAAAATTCTGCCGGAGGGTTCGGCATCACGCCCGGGTTGGCGGAAGAACTTTTTGAGCTGGATATCGATGTCATAACCACCGGAAATCACGTTTGGGATAAGCGCGAGATCCTCGATTTTTTTGAGGAATCGAAGAACGGCCATAGTCCCGCGCGGCGGGTTCTTCGTCCGGCAAATTATCCTCCCGATATGCCGGGCTCGGGCCTTTATCAGGGGCACAAGGGAAAGATTCCCTATGCGGTCATGAATTTTCAGGGGCGCGTGTTTATGGCCTCAAACGACGATCCGTTTCGCGTCGCAGACCGGTTGCTCGAAAAAGTGGAAGCCAAGATTATTCTGGTCGACTTCCACGCCGAGGCAACATCCGAAAAGATTTCGTTCGGCTGGTACCTTGACGGCCGGGTCACGGCGGTGGTCGGCACGCACACTCACGTTCCTACCGCGGACGAGCGCGTTCTTCCCAAGGGAACGGCTTACATTACCGATGTTGGTATGACAGGCCCGTACGAGGGCGTAATTGGCGTCAAAAAAGAGCTGGTGATCAACAAATTTCTCAACGGAATGCCGGTGCGCTTCGAACCGGCGACGGGCGACGTTCGCCTGTGCGCGGTGGTGATCGATTGCGACGAGAAAACCGGCAAGGCGCGTGATATCGAGCGGATCATGCTCAGTTGAGGCCGGATTCCCTGCAAGATGGACGCCTCCCAGCGTTCTGAAAAGCTGTATCCCTTGGTGTTTGCATTCAAATAATCAGAAGTACGTTGCCCTAATAGGCAGCTGTAGAAGTCGAGGTCTGAGGATAGAATCGAGCGAATGCGCCGCGCGTCTTCCATTCTTCTAATTTGTTCTGTGCTGGCCGCAATGGCAACTGCGTCGTTCGCGGCAGATGTCGCAACGCCCGCGCCGGAGATTTCCTGCGGCAACGGCGTGCCCGGCGGCGTTTATTGTATTCCCTCGAAGAATGAAATGAAGCAGGCGCAAAGCGCCTACAAGCGCGGAAAGAGGCTGCAAAAGCAGGACCACGAAGAACAGGCGCTTGCTCAGTTCGACCAGGCCTCGCGCCTGGTGCCGCAAGATCTGAAATATTTGTCGGCGTGGGAGTTAACCAAGTCGCAACTTGCGTTTCAGCACACCCAGCAGGGCGAGGCGCTGCTCGCTGCGGGTAAACGGGACGCGGCGGCGGCAGAATTTCGCGCCTCCCTGAATCTCGATTCAGAAAATACTTATGTGCAGGGGCGATTGGCCAATGCCGCCGGCGATCCAGCAACATCGAGGCTCTCCGGACTGTCGGTGGTTTCCGATTCGACGGAAATCGAGCTGCAACCGAAAGCTGACCGCGCTACTTTTCATTACCGCGGCGAAGTTCGCGGCCTGTTCAGCGAACTCACGACCGCCTACGGAATCAAAGTTGAATTCGACGATTCCGTTACCGCAAAGACAATACGGTTTTATATCGACAACGTCGATTTCATGACGGCGCTGAGCATGGCCTGCAAAGTCAGCAAGACAATGTGGACGCCGCTCAGCTCTCACCAGATTTTGATTGCAACAAACACAGCCGAAAATCACAAACAATTCGACCGCATGGCGCTGGCCACGGTTGCCGTGCCGGGCGCGACCACTCCGCAGCAGACCACCGAAGTAGTCAGCGCGTTGCGCAACGTGTGCGAGTTCCAGAAAATGAGCACCGGCCAGGGTGGAACGCTGGAGATTCGCGCGCCTGAGGCCATGCTGCGGGCCTGCACAGAAGTGCTCCGGCAGATCAATGACGAGCGCCCCGAGGTCATGCTCGATATTGAGATTTACCAGATCAGCCACAACTTCACCCGCGAAATCGGGATGCACGTTCCAAACACCTTCAATCTATACAACCTTCCAGTGGCTGCGCTTGCCGCACTCGGCGGGCAGAGCATTCAATCTCTGGTCAACCAGTTGGTTTCTTCCGGCGGCATCAACCAGGCTGGAAGCTCGGCTCTTTCCGGGCTGCTGGCGCAACTGCAAGGGGAGGCGAATTCCATATTCAGCCAGCCGCTCGCCACTTTTGGCGGCGGACTTACCTTTTCAGGGGTCAGCCTCGACCACCTCACCGCGGCGCTTTCGTTAAACGAGTCATGGGCGCGTAGCCTGAGCCATGCGAGCCTGCGTTCGTCGCAGGGCGAAGAAGCGACGTTTCACCTGGGCGAACGCTACCCCATTCTGAACGCCTCTTACGCGCCCATCTATAACTCGCCACAGATTTCTTCAGTGATCGGAAACCAGAGTTACGTGGCGCCGTTTCCCTCCGTCAGCTATGAGGATCTGGGGTTGCAGATAAAGGCGAAGCCAGTGGCGCACGGAAACGGCGACATCAGCATGACGCTGGAGATGCAGCTACGCTCGCTTACCGGGCAAAGCGCGAACGGAGTGCCGGTGATTGCCAATTCGGAGTATCACGGCAGCATTCGCCTGCGCGACGGCGAGCCGGCAGTGGTCGCGGGAGAGATCACAACCAACGATCAGCGGTCGATGGAAGGGATCCCGGCAATTTCGGAGATCCCCGGCCTTGATCTTGTGTTTTCCGATACCACCAAGACGAAGGAATACGATGAGTTGCTCATCGTCATGACCCCGCACATCGTCGCCAATCGCGGCTTGGCCACCAGCCCGATTTACGTCGGCACCAACTGAACCCCAGGGTCTTAACTGCTTCGCGCTTCACTCACTTCGATTCTTTCGCTGCGAAATCGACCAACCCCTTCAGGCTGGCGGCGGGAACGCCGGTGACGTTGCCGATGCTGCGGCCATTGATATAGAGTGTCGGCGTTCCGGAAACGTTCACAGCCTTGCCCAATGCCAAAGAGGCATCGACATCGGCTTTGGTCGCGGGTTTCGCTGCACAGGCGGCAATGTCGGCTCCCTTGACTCCTGAATCGTTGGCGACCGCCGTCAGCTTTTCGTCGGCGTTTTCTGCGGTGATATCCGACTGAGTCTCGTAAACCTTGGCGATAAACTTCCAGAATGACTCATTCGAGGCCTTGCCCACACAATCGGAGTAGGCAGCGCCTTTCGCCGCCCAGTTGTGCATCTCCAGAGGAAAATTCTGAAAGACAAAGCGCGCGTTCGGTTCGGAGGCGACGAGCGCTTCGATGGCCGGCTGGGCGGCTTTGCAGGCCGGGCATTGCAGGTCCCCGAACTCGACGATCGTGACCGAGGCGTCTTTCGGTCCGCGTGACGGGCCGGTAACACCCTTTTCAAGAATTTTCTGCACCGGCTCAAACGGCTTGGCGCCGAAGGGAATGATTTCACCCACCACCGCATGTTCTCCATCTGCAGTAACGTAAAAGCGGCTCAGTTGCTGGCCCTGGGAGCTGGCAAGAACGACATCGACCTCGGCAAGGCCGGGCACGGACGCGGGCTTGATGGTGGAAATCTTCCAACTAACCTGCGGCTCGTAACCGAAAGTTTGCTCCATAAAAGAGTCGACCGTGGCTTCGGAGGGAAGATTGACGGCAGGCGCAACCGCAGGCTTTTCGGCAGCCTTCGCCGGAGTTGAAGTTTGAGCGGCCAACAGAGAACAGAGCAGCAACACAATCGATATCAGGCTGGGAGAAATGCGCATGGCTTCCTTTCGATTTTGCAAATCAGAACTCGCTGGGAATTATCTGGGCGAACTCTCTTTCAAACTATCAAGAAATTCAACCCTCGTTCATTCTTCGCTGCGGGCGGCGATGGGAAAACGCCTTCCATAGCCGAAAGCCTTGGGAGAAATCTTGATTCCAGGTGCGGCCTGTTGCCGCTTGTATTCGGCTCGGTCGACCATCCGAATGACCCGCCGCACCAGTTCGATATCGAAGTTGCGATCTGCGGCAATACGTTCGGCCGAGTGCGCGTCTTCCACATAATCTTCGAGCACGGCGTCGAGAACCTCGTAGGGCGGCAACGAATCGCTGTCCTTCTGGCCGGGCCGCAACTCCGCTGACGGAGGCTTTTCGATCGTCGCCGGCGGAATCACCGGCCGCATCGAGTTCACATAATGGCTCAACCGGTAGACGAGCGTTTTCGGAACGTCGGAGATAACTGCCAGGCCGCCAACCATGTCTCCATAAAGTGTACAGTAGCCCACGCCGAGTTCGCTTTTGTTGCCGGTAGAAAGCACGATCGCGCCGAACTTGTTGGAGAGCGCCATCAGGAGCGTTCCGCGAGCGCGGGATTGAATATTTTCCTCGGTCACGTCAGGATTCCGTCCGGCGAAGACATTCTGCAAAGTTGTCGTGTAAGCCTCGTAAACAGAGTCGATCGATAACAACTCAAAACGAATTCCCAGGTTCTTGGCGAGCGAGCGGGCATCCTCGATCGATCCCGGCGAAGAATACGGGCCCGGCATGCCGATGCCGACCACGTTTTCCGCGCCGACCGCATCGGCCGCGATGACCGCCGTAAGCGCCGAGTCGATGCCGCCGCTAAGTCCGATAATCGCCTTCTTGAATCCGCACTTGCGCATGTAGTCTCGGGTGCCCAGCACCAGGGCGGCATAGACGCTGGCTTCTTCGCCCACAATCTGCTCGTGCAGGTCTCCGCTTAGAGGTTTTCCGTTGGACCCGGATTCGAAGTAAATCAGATCCTCTTCGAACGAGCCGCCACGCGCGATCACGTCGCCCTGCGCGTCGAGAACGATGCTCGATCCATCGAAGACGAGGCTGTCGTTTCCCCCCACCTGGTTGACCATGGCGACAGGAACTTTATGATGGCGCGCGATCGCAGCCAGCATCTCGCGGCGAAATTCGCGCTTTCCGATCCAGAAGGGCGAAGCCGAAATATTCAGCACGATGCGGCCCCCGGCCTGAATCAGGGTTTCAATCGGATCGACTTTGTACAGGCGCTTCGGCCAGAAGAGCTTGTCGTTCCAGGCGTCTTCACAGATGGTGAGCGCGACCTGGCCGCCGGAGAGAGAAAATAAATTCTGGCTTTTTGCCGGGGCGAAGTTGCGCATCTCATCGAAGACGTCATAGGTAGGCAGCAGCATCTTCGACTGCACGAAAGCGATTTTCCCATCCTGCAGCAGCGCGGCCGAGTTCATCACCGACTTGCCGGTTTCAGAATTTGCCGGCGTTACCAGGCCGCAAATTACCGAGATGCCGCGGGTGGCGGCGGCTATCTGCTCGACGGTTTCGCGATTGCGCGCGACAAACGATGGCCGCTCAACCAGATCGCGGGGCGGATATCCGCAAACCGACAATTCAGGGAAGAGAATGAGTTCCGCGCCCGCCGCCTGCGCGCGGCGGGCGAATTCGATGTGCCGGGCAGCGTTACCGGAAAAATCTCCGACCGTGGGATTGATCTGACCGAGCGCGATCTTCACATCTTCAGTGTAACGGTCGAGCCGAGCGGCGGCAAAATCGATTCAGCGGTGAGCGGGCCTGAATGTGAGTAATCTCTTCGGCTTTGCGCGACCACTCGGCTTCGGCAGCGGATTAAACGAGTTCAGAAACTAGAGTTTTCCTGAATTTGGAAGCCTAGTTGCGAGTTCCCCGTTCCGGATGGTCAGTCAGTCGCCATCGGCAGCAAATACGGTATGTTTCACAACTGGCATCGGCGCGTCACCTTTTTGGTCGCGCCACAAAATTTCATTTAGCCTTGCGGCTCCGGCTGCGTCGGGGCGGGAGAAATCCATTTTCGCCGATTCACTGGCGCCATGCGTGTCGCGCTTGTTGGTTTCGTAAATCAGACCGTTCTTAAGATTTCGATAATCTGCCTCAAACGCAGGCTGATTGCCCGGTCCCGAGAATAGCGCCCCCATCACCGGCGCGTACGCGTCGTTCTGATTCATCGGCGGCAAACCCAGAAGCATTTCCATGGTGTGAATCATGTTCACGGTGGTGTAGAAGGCGTGCTCAACGTTCGGCTCGGCGGCGTTTCCGGCGGAGTACTTGCTAACCACGAAAGCGATGGATCGGTGCGCATCGACGTGGTCGGCGCCATCCTGGGCGTCGTCTTCCAGAACGAAGATCGCCGTATCCTCCCAGTAGGGACTGTGAGAGACGGCATCAACGACGCGTCCTAGAGCCAGATCGTTATCCGCCACCGACGCGGCTGGACGCGGCCGGTCTGCCCGCGTGCCACCGGTGTGATCGTCCGGGAGATAGAGCAGAACGAACGCTGGAAGCTGAAGGTCTTCGCTCTCATGCGACGCGCGAGCGCGAACATAAGCGCCGAATTCGTTGAGGAATTCGTCGGCGCGCAGCTGGTCGGGATAATCGGTGTTGAAGTCCGGAAAGAGCGGATCGAAGTGATCGCGCAGCACGGCTTTCGTCGCTTTGACGCGCTTGAACAACGGCACCGGCCACGGCCACGGGCTGGTGTCGCCGTGGGGATCGCCGACGTTATCGGCGAGCTTCTCACCCAGCTTTACGTCAGTGCGCGGGCACGGCGTCTCCAGCGCGGAAGGAGTTCCCTGCTGCGGGCTCGCGGCCTTGCGGATTTTGTTGCACCATTCGGCATCGACGTATTCGCCATAGTCGCGGTAGCTCAAGCCGTGGCGGGCAACGTTATCCCAGAGAAAGCCGGTCGAGGGATCGTCGATATCGGACTCGTGATGATCGAGCGGAAATTCCCCGGCCACCGAGCCTTGAAAGTCATAGGTTCGTTCCTTGCCGCGATAGGCGATCTGCCAGGTTTTCTCGTTATAGTCGCTGGTGATCGCCGCCATCGACCAGAGATGGCCGTCGCCGGAAACCTCGCCACTGTCGTAGAAATTGTCGAGCAGGCCGAATTGCAATGCGAGTTTGTGCTCGTTGGGAGTGATATCGGCGCCGTAAAGTGTGAGCGAAGGATCACCGTTGCCCTGCTTCAAATCGCCGAGAATCTGATCGTAGGTGCGGTTCTCTTTGATGACGTAGATGACATGCTTAATGGGATTCTTGCCGCCGGGAAATTGAATCGATCCGGGGTTATGGTGAAGCAGATTATCGTGCTCGGCAATGCGGGTGAGTTCGTCGAGCTTTCCCATAGTCGAAGGAATATTCAGCCGCGCAATCGACCCGCGCAGCAGCGTGGGAATGTAGGGATGTTCGCGATGTTTGATCTCCCACGCAGTCCCGCCCTTACCGGGGTTCGGCTCCGCGCCCCGGCCTTTGGCGGTCGCGATGAGCAGATCGTCGCCACGCACGGCCAGCGCGCTGGGATACCAGTCCGTGGGGATGAAACCATCCGGTCCATTGGTTTCGACGCCAGGATCGGGACCGCTTGCAACAGTGCGCGTACGCCAAACCGCAACCGCGTCAAGCGATGCATCTGCAACAAAGAGGCTATTGCCGTCTCGAGTTTGAGCCAGTGCTATCGGGTAGCTACCGGAGAACTTCTGATCCTTGGTTGACATTCGAAGGAATGCGAATGGCTCTCCGCCTTCGGTAGCGATGACGGCAACTTGATCTGCATTCGAAAGCGCAACGTAAAGTGATTCCTCGTTGGGACTTAGCAACACGGCCGTCGGATGCGAACCCGGAGCCAGAGGATCGTCCGGTTCTTTCAATTTGATCCAGCGAGCAATCTTCCCACTCGTCAAATCAAGCTCCGCCACTTCCGACGCATTCCACAAGCTGCACCACGCACGCCGCCCATCCCGCGTTGCCACGCAAGTGTACGGAAACGAAGACGGCACCAGATCGCTCGTGCTCAAGTCAAACTTTTGCAGGACTTTTCCGCTAGCCGGGTCAAGAAGCACAACGTTATCCGAAAGATTGTTCGCGACTAGAAGTTTGTCCCGACCTCCAGCCGAAACCAGCGCCAGCCCCGCCGGATACGGAATCGCTGTGCCCGGAGGCGTTTTCTGCAGACCGATGGCAACTTTCTTCCCCGCTGCCAGCGTCTGCGGCGCAATTGGGATGAAGCGTTCGGGCGCCACCTTGCCCCCGGCAAAGCTGTAGACCGCAATCCCGTTCCCCGTGTTACCCGCTTTCTCCCCGGTAGGGTCGCTTATCGATCCCACCGAGGCGTACAGGCGCTTGCCGTCCGAACTGAAAACCAACCCCAGGAAATAACTTTGATACGACTCGTCGCTCAGCCGCGCGTCCGGATAATCGACGAGATGATTATTCATGAGATCAAGGATCGCGATGGACTGGTGAGCCAGGCTCTCCTGCGTTCCATATCCATCATTGAGCAGAGCGGCATAGCGGCCGTCAGGACTGAGCGCAATCGTAACGGGAAAACTATTCGTGCTGCCGATCTTCCCCGGAGACGGGACCGTCAGCAGTTTGCTGGTCGGCAGGTTGATGGGCGGCCGATCTGCGGACGGTGCAGATTGTGCGGAGGAGATCGCGAACGCTCCGAAAAAAGCGAAGGCAAGATAAAGAAACTCACGGCGGGCGGAGCAAATCACGATGCCTCCGGGCAGGAACCACTTCAGAATGAAAGCGAGATGAGCCTAATGCAAGTCAGACCGGGCGGTCAAAAAAAAGGACGCACGACAGCTCGTAAAATTTGCGGCTAGGAGACAAAACGGTCGAGCTTTGCTCGACGGACA
>CAZGXY010000030.1:0-46894 GCA_964530145.1 uncultured Acidobacteriaceae bacterium | reverse complement strand
GCGGAGGCAAGTGTAACACTCTGCCTCTGACCGGCAGCGAAGCACCGAGTAGCACTTCTCAAAGGATGCGCCGAAAGTGATGCAATGCGTCCAGCTTCGACGAATATTTCATCGAGCAGAATTTCGGCCTCATTAGGCGCTATTTCTCTTTGACCTTCTCCGCCAATTCGCGAAACTCTTTGGACAGCTTGTGGCTCGCCTTGATTTGTAACTGTGCGAGATCTCGAGAGTTCGCGGTCGTCAGGATCGGGGCCAAAGACTCCAGTTCCGTCGCCACTTCCCGTGCGTGATCGGACTCTTTCAACATCAGATGTTCAAATTTCCGGACTGCCTCGTGATGATCCATAGACCTCGCTTTGGGTTTAGTTCAACGTGCCAGAGAATTGTACGACAGTTTTTCGGTCGCGCGATGCCTTGGCCCACCGTGGAAAAAGTCTCTCGCTGTTGTCAGCATGGATTTCCACCCTTCGAACACCGCCCTTCGTCTTCGGTCGGTTCCTCACCGAGTCTTCAACCCGGTTCGGAATGACATCACTTTTCGCGCAATCGGCTCGGAAGACGGTGCTTTCTAAACGACGCTTCTAATAAGGCGCGCGTATTTATTGATGTCATTCCGAACCGGCGCGCAGCGGCGGCTTTCCCACTCAAGCCAAAAACGGGCTTGAGTGGGCCACCCGCCAAAACGCGAAAGGATGGGTCACCGGCCAAACGGAGGAGAGGCGGTTCCATTTTGGGAACAAGCAGTTCTTGACAATAAATGCGGCATTGCTGACGATGCTTGCGCATGGCTAGAGCACACGCCGAGTCGTTAATTCCGGTCGAACGGGTTGCCAGCCGGATTTATTTAGTCCGGGGCAGGAAGGTTATGTTCGATTTTGACTTGGCTGAAATGTATGGTGTGGGAACGAAAGCGATTAATCAGGCGGTAAGTCGAAATCTGGAGCGCTTTCCACCGGATTTCATGTTTCGCCTTAAGGCTGATGAAACCAGGGCCATCAACCGGTCACAGATTGTGACCGGTTCCCAGAAGCATCGTGATCCTCGATTTCCACCCCGTGCTTTCACGCAAGAAGGCGTGGCGATGCTCTCGAGCGTGTTGCGCAGCAAGCGAGCGGTTGAAGTCAATATCAGCATTATGAGAGCTTTTGTGCGGCTGCGGGAATTACTTGCGACGAATGAAGATTTGGCTCGTAAAGTGGCACAGCACGACGAAGAGATCGCAACGCTGTTCGAACATGTGCAGCATTTGCTTGCGCCGGCGCCGGTGAAGAAGAATCGGATTGGTTTTGTTGCTTCCAAAGGGTAAGTGCCTGCCACCCTTTCGCACAGAACGCGAAAGGATTGGGCACCCGGCCCCGCAATGAGTTTTGCGGTCAAGTTTTTCCACTCAAGCTAGAGACCTGAGTTGGCCACCCTCCCGGCTCACTTATGATTTCGCTTGCGACTAGCCTCGGGTAGCGCACTCGTGTGACGTTGAGCCCTTTCGGTGGATAGCGTGACGTCGGGCCGGTCACAGAGCAGCACGCTTCTTTCTAACTGAAGAAACCAGAATATCCCGCAATGCGAACAGTGATACGCGGGGCAATTTTCTGGCTTACGATTCCACCATGCTAGGGTTATGCCCTCGTCTGCCGGCGCTGAAACTCTTTCCACACTTACCCTCATCCCGCAAGCGGCATTTGGACAGACAGGGAGGACAGATGCTCGCTTTCTTCCGTATGCCATATGATCTATTTTACCGCGCTCGTGAGGGCTCAACCTCATCGGGCACCGACTGGTCATGGCAGTTTGCGTGAGCATACTGAGTAAGCATTGGCTCCCCGAAGTTATTTGGCTCCTGGGCGGCCGGCGGAACCTCTACGAACGTCTGATGCTCTTCGTCAATTGATCTCTTGCAATAGATACAGATTTCCAGTTTGGGCATAACTTCTCTCTGGCGCTACTTCAATGTCACCAGCCTCTCCACCAACTCCGAGTAATCCTTCTTCTCGATGCCATGGACTTGCTTGTTGTACTCATCGACCTTTGACGAGTAGTTCATCGAGCAGAATTTGGGGCCGCACATGGAGCAGAAGGCTGCTTCCTTGTAGTAGTCGTCGGGGAGGGTTTCGTCGTGCATGGAGCGGGCGGTCTCCGGATCCAAAGACAACGCAAATTGTTTTTCCCAGTCAAACTTGTACCGCGCATAACTCAACGCATCGTCGCGGTCGCGGGCGCCGGGGCGCTGGCGGGCGATGTCGGCGGCGTGCGCGGAAATCTTGTAGGCGATGATGCCGTCTTTCACGTCTTTCTCGTTCGGCAAGCCTAAGTGCTCTTTCGGCGTGACGTAGCAGAGCATGGCCGCGCCGTACCATCCGATCATGGCCGCGCCGATGGCCGACGTGATGTGGTCGTAGCCGGGAGCGATGTCGGTGACCAGCGGCCCAAGAGTATAGAACGGAGCTTCGTAGCAGAGCTCGATTTCTTTTTCTACCTGCTCCTTGATCTTGTCCATGGAGACGTGGCCGGGGCCTTCGATCATGACCTGCACGTCGTGCTCCCAGGCTTTTTTCGTCAGCTCGCCTAAAGTTTTCAACTCCGCGAACTGGGCTTCGTCGCTGGCGTCGGCCACGCATCCCGGCCGCAGGCCGTCGCCGAGCGAAAAGCTGACGTCATATTTCTTGAAAATCTTGACGATGTCGTCGAAGCATTCGTAGAGAAAATTTTGCTTGTGGTTGTACGCCATCCACTGCGCGAGGATCGCGCCACCGCGGCTGACGATGCCGGTAATCCGCTTTGAAATCATCGGCAGAAACTGAATCAGCACGCCGGCGTGGATGGTCATGTAATCCACGCCCTGCGCGGCCTGCTCTTCGATGACTTCAAGCATGACCGAAGCATTCAGATCCTCGACGCGCTTTACGCGGGCGATGGCTTCGTAAATTGGCACGGTGCCGATGGGCACCGGCGAGTGCCGCAGAATGGCTTCGCGAATATTGTGAATGTCGCCCCCGGTGGAGAGGTCCATGACAGTATCAGCGCCGTAGTGCACGGCGGTGTGCAGCTTCTTCAGTTCTTCATTTACTTCCGACGTGACTGCCGAATTCCCGATATTCGCGTTGATCTTGCACAAAGACGCCACGCCAATCGCCATCGGCTCGAGTTCCGGGTGGTTGATATTGGCGGGAATAATCATGCGGCCGCGGGCAACTTCGTCACGGACAAGCTCGGGCGCCAGCTTTTCTTTGTGCGCGATAAAGCTCATTTCTTCGGTGATTACGCCCTGGCGGGCATAGTGCATCTGCGAAAAATTACCATCGGAATTCGCCCGCTTGCGTTGCGCGATCCACTCTGCGCGGGGCCGGGGAACGCTGTATCCATTATTGCCGTTACTGGAATTGCCATTCGTGGGAGTCATAGAAAGCCAACCTTGGTGAGGAATGTTCAGTCCCAAATTATACGCGCAAGGTCGTGGAGGTGGTACGACCACTGGGTAAAATGGGCGGAATATATCGATTTCGACGGCAGGATGCTTGCCGATCGCGAGCGTGTGACTTAGAATCGCTGGTTCATTAATAAGGAGAAATCGCAATGCGAGTGTTTCGTCTCTTGCCGGTTCTAGTGCTTCTCGCCGCCGTTCCAGGTTTCGCACAGACGTCTTCCCCTGCTCGACCTGCCCCGGGATTCAGCATCGAAACCATCGACAAGAGTATTGATCCCTGCGTAGATTTCTACCAGTACGCTTGCGGCAACTGGATCAAGAATTCCGAAATTCCTGCAGACCAGGCTCGGTGGGGCAGCTTCACGGAGCTTCACGAGCGCAACCTGGATATCGAGCACGACATTCTTGAGAAAGACGCTGCCGGCGGCGCGAACCGCTCCCCGGTTGACCAGAAGATCGGAGACCTATACGGCTCGTGCATGGACGAAAAGGCGGCAAATGAAAAGGGCATCGGACCGGTCAAACCGGAACTTGCGGCGGTCGCGGCTGCGAAAGACAAGCGCGAGCTGATCGACGAACTCGCCAAGTTGGATTTAGTGGGGCACGGGTCGCTCTTCAATTTTTATTCGAATCCCGACCTGCACAATGCGGATCAGGTGATTGCCAACATCGATCAGGGCGGGCTAACGCTGCCGGACCGCGACTACTACATTAAAGATGACCAGAAGATGAAAGATATGCGGCAATCTCTGGTTGTATATGTGACGCAGCTATTCACTTTGGCGGGGCAGTCGCCGCAGCAGGCGGCCGATTCGGCGCAAAACGTTCTGAGGATCGAAACCGCTTTGGCGAACGCTTCGATGGACCGCACCGCGCGCCGCGACCCAAAAAACCGGGATCACAAAATGAGCCGGGAAGAGGCCGTCGCGCTCGGACCGGATTTTTATCTGAACCAATACTTTTCCGAAATCGGCGCTTCGAATTTTTCGCAGATGAATGTGGCCAATCCCGATTTCTTCAAGAAAGTAAACGGCGTGCTGGATGGGGAATCCGTCGACGCCCTGAAGACCTATGTTAGCTGGCACGTTCTGAATGCGGCTGCGCCGTGGCTTTCGGAGCCCTTTGTCGAGGCGAATTTCAAATTCCAGCAAGGGCTCAGCGGGCAAAAAGAAATTCAGGCGCGCTGGAAGCGCTGCGTGAATCTGGTTGACCGGCAACTGGGTGAGGCGCTCGGCGAGAAATACGTCGATGTCACGTTCGGTCCCGAAGGCAAGCAGCGCATGCTGAAGATGGTTGACGCGCTGGAGAAATCTCTCGCGACGGACATTCACGAACTTTCTTGGATGAGCGCCGAAACCAAGAAGCAGGCGCAGATCAAGCTGGAGGCAATTCGCAACAAGATTGGTTATCCAGAAAAGTATCGCGACTACAGTTCAGTGGTAATCAAATCCGATGATCTGCTGGGCAACGTTGAGCGAGCGAACACCTTCGAGTCGAAACGCGACATCGCCAAGATCGACAAGCCGCTGGACCGCAAAGAGTGGGGCATGACTCCGCCGACGGTGAATGCTTATTACAGCGGCTCTTACAACGAAATCGTTTTTCCTGCGGGAATCTTGCAGCCGCCGTTTTTCGATAAGGCGATGGACGATGGAGTGAATTTCGGCGGAATTGGCGTGGTCATTGGCCATGAACTCACTCATGGCTTTGACGACCAAGGGCGCAAATTCGATCCGCAGGGCAACCTGCACGATTGGTGGACCGCCGACGATGGCAAGGAATTCGAGAAACGCGTAAGCTGCGTCGCCGACGAGTATTCGAACTTCATCGCGGTGGACGATCTGAAGCTGAACGGCCGGCTCACGCTTGGCGAGAACACGGCCGATAATGGCGGAGCGCGCATCGCGCTGATGGCGCTGGAGCAGATGATCGCCGACGACAAGACCGGAAAAGAAGGCGCGAAGATCGACGGCTACACTCCCGAGCAACGGTTCTTTCTTGGATTTGCGCGGGTGTGGTGCGAGAAGCAGCGTCCGGAGATTGCCCGCACGAGAGTGTTCACCGATCCGCATTCGCCGGGCAAATATCGCATCGACGGCGTGGTGCAGAATATGACGGAGTTTCAGAAAGCCTGGGGATGCACGGCCGGGCAGCCCATGGTTTCAGAAAACGCATGTCATGTGTGGTGAGGTTGGGAATCAGGTGAATCGATAGCCCGGAGGCAATTCGGAATTACTGCTGAGGGGCGAAGTAGCCCTTGCGTGCCCGAACCTGAAGGTCCTTCTTTAAGGCGGAGATTTCGATCGATCGGAAGCGGCCGTCGGCGTCGAAATCTGCCGGCCTGTAAGAGACCACGTACTGGCTGCGGAGTTCATCTTCGATCGACGCGAAGGAATGCGTGATGTCCTTCATCTTGAAAGGGAAGAATGCACGCCCACCGGTGGCTGCAGCGAGTTGCTCGAGGACTCGGTCGCCACGCAAAATCAGACCGCTGTCGTCGGTTGAGATCGCATAAATAATGACTTCGGCCCGCTGCGCCATCTCGATGGCCTGTGCGCGGGAATATTCGCTCTGATTGTCTTCGCCGTCGCTGACTATTACGATCGCTTTGCGCACAGGATGATCAGGGCGGTCTTTTAAGAACTTCTCTTTGCATGCGCGATAGACTGCGTCGTAAAGGGCCGTACCTCCGCCATCGTGGAGCCGGTGAACGCCGGCAGAGAGCAGTTGCACGTTATCGGTTGAATCCTGCGCCATCTGGCTCTGCTTGTTGAATCCCACGACGAAGGCGGTGTCGAAACCGGTACGCACTGTGTTTTGCAGAAAGCTTACAGCGGCTTCCTGCTCGAAACCGAACCGGCTTTGTACCGAACCGCTCACATCAATCAGCAGTCCGAGGTGCAAAGGCAAGTCGGTCTCACGGCGAAAATTGACGATCGACTGCGGCGGCTTGTGGTCGTCGAGAATCGAAAAATCGGCCTGGTTCAAATCGCGTACGAACTTGCCGTGCTTGTCGGTGGCGATGAAGAGTACGTTTACTTCGTCAACTCGCTTGTGAATGGTGAGCAACGCGCCCGCCTGAGGATCATCCGAGGAAGCGTTTGCGTCGTAAGAGCTTGGGAGCGCTGCAGGGTTGAGATAAGCGGATGTCTGACTGAAGGCAGGAAGGGCAAGCAAAAGGGCAGCCTGTAACGCCAGAAGGCGAAAAATTGGCTGCGTGTACTTCGTTCCAAAAGAATCCAAAATTTTCATTCCAGCCCGCTCAAAACCGCCACTCCCAGCTTATTAGATGCACGCCGATTGCCGAATGGAAGGTGGCCATTTGCCCCTACTGACCTGACTTTAGAGGGCTTTCAAGCGGGGGCCAAGTTACAAAAGGAGCACGCGTTTGGTCATAGTAAAGGCCTGCCGCCCCGACTATCGGGAATTAACCTCATTGCGCGATTGAAAGATTACAATCCTCACAAAGCCCTAATAAGTTAATCGTCGAAAACCAAGATTGAGCGGAGAAACCGATGCGAATGAAACTTACTGCGACTCTGGCGTGCTTTCTTGCCCTTTGCTTATCGGCGTTCGCGGCCAACGACGAGCGCGAGCAGGAGCGCGTGAAAGATGCAGGCGAGGTGATGAAGGAGATCCTGAATATTCCCGACGATATTCCTCAAGATCTGCTGGATAAGGCAGAGTGCGTCGTGATTTTGCCTTCTGTAAAGAAAGGCGCGTTTGGCGTAGGAGGCAGCTACGGACGCGGCGTGATGATTTGCCGTGGCGGCGAGCACTATACCGGTCCATGGGGAGCGCCCGCCATGTATGCGCTGGAGGGCGTGAGCATTGGCTTTCAGCTCGGCGGCCAGGCCACGGATTTCGTTTTGCTGGTGATGAATCCAGGCGGCGCGCGCTCCCTACTCTCGAGCAAAGTGAAACTTGGGGCGGATGCATCGGCTGCCGCCGGCCCCAAAGGACGAACTGCGGAGGGCGCAACTGATGTCGTGATGGAAGCCGAGATCCTCTCTTACTCGCGCAACAAGGGATTGTTTGCGGGCATTTCGCTCGAGGGCTCAACCCTGCGATCGGACGGAAACGCGAACGAAAAGCTTTATGGAAAAAAATTAAGCGCGAAAGAAATCATCGTGGAGCACAAGGTCCCAGTTCCGGCTTGCGCCCGGCAACTGGTTTCGTTGCTCGATACGAAGTCGCCGAAGAACAAGTCTGATCCGAAATCGCTGGAGTAAAGCGCCGAAGCAAATTCCGTCCCCGTGGAATGGACAGAGAACAGAAAAAAGGAGCGGCGGTTGCCGCTCCTTTTTTGCTGACTTCACTCCCGATTTATTGCGCGCACGTGGGACTGAAGGCAGTCAAAACGTTCGCCGCCGCCGTCAGATCGCACTCGTAATTTATACCCCCGGAATTTGAATAGTTATATTGCTGCGCGGCGGATTGGCCGGTATTTCCCAGCAGGTTGAATGACGAATCGAATTCCAGTGTGTCCTGATGTTGGGCCGTGTTCACCATGGAACTGCTAAAGACGGACTGACCGTTCTGCGTAGTGTTCACGGTCGCCGTGTAGTTCTGGTCGGCGGTAGTGGTCTGGTTGATATCGCCATCCGATTGCACGAGTTCATTGATATCCAGGTTGAGAGGAAAATTATACGTCTGGGTGGTCACTTCGGGCTGCTCTTTGCCGCCGGCGATCGACGTGGTCGATGAAATTTTCGACGTCTGCGAAATCTCCTGGAGATACTGGTTTGCTGTAATAGTAAAAAACTCGTTGCTGGAGAAATTGACTGTCTGAGAAACCTTGGTTGTGACTTTGCCATGCGAAGTGTTGGCATATCCGGAGATCACGAAATTGCGATTGGAAGCGACGACGACATTTCCGCGAATATAATTCGAATTTACGTGCAAATTTTCGGTAACCGTCGGGGATGGGCTTGTCAAAGTGTTCTGTGTGACCGCACCCGTTACCTGGGTCGCGTTATGGTCCAGGTAGATGAGTAAAGATGCGGTTGCGGAAAAGTAACTGTCGGCGTTGTAGACGCTGAGCGAAACCGTGTGAGGCTGGCCGTTGCTCAACAACCCGGCGAATGGCGTCAGGTTCACGCGATAAGGAATCATGTCGAGGGTCTGCACGCCGGGGATCGGGAACCATAAATACGGATCGATGCCACCGGTGAAGATCCACGGAAATACGGGAGCGACGCCGGCAGGTTGGCCGTCGATCGTGATCTCGGTCTCGCGGAATGCGGTGTTGCTGCAGCTTTGAAGCTCGGTTGCGACATCGTTCGGCACGCATGTGTACCAGAACTCGTCGGTCGACTGGCCCTGCGCATAAACGTCGAGATATGCTCCCTGAACATTTGCAGGCAGAGTAAACGTAGCGGCCAGAGCATCGGTGCCGGTATTCAATGTAACGGTGCCACCCGAGGGGCCTGCCGAAAGTGCATATACCTGATCTGCACTCTGAGGCGTGGACTGGCCGGAAGGCACAGGGTAAAACTCAAGCGCTGCGGATGCATAAATCGTAGAAGTCAAACCGCAGCACAGTGTGTTTCCGATATCGGCCTGGCCGCTTTGCGCGGTATAGAAAATCGAACTGTAATCGGTGAGATCGTTCTCGATGTGCCATGATGGCCCCAGATTTGGCGACGGCTCGGCGGTGGTTCCGAAATAGATGTTAACTGGACCCAGCCAGAAATTCGCTGTGCGATCGTATTGAACACCGGCATTCAGATTAATGTCTGCTTCGAGGACCACTTTCTGCCACGGACCGGGGCATTCGGCGGGCGGCGTGTAGGAGAAATTTTCGACATTGAAGTCGTAAAACGAGGCATTTTTGAAAAGTTCCACGATGCACGGCGTGGAAGAGGGACGCGCAATGTTCGGGTCGGCAGTCACCGTGTTGGCGGAGCCGATGGTATAAGGTCCGGATGCGAAAGCGTTCGACTCGAAGGAGAGAACGGAAAGCAGCAGGGTGCAAACAGTTCCCATGAGGCCAATACTTCGCAGCATGCGAATTCTCCTGGAAGAGAGTGGGAAGCCCAGCCAGTCATGGCATTTCAGAACCCAGGCATTTCAGAGCCTGGATGAACGCTCCATCGCTGGCCCGAAAGTATGGCTTTTTTCGCGAGCCCGTGTCAACGAAGAAGAAAGTCTCTGAGGCGAGCTGGCGGTTGCGCCTGTCCGACCCGATGGCGTTCGTTCACCACAGAAGGCACAGAGGGGACGAAAGGCAAGGCTGAATCGCTTGGTTTTTGACAGCAACCCCCCTGATCGCATCGGCCTCCAAACGGGGTGTCCCCCTCTATGGCGAACGCGCCCGCCAGAATTGAAAGGCCCGGACGTCGTGAGGCGCGGGTTTCCAGCCGGCTGATTCCGGTCACGCTCATCGCCTTGGTGGCAATTTGTGTTGCTGCGCTTTTGCTCAGCCGTCACTGGCCTTTCCGCGAAGACGCGGTGCTTCAAGACCTGCGGGAGTCCAGCGACAGCCAAATCTCAGTGCGCTCCTTTAAGGCAACATTCTTTCCATCTCCGGGCTGCGTGCTGGATGGGGTTGTTCTCGTTCACGGGGGCGGAGCGGCCAAGCCGCTGATCAGCATCGACAGACTCATCGTGCAAGCAGACTACGCGGAACTGTTTGCTCATCACGTGAAAAGAATTGTTGCGCAGGGTCTGCATATTTCGGTTCCGCCCCTCGGCACGGGAAGCGCGTTTCACAGCACGCAATCGGAAGTTAAAGTCGACGAATTTGTAGCGAATGCCGCGACACTCGAGTTCGCGTCCAACGATTCGAATCAGCGGCCGCTGGTCTTCGACATTCATGAAGCTTCTCTGTGGGGCGTAGCGGCAACGGCGGCGTTCAGCTACCGAGTCAAACTTCACATTCCGGAGCCACCCGCGGAAATCAGCGCCCAGGGGAAATTCGGAGCGTGGAATAAAGACAATGTTGGAGAAACGCCGGTTTCGGGCGAGTACACGTTCGAGAATGCGGATCTCAGTGTGTTCGATGGCATCGCGGGCACGCTATCTTCGAAAGGAAAGTTCGAAGGCAAACTCGCTCACATCGATGTCGCCGGCGATACCAAAACACCAGATTTTGAAGTGAAATCCGGAAAGCACCCGATGCAGCTGAAGTCACAATTCTCCGCTTATGTCGACGCCGCTCACGGAGATACGTTCCTCAAGCGCGTAGACGCCGACTTCTGGAATACGCATGTGGTGGCGGCGGGCAGCATTGCGCGTTCGGCGGATGGAAGAGGGAAGACTGCGCTGATCGACTTGCAATCGAACCAAGCCCGCATTCAAGATCTTCTGCTGATGTTTGTGACGGCGAAACAGGCTCCAATGGCGGGTGAAGTCACATTTCGGGCGCACGCGGAGATACCGTCAGGCCCGCAGCCGTTTCTCAGGAAAGTGAAGCTACGAGCGGATTTCGGCGTCGCTGGCGGAAAATTCTCCGACAGGAACACACAGCAGGATGTCGACAAATTGAGCGAAGGCGCGCGGGGAGAAAAGCAATCGTCCGATCCGGAAACTGTTCTCACCAATCTAAAGGGACATGAAGATCTGAGTAATGGCGTCGTAGCATTCAACGACATTACTTTTCAAATCCCCGGCGTGGGTTCGCGAATGCATGGCACCTACAATCTGCTTAACGAGCGCATTGATATGCGCGGCCAATTGCGCGTCGATACGGAGATTTCAAACACCCAGACCGGCGCCAAATCTCTTCTGCTGAAAGCCATTCAACCATTTTTCAAGCGGAAGAAAAAAGGGCAGATTGTTCCGGTGCGGCTCGGTGGAACGTACGCACATCCCACGTTCGGCCTCGACCTCGACGACAAAAGAGCCCAGCTTCGGCCGCTGCACCCTGGCGATCGGCCCAAATAAACGTCCGCTAGTCCGCTTTGCGCCAGCTTGCGTCGCGGGAATACGCAGTCAGAGTTTTCGCGACCTCCGGAGTGCGCCGCCGAAAGTCTTTTTCATAGACGATTCCATCTTGAGCGACGATGAAAGTCATCACTCCCGACGCGCGGTATTCCGCGGGATACGCGATAAACGCGAATCCCTTCGTCATTTTGCCATTGTCGACATAGCTCTGAGTGCCGCCCGAAGTTTTCTGGCCTGTCAGGATTCGGAAGTAGTAACCGTGAAACGGCTCAGGCTTTTCCGCCGCAGCCGAAGCGATCATGGGACCGATCGGACTTTCACCCTCACCAGCGCTGGCTTGCCAGTAAAGTCCATTGTGCTTTCCCGGATCGCTGTACAACTTCTGCGCGTACTGGTTCCCGGAATCTCCGTCGTGCGGCTGCCCGTAATATTCTTTTTCAGCATCAACCAACTCGCGGCACACCTGGATGACGGCCAGTTCGTTTCTCCCGATTCTGCGGTAGAGAACCTCGTCTTTTCCGGCGGGAGTATCGAAGTACCACATCTTCCCTTTATTCGCGAGAGGAATTGGCGTTGGCCAGTTCTCGGCGCCGATATAGAGGGTCGTCTTGCCGTCCGGTTCCATCACCAACCGGTGCATCCGTTCATATTTCTGAACAAACTCGGTGCGGTTGGTTTTGTCCTCGGCGGAGTCCCCGGAGGAAACAATATCTTTCGCGTCCGGACCCAGGATAACCATCAACTGCGACTGGTCGTCAGACTTGAGAGCCGCGATCAGGGCTTTACTGGCTTCCGCGGCCGAGTGGAAAGTCTTCTGCCCGGCCTGCTGAGCCGCCGCGGAGATGTTTGAGAAAGCGATCCCAGCCAAGAGTACCGCGACGCTCGCAACCTTGCCGGCGATGCCTAATTGAGACGTCTGGAAACTGCAGCGATTTTCCAACATAGTCCTATCTCCTTGCAATTTCTTTAAGGATTGAAGGCAAGCCGGCCAAAGCCGGCTCGCGAATTAACGACGGCCTCCGCCGCCTCCACCGCCGTGAAATCCGCCACCGCCACCGCCGTGAAATCCACCACCGCCGAAGCTGGAGCGTCCGCGGGAGGCGAAGCCACGAGCATCGCCTCCACGGGCGACTCCACCGAAAGCCCCTGGATGGCCACCGCGCACTTCAGCCCCACCGCGAGCCGGGCCGGCGTAACCTCGGAAGCCCCGATCGCCGCGATCGAATCCCTGGCCCCCACGAAAGCCACCGTGAAAGTAGGCATTGCGATCGTAAAAAGCGTGACTGTGGAATGCGTACGGGTGTCCGCCCCAGATGAGCCCGTGGTTATACCAGTCGAATCCCCAGTGCCCCCAACCCCAGCCAAATCCGAAGAAGGGGCCGATTCCGAATCCCACGCCGAAAGAGATGAAAGGTCCACCCACGCCCCACCACGGATAGAATCCAGGCCACAGGGCCACGGGATAGCCATAGATCAATCCGGGGTCGTATTCCGGCACGTAAACGACGTCCGGACTGGCCGGAGCGATGTCGATGTCGTCACCCTGATCCGTTACCGTCTGCTGTTGTGTGGTTTGCAGATGTCCGGCCTTCTGTGCCTGATGGCGCATGTACTGGATTGCGTTCATCACGTCCGCTTGCTGATTGATGTTGGCATCGCCAAGTTCAGAGGTCCACGAAAGGTCTTTATCCATGTTGGCAAGCACGGAAGGAAATTGTGTGAGCGCTTTTACGCTCGGATCCCAATCCTGCTTGTCGACCGCGTCCGCTAGATCTTTGCCTTTGAGATCCGGATTCTGCTGGATAAAGCGTTCCGCCTCCACGATCTGCGTTGGATAGGCAGACGATGCGAGAATCTGCGCGACCAGCGCATCGGGATACAACGCAATCGGTGCTACGAGTTCCTGCAACTGCTGCGGAGTCAGGTGCGAAGGCTGCGGCTGTTCCGCCGCCGCCGGCGCATCGCCGTTCGGTGGAGCCCCTTGCGCCTCATCCTGCGGCGGAGGCGGAGCTTGATCCTGCGGAGGCGGTGCCTGGTTCGCGTCCTGCGCATAAGCCAGCCAATTGTTCGGAGTCACCGTCAGCGTCATGGCGCCGGCGACCATCCAAGCAAGAAGTTTGTTCTTGAGATTATTGAGTTTCATCCATCGACCTCCGTGCTCTTACTTTGCTCCACGGGCGTTCTGTTCCGCTCGTCCGATTTGTTTGTACTTATTCGTTAGTATTAGATGCTCCCCGGGTGAAAGGAGTACATGGCTTTACACTCCATTACAAAGGTGTAGAGCGTACCTCCGGATCGCGACTTACGCAACTCAAATAGATTTTACGCGGGAACGGATTCAGGCGGGGAAAACAACGCGAAAAAGATGGAAGGAAGAACCGAAGCGAAGCCCGGTGGTTCTACTGAAATTTCAAGGGCGGCGGCACTGAATCGGGCGAGCATAGCGGAGGGCCACGGCGTACCCAAGTCCGGGCAGCACAGGATCGACTCGCACCACGTCGCCGCTGCCCGCAAACTCCAGCGGACAGACCATCTGTTCTCCTTCAGCGCTTATCGTGAAGTTCACGGAACAATCCATAGGAATGGGATATGGAGACTCCAAAAGGAGCCCGCCAACGCTCAGATTTCTGGTAAGCGCATCGACCTGGAAGTTTCTGCCTCCGGAACTAAATTCGAGGCGGATGGGGTAGTGCAGTGAAAACCGCAGGTTCTTACGTTGATGAAGAGTTTCGATCACTGATTTTCGGAGTTGTCTTTATTTTGCAGCTAATGCCACTCGACAGAGCGGAAGCGTAGGCGGAACCGGGGATACTGACTTGATCTGATCGCCGGCGGGGACTGGCGCCGGAATCTCGTTCGAGGAGGAGCTGATCCTGCTTGCTGAACTGATTCCGGTCACGACGTAGTAGTAAGTTGTGCTGTCTTGCACGAGATCGTCCACGCAACTAAGGCTTGCGACCGGTACTTGATTTACCCGCTCGCATTGCTTGCAGTTGGGATTTTTTTTCGCCGCGTGTTCTGACGTGCTCCGGTACAAGCAATAGCCGACAGCTTTCCCGCCTGCTTTGCCGATGGAACTGGCGTTCCAGGTAAGAGTGACGCGATGGTGGCCTGTGCCGGGCATCGAGGATTGCAGCGGCAGAAGTCCTGCCGGAGGACAGATGGGCTGTGGCGGCAAAGTCTTGATGGGAGACGGAGCGGCTGCTCCGTTGTTTACTGCGGAGTGCAAACTGGCGGTCGTCACCGGACTGGACTGACCGTGCGAGCAGCCTGTTCCCGATAGGCCTGCAAGGAGTAACAAGAATACTCGCGGAAATCGATGCAGCCCGATAGCCATTTGCGCAGGGTGTTTCCTCTGGGAATTATTCGAACGGGAATCGATTGTGCGCCACTCGGGAGAATGAGGACGCTCGTTTAGCGATGCGTTAAACCGTAAGCGATGGCGCCTACTGACCCGCCGAGGTTCACTGTGGTGGAAAGTCTTTCAAGTCTATGATGACCAGTTTTGTGCAGGAAATAACTGATCCCGATCACGCCTGCGGTCTCACCCGCAAAATTCACCGCCAACCCGGCACTCGATCTGCCGAAAATTCGGACCATAGGATTCAGCTCCGTGCCGCCACTCTGCAAGTTCGAACGGGTCACCAGAAAATCGCCTGTGCTCAGAGCCGCGGTCCCAGCGAAGAGGGCGAGATTTTCTTGGTCCCAAAATCGATGCTGGCTGGGCACCGGCGATGGCGTGCTGACGAACGATGAAGTCTCGACCGCGGGTTGCGGTGCATCTGGCAGCGGTCCCTGAGCGAGGGCCGACTGACAGATGCCGCCTGCCATGGAGAGCATTGCCGCGAGAGCGAAAACTTTGGCTAGAGTCGATGAATTCAATTCGCGCCTGACCTTTCAGAGGGACGCGAATTATAGGGCAATTTCCCAGCCGGAAGCGACTAATGCCACATCATTAAAGTCAGCATAATCAACAGCTTGTGGGTTGTCCGAGGTTTTCCGCAGATGACGTGTGCAATTTCTTGCAGGTTTTGAGTCTTATGTTCCTGACCTGACCTGAAGGGTCAATCTATATGTTTGAATCGCCCTAGCAGTGGACGATCTTGCAGTTGGAGAGGCCTTTCGTCGCGTGGCGGGTATCGACCACGATCTTCGCTTCTGCGACGATCTTCGCGTAATCGTAGTTCGAATGGTCGGCGACAATCAGCACGCAGTCATAATTGCCGAGATTATCCAGCGGAGCGGATTTCATTTGCAGGTTGTATTTCCGGCCTTTGCCGATTGCCGGAATGTACGGATCGTTGTAGCTGACCTTCGCGCCTTCTTTCTGCAACAGCTCGATAATCGTCAGCGCAGGCGATTCCCGCAGGTCGTCGATGTCTTTTTTGTACGCGACGCCCAGAATCAGCACGTGCGATCCGTTCAGCGATTTCTTGTGTTGATTCAACGCCGAGGCCACGGAACTCACAACGTGGTACGGCATGTTTACGTTGATTTCGCCGGCGAGTTCGATAAAGCGGGTCCGGAAATCCCATTCCTTGGCCTTCCAGGAGAGGTAAAACGGGTCGACGGGAATGCAATGGCCGCCCAAACCTGGGCCGGGATAAAACGGCTGGAAACCGAACGGCTTGGTCGATGCCGCCTCGATCACTTCCCATATGTCGATGCCCATTCGCAAACAGAGAAGTTTAAGCTCGTTGACCATTGCGATGTTGACGCAGCGATAAATATTCTCCAGCAGCTTCGTCATCTCCGCGGCTGCGGGTGAAGAGACCGGCACGGTGCGTCGGAAAATCGAACCGTAAAGAGCGCCTGCAAGTTCTGTCGCTCGCTCGTCCAATCCGCCAATCACTTTCGGAATATCAGGGCGCGCTACGGAAGTGTTGCCGGGATCTTCTCTCTCAGGCGAGAAGGCGACATAAAATACGCCGGAAGCTTGCGCGGATTCATTATTCCGCGCCGCCTTCAGTCCATTCCGGTTTTCCTTTTCAAGAATTGGCACGAGAACTTCTTCAGTCGTGCCCGGATAGGTCGTGCTTTCCAATATCACAATCTGCCCGGCCCGCAGGTGCGGGGCGATCGCGTGAGCTGTATTGGTGATGAAGCTCAGGTCCGGCTCATGATATTCGTTCAACGGCGTCGGCACGCAGATGATGATCGCATCCATCTCAGCCAGTCGAGAGAAATCAGAGGTCGCCGCCATGCCTTTGGCACGCGCTTCCTGCACCTCCTCGGTGGGAATCCGGTAAATGTAAGACCTTCCACCCATCAGCGCATCGACCTTATTTTGATCGATGTCGAAGCCGGTCACAGGAAATCTTTGTCCAACGTACAACAGCGTGAGCGGCAGGCCGACGTAGCCGAGTCCAATAATTCCGACTCGTGCCTGGCGGTTCGATATTTTGCTTTTCAGTTCGGAAGCGAAGTCAGATGAAACAATAGAAGTGCTCATGTGGAATCCTTTCAGAAAACTCGCGTCGCGGATAACTGACGACTGGGTTATGAACCAGGACTTGGGAGAACAACTTTGGAACTGCTCAAGATTCTGCCGGTCTTAACTGTGGCACGTATAGGAAGGATTGTTCTCCTCTTCGGAGGAAGTACAGAAGAGCGAAGATGATCGCCAGAGCGATTAGAAAGAAAACAATGCCGCCCTCGTGATGGAGCCGCCCAGTGAGGAAACTGCGATCGACGCGGGTTCCCAGCATCGCCAGCGTGAAGATGCGCAACCCGTTCTTTGCGACCGAGAGAGGAACTGCAACCAGCACAATCATCAGCTTTCGCCAGGGGGTCTTCAGCAGCAGGTGTGCGAGCACCATGGTGGTCACGAGCAACATAAGGCTGGAACGGATGCTGCTGCATTCCTGCGCAACCTCGACAGTCAGACCCGGAATTGAAACCAGAACACCCTCCCGCGAAGCCGGCACGCCGGCAGCGGTGAATAGCAACGACGTTGAAACGGCTGATCCCTGCTGCAACCAGCGAACGATGCTTGTCAGCGCAAGCGTGGGTAGTGGAACCATCCAGAATAGAAAGCAAAGAGGGAAAAGCTGCGACAACGCAGCAGTCGTTCCAAAACAAAGAACGAAGGCGGCAATCCATAAGATCACTAATGCGGCCATGCCGGCAGTCAAGCGCAGGTCAGAACCTGGCACGGCCGGCGACCAACTGCTGAAGACAGCCAATAGAATGCCGGCGCCGAATAAGATCCCTCCCAGGAAAACGCTCGATTTCAAATTGGATTTCCTGGAACTCCACTCGGAGTAAATCAGTGCCGCAGAGATCGGCAAGATCAGCAGAATGTGCGTGTACTGGTCGTCGTGCAGCGCGAGCGACAGCGTCGCCGCAAGCGGTTTCCAGAGGATGGCTGTCGTTATCGCGCACAGCGACAGAAAACCCAACGCTAACTTGTCATCTCCAAAATTGCTGGCCTGCGATTTAGCGCGAAAAATCCGGGCAAGGCTCGCGATCAGACTCTGTGCCCTCTGCGATTGGAATAGCCACACTCCCACAGCGGTGCCGAGGGTATTCGTGATTACATCCGTCAACCCGGATTGCCGCGTCGGGATAAATGCCTGTAGCACTTCGATTGTAAAACTGGTCGCTGCACCGAACAGGATCGTTATGAGAACCGCCCGGCGGCTTTGTCCAGTACGTGAAAGGTACGCGAAGAAGAAAAAGCCCAGCGGAGTGAACCCGGCAATGTTAATGAGTACGTATTTGTAATAGCTCCAGCCGGGCGAGTACTCCTTCCAAGGCGGCGTCAGAAATGTCTGACCGATGACCGTGAACCGCTTGGGGATATTCAGATCGGGCGCGACGCCCATTTTGCTATGGGCAACTTTTCCGCTTCTTTCGGAGAAATCGTAGAGTGCGCGAATGTTTTCGGCATTGGCAGTCAAGCCGTCCGGCTTCCGATTATTAATCCAGTTTTGATAGTCTTGCCCAACCTGTGCCGCGCTCAGTTGCTCTCCGTAAATCGCCAGCCCCAGCAGCTTGCCGGCCCAACGATCGTCGCTGACCGGTGCAGCCCCTACAATGAGCTGGCCTTGAAGGTCTTGACTGGTGAGATTGAACTTTGGCGCCGCCTTCGCAAGCTGGCCATTCAGATAAACGGAGGTACCCTGAGCGCTTCCGGCGAGAGTGATGAAGACAGCACTACCCTGGCGGAGCGCATGATCGACGTAGAGCTTTCCTGCTCGTTGGCGATCATTATTATTTCGATAATTTCGCAAGATCACGAGATCATCGACGCTTTGCCGCAGTCTGAGTTTGAAGGGCGTTTCGGGCGTGTAGATGTCAAGGATCGTGCTCGAATTGGAGCTGAATGCCGGCTCCAACCAGATCTCGACGGTGCAGTCGGATCCTGGAAGATTCAAATTCCCCGAGCTTACAAGCGTGCCGTAATCGCCAAATCGAAGGCCATTCTCACGATCAAGCCAGCTGACCTCGTTCTTCGGAGGCACGAACGGCCACAAACCAGCCGTCAGGATGCAGCACAGAACGAAGGCACACACCGCGCCGATTAACCGCTTTTCTAATTTCGATTGCATCTTTCCGTTCATTGGCGGGGAAAACTTATTTTCCGGTCGGCAGTTCGGTTGCCGCTCAGAAACCCCTTTTGACTGCCAGATAGGGCAACATGAATATTTCCGCAAGGAAGGGAAGAGGGTCTTTTGCGCTGAATACAGCTTCCGTGGAGCACGATCTCAGCGACTTGATGTAGCTCTTAAGGTCGACATCTCCCGCCAGCATCGCCATGCAGGCTGCTGGAAAATCGGTCGTCAACCGCACCCAACCGAGACCCGGACGCACGCTGGCGGATGAAACTGGCAAGCCGACCTGATCGCAGAAGAGCATGTAGCTGAAGTCCAATCCGGCGCGGGCGCCAAGGCTGTGATAGCCCCAGGTACGGGCGTTTACGTCGAGAAGCTTGAACTGCGAGTCGCGCGGATCGAGTTTGTATTCAACCTCAACCAGCCCGTAGTAGTCAATGGCGCGCAGAAATCTCTCGGAGAGCTCTTCGATCACCGGCACATCGACTGTCTCAACGTACGTGCTCGCGCGCCCGAATTGCAGGGGATGCTGCCGCCTTCTTCGCGTGACCATTTTTCCCACGGGCCTGCCGTTGCGGAAAAACGCGCAATAGGAGAACTGCTGGCTGCCGCCGCCAGGGATCAATTCCTGTACCATCACTTCGCCGCGGGGAACCAGCGCGGCTGCCTTCTGAAAAAGTGTTCTTAATTCCGCGTGGCTGTTGGCGCACCAGGCTTTGGCTTTCGTGGCATAGATGAAATGTTCCTTGATCGCAGGCTTGATCGCGAAAGGAGGCTGATGGCCGTCGAGTACGCAAAGCTGATCGATGTCTTCCGGATAGTGCGTGGCGGGCGTGGGGATCCCAAGTTCCTGCGCCATCTGGTAGGAATTCCGCTTGTCCCAGGCCCACTGCACGCTGCTCCAATCCGGTGTGGGCACTTTGAATATCTTCACCAGTTCACTGCGATAGCGCGAAATTGCGGCAACGGTTTCGTCGCGCGTCGGATAGAGAACCCAGCCCCGCAAGCCCATCCGCTCGCCAACATCGAGGAGCGTGTCGACGGTTCTTCGTTCATCGCGCAAATCGGATACGCGCACGAAATCTCGCGTGTATCTGGAAAATCGGGAGACGGAATGCTCGTTGTCGACCACGCACACGGGGATTCCTCGCCGTCCAAGACTGCGAACGATGCCGAGCCCCTGATAGTCGCCGCCGATAACGACGGCTCCCACGTTCAGCGCTTTGGCAGCCACGCGTTTCGGTTCGGGCAGCGGTTTTGTCAGAGTGGTAGTCATGGAATGCTTGGTTCGATTAATGAGTTCCGTTGCTGTGAGCGTTACTGCGGGTGATGCCATCGACCAATTCGTTGGCGGCAAACTCTGTGCCGGAAACGAAGCACAGCAGCGGACCGAAGCTCCACGCCGCCGGTTTCCCGAGAAAATGCAATCCGGGCACTGACGATTCCAGACCGCGTTTCAGCACGGGATAGCCGTCTACCGTTTTCAGCCTTTGCAGGATCGACGGCGATAAGAAGCCATAGCGCGAGACATCGACGCGAAAGCCGGTGGCCAGCAGCGCATGGTCGACCACCCGGTCGCTTCCGTCATCGAAGTTCAGTCGCAGCTTGCTGCCAGTAGACGTCGCAGAGATTAGTTTTCGCCCCAGTGTGATGGTCACTCCGGTGAGCCGCGGCTGCAACCATCCTGCTCCAGCGGGACGTATGGCGCGATAAGCGGTCCGATCTTGAATTTCGCGAGGGAGCTGGCGAAATAGATGCGGCATCGCAACCAGTCGGCTGATTCCCGCCGGACCGACGTCGCACTTGGAATACATCAGACGCGAAAGCAGACCCAAGTGATGCAGATTGGAATGCAGGCCGACCCAGTTAAGAGCGGGACGGCGCGCAATTACCTCGGCTTCGATACCCATTTCTTTGAACAGAGCGCCTGATTCCAGAGCGCTCTGTCCGCCACCGAGAACGACGACACGTTGACCTTTGAACTTAGTGAGATCTTTGTGGTCACTGGTGTGCGAGGCTAATGCAGTAGGTATATTTTCGAACTCCGCGGGACGCGTGGCAAAGGTGCTGATACCGGTAGCCAGTACGATGCGTCTCGATAGGAATTCCTCACCGTCATTCAAAACTACTTTGAAGCCGCGTGGAGCGATATCCACAGTGCGTATGTAGCGCCTCTCCACGTCCGGCACGGCCTTCCGCTGGTACCACTGGCCATAGTCGACAAAACGGTCGAGCGGAATCGGCTTGCCGATATGATTGCCGTTCTGATCGCGATACGCGTCGAGGGTCAATTCGCCCTTCGGATCGGCAATAAGCGAGGCGCCCCAGTTGGAACGCAGGCACATCCCTGCCGGCATCTGGTTCGCCCAGAACGACATGGGGTCGCCAAAGACGCGGCGTTCCACTCCCGCAGCCCGCAGATAGGTTGCCGCCGAAAGCCCGTATGGGCCGGCGCCGATAACCGCAACATTGCAATCGGAAACACACTTATTCATTGCTTCATCCCTGAATTATTTGAATTGTTTGTGGGGAGGAGAAACTGTGCGATAGCGAATGGCCCGATCGTGAACTGTGATTCAGTCCTGCGCCTACGCTTCGCTGGTGGTCGCGATTAAATGCCTGGCATTAATGTCGCTGGAAACATTGGGGAGGTAGCATGCCGATTCTTCCACTTCCGATTTAAAGCTCGTTTCTTGCCGAGCAGCGTCGAGCCGGGTTTCCAGTTCGTCTGCGAACTTGGAAACGTTTGGTTCTCTCAGCATCGCCTCCTGGTGGCCGGGCAACTCGCAAATCTCAAACTCGCCGCTGATCAGGCCGTCCCATCCTAATGAGTAGTCTGTGGCCAAGCCCGACAATTGCTTGCTCGAACGAAATAGAACCGCGTCTCCGGCGTATCCGGTAGGCACATAGTTATCGCGCGCCCGGTTGTGCTCATCGGCAAGGCGCTCCAGGATGTAGGCCATGGAGGGCTGTTTTCCGCCACGCTTCCGGCCGGTTATCTTTTCGAAGGCAATCGCAGTCCGCGCTTGCAGGATGTCAATCGTTCGCCGGCAACGTTCGAGCAGATGATTCTTGCCGTGAACTGAAAGATGATCGCGCTCCAGATCGATTCGCTTTTTCGTGCGATACCACCAGCGTTGCAAAAAATTCGTCTCCGGTTTGAAGTGCACGCAGGCAGGATGGAATGTCTGGATCATCACCAATAGAGCGACTTTCTCGCCTACGGCTGCAAGTTGCCGAGCAGCCTCCCACGCCAGCACTCCGCCTGAGCAATATCCACCCAAAAAGTACGGTCCCTCGGGCTGCAAACTTCTGATCTCATGCAGGTACGACGCAACCATTTCCTCGACCGACCGGCCGCTCACGATTTGGCCGTCCAAGCCTCGCGCCTGCAGCGCGTAGACGGGTTGCCGTTCGTCCAGGTGGCTGGCGAGAGGAAAGTATTCGAGGACATTGCCGCCGTGGCTATGCATCAGAAAGAGCGGCGGCCTCGATCCACCGGCCCGCACCGGAACCAGCGACTGCCACGAAGGCTGCCATTGCTCCTTGCGCAGGATCTCGGCTAGTTCGGCAACCGTTTGAGCCCGCAGCAAGGTGGCCAGTGGCAGACGTTTTCCGTAGACTTTCTCGATTTCCGTCACCAGGCGCACCGCCAGGAGAGAGTGGCCGCCCAGTTCGAAAAAGTTGTCATGGACTCCGACCGTTTTGATCGGTAAGACTTTTGCCCACAGTTGAACCAGTATCTGTTCCACGGAGTCGCGGGGCGGCGTATAGCTGTCCGTGATCGCGGTCCGTTGTTTCTCCGCATCGGGCAAAGCTTTGCGGTCGATTTTGCCGTTTGGCGAAAGGGGAAGCTTCTCGACAGGCACAAACACTGACGGCACCATGTAGTCGGGCAATTGCTGACCTAGAAACTGGCGCAAAGTAGTGGCTAGCGGCGTAGGTCCAGCCCAGGATTCAAAGTACGCGGTGAGGATTTTGTCGCCTGCGGAATCTTCCCGGGCCACTACCACGCACTGCTTTACCGCTTCATGGCGGCCGAGTGCAGCTTCAATCTCGCCCAGTTCGATTCGTTGCCCGCGGATCTTGACCTGAAAATCCATTCGGCTAAGATATTCGACTGCCCCGTCGGGCAGCCAGCGACAGAGATCGCCAGTCTTATAAAGGCGGCCTTCCGGATTTCGGCTGAACGGATCAGGAATAAATTTCTCTTTCGTCAACTCCTGCCGGTTGTGGTACCCGCGTCCCACTTGAACGCCGCCAATATGCAACTCGCCGGCAACGCCAATTGGAGTCGGTTTCATATTCCTGTCGAGAATGTAAATCTGTGTATTCGCTACCGGACTTCCAATGGGGACAATCTTCCTGTTGCTCTCCCGTTGGCAGGCCCAGTAAGTAACGTCGACCGCCGCTTCGGTGGGTCCGTAGAGATTGTGCAACTGCGCCGGCGAGAGCCCGAAAAATTTCTCCTGCAGGCTGAACGGCAAAGCTTCGCCACTGCAAATTACATGGCGCAACGACCCGCAGCGCTTTGCCTTCGGTTCATCGAGGAAAATTGCCAGCATCGACGGCACAAAATGCAGGACTGTTACCTGCTCATCATCGATCAGGTCTGCCAAATAAGCCGGATCTTTGTGGCCGCCGGGCTTGGCCAACACCATCCGCGATCCCGCCAGCAACGGCCAGAAGAACTCCCACACGGAAACATCGAAGCTGAACGGAGTTTTTTGCAGTACCCTGTCTGACGCGGTGAGCCCGTATTGTTCCTGCATCCACAGCAGCCTGTTGCAGATGCCGCGGTGGGTATTCATTGCCCCTTTGGGCTGCCCCGTAGAGCCGGAGGTGTAAATCACGTAGGCGAGATTGTCGGGGATCGTCACCGTCGGCGGATTTATTGTGCTTTCGTGTGAAATCTTTTCCCACTCACTGTCGAGACAAAGAGTTTCTCCCTTGTGGCCGGGCACGCGATCGGCGAAGCCGGATTGGGTAAGCAGCACGGGCGCCTCGGCATCCTCGAGCATGAACGCGACGCGATCGGGCGGATAATCCGGATCGATGGGAACATAAGCTCCGCCGGCTTTGAGAATTCCAAGCAGCGCCACCACCATTTCGAGCGAGCGCTCCGCCAGTATTCCGACCAGCATATCTGGCCCGACGCCAAGCTTCTTCAGATGCCAAGCAAGTTGGTTGGCGCGCTGGTTGAGTTCGCTGTAAGTGAGCTGATGATTCCCGAAGATTAAGGCAATTTCGTTGGGGGTTCGTGCAGCTTGCTCCTCGATCAGCTGGTGCAGGCATCGATTCCCATCCAGATACCGAACCTCGGTGTTATTCCAACCGGCGACGATTTGCTTCCGCTCTGCCGCGGTGAGAATCGGCAAGTCTGACAAAACCTCTTCGGGGTCGGCGAGGGCGCCCTCGATCAGCGCATTCCAGTGGCCGACCAGCCGCTGAATCGTCCCTGTGTCGAAGAGGTCGGGATTGTAGGTAATTGGCCCAGAGATCGCCGCACCGCGGTCGTCGATAACGATCAGTAAATCCAGTTTCGAGCCGCCATTCGAAATTTCCTCCGAGACCACCTCCCATCCGGGCGCGACGTGATTCATCGCCGGCTGTTGCGAGAGGATGATTTGAAACAGAGGATTGCGGCTGGGATCGTGCTTCTGCTGCGCCTTTTTGACCACCTGCAAAAACGGAACGCGCTCGTGAGCGATGCCCTCGAGCATCGCGGTGCGAGTGCGCTTCAGCAATTCGCGAAACGATGGATTTCCCGAAACGTCGAGGCGTATGGCGAGCGGATTCACGAAATAACCCGCTAGTTGTTCGAGTTCGGTGCGGGTACGACCGGAAGTCAGGGTGCCCAGCACAAGCTCGTTTTCGTTGGTATAGCGATGCAGCACCGCCGCCAAGCCTGCCAGGAGCGTCATATAGACGGAGACGCCGGTCTCGCGGCTGAGCAGCCTGATTCGCCGGCTCAGTTGGTCGGGAAATGCAAATCTCTGGACTGCCCCTTGGTGGCTGTCGATCGGCGGCCTCGGACGGTCATTCGGCCAGGAACAAACCGGAAGGTCCGATCCGAGCTTGTCGCGCCAAAAGGCCAAGTCGGCGGACCAAATCTCCGAGGATCTCTTTTGACGCTGCCAGCAGGCAAAATCCGCATACTGTATGCGCGGCTCTGCAAGGGGAGACGGCTTGCCGGCCGAGAACGCTTCGTAGAGCGTCTCAAGTTCAGGCATGAATACCTGGTAGGCGGTCACCGCGTCAAAGACGAGGTGATGAAACGTCACGTAAAGACGATGCTCGTGATCGCCCAGTGTGACCAGCAGAGCCCGAAGCAGTGGGCCGTTTGCCAGATCAAACTGGCGCCGGATATCTTCGCCTGCGAGGCGGATCGCTTCCTTTTCCCGATCACTCTCCGGCAAAGTGCGCAATTCGACCACCTGCAGCGGAAAGGTTGGTGGCGCTGGGTGCGCAATCTGCACGGGACCGTCGGCCACTACATGGAAGGTCGTGCGCCATATTTCGTGACGCCGAACGATTTCCAGCAGGCACCGTTGCAATACTGAAACATCCAGCGGGCCATGGCGGTAAATCGTGATGGCTTCGTTGTACAGAGGAGAATCGCTCGCCATCTGCGAGTGCAACCATATCTGTTCCTGATTGAAAGACAGAGGCGCGAATTCTGCCGGCGGGCGGGGCGCGATTGCAGATTCCTGCTTCGCATTCTGCCCTAACTGGCCTCTTCTGAGCTTGTCGAGAAGCGCACGCTGGGCGCTGGGATCAACTTTGCCCATGGTCCCGGCTGATTTTTGTTCTTGGTCTTGTTCTGGCATCAGGCGGTTCCCACCGGGCGTGCGAAATCGTTGGAGAAACGGAGCTGCGGATTGGCCGTAAGTTCTGCCAGCAAGCGGTCGAGATCTTTCACGATCTGACGAACGGAATCCTCATCGAACACATCTGGATCGAATTGCGCGCGGCCGATCATCCCCTGTGGGCGGTCGATGAATGCGAGGTATAACTCCCAGGGCGAACCGCCGCTATCCACGTCCATCGAGGTTACGCTCCAGTCGAGATCGAGATTCGGCGTGGAAGGCTGAAGCGAGATCGCGGTGCGGAAAAATGGGCTGGGACTCGAATCGCCGGGTTTCACCTGCCGCGCGATGTGCTCGATGGGTACATCGTCATTGCCAATCGCTCCCGCCATGACCTTTCTTGCCTGGATCAACAGTTCTGCAAAGGTAGGATCGGTTGCGAAGTCGAACTTTAACGTGACCGGATTCAGAAAATAACCGAGCAGGTTTAGAACTTCACTTCGTTTTCTGCCCGAGGGCGACAGGGTTCCCAGAAGAATCTTTTCCCGCCTGGAATAGGAATGCAACAAGTTTGCGAAACCGGCAAGCAAGGTCAAGAAGGGAGTTGTATTTTCCCTGTGGCTGAAGTCTCTTAATTTTTGACTGGTCTCCGTCGACAATTCAAAAGGTCGAATTACCCCTCTATAGCTTCGCGACGACGGTCTTGGTTTATCGTTTGGCCATTGCTCGAGTGAATCATCGCAGCCCAGTTGCTCCCGCCAGTATGCGAATTGCTTCTCGATGTCGGCAGCGAGCGACTCGCGCTGCCAGCATGCAAAATCGGCGCACTGTATCGGCAACTCCCGCAGGTTCGGGGTTCGCCCCGTCGTAAAAGCCTTGTAGAATTCAGCGACTTCCATTGGGAATATCTGATATGCCGACGGGCCGTCGAGCACAATCAGATGTGCAATCAAGAAAAGCCAATATTCCGAATCCGCCATGCGCACCAGCATCGGACGAAGCGGAGGTTCGTGATTGAGCCGGAATGGCCGCCGGGTTTCGGCGTTCATTAAGCGGATCGCCTCATCTTCACGTACCGCTGCCGGAACAGAGCGTACATCTGCAATCGGCAGGCTGACTGGCGTTACCGGGTGCACCACCTGTATGGGAGCGCCAGCCCTGGTTTCGAATGTGGTGCGCCAGATTTCGTGACGCTGGATGATTTCGGTGATCGCCCGTTCCAGAACCGGAATTTCTAACCGCCCCCTCATGCGAACCGCGACACATTCGTTATACAGCGGTGGAATGCCCGGAACCTGTTCACGCCGCCACAATTCTTCCTGCGACAGCGACAGCGGAGCGAGGACGCCTTCGCGCCTGCGGGGAATCGTGCTGGCTCGCGGGACTGCAGTGTTTCCCGCGCGATACTTGCCCAGCAAACTCCGCTTCGCATCCGATAATCGATCCGTCACAGGCATTAGTCTCGGGAGACTTCTGTCGATTGGCTTGGGAGCGGAGCTCTTAAAAAGTCACGTTCAATGCGGTCAGTCCCCGCAAGCCGAGGTTGGGCCGCCAGGTTACGGGTGCGCCGGTTTCGAGGGCGAGGTCCGGCAACCGGCGAAGAAGAGTCTCAAAGGCAATCTGGCCTTCGACTCGCGCCAGCGGCGCGCCGAAACAGAAATGCGCCGCCCATCCGAATGCAACGTGGCGGTTATCCTGTCGCGTCAAGTCGAGGCGGTCCGGGTCGGGAAAGCGCTCAGGGTCGCGATTGGCTGCGCCCATGACAGCAATTACTGCCTGGCGTTTACGGATCTTCTTGCCGCCCATCTCCAGATCCTCCGGAGCGAGCCGGGCGGTATGCTGGCTGGGACTTTCGTAGCGCAACAATTCTTCGACCGCGGAGGGAATGATCGACGAATCGGCGCGCAGCTGCTCCATCTCTTTGCGGTTGCGCAACAGCGTGAGCATTCCATTGCCGATCAGATTGGTCGTGGTTTCCTGGCCGCCGACCATGGTCACGATCAGGTTTGCGACAATTTCCTCGTCGGAGAGTTTTCCGCCATCGACCTCGGCGGTCATCATGGCGTGAATCAGGCCGTCGCGCGGCTGTTCACCCTGTTCCTTCATGGCCGCGCGGAAATAGTCGCCCATGCTCTCGACGCTGCGCAGCACCCGCGGGAAGCGTTCCGGATTGTGCTGAAAGTTGCCCAGCATCTCGGCGAAATCAGCCGACCAGTCTTTCAGTTTGTCGTGGTCGGCGACAGGAACGCCGAGCATCTCTGCGGTAACGATTGCAGGCAGCGGAGCGGCAAAGTCGGCGATCAAGTCCATCCGCCCGCCGCGGGCAATGATTCCGTCAAGCAGGTTGTCGGCAATCTCCTGAATATGCGAACGCAGCTGTTCCACTCTGCGGGGAGTGAAAGCGGCCGATGCCAATGCGCGCAGCCGGGTGTGATCCGGAGGGTCGAGAAACAGCATCTGCCGGACCATCACTTTGGCGATGGGATTCAGCGCCGAGAGATTCATGGTGCTCAACTGCTCCGGCGTCGGCGTGCGGTTCGCGGAGAAGTGATGCAGGACGCGTATTACATCCGGATATTTCGTTACGACCCAGGCGTGCAGAAACGAGTCCCAATGCACTGGGTCCTCTGTACGCAGCCTCGCGTAAAGTGCATACGGATTCGCCAGCACTTCAGGGTCAAGCAACCGGAACAGGCCGAGAACCTCGGGCTTGCGCCGCGGGGTTGAAGTTTGGACCGCCGTCATCGTTCAGTTCCCATCCTGAGCCGCCAGCAGGCGCTGCGCTTCCTCTTCGCTCATGTTTTCCAGCTTTTCCATAAACAGCCGCTCGATTTCGGCGGACATGCCTCTTACCGTTGGATCGTCGAACACGCTGAGCAGCGAGAGTTCTACGCCGAAGGCGTCGCTGATGCGGGCAATCATTTGCGCCCCGAGCAAAGAGTGTCCACCCATATTAAAGAAGTTATCATCGATGCCGACTCTTTCTACGCCGAGCAATGTTGCTACGATACCCGCCAGGCGCTCCTGCAGCTCCGACTGGGGAGCTTCGTAGGCGCCTTCTTTCAGAGTATTCTCCGGGCCCGGAACCGGCAACGCGGTGCGGTCTAATTTTCCATTTGGCGATACCGGCAGGCGCTCCAGTCGCACGAACGTCGTCGGGATCATGTAATCAAGCAGATTCTCGGCCAGTTCCTGCCGCAGCGTAGCGGCGTTCAACTCAGCGTTGTGCTTTGCTACAACGTAGGCCACCAGCCGTTTTTCGTTGGACCCATCCTTGCGCGCGATTACTGCGCTGGTTTCGACGGCGCCGTGACGATTGATTGCTACGGCAACTTCCTGCGGCTCAATCCGGTAACCGCGAATTTTGACTTGATCGTCGATTCGTCCCAGGAAAGCAATTTCCCCACTAGGTAAATAGCGCACCAGATCGCCAGTGCGATAAAGTCGGGCTTTGGGATCTTTGCCGAAAGGATTGGCAATAAACTTTTGCGCGGTCAATTCCGGGAGGTGCAGATACCCGCGCGCAACATTCGCGCCTCCGATGAGCAATTCTCCGGCGGTTCCTGCGGGGACAGGTTGCAGGTGCTCGTCTACTACAAAAGCCTGAACATTGTCGATCGGCTTCCCGATCGCCGGCAATTCTCCATAACTATCCCCCGGACTAACAATTCCGGCGGTAGAGACGACTGTGCACTCCGTGGGCCCGTAGTTGTTCACAAAAGTGAATGGCAGGCCGGCGGGAGGGCGGCGGCGTAGCGTGTCTGCACCGGTCAGCAAAAAACGGAGCTTGCTTTCCCGCGGCCATTGCAGTTCGAGCATGTGTTCAGCAATCGCAGTCGGCAGAAAGCTGATGGTGATTCCATGGGCAGCCATCCAGTCTCGAAGCGCTTCTGGAGTGGTGCGCACTCGCTCGTCGACCAGATACACGCTGGCTCCGGCAGCGAGGTACGGCCATACCTCCCAGACTGCGGCATCGAATCCGGGGCTGGCTTGCTGAGTAGCGCGGTCGTCGCGCGTCACCGAAAAAGCTTTTAGATGCCAATTCACCAGATTCGTCAAATTGGAGTGAGTGACTTCGACGCCCTTGGGCCGTCCGGTCGAGCCGGAGGTATAGATCACATAAGCGAGATTTTCAAGATCGCTTTTTACATCCGGCGCCGTTCGCGGGTAGCGGGCCGTCGCCGTATTGGCCGGATCGAGGATGATCGTCTGCCAGTCGCCGCCCGGCACTTGCCCAACTGAACTTGAATGCGTGAGAACTAATTGTGTTCTCGAATCGCTCAAGAGCATCTGGAGCCGATTCGCGGGAGATTCAGGATCGAGCGGGAGATATGCTCCACCTGCTTTGGTAATTGCGAGAGCTGCAATTACGAATTCCTGCGAGCGCCGCATGCAGAGGCCCACCAGGACGTTCGGTCCAACGCCTCGATCGCGCAGCAGGTGAGCCAATTGATTGGCGCGGGCGTCGAGTTCGCCGTACGTAAGCTGCCTGTAACCTTCTGCGACGGCTACTGCGTGCGGAGTCTCCGCCGCACGGGCTGCGACTAGATCGACTACGCATGTGGTCATCGTGTGTTGCGCGGAATTCATTGAATGAAAGCTCCTCGTTTCTATTTCTCTATTAATTCGTGCGCACTAAGAATTGAAGAGTGCACTCTGGGGGCCGGGCAAGTTCGGGATCGAACTGCGGTTTCACGCTTGCCGCGCGATAGCGAATAAGCTTCCAACCGGTTCGCAGCCCGGAAAAGTTCGAGGTACGTTGCCTTCCGCTCCAGGGCAATCAGGCGAAGTGCGAAGCCGATGCCATTCGCAGGGAGCAGGTAAGAAATCATGTACAGAAACCACCATATCCCATGACTGAATAGGCAGAAAAGGCGCCCCAAAACCGGGTGGGAGTGCAGCAGGCGCGCCTGCTTCATTTTCTTGCGGTAAGGCTGAAGCCGTAGCCACGCCGCACACTCGCCGGTTTTTCTGGCCCGCCTGGTCACGACATCTTTTTGCAGCAGTTCTGGTTGAATCCGGTGTCCGGACATTGCGTCCCGCGCCGATACTCCGGAGCATCCCGATTCGACCAGATCCAGCTGGAAATCAGGCTCGGTTACCCATATATCTTTGAACCGGCGACCGGTCTCGATCACCCGCGAGCGAAACCAGAAGTGGCCGCCCAGAAACCATCGGCCCTCCTTCAATTTGGCGTCCGCCTCCGGGACATGGCCTGCGGAAAAAAGCCAGCTTTGTAGCTTTGGTTTCTTCGCCCACGCGGGGACTTCGTCGTTGGGCCAGATTATGTAGGTGTATCCGCTAAAGAGGTCTTTGTCTGACCAGCGCTTGCAGATCGCAGCGACTCCCTGAAACCATTCCGCATGCGGGCTCATGTCATCGTCGAGAACGGCGACAATTTCGCCCAGGTTGCCGGCATCGAGCGCCCGGTTCAGCGCGTGACTCTTTCCAGGTGCCGGTTCGTGGAGATATTTGATTGGAAGCCGACCTCTGAAGGAATCGACGATGTCCTCGGTGTGGTCTTCGCCGGAATTGTTCACCACAATGACTTCGACTTGCAAACCGTCGCGGTCCGCCGACGCCAGACACTCCAGCGTGATCGCGAGCGAGGCTGCGCGGTTTCGCGTAGGAATGATCACGGAAATGTCAGTCCGCGAATCCCGCGGCTTTGTAGGCAATGCTTTCATTCGATCGGCTTTCGTAAGATCAGGTCCGGTGCTCTACCTGCCAAGTCACAGGAATGTCACCGGTCGCGTTTCCGCGAAGCGAGGCTGAATCGGTTGTCCTCGGAGGCAGCCGCTCCCATGGCTTTGGTTGCGCCCGAGGGCAATCCGACGATACGTTCCAGTTCAGCCGTTTCTTTTGTGAAGCCTGCGTTTTCCTCAACGGCCACGTGGTCGAAGCGTTCCGTCGAAAGCGAATCCACCAGGTCGATATATTCTTGTTTTTTCCGCCCCCAGCCGTTGCGCTCAACGTATTCGTAACCTCGCGCAATGAGCGTTTTCCGCAGAGCTTCGTTGGTTGCGACATCCAAGATCGCGTCCGCGAGCGCCTTGCTGTTCCCTGAGGGAAAGAAGTGAACCGTTCCCTCCTCGAAGTAATAGGTATCGACTTTTGTGCGTGAGACCACGACTGGCACGCCTTGCGACATAAATTCCATGATCTTGGTGCTGTAGGCTTCGTTGCCGAAGGAGTCGGCCCGCTTCGGCACAACCCCGAGATCGGCGTTGGCGATGACTTCGGCGATGCGGTCGAGAGAAACCCCGCCGCAGAACTTCACCACATCTTCCAATCCCAGACGGTGCGACAACTGTTTCAGCCCGGCCTCGCCATTGCCCCCTCCACCCCCGTAAAGGTGAAGTTCTGCATTCGGCAGGTTTTCCCTGAGGTGGGCAAACGCCTCAATCGCCAGATCTAACCCCTGATGCCACTGAAAGCTGCCCGGAAAAAGAACCACAAACTTCCCGTCATTTCTCGTCCTCGGGTGCGGATAGAATATCGCCGGATCGGCGTGATTGATGAATACCGAGCACTTTTCTTTTGGAACCGACCGTGAAATCAGGGTCTCGCTCCAAAGATCGTTGGAAACGATCACGTGGTCGACGAACGAAGCGGCGGCGCGTTCTATGCCTTTCAGCATTTTCACATAGGCGCTTTGCACCGTCGTGCCGAACTTGCTGGCAAACAATTCCGGCGTGAGGTCGTGAATATCGAGGATGATCTTGGTGCCGTCCATCTTCGGATACCAGGCCGCGAAGGCGAGAAAATCCGGCATGTTATGCACATGAATCAGGTCGTAGCGGTTGCGCCGGTGCAGTTTCGCGAGGACGACGGAAGAGCGCAGCAAAAAGCGCAGCAGGCGTGAAGCATAGTTCCATTTGTGGCGCTCGTTGCAGTCGCGGTACTGAATGCGGTAAACCTTGACCCCGCAGATCGTCTCGACCGGCTCGCGAAATTGCGCACCGCTCAAGGCGATTACATCGACCTGGTCGCCCCGTTTCGCCAGCGTCTCCGCGTAGCGCCGCACCCGATTATCGTACTCATAGGCAGTGTAGGCGAGCATGCAGATCTTCTTGCGAGTATTGCGGGAAGCAACCGGTACGCTGTCGCGGTAATGGCGGGAGACTTCCCGCGGCGTCGCAGCCCAGTACGATCCCTCATATTTTTCGCGGACATACTTCAGGAACTCTTCGTAATGAGAAACCGGGAACTCATCTTTCTTTCTCTCGCAACCCTCGAACTGCATGTAATCCGGGTGGGTGTTGATGAGCGCCATGCCGCCGCGTTCGACGATCCAATCCAGTTTGCGCTTCCAGAGATCGATGTTCTTCTCGCGAAGAACCAGGAAGAGCGTGAAATCCTGTACCAGCGTGTAGGGAAGTTCGACGTAGCCGCTGCCATCCGGCCCCGGGACCCAGAAAGGAAATATGGTTCCAACTCCATCGGGTTCGGGCTCGAATGGGTCGGTATCGAAGGTGGAGGCGTCATATTCGATGCCCAACTCATGCAGCCACGCCAGGCGGTGCTGCATGAGAGGGGAGCGGAAGCCGGAAGCATTCCAGTGCCGCGTGTACTCCCGGATGCGGGCGGCTTTTGCCGCGAACTTGGCTTTCGACTGGTAGAGCTTCCCGTCATGCTCGAGGCCGTGTACGCCAACCTCGCATCCAGCCGCTTCGAGCGTGGCCCGCAGCTTGTCGGAGATGCGGTATTCCTCCTCGGGCACGAAGTTGAAGCAGGAGCGAAATCCATGTTTTGCTTCCAGTTGGGCCAGCCGCTCGATTCGTTGCACTCCCTTGGCGCCTTCGACGTCATGCGTGAGCACCACGGCGAAGCGCTTGCCCTCCGGCCACCCGGGCCAGTTGGGCGGCACAGCGCCTGCCCGCTCATCGATCGGCCAGACTTCGGCAAAGGCGCGCCGTTTATAGCTGGCCCGGAGACGCCTGAGCGCTAATCGAACGCGCCAGGGAATGATCGGCTTGAGCAGGTAGTAAGCTTTGTTAATCATCGCGTAGCTCTTCTTGGTGTTGGCGTCGAGTGGGCGGAACGAGCGGTGAATTCACTGGAACGATGAATTATCCGATGTGCTTATAAAGGAGTCGGCCCACTGTCTTCAGAAGTACCGAGGGAGTGGACGGAATCAGCCGCTTGATGAACTTGGGTTGCCAGATGTCACGACGCGCCGAGGCCTGCGGATACTGCCAGTAGGTCAAAGAACTTGACGCCGCACCCCAGTGATCTTTAAACGCAATCAGGCCTGGATTTTCGGAGTCAGAGCGGCCCATGTCGAGTTCGTGGCAGCCTGCCGCCTTGGCTTCTTGGATCGCTTTCCAGAACAACAGCGCGGTTCCGCCGAGCTTGTTAAAAGCGGCGTCGCTGCAACCATACTTGTAGATCATGGTCCGCCGGTGCGAAAGGGTGAGGATGCTGGCGACAGGCGTATCTCCCGCGTATGCAACTCGAATCTTGAGGCTGCTTCCGAATGCGGCCACTAATCCCTGGAACCAGGCGAACGGCTGGGGAGGCAGCGATTGACGCCGTCGGGTCAAAACCATGAGCCGGTAGAATTGCTCGAGCAGTTCTTCCGACGAACCTTCCTCGTAGCGAAGCTTTTCTCTCTCCGCCCGCCGTATTTTCCGTTGCACGCAATCCTTGTGGAAATGCCGGAAGATTTCGTCGATGCTGGGCTTCAGGTCCAGGCGATGAAAACAATAGGTCAGCCGCCTGGCGAATTTCGTGGACGCGCCGGGTTCGAACGATGCGGGCCTGATCTCCGCGTATTTATTTTGCCCCGAGTCCACATAGCGCTGCGTGTAATTGAGCAGGCGATCGAATTCTTCCGAATTGCCGACTAGAGGCTCGCAGTGATCCGAAAAAGGCAGCGAGACTAAACGGGAACCGGTTAACCAGCTCCGGACGCGGCAAAGCACAAGCCCGTTGGTCAGGGGAGCCGCGGGCGAATCGGTGGTGAGCACGACGAACTCATAGCCATAAACATTGCGGAGCGCCCGAAGCCAATTTCCACTGTGAAACACTGAAGACTTAGGATGGCGGTTCACCATAGCGTCCCAGCGGGGATCGGTGAGGGGGTCGATCTCATGGACGGCTGCCGAGGGAAGCTCGACCTTTCGGGTCAGGGCCGGAGCGGCACAACTAGCTACGGTGGACATTTGTACGGTTGAACTCCGGACTACTGATTTCGCCATTCCAATGGTTCTTTCGATCTTTGTCCTGATCCTGCCGGATGGTTTTGCAGGAGTGTTCTATGCAGTAACGCCAGCCGCCAGACTGTCTCGATGAGCGGCGCCAGTTATTTCAGTCAATACCTCGTCCACGGTAAGGATGCGAGCGCCGCTGTGACTGGCAAACGAGATCACCGACTCCAGTAAAGACGTGGTGCAGCCAAATCGCGAAGGATCGGGGCGTACGTCGTGGGTATAGAAAATCAACCAGCTTTTCCGCTTTTTATTTTGTAGGATGAGTTGCTTAGCAGCTTCGGCATTGTGGTTGTCGCCGTAAAGGCTGTTGGCCCGCAGCAAGCTCAGATCGATTTCGGGTCCGTTAAAACCACCCCATATGCTGCGGCAACTACGCAGCCGCCCGCTTAGGATCTTCCTGGCACCCAAGGTAAACTCTCCAAACGGAAATGCGAAGTTGCCTGAGTCGCTTTGTCCAGTCATTTCCTGAATGGCTTTCCTGCCTCGATCGACTTCCTCCACAAAGTGCAAGTCCGAAACCGACCGGGAAGAAATATGACTAAAAGTGTGGCTGGCTAGTTCGTGTCCGTCGTCGACTAGCGCATCCAAATCAGCCCGTCGAAACTGTTCGCCTAGTTCATTGCTTGTGTCCATGAGACCGACGGCGGTGTAGTAAGTTCCCCGGGCGCCAAAATTCTTCAAGACCGCCCCTCCCACCGTGTAGGCGGAGCGCGGAAAATCATCGAAGCTGAACGTCACAATCGGGCCGCCATCGCCGAGAGGCGCGCGGCGCGAATAAAGTGATCCCAAAACCTGCCGCCGTACCGATCCCAGCTGAGAGCGGAAATCCATAAGCTAAACCGCGGACAACGCATCCTGTTCAGTGAGGATCTGAATTACATGGTCATGGGGAATCGCCTTTTCTTTGTGGAAAACTAGGTGGGTGACTCCGTCGTGAACCCCGATCCTCTCCATACCAAGATCGCCGAAGACGCGGCCGGACGGCGCATTTCTGGGCGTCTCCCGATAATTGGCGAAGAAGCCTTTACCGGATTCTCCAATATATTTTCCGATCACGTAGGCCAGGAAAGCGTGTTCGACGCGCTTCGCCTGGACCCGGCAACTAAACATCAGATCGGTCATGCGAGGCTCGCGGCTGTCCACAATGCTGAACCCGACCACGCCGTAGCTACCGAACCGGTCGCGGCACGCTATGACATAGGTATCCAAGTGGGGAGTCTGACGAACCCCTTCGAGCACCTTCCGGTCGTAGCGGTTACCGGAAAAATTCATTTGGTTGGTGCGCTGAGTCAGTTCATGCACTCGGCCGAGATTTTCTTCGGTCAACGGCCCGATTGACAATTCAATCTGGCAGTCCCTGAGAAATGCCATATAGTCGTCTCCAAAACCCTGGGCGACTGCCTGGCGCTTTGTTTCCAACTGATACATGGCGCGCCGGCTTTTGCTCTCGTCGGTTACAGGAACCTTCAACTCTTTCATCTCGAGCAAAGTATGGTAGAGGCGCGCGTCCAGCGTTCGCACCTCCGGACAGGCCAGCCTCACCTCTTCCCGCTCGAATGCCGAATCATCGACGAATAACAGCGTGTCGGCTCCGATATTCAACTGGTGGGCAATCGCGCGCATCGATTCGCTCTTCGGCTGCCACGAGATCTGCGGGCATAAAAAGTATTCATCCAGGCGAAATTTCTTCAGAACCTGCAGTACTTCTTCTTGATTGTTCTTGCTGGCGATCGAGTGCAGGATGCCGCGCTGGTCGAGAGACCGGATGATGTCGGCAATCCCCGGTTTCAACTCGAGCTTCTCGGGTCCGTCTTCCACGAGGATGCCGTTCCACAGCGTGTTGTCGAGGTCCCACACAATGCATTTGGCCGTTTTGACCTTATCTATCTTCTCTAGATCCGTATTCTCTCGCGCGGTGGCTACTTCCTGCACAAATTCCATCAACCCGAAGTAAAGCGTAATCTCCGATGCGTCGCTGTTCGGGATGAGATCGATGCTGAACGGTGCTCGCACGTCGAGAACCCTGGCAATCTCGCCCAGAGGAATGCGAACTCGCTGAAATCCAGGCACAAGTTCGATGAGGCGCTGGAACGGTATCTTTTTTTCCGCGTCGACCGCGCGCATCGTCAGCGAGAGCCGAACAGTCTGTGGTTCCGGGTTGTAGCATTCCAGCAGGAAACTTGTCGGCGATTCGCCATTGCGGCCAGCCCAGTTCGCCGCTTTTTTCTTGAAGCTGTATCGCTTGCCCGTCATCCTGCTCTTCATCTGCGAAGGCAAGGGAAGCTGCACCAGTGTCCTGCCAATCAGATAGTCTCGGCGCTCGATCTTCAGCGCCTGGTCAGCCGGGTGAAGGTGAATATTGCCTGGGGTCCACAGCTTCCCCCATTGCTTGAAGCGGATCTTAAGAAGATAGGGATTCAACGCCGTCGGAGTGTCCACCCGGACCATCCCATCGGCGAAGCGCCGGCAACGGCCATCCTCGCGGGGAGAGTACAAATCGCAGGTGGAGTAGCAGGACGGCCAGACGCATTCTGTGCAATGCTCGCTCCAGGGAAGCACGGTCCGGGCAACCAGACCGCTGTCCGCCCTGCTCAATTCCGCGATGACGCCGGCCGGAATCTGCTCATCCGATTCGACCTTATGATTGGCTTCTGTCTCGTACATACCAATAAGCCTTAATTTGGCAGGGCCGACATGGCGAGATCGCCATTGTTTTCCGAGGCGATTGGACTGGACGATGGCAGAAAGGTGCGGTGCCACAGTTCCAATGCTACCAGCGAAAATACTTCCTTCGAAAAACGTCCCGAGGCGGAGTGCTCGGAAACCAGCTTCTCGACTTCGCTCCTGTTGAAATAGCCCCTTGAAATGGTTTCGCGATCCAGCAACACATCGCGCAACCAATCTTTCAGTTCAGTTCTCAGCCACTGCACGTACGGAACAGGGAATCCTGCCTTCGGGCGGTTCAGAATTTCCTGGGGGATGCGGTCCCGGAAAGCCGACTTGACGATGTACTTGGTGGTAAAGTTCCTTACCTTAAGCTTCTCCGGTAACGAGGCGGCGAATTCCAACACCTTATGGTCGAGCAGCGGAACCCGCAGCTCGATGGAGTTTGCCATGGTCATCTTGTCGGCCTTCAGCAGAAGATCGTCGGGCAGCGAAGTCTTGGTGTCGACGTAGAGCATCCGGTTGAGGACGCCGTAACCGCTGCTGCTTTCCATGTATTTCTTCACAGCCTCAAGCGAAACGCCCTTGTTAGCCGCGAATGCGAAATCTTTGGAGTAGAACTCATGGGATGAGGAATTGAAATAAGTAAACGGATTCGAGGTTCGGCTGTAGTAGTAGTCTTCGAAGGCAAGGCTGAATAGCGGCGCATATTTGCCGATGCGGTCGGACGCAAGCGAGCCGTTCATCCGAGTCAGGCCCGAAGCGAACAACCCGGTCAGCGGGCCCAGCAACTTTTTCGCGCGTTCCATCCACTGTATGCCCCGGTATGTCTGATAGCCGCCGAAAGCTTCGTCTCCCCCCTCACCGGAAATCAGCACCTTCACGAAATCCCTGGCCAGCTTCGAGACAAAATACAGCGCCACGGCATGCGGATCGCAAACCGGCTCTTCCATATGCCAGGCAAACTTCGGCAGAAAGTCCGCGAATTCCTTGGCTGTAATCGTCAGCTCATGCGCGTCGGCCGCAAAGCGCTCTGCTGCCAGTCGGGCATATGGTCGTTCATCAATTACGCCCGGACTGGAAAAGCCGATCGTGTAACTGCTGATGCGCTGCTCGGTTTTTCCGGCGGCGAGACTTAGCATCGCTGTGGAATCCACGCCGCCGCTGAGGAGAAATCCCACCGGCACGTCGCTGATCATGTGCAGGCGAACAGACTCTTCCAGCAGCGCGAGCAGTTCTTCCTGCGCTTCTTTTGTGCTTCGAGCTATGGGTTCGAACTGCAGATCCCAATATTGGCGAGTCGTGGCTGTGCCATTTTTGACCGTCAGGCAGCATCCGGGTGCGAGCTTGTGAATATTGCGAAAAAGCGTCTCCTCGCCGGGCACATAAAAGAAAGTCAGGAACCGGTCAATCATCTCCGGAACAACTTCGGCCTTCACTTCCGGATCGGCCAGGATGGCTTTAATCTCGGAGCCGAAGACGATCGACTTCTTGGTCAGGGAATAATAGAGAGGCTTTATGCCGACCCGGTCTCTTGCCAACAGCAGCGTCTGCCGGCGTTCGTCCCACACTGCGAAGGCAAACATGCCTCTCAGCTTCGTAAGACAGGCCTCGCCAAACTCTTCATACAGATGAACGATTACCTCGGTATCGGTCTGAGTGCGAAACGCATGGCCTTTCGATTCGAGCGTTCGCCGGAGCTCCCGGTAGTTGTAGATTTCACCATTGAAGACGATCCAAATCGTGCCGTCTTCGTTTGAGATCGGCTGGTGGCCGGTGTTGAGATCTATAATCGAAAGACGCCGGAAGCCAAATCCAACCGGGCCGGAGATGTAGTATCCCTCGTCGTCCGGGCCGCGGTGCTCGATGGTGTCGGCCATGGTCTTCAACAACGCCGGCGCCAGTGCCGCATCGCGATCAAAGCTCAGTTTTCCGCAAATTCCGCACACAATAGTCTCGATTCGGTGGCTGAATGGGATTGAATTGAAGCAAATAGCAGCTAGCTGATGCCTATCTCCAGATAGTTTGCCGGCGGAAGAGGCGATTCATTTGTTGTTGGCGAAGGTAGAGGATCGTGGCCCGGTCGTCCACCTGGGGAATTTTCTTAATGTATCCGGAGACAAAACCATACATCAGCCCGACCGACCCAAGGACGAAAGGCTTCTGCCAAAGCCGGCGGACACACTTGCTGAACATAAAGACCGGGTGGTAACCACAAATGTAGTTCGCCCGCCCATATTTGACCAGCGTGTGCCAGAGTCCGTCCGCTGAACCCGTACCCCGGTGATGAATCAGGTGGAGGTCGGGGAAGCTGCGGCTCGACCAGCCGAGCGAGTTGGCTTTGACCTCATCCATAGTGTCCCAGCCGGGGGCCGGCCAGAAGCCGCCGATGCCTTCCCAGCATTTCCTGCGATAGATCTTGGTCGCGCCGCGGACGTGAAAGGCCGGAGCCTCTTCGATCTGGTCGACTCCGTCGACGACGTAACAAATTACACCGCCGCCGACTCCCAGTTTCGGATCGCGATCAAACTCGGCAAAGCATTTTTCGAAATAGTCTGGGGCGAAGGTTAAGTCGCCGTCGAACTTGGCGATGAATTGCCAATCTTCGCAGGCCAACGCGCGGTAGCCGTCGTTAAAAGCATCGACTACCCCGCCCCCCGATTTGCGAAAGCCGCGGTCCTGGCGGTGTACTCCGCGAATCCATGGATAACGGCTGGCGTAATCGTCGATGATCTTTCCCGTGTTGTCTTTCGAGCCGTCGTTCACGATGATCCACTCGGCGGGCACGATCGTCTGGCGGATCATGCTCTCAATCGTCGAGGGAAGCAACGCTTCCTCGTCGCGCACGGGAGTGATAACCGCGTATTTTTTGCTGTGTACATTCATGGGTGACGTCATGTTTACGTGAGACATTTCTCGCCTAGGCCTTCACGGCCATGACCTTCGCCCAGCTTGCGGGCATGTTCCGCATGATCTCGACGCCCTCGAATACGTTGCTCTCTCGCGCTCCGTGCTGGCGAACCCAGGCGGCCATCTTGGCGATGCCATCTTTAAGCGAGGTCTTGCTCGCGGTGGCGAACACTTGTTCGGCTTTTGAGTGATCCGAGAATGCGATTTTGACTTCGTTGCGCGCATCGAGGTAGTTCACTTTGCATTCGTAGCCCATAGCCTGGGCGACCACTTGAGCGAGTTCGTTGACGGTGTAGGGGACGTCGGCTCCAACGTTGAAAATCTGGTTTCGCGCCGCCGGCAATTCTCCGGAGCGGGCAATGACCGGAGCGACATCGTCGATGTGGGTGAAAGCCCGCTGCTGGGTGCCGTCGCCAAAGATGGTCATGGGCTCGCCCCGGAGCAGTTGATTCATAAAGATCCCGACGACGTTGCGGTAGCGGTCGCCAATGTTTTGCCGCTCGCCGTAAACGTTGTGCGGACGGAAGATCACGTAATCGAGGCCAAACATCTCGTGGCTGACGCGAAGCTCCTGCTCGACCGCCAGCTTGGCAATACCGTAGGAATCTTCCGGCACGGGAATCATCGCTTCCGACATCGGGCTCTGCCCGGCGCCGTAGACCGCGATCGAAGAGGTGAAGACGAAACGTTTCGTCCCATGATTGATCGCGGCGTTGATCAGGTTCACTGAGCCGATCAGATTGTTGTTGTAGTTGAAGCGCTTGATGAAATGGCTCAAGCCCTCGGCGGCGTAGGCAGCAAGATGGTATACGTAATTGAACGCGTGCCGATTAAACAGCCGGTCAACCAGAGCATGGTCCAGAATCGATCCTCCAACGAAAGTTGCTCCAGCTGGAACGTTTTCGCGAAAGCCTCCGCTGAGATCGTCGAGCACTACCACGTCATGTCCCATAGCCAGCAAATGCTCGGCGACGTGTGACCCCATAAAGCCTGCGCCGCCAGTCACTAAAGATGTAGGTGTTTGATTCACGGAAACTGCTCCTTGTGAGAAAGTCTTGCTAAGAAATCTTCGAGCGGCTTCAGGTGGTTTGCAGGGACGCCGGAGTCTCAGCCGGCTGTTCGATTCCCCGTTCGACGAATTGGATGGGATCAAGCTGCCTGTTCCACTTTGCAGTCACCCGGTAAACTTCCAGACGATTCTTCAGAATCTCGTTCGGCCGTATGAGATTCCACACTCCATAGCCTATCCTCCGCACCGCCAGGCTGACCAGCACCACCAAACGATACTGTCGAGCGCCCTGGGATCCAAAATGCTTAAAGAAGTAGCGGTATCCATTGCGGCAGACTTCGATCGCAAAGCGAGCTGGAAAGCGCTTCACTGATTGTCCGCCCAGATGGGTGATGGAAGCGTGCGGTGTGAAGCGAATGCGATAGCCCGCGTTCCAAACGCGCCGGCATAAATCCACTTCTTCGAACTGATAAAAGAATTGCTCGTCGAATCCGCCAAGTTGTTTGAGCAGGTCGCCGCGCAGCATGACGCAGCAGCCGGATTGCCAGTCAACTTCCCGCTCGGTGTCACCCTTCCACCAGTCGTATTCGGGGGTGAGCACTGGGCGCCGCAGTTGTCCGAGGAAGCGCAAGTACAGGGCCGCCATCAGATACCGCGGAATTGTGGGAAACGGCCGCGCTGAACGCTGATACGTTCCATCTGGATTCTGCACACGGCAGCCAAACGCTCCGCCCTCGGGATGCCGGTCGGCAAATTCAATCCAGCGATCGAGCGATCCGTCGTGAATGATCGTGTCCGGATTCAGAATCAATACATACTTGCCGCGCGCCTCCCGGATTCCGGCATTGTTGCCCTTGGCAAACCCAACGTTGGCGCGATTCTCCACCACACGAACCGCGGGAAATTGCGCGCGAATCTTCTCGACGGATCCGTCCGTCGACCCGTTATCCGAGACGACAATTTCGAACTCGGTTTTGTGGGTACCCGCAAAGATCGAGCGCAGGCAGTCTTCGAGGACTTTCCAGTCATTCCAGCAGATGATGACGATTGAGAGTTTCATAGCTAATTGTTAAGTTCTCGGTTTACCGAGCCTCTGACCCGGCTACCGATTCAGTAATGGGCGGAGTCGCCGGTTTGGCCTTTCTTGCCAAGCGGTCCCTCCATGCCCTCTTAAGCTTTGGGAAAAAAGACGTCGAAGCCAACAATTTTCTGGCCGACGCATCTACCACGCGGGTGCCGGTGCGCAGGGACTTGAGGAAAAGTCCTTTGAGGCTCGGGCTGAAGATGTACAGGGATGCTTCGGACCAGCTTTTTGTGCACAGCACCGCCTTATATTCCGCGTGGCCAAGTCCGAAATCGAGTTCCTGGACGACATCTCCATCTGAACGGCTACAGAATCCTTCGATGACGTGCATCATGAGAACCATACCGGGAGACCACTGCCGGAACTCGGGATCGTAACCCATGTACTCGCTGACAAAAGATCCGTGGTAGAGCATTCCAATCCAGAATGAGACGGGACGATCTCCGATGTAAAGCAGGTTCGCCCGTAACCATCCCTTGCGAGCGGCCAAGCCCAGGCGCTGTCGCACCAGCGAGTCGTTCGCGAACCCAGCGCCCAAACCACGCTGATATGTCTTTCTGGCGATCGCTTCCGCGTCCTCGAACAGCCGGTCGAGATCAGACTCGAGCCGATAGCAGGCGAACCTGAGTTCTCCGCCTGGATGACTGCGAAGCTTTTTAATTCGTCGTCGGGTTTCAATCCGCCGCCCACTCGACATTCGCCGGTAAACTTCGTCGATGCTCCCGGGAACACTCATAATTTCGTGCCCCTGCTTGGCTGGAAGGGTGTCGCGACCGAAAATCCCGGGCGCTTCGAGGCCGAGTTGGTACAAAGGAGAATCCACGGGTACGAACTCAAACATTGCGATATCCGCTTCATTTTGCTTCAGTGATCCCATCGCCTCGCGCAGCAATGCCTGGATATTTTCGGGAGTGGCATCCCCGTGGATGGGCCCATAGACGAAGGTTAGGCAGCGTACGTGCGGCCAGCGGATTCGAAGATAACCCACTTCGAACGAGAGTCTTTTCCGCTCGAGCCTGCCCACCAGGATGGCTTCCAATTGCCCGTCGCGATAAAGAGCGAGAATATGCGGCCGAATTACCTCGGGATACGAACCGACGATCATTTTGTAGAAATCGATGTCAGAATCGCGGTGACTTGGCCAAGCCATCCATGCGCCGCGCAGCGCCTCGACTTCGGGCAATGTGCGAGCTATCCGAATCTCGATGTTGTTCCGTTGCATTGTCATTTTCCGAACAGCGAAGTGACAGTCAGAGTCCGGCGAGCGTCGCGCGACCCGCTACCGCGGTTGCCGGTTCGAGTTCCGACGGCCAGCGGGCAATAGAGGGGGATTTGGAAGCAGTCGGCTGCAGGGTAGGGCCACCTACTGCAACAATTATCGCCAGAAGCGCGTACCAATAGATGAAAGTCTGATCGAAGTACGAGATTCCGAAAAACGCCACGAGATTCGAGAAGAGCGCAACTCCAAGCAGCCATAGAAACCAAGCCTGCGCCGGATGCTTCCCGGCGGCCTTGCGCGCCCTGCCTAAATACTTGAAGCCATAAACTATGGTTGTGAGGAACAGAATCAGGGCAATCAAACCCGTAGTCTCTCCGGTTGCTACGTACTGGTTGGCGGTGTCCCACATATCATCTCCGCCCTCCCACGCCCAATAGTTATTACAGCCCACGAGCCACCAGTCCCAGAAGTGATGGATGAAATTGTCTATGATCTTGAAGCGGTGCCAGCCGGTGGATCCTCCGACCAGATCAATTCTTGCGATTAAAGCCCACACCGGGGCCTTCATTGCTAGGTGAAGAGTAACCAGCGAAACCACGAGCAGCCATCGGATTTGACGCAGCTTGTCCCGAAACGGCCACATTCCAAGGCCAATAACTGTAGCCAAACACGCCGATATTGCCGTGCTTGTTCGAGAGGTGATCGCAATGGTCACGGCTGAGACGACCCCAATCACCGCCATGAGGCGAGATCCGCCCCTGTGCCACAAGGCCAGGAATAAAGGGATAAGCGTGGCGCCGAAAGCCCCGGCGGTCAGATACACACGGAATGGCCCCTGGGACCGGAGGTAACCCTCGCGCATCGCCGTGTGCTCCGGAACACCCCCGAGTACTCCCAATACGTTTTGGCCCGTAAGCTGTTCGTTGAACATGCAGGCCGCTACAACTAAGGCCACTATTGCGAATGCTTCAATCGTTAGCTCGACATCTTTCTTGTCTCGGATAAAAAACCGGAACAAGAAATAAAATCCCAAAATGTTATACATCGAGCCCAGCTGGTCAAAGAAGGCTGCGCTGTCCTGCCACTGAATCGTGTAGCAGATCAGACAAACAATTGTGTACAGGACGATCGCTTTGTCGATAATGTTGAAGTGAATTTTTGATCTATGTCCGTCATGGCCATAGCGCTGCATCAGCAGGCGCACCCACCCGATTGCCACTAAGATGCGGAAGACGGGAAAATGGAATGGGCCGATCATCAGCCGCTGCCCGATCGGGATCGTTATAGAAAGCAGTAGCAGGGGAATCAAGACATACCGTCTCGGAAGTGCCAGGATGAGAACCGCAGCCAGCAGCAGTGCCACCAACACCGCTGGATGCATGGCGCTGTCGCCGCCAACAGTGAATTGAACGTGATTCATGGATTGATCTTAGGGGTTGAGGATCTCGTAAATCGTGGGCCCGTCGCCCGAACAAATCTCGCGGGCGAGTCCAGACCTTCGGATGATCTCGTGACCCGGTCCCAATTGTGCGATTCGAACCCGACCTGAGGCGGCTGCCAGAGTCTTAAGCACTCTTTCCAAAATCACGCCGTCGAAGGGGTTGTAAAGAAAAACCAATAAGTCTCCGTCTGGGAAGCAGAACTCGGCGGCATCGCAAACCACGACTTCGGCCTTGCTTTGGAGGCCCATTTTCAGAAGGTTCTTGCAGCATATTTCCGCCAATTCAGATGAGTATTCGACGCCGACAATTTTCTTGAGCGGATAAAACGTGGCTACGATCAGGGCGCGTCCTTTGCCTGAACCAACATCCACGAAGGTGGTGGATTCAAGGGGCATGCCGCAATTCTCAATGCACCATCGAATGACCGACTCACTGGCTGCCGAATACCGATTTCCATGAGAGACGTTCTCGCTGTTCGTAGGAACAAACTGGACCAGCTTAGATGTCTCGACGCCGTGCTTCTTGTCGAACTCGTCGTCGTTAGGTTTGCGGAATCGCGGCAGGCCCTTAGACGGAATTTCCATGATCCGCTTCTTTATGAAGCGTGCTGCAATGATAGGATGACGAACGAGTTCGTTAAACATAAGCTAGATTTTCGGCGGGCGGACACGCACAGCGGTATCTGCCGCGATTACTCAGTGGGCAAAACCTCTGGCGCCCCCAAGGGGGTCACTATCCTAAGTACAAGTCGCTGCTCTTCCCGTGAAATTGATTTCGTTAGAGCAACGGCGGGCCAAGCCACGATGGCGCATGCGGTTACAACTTCAGAGAGCCTGATCAAACCGGTCACCCGCCCGTTTGTCCCCCAGGGTATCGGTACTGCCGCAACGGCCACGCCGACCGCGATCATGGCCCCTGTGGCAGTTGCCAACCTAAGCGTATCCGGAATCAGCTGTTTTGGGGCAAAGAAGCGGAGCACCGATTTCATCGCGAAAAACATGTAAACCACGCCGATAAATTCTGCTACGACCAAGCCAACCAGCACTCCGTAGAAACCGATCATGCTGCCGAGTTCGGCAAGGAGGATCAGCACCCCCAGCCGGAATGCCTGCCGGATATTGTCATGCAGTGCATTTCCCGAGGCTCGGTAGAGAACGAGTTGTACCCGCGAAATGGAGGCGAACAATGCCGAAAAGCAAGTCAACCAGACGGCCATCCGAAATTCCGGGCCAACCTGGCCCGTCCAGACCTGAACCAGCAGCGTGCCGAAAGTCGCCACGAAGGCCAGGGGCAGCAGAGACGCCGCCATCGCGATCTTGAACGATTTCCTCAGAAACCGGTTCATGCGTTCGATCGATCCTGAGGCAAAGGTAACAGTGCCCCCGGAAAGCAGCGGCAGAATGAGCGCGTCGACCCCGATTAAGGCGGCGATCACCAGCCGGGTTGCTACCGCATACACGCCGGCGGTGCTGGCCCCGAAATGCCGGAGCACGATGACCGGAAGAATCATCCCGTAAAGCACCTCCAGCACGTTTACCAATTGATAGCTGCCGGCGTACCGGATCAGTTCCCGGAACACTCCAAGCGTGAAGTAGCGTGCGCCGATGCGAATTTCCGGGATGATCCGCCTTGCGGCCCAGAAACAGCAAGCCACGTAGACCAGTTCCGACACCGCCAT